>NZ_JBIUXU010000011.1:0-362001 GCF_044744165.1 Streptomyces sp. NPDC087420
GACATCCCCGACCCCCCCCCCGCCCCCCGCCCCCCCGCCCCCCCCGCCCGCCGCGCCCCCCCCCCCCCCCCCCCCCCCCCCCCCACCCCCCCCCGGGGGGGGGGGGGCCGCCCCCCCCCCCCCCCCCCCCCCCCCCCCCCCCCCCCGACGCGGGGTCACCCGACGCGGGTCACTCGCCCTTGCGGGCGGCCCAGAACTCGTCGAAGGTCAGCAGGCCGTCGCCGTTGGCGTCATGGGCGTTGATGACGGCCTGCGCCACGGTCTCGGTGACGTGGAAGTCACCGAGCTGCGCCATGGCGCTCTTGTACTCCACGGCCGTGATGAGCCCGTCGCCGTCGGCGTCGAACCGGTCGAATGCCTTACGCGCGTCGTCAATGTCCGCCACTGTGTCCGCCCCTTCGTTCATGCTGTGTTGACGGACCCAGATTATCCGCCCGCACTCACCCGAACGGCGGCAGCCCGCGCGGCGGGGTCAGCCGCGCCCGGGTCAGCCGCGCCAGGGGCGGTAGTGCGGGTTGTCCACGCACTCCGCCATGATCTCGACCTTCCTCTTCCTGTCCACCGGGCACGCGCCGATGATGCGTTCGCGGGCGATGCCGCCGGGGAAGGCGACCTCTTCCCGGGACGCCCACTTGTGGGTGTCCCCGATGGTCTTGTTGACGTCGATGCCGCCGGGGGCGTCGACGTAGTAGTTGAAGCCGCTCTCCCACTGCTTGTACAGGTCGTGGTCGAAGGTGGTGGAGACGTACGGCGAGTCCTGGTTGACGAGCACGTACTTCTCGACGTCGTACTGCCCGTCGAGCGGCGCCCTGGGCTGGAAGCCCTGGGCGAAGACGACCTCGGGCGCGCGGCCGTCGGCGCGGTACAGCTGCCGGCAGTCGGAGCGCCACGCGGGCTCGGGAGTGATCCGGCTCAGGTCCACCCGGCGGTCCGCGGCGGCGAAGAGCGGGTCGTAGAGGACGGGACAGGACGCGGGGGCCGCCGTCGCGGCGGGGGCGGCGGTCACGGCGGCGGGAGCGGCGGTACGGGAGGCGGCGGGCGCGGCCTCGGTGATCGAGGCGGGGACCAGTACGGCGGTGACGGACAGGGCGAGGGCGGCGGCCCGGCGCCGCAGACGGGAGGTGATCATGGGGAGCACCCTCCCGCCCGTACGGTGGCCGTAGGGGGACCGTCACCCGAACGGCGGCGTGTCCCTGTCGAACTCCTGCCATCGAGTGGCGAGTTGCGGCCAGGGAAAGTCACCCGGGCGGCCCAGGGAGAGGGGGGCGGGGCAGTGAGCCCGCAGGGGGGGAGGGAAGGGCCGGAGGGGGTGTCAGGGGGCCTGGCGGTCGGCGACGCGCATCTCGAACCAGGTGGTCTTGCCCCGGGGCAGCAGGTCCACGCCCCACCGGTCGGACAGCTTGTCGACCAGGAAGAGGCCGCGCCCGCTGGTGTCCATTTCCTGCACCGGCATCAGACAGGGAAGTCCGCGCGACGGGTCGCGCACCTCGATCCGGATCCAGCCACGGCGACGGACCATGCGTAACCCGAAGACCCGCGCGCCCGTGTGACGCACCGCGTTGCCGACGAGTTCGGAGACGAGCAGCACCGCGTGCTCGGCCGTCTGCGGGGAGAGGGCCCACTGCCGCAGCACAACACTGTGGGTGATCCTGCGGGCCGCCGCGGCGGACTCCGGGCGGGAGGGAAGCCGCACCTCGCCGTCCGTCGGATTGCCGTACAACTCCAGCGCTTTGAGCGCCTGTTCGTCCTCGGCGGCCGGAATCCAACGCGCAGCGGTCGCACTGCCGCGTTGCCGCGGCTGCTCCACACCCTCCAGGCCCGCCATGTCTCCCATCATGGCCGCCCGGAGCCTTTTCCGGGGGCGTTCCGGGGGATTCAACCCCCCGGAATGAGTCATTCCAGGCAGACCGCCTGGCATATGCCTAAGGCACCAGACGGTCCTCGACAGCCCCTCTGACCTGGGATGACAACCCGCGTTCAGATGATCACCAACAGCGATCACGGCATTTTCCTTAAGGTTCTCTTAAGGTTGTGATAAGCCGTGCACACGGTTGACGGACAGGGGATCGGGAGCGTGGGATCAGACGAACCGCGCCTTGCCGGGACCGTCCTCCACGAACGAGCGCATGCCGCGCTCCCGGTCCTCGGTCGCGAACAGGCTTGCGAACCAGGTGCGTTCGATCGTGAGGCCCGTCTCCAGGTCCGTCTCCAGACCCGCGTCCACGCTCTCCTTGGCCGCGCGCAGCGCGAGCGCGGGCCCCTTGGCGAGCGCGGCGGCCCAGGCGTGCGCCTGCTCGTACACCTCGGCCGCCGGGACCACCCGGTCGACCAGACCGATCGCGAGGGCCTCGTCGGCCCGTACCTGACGGCCCGTGAAGATGAGGTCCTTGGCGCGGGAGGGGCCGATCAGCCGGGCGAGCCGCTGGGTGCCGCCGGCGCCCGGGATCAGTCCCAGCAGGATCTCGGGCTGGCCGAGCTTCGCGTTGTCGGCGGCGATCCGGTAGTCGGCGCAGAGTGTCAGTTCGCAGCCCCCGCCGAGCGCGTAGCCGGTGACGGCCGCGACGACGGGCTTGGGGATGCGGGCGACGGCGGTGAACGCCTCCTGGAGGGCCCGGGAGCGCAGGACCATGGCCGCGTGGTCCATGTCCCGCATCTCCTTGATGTCGGCGCCGGCCGCGAAGACCTTCTCGCCGCCGTACAGGATCACGGCGCGTACGTCGTCGCGCCGGCCGGCCTCCTCGGCCAGCTCGCGCAGCCGGTCCTGGATCGAGGCGTTCAGCGCGTTCATCGGGGGACGGTCGAGCCGGATCGTGCCGACGCCGTCGGAGACTTCGAGGTTCACGGTAGCCATGGGTGGCAGGTTAACGGGGATTAACGGCGGCGGGCCCGGTGCACTTGGTCACAGTGCGCCGGGCCCGGCCGTTCAGGTGGTGCGTTCAGGTCGTACGGACGGGGAGGGGACCTACTTCGTCCACTCCGCCCAGGACATGTTCCAGCCGTTGAGGCCGTTGTCCGGGGCGATCTGCTTGTCCTTGGAGTTCTTGACGATCACCACGTCGCCGATGATCGACTGCTCGAAGAACCACGCGGACGGCGTGCCGTTCTTGCCGCCGCCCCTGACGTCCCGCAGCCCCACGCAGCCGTGGCTGACGTTGGCGGAGCCGAACGTCCCCGAGGACGCCCAGTAGTTGCCGTGTACGAAGGTGCCCGAGGTGGACAGCCGGATCGCGTGCGGCACGTCCTTGATGTCGTACTCGCCGCCGAAGCCGACGGTCGCGCCGTTCATCCGCGTGACCTCGTACTTCTCACTCATCACCATCTGGCCGTTGTACGTGGTGGTCGACGGCGCGCCCGCGGTGATCGGGATGTTCTTGATCTGCTTGCCGTCCCGCACGACCTTCATCGTGTGGGCGCTCGCGTCGACCGTCGAGACCTGGCTGCGGCCGATGGTGAACGAGAACGACTTGGCCTGCTCGCCGTAGACCCCCGGGCGTCCCTCGACCCCGTCGAGGTTGAGCTTGACGGTCACCTTCGTGCCCGCGGCCCAGTACTTCTCGGGCCGGAAGTCCAGCCGGTCGTTGCCGAACCAGTGTCCGTCGACCGGTACGGACGGCTCCGCCGTCACCGTGATGGCCTTCTCCACGGCGTCGGGCTCGGTGATGCCCCGGGAGAAGTTGATCGAGACCGGCATGCCGACGCCGACGGTCGAACCGTTCTCCGGCGTGTACTGGCCGATGAAGGTGTTCTGCGGCACGAGTGTCGTGAAGGTGGTGTCCTTGGCGGACTCCCGGCCCTCGGCGTCCTTGGCTATCGCGTGCACCTTGTACTTGGTCGAGCCGGCGAGGTGCTGGGTCGGTTCCCAGTCGGCGCCGTCGGGGGTCGTCTTCCCCTCGACCACGTTGCCCTTGTCGTCCTTGACGGTGACCGAGGTCAACTTGCCCTTGTCGGCGGAGACCTTGAGGACCCCCGTCGTCGCGACCGCCTTGGAGCCGTCCTTCGGCGCGACCGTCACGACCGCGACGGACGCCGCGTTCGCCACCGCCGCCGCGCCCTTGGCGCCGCCCTTCTCACCGGAGGCGCCCTTGTCGGCGGCGTCGTCCCCGCCGCCGCACGCGGTGACCACCAGGAGCACTCCTCCCAGCGCCAGCGCCAGCAGTCCGCGCTTCCCGCGTCCCCGCCGTCCGTCCTGTCCCCGGCCCTGTGGCCCGTGGACCGGTCCAGCCGATGTCCGCGATATCGGCAAGCCGTTCACCATGGTCGTCTCCCCTCGCACGGCCTGGCCCCGCCACGGCCCGCACTCTCGCGCGCCGATTGCCCGCGCCCAGCGTCAGACAATCACATCGCGTGCATGGGGAAGATCTCGTGATTGTCACCGTTCCGTCCCAACGGGTGCAGGTCAGCGGAGTGCGGAGCCCTTCCTCCACTCCGTCCAGTCCATGTTCCAGCCGCCAAGTCCGTTGTCGGGAGCCACGATCCGGTCACGTGAGCGGACGACCTCCACGACGTCACCGATCAGGGTCCGGTCGAAGAACCACCCCGCCGGGGTCTCCTCGCCGCCGCCCTTGACGTCCAGCAGTCCGACACAGCCGTGGCTGACGTTGGCGGAGCCGAACGTGCCCGGCGCGGCCCAGTAGTTGCCGTGCAGGAAGGTGCCGGAGGTCGTCAGCCGGATCGCGTGCGGCACGTCCTTGATGTCGTACTCCCCGCCGAAGCCGACCGTCCTGCCGTCCATGCGTGTGACGTCGTGCAACTCCGTGACCACCATCTTCCCGTTGTACGTGGGGGTCTTGGCGGCGCCCGCCGTGATCGGCAGGGTCGAGATCAGCTCGCCGTCCCGCCGTACCTCCATCGTGTGCTTCTCCGCGTCCACGAGGGAGATCTGCGAGCGGCCCACGGTGAAGCCGGTCGTCCGCTCCTGGATGCCGAGGACACCCGGCGCGGCCTCGACGTCCCGCAGCCGCACCGCGACGGTGACCTCGGTGCCGGGGGCCCAGTACTCCCGTGGCCGGAAGTCGAGCCGCTCGTCGCCGAACCAGTGGCCGACGACCTCCACCGGCGGGTCGGCGGTGACCTCGATGGCCCGCTCGACGGCCGCGCGGTCCCGGATCGTCCGGTTGAAGTCGAAGGAGACGATCATCCCGGCGCCGACGGTGGAGCGGTTCTCGGGCGAGAAGTAGCCGATGAAGCGGTCCTTGGGGACGGCCGTCGTGAACGTGGTGTGCCGGGCGGAGCGCCGGCCCGCCCCGTCCACGGCCACCGCGTCGACGCTGTACTTGGCCGAGGGCGCGACGCGCGCGCCGCCGCCCGGACGCCAGGACCGGCCGTCCTGGGAGATACGGCCCGGCAGCTCGGTGCGCCGGCCGTCCTCGACCCGCGCGACCGTGACGCGCTGGATACGGCCGTCGGGAACCCTCACCTCGATCCGCCCGGACACCCGGACGGACGTCGCCCCGTCCTCGGGGGTGATCCGGATCGTGTCCCCCGGAGCCCCCGACTTCCCTTCGGGCGGTCCCCCGCCACCGGTGCATCCCACGAGCCCGGCGAGGGCCGCCACCAGTCCTGCTCCTGCCAGAGCGACGGCCGCGCCGGTCCCTGCCCGCTTCAGTACGTGTCTCACGTCCCGCCCAACGACCACCCCCCTCCGGGGGAAACGTGAGGGCGGGGTCTCATGAGGGAAGAACAGAGGGAGGACCACGCGAGGAGAGCCACGGCCGGGACGCCGTGCGCACCGATCCGCGAGGCCGACGAGCCGCGGGAGGCCGGTCAGGTGGCGAGCGCAGCCGAGCAGAAGGCAGTGCAGGAGTCGGTGCGGGAGCGGGAGAGAGCGGGGACGGGGACGGGGACGGGGAAACAGACAGAGGCCGGCACCGGCACGGAGGCGTTCGACGGAGACGGGGCCGGGAACGGGAACGGGGCCGCCCTCGCCGTCGCCGTCGACGACCTCCGCGCCAGGACCGGGATACGCCGTCCGGACGTGTGGCCCGGGGCGGCCACCCCCCTCGGGGCGCGCTACCGCGTCGGGCCCGACGGCGTCGCGGGCACCAACTTCGCGCTCTGGGCCGGGGGCGCCGAGGCCGTCGAGGTGTGCCTCTTCGACGACGGCCCGCGCGGTCCGGGGACGATCGAGACGCGGCTGCCGCTGACCGAGCTGACCCATGAGATCTGGCACGGCTTCGTGCCCGGTGTCCGCCCGGGCCAGCGGTACGGCTTCCGGGTCCACGGCCGCTGGGACCCCTGGACCGGCGCCCGCTGGAACCCGGCGAAGCTGCTGCTCGACCCGTACGCCCGCGCGGTCGACGGCGACTTCCGGCTGCCGCCCGAGGTCTACGGCCATGTGCGCGACTGGCCGCAGCAGCAGGTGGCCGACACCGTCCGCGACGAACGCGACTCCGCCCCGTACGTCCCCAAGGGGGTCGTCGTCCACGACGACGCGCCCGACGACGAGTGGGCCGACGACCGGCGCCCGAAGACCCCCTGGGCCGACTCCGTCATCTACGAACTGCACGTGAAGGGCTTCACCAAGCTCCACCCCGGCATCCCGGAGGAGCTGCGCGGCACGTACGCGGGCCTGGCCCATCCCGCCGCGATCGACCACCTCCAGCGGCTCGGCGTGACCGCCGTCGAGCTGCTCCCGGTGCACCAGTTCGCCCACGAGGACCATCTGTTGCGCCGGGGCCTGCACAACTACTGGGGCTACAACTCGATCGGCTACTTCGCCCCGCACGCGGGCTACGCGGCGGGCGGTACCCGGGGCCAGCAGGTCGAGGAGTTCAAGGAGATGGTGCGCGCCCTGCACGCGGCGGGCATCGAGGTGATCCTCGACGTGGTCTACAACCACACCGCCGAGGCCGGCGAGCACGGCCCGACCCTCTCCCTGCGGGGCATCGACAACCGCGGGTACTACCGCCTCCAGTCCGACCCCCGCAGCTACACGGACTACACCGGCTGCGGCAACACCCTCCACGTGGTCCAGCCGCAGGTCCTGCGCCTGATCACCGACTCACTGCGCTACTGGGTGACGGAGATGGGCGTCGACGGCTTCCGCTTCGACCTGGCGGCGGCCCTGGCCCGCTCCATGCACGACGTCGACATGCTGTCGCCGTTCCTCGCGGTGATCGCCCAGGACCCGGTGCTGCGCCGGGTGAAGCTGATCGCCGAGCCGTGGGACGTCGGCAACGGCGGCTACCAGGTGGGGGCCTTCCCGCCGCTGTGGACGGAGTGGAACGACCGGTACCGCGACGCCGTACGGGACTTCTGGCGCGGCGCGCTGCCCGACGTACGGGATCTCGGCTACCGGCTGTCCGGGTCCAGCGACCTGTACGCGTGGGGCGGCCGGCGGCCGTACGCCTCCGTCAACTTCATCACCGCGCACGACGGCTTCACCCTGCGCGACCTGGTGTCGTACGAGCACAAGCGCAACGAGGCCAACGGCGAGGACAACCGGGACGGGACCAACGACAATCGGTCCTGGAACTGCGGGGTGGAGGGCGAGAGCGACGACCCGGCCGTCAACACCCTGCGGCGGCGCCAGCTGCGCAACCTGCTCACCACACTGCTGGTGTCGACGGGAGTCCCGATGCTGGTCGCGGGCGACGAGATGGGCCGCACGCAGGGGGGCAGCAACAACGCGTACTGCCAGGACAACGCGGTCAGCTGGCTCGACTGGTCGCTGCTGGACCAGCCGGGCGCGCACGGCCTGTACCGGCTGACCCGCCGGCTGCTGGCGCTGCGGCACGCGCATCCCGTCCTGCGCCGCCGCGCCTTCTTCTCCGGCCGGCCGCAGGCGCCCGACGGGCTGCGGGACCTCGCGTGGTTCACCCCGCACGGTACGGAGATGACGGACGGCGACTGGTACGCGCCGGCCTCGACGCTCGGGCTCTTCCTCTCCGGGCGGGACATCCCGGGGCGGGACGCGCGGGGCGAGAAGATCACGGACGACAGCTTCCTCACGGTCCTGCACGCGGGACCCGGGCCGGTGGAGTTCGTGCTGCCGGGGCCGCCGTGGGCGGAGGCGTACGAACTGGTCGTGGACACCTCGCTGGAGGAGCAGACGGAGGAGCCTGGCACGGTCCACGAGGCGGGGGCGGGAGTGACGCTGCCGGGGAGGTCGGTGCTGCTGTTCCGGGTACGGGCGGAGCCGGACCCCGGCGCCTGAGGACGCGCGGGGCCCCGGCGGGGGGGCGGGTGTCGGGAAAACCACATGAGCGATGTCAGTGGTGAACCGTAGGCTCGCCCCTGATGCCCGAAAAACATGCAGCCACCAAGGAACGGTCCACCGCACAGTCCCTGCTGCGACTGTGGCCCTACGTGCGACCCGTACGCCACCGCCTCGCCAGTGCGGCTTTTGTCGCGATCGTCGCATCCTGTCTCGGCCTGGTCTTCCCCCTGATCCTCAAGTGGATGGTGGACGGCCCGGTCACCGACCGGGACACCGGCGGCATCTGGCTGGGGGCGCTGTACCTGCTGCTCCTCGGGATCGCCGAGGCGGTGCTGTTCGGGTTCCGGCGCTGGCTGGTGGCGCGTCCGCTGGCCGCGGTCGAGGCGTCGATGCGCGCCGACCTCTACCGTCACCTGCAACGGCTCCCGGTCGCCTTCCACGACCGCTGGCCGTCGGGGCAGCTGCTCTCGCGCGGTACGACGGACCTGATGCTGCTGCGGATGTTCTTCGCGTTCCCGCTGACCTTCCTGGTGGTCAACACGGTCACGATCCTGGCCGGCTTCGTGATCCTGCTCATGCAGGACTGGTCGCTCGGGCTGGTGCTGCTGGCTCCCGTCGTGCCGCTGGTGATCCTCTGCTCGCTCTTCGAGTCGCGGTACACATCCGTCGCGCGCCGGGCGCAGGACCAGGTCGGGGATCTGACGACGGTGGTCGAGGAGGGTGTGCTCGGCATCCGGATCATCAAGGGCTTCGGCCGGCACCGCAGCCAGTCCCGCGCCTTCCACACGCTCGCCGGGAAGCTGCGGACCACCGAGCTGGCCAAGGCACGGCTGCTGGCCGCCATCTGGGCGCTGATCATGACGCTTCCGGAGCTGGCCATCGGCGCGGCCCTGGTGCTGGGCACGATCCAGGTGGCGGACGGTGATCTGTCGGCGGGCACGCTGGTGGCGTTCCTCTCGACGGCGCTGGCGCTACGGTGGCCGGTGGAGTCGATGGGGTTCCTGCTGGCGATGAGCCAGGAGTCGGCGACGGCCACCGAGCGCTTCTTCGAGGTGATGGACGTACCGGAAGAGGTCGAGGACGACGCGGACGCGGCGGGCAGCGGGAGCGCGGCGCCGGAGGGCGCGGGCGGGCTGCGGTTCCAGGGGGTGTCGTTCCGCTATCCCGACGCCGAGGCGGACTCCGTGTCCGTACTGGACCGGATCGACCTGCACATCAGGCCGGGCGAGACGATGGCGCTGGTCGGGGCGACCGGTTCCGGCAAGACGACGCTCACCGCGCTGGTCCCGCGGCTGCACGAGGTGACGGCGGGGCGGATCACGCTCGACGGCCAGGACGTCGGGCTGATGCCGCGCGCGCGGCTGCGGGAGCTGGTGTCGGTGGCGTTCGAGGAGCCGACGCTGTTCTCGGCGAGTGTCGGGGAGAACGTGCTGATGGGCGCCGAGGGCGCGAGCGAGGAGGCTCTGGGGCGGGCGCTGGACGTGGCCCAGGCCGGGTTCGTGAAGGATCTGCCGGAGGGTACGGCGACCCAGGTCGGCGAGCAGGGGCACAGCCTCTCCGGTGGCCAGCGCCAACGGCTCGCGCTGGCCAGGGCGGTGGTGGGACGGCCGCGCTTCCTGGTGCTGGACGACCCGCTCTCGGCGCTGGACGTGCACACGGAGGCGCTGGTGGAGGCGGCCCTGCGGCGGGTGCTGCGGGAGACGACCGCGCTGGTGGTGGCGCACCGGCCGTCGACGGTGCTGCTGGCCGACCGGGTGGCGCTGATCTCGGGGGGCCGGATCACGGCGGTCGGCACGCATCAGGAGCTGCTGCGGAGCAGTGAGGAGTACGCGTGGCTGATGTCGGGCGCCAACGCGCCGGGGAGCGCCGAAGCGCTGGAGGCGGCACAGGCCGCTGAGGTTGTCGAGGCCGCTGAGGCCATTGAGGCTGTTGAGGCCGCGGAGGAGAACGCGCGATGAGTACGCCCACCACGACCGGTACGGACGCGGGCGGCGGGAAGCCCATGAACACTGCCGCCACTGCCGCCGACGCCCCGCTCTCCCCCGGGGAGGCCCCGTCGTCCGGCGACCCCTTCGACCGTGACGCCCTGCCCGCTCCCCCGCGCGCCACCGGCACCCTGCTGCGCTCGCTGCTGCGCGCCCACCGCCCCCGGGTGATCGTGGCCGCGCTGCTCCTGCTGCTCCAGCAGGCCGCGTCCCAGGCGGGCCCGCTGCTCGTCGCGTACGCCATCGACCGGGGGGTGCCGGCGTTCCGGGACGGCGACCACGGTCCCGTCGTCGCCGTGGGCGCCGGGTATCTCATCTGCGCGCTGGGCTCGGGCGGCTTCCAGTGGGCGTTCATCCTGGCCTCCGCGCGGATCAACCAGGACGTGCTCCTCGACCTGCGCGGCCGGATCTTCCGCCATGCCCAGGCGCTGAGTGTGGACTTCCACGAGCGCTACACCTCGGGCCGGCTGATCTCCCGGTCGACCACGGACGTGGAGTCGCTGCGGGAGCTGCTCAGCGAGGGCCTCCAGGAACTCATCGCGGTGGTGCTGGCGTTCGTCTACATCTCGGCGATGCTGCTCTACCTGGACCTGGGGCTGGGCGCGCTGGCCGTGGTCTCGTTCGTGCCGCTGTATCTGCTGGTACGGCTCTACCAGAAGCGGGCGGGCCGTATCTTCGGCATCCGCTCGACCGCGATCGCCGCCGTCATCGTGAAGTTCGCGGAGACGATGAACGGCATCAGGCCGGTGCAGGCCTTCCGGCGCGAGCGCGCCAACGACGCGGACTTCGAGCGGCTCAACGACCGCCACCGGCTCAGCAACGGCGACGCCCTGCTGGAGATGGCCCGTTACGTGATCGGCTCCCGGCTCGTCGCGAACGTGGCCGTCGCCGGGATCGTGCTCTGGGGCGCGTACCGGGTGGCGGACGGCACGCTGGCGCTCGGGGTGCTGGCCGCGGCGGTGCTCTACCTGCGGCGGCTGTACGACCCGATCGACCGGCTCGGGATGTTCCTCAACTCGTACCAGTCGGCGGCCGCTTCCCTGGAGAAGATCGCGGGGCTGCTGGCCCAGACGCCCTCGGTGCCGGAGGCGTCCTCGCCGCGTCCGCTGCCCGCGCGCGCCGGCGATCTGCCCGGCCGCGAGGTCGTCTTCGACGGGGTGAGCTTCTCGTACCGTACGGGCGGGGAGATCCTGCCGCGCTTCGACCTGACCCTCCCGGCGGGCCAGACGGTCGCGGTGGTCGGCTCGACGGGCGCGGGCAAGTCCACGCTGGCCAAGCTGCTGGCGCGCTTCTACGACCCGACGGAGGGCCGCGTCCTGCTCGACGGGGTCGACCTGCGCGAGCTGGACACCCCCGAACTGCGGCGCGGGGTCGTGATGGTGACGCAGGAGGCGTTCCTGTTCTCCGGCACGGTCGCGGAGAACATCGCGATCGGCCGCCCGGACGCGACCCGCGAGGACATCGAGGGGGCGGCGAAGGCCATCGGGGCGCACGAGTTCATCGCGACGCTGCCGGACGGCTACGACACGGACGTCCGCAAGCGGGGCGGCCGCATCTCCGCCGGTCAGCGCCAACTGGTCGCCTTCGCGCGGGCCCTGCTCGCCGACCCGGCGGTGCTGATCCTCGACGAGGCGACCAGCTCGCTGGACATCCCGGGCGAGCGGGCGGTGCAGCGCGCGATGGACACGGTCCTGCACGGCCGTACGGCGGTGGTGATCGCCCACCGCCTCTCGACGGTCGAGATCGCGGACCGGGTCCTGGTGATGGAACACGGCCGCGTGGTCGAGGACGGCCGCCCGGCGGACCTGATCGCGGGCACGGGCCGCTTCGCGGGCCTGCACCGCGCGTGGCGCGACAGCCTGGCGTGAGGCGGGCGGGCCGGCCCGGGCAGCCGGGCCCGCCCTCCCGGCGTCCGGTTCAGGGCATGGAATGCGCCACAGTTCGAGTCGGCCGTGCGTGCGTTCGCTTTCACGTGGTCAACACTGTGTTCATCGATGACACATTCGAGTTTGGCCGGGACGAAGTCCGGCAGGTCGGGGCGGGGAGAACCCGCGGCGGCATCGCGGTGATCACCGGCGAAACGTCCGCTTAACGAACAGGGCCTTTCGGGCACCGGACGATTTCCGGCCAACTTCTTGACGCGGTCCTGACAGACGGGTGTCACGGCTGCGACTCTTCCCCCGTTCTCCGCACCACCGGTACAGCCCCACTCGTACCGCAGCATTCGCTCCGCTAGCTCTGCCCGGGCTGCTCACCGTGCGGCCCGTCACCCCCATCGCAGAAGGAGTTCGCGTGAGACCCACGCCCAGCCGTCGTGCCACCGCGACCGGCGCTCTGATCGCCGCAGCAGCTCTTCTCACCGTCGGTGTGCAGGCAGGCACCGCCACCGCACAGCCCGACAGCGCCCCCAAGGCACCGGTCGCCGGCAAGGCGGACCCCGGTGCGCTGCCGCGCGATCTCTCCCCCGCCCAGCGCACCGCGCTGATAAAGGCGGCCGACGCGTCCAAGGCGGACACCGCCAAGACGCTCGGCCTGGGCGCACAGGAGAAGCTCGCGGTCCGTGACGTCGTGCAGGACGTCGACGGCACCACGCACACCCGCTACGAGCGCACCTACGCGGGCCTGCCGGTCCTCGGCGGTGACCTCGTCGTCCAGGAGACGAAGGCGGGGAAGACCGAGTCGGTCACGAAGGCGTCGAAGGCCGTCCTGAAGAACGTCGACACCTCCGCGGACGTCACTCCGGCCGTCGCCGAGAAGCAGGCCCTCGGCCTCGCCGTGGCGGACGGTTCGAAGAAGACCGCCGCCGACCGCGCCCCGCGCAAGGTCGTCTGGGCCGCCCAGGGCACCCCGACCCTGGCGTACGAGACGGTCGTCGGCGGGCTCCAGGAGGACGGGACCCCGAACGAGCTGCACGTGGTCACGGACGCCGCCACCGGCAAGAAGATCTTCGAGTGGCAGGGCGTCGAGAACGGCGTGGGCAACACGCAGTACAGCGGTCAGGTCACCCTCGGGTCCGTCCAGTCGGGCTCGACCTGGAACCTGACCGACTCCACGCGCGGCAACCACAAGACGTACAACCTCAACCGGGGTACGTCGGGCACCGGCACGCTCTTCTCGGGTCCTGACGACGTCTGGGGCAACGGCGTCGCCTCCAACCTGGAGACCGCGGGCGCCGACGCCGCCTACGGTGCCGCGGAGACGTGGGACTACTTCAAGAACGTGCACGGGCGCACCGGCATCCGCGGTGACGGAGTCGGCGCGTACTCCCGCGTGCACTACGGCAACAACTACGTCAATGCGTTCTGGCAGGACAGCTGCTTCTGCATGACGTACGGCGACGGCTCGGGCAACGCGAAGCCCCTCACGTCCATCGACGTGGCGGCCCACGAGATGTCCCACGGCGTCACCGCCAACACCGCCGGCCTGATCTACAGCGGTGAGTCGGGCGGCCTCAACGAGGCCACCTCCGACATCTTCGCCGCGGCCGTCGAGTTCTACTCCAACCAGCCCGCGGACCCCGCGGACTACCTGGTCGGCGAGAAGATCGACATCAACGGCAACGGCACCCCGCTGCGCTACATGGACAAGCCGAGCAAGGACGGCGCGTCCAAGGACTCGTGGTACTCGGGCCTCGGCGGCATCGACGTCCACTACTCCTCGGGTCCGGCGAACCACTTCTTCTACCTGCTCTCCGAGGGCAGCGGCGTCAAGACCATCAACGGCGTCACCTACGACTCGCCGACCTCGGACGGCCTGCCGGTGACCGGCATCGGCCGGGCCAAGGCCGAGCAGATCTGGTTCAAGGCGCTCTCCACGAAGTTCACCACCTCCACGAACTACGCGGCCGCCCGTACCGGCACACTCGCGGTCGCCAGTGACCTCTACGGCGGCACGAGCAGCGTCGAGTACAAGGCCGTGCAGGACGCCTGGGCCGCCATCGCCGTCGGCACCCGCTCGGGCACCCCGCCGCCGGACCCGAGCAAGGTCTTCGAGTCCACCACCCAGGTCGCCATCCCGGACAACGGCGCCGCGGTGACCTCGACGGTCAACGTCACCGGCATCGCGGGCAACGCGCCCACCAACCTCCAGGTCAGCGTGGACATCACGCACACCTGGCGCGGTGACCTGGTCATCGACCTGGTGGCCCCGGACGGCACGGCCTACCGTGTCAAGCCGGCCAGCAGCGGCGACTCGGCGGACAACGTGGTCGAGACGTACACCGTGAACGCCTCCTCGGAGGTCGCCAATGGTGCCTGGAAGCTCAAGGTCCAGGACGTCGCGGCGGCGGACACCGGCCGGATCAACAGCTTCAAGCTCCAGTTCTGACCCGGGCCCACGGCCTGACCCGCACCGCCTGAACAACAGTGCCGCCCGGAGTGTGATCACTCCGGGCGGCACTTTGTTGTGCGTAGGGCGCCGGTACGGACCGCCGGTACGGGCTAGTTGGGGTTGCCCGCGTTCGTCAGGGTCTCCCACGCGACGAACAGGTTGTTCGTCCCGGAAGGACGCTGCCGCTCGGTGAGCGTCTGGGTGTTGGCCATCGCCACACCGTGGAGCGTGTTCAGGGTGTTGAACCCGACCTCGGTGATCGGGCCGAGGCCGCGGACCACACTGCCGCCGCACAGGTTGGACGGGACGGGCTGCGCCTGGATCTCGTACCGGGACTGGAAGCCCAGCGCCTGCCGCAGCCGCTCGCCGACCTGCGGGTACAGGTCCTGGCCCTGGAGGCGCGCGGTCTCCAGGACGTGCGAGACCGACGAGATGCCGTAACCGGTGTGGACGAAGTCCCGGCAGGTCTCCTGGGTGAGACCCGTCATCGCCGAGCCGAACGTGCTCTGGCCCTGCCAGTAACTGACGATCTTCGCCGTGGTGTTGAGGTTCTGGCTCGGGACCGTCTTCGGCAGCGCGCCGTCCGACGCCAGGTAGATGTAGGCCGGCACCCGGGTCAGGTAGCGGCTGATCGAACTGTCGTAAGCGCCCTTGTCGTTGAGGTAGACGGCGATGCTGGTGGACGCCTCCACCATCGTCAGCTCCCAGTTCCCATTGGAGTTGGAACCGGCGAGGAGCTTCGGCAGGTAGACGTTGCGCAGCATCGTGTCGAACCGGCCCGAGTTGGCCCAGTTGCCGCGCACGTACTTGATGATCTCCGCGGCCTTGGGCCAGGAGGAGCCGGCCCAGCCGGTCTGGAGCGGCGCGTTGGAGTTGGTGTGGTCCTTGATGGTGCCGGACCAGGCGTCCATGAGCTGGATCGCCTTCTGCGCGTAGGCGTCGTTGCGCGTGATGTACCAGATCAGCGCGTCGGTGTACGCGGCGATCGCGTCCTCACGCTCGTCCGTGCAGCCGTTGTTGGGATTGGAGTACGAGCCGCACTCGACGGTGGCGCGGGGCTTGGCCGTACGGGACAGGGACGCGTACTTGCTCGCGACCATCTGGTCGTACGCGGCCTTCCAGGGCTGCGCCCCGGCCTGCACCTTGCTCCGGATGAAGTCGAGCTGGGCGGTGTTGAGGTTCACGCCCGGGTGCGTGAAGGTCGCCGGAGCGGCGGCGACGGCCGGGGCGGCGACCGCGGCCTTCACCTCCTCCGGGGCCTTGGCGGCGGAGGCGGGAGCCATGAAGACGCCGGCGGTGACGCCGGCCAGGGCGGCGGAGAGTCCGAGGACTCTCGCGATGGGTCCGGGGCGCATGTGGGGGGCCTTCCGGGTCAGTGGAGGTCCTCAACTCGGTTCACCCATGTGAACGCTGGGTGAAGTTGTGAACCCTGTTGGAACGAGGAACTTAGAACCAACGCATGAACACGTCAAGGTCTGGACCTATGCCGATTGATCGGTCCACATCCGTGGACCGATCACATGGCCCCCCGATCAGACCGGCAGCTGCCACAGTTGGTTAGCCGCGCCCGCGCAGCTCCAGATCTGGAGCTTGGTGCCGTTGGCGGTGCTGGGCCCCGTCACGTCCAGGCAGCGCCCGGACTGCGGGTTGACCAGGGTGCCGTTCGCGGCCTTCTGCCACTGCTGCGAACCGGTGCCGTTGCAGTCGTAGATCTGCACCGCCGTCCCGTTGGCCGTGCCGGCCGCGGCCACGTCGAGGCACTTGCCGAGCCCCCGGATCGTGCCGTCCTGGGACACGGTCCAGGTCTGGGCGGAGCTGCCGTTGCAGTCATAGATCTGCACGGCCGTGCCGTTGGCGGAACTGGCCGCGTTGATGTCCGCGCACTTGCCGCCGTAGCCGGTGATCCGCCCGCTCGGCGACGTGGGCGGGTCGGTGGGCGGGTCGGTGGGCGGCGTGCCGCCGCCGGGGCCGGGGACCACCGGGTTCTCGGCGTTGGTCAGGGTCTCCCAGGCGACGAACAGGTTGTTGGTGCCGGAGGGCCGCTGCCGCTCGGTGAGCGTCTGGGTGTTGGCCATCGCGATGCCCTGGCGGGTGTGCAGGGCGTTGAAGCCGACTTCGGTGACCGCCGCGAGCCCGCGGGTGAGCGAGCCCCCGCACAGGCCGGCCGGGACGGGTTCGGCCTGGAGTTCGTACTTCGCCTGGAAGCCGAGCGCCTGCCGCAGCCGCTCGCCGACCTGCGGGTAGAGGTCCTGCCCCTGGAGGAGGGCGGTCTCCGCGACGTGCGAGATGGACGAGATGCCGTAACCGGTGTGGACGAAGTCCCGGCAGGTCTCCTGGGTGAGACCGTTCATCGTGGAGCCGAAGGTGTTGGCGCCGAACCAGAATCCGACGATCTGGTCCCGGGTGGTGAGGTTCTGGCTCGCCACGGTCCTCGGCAGCGCGCCGTCCGAGGAGAGGTAGACGAAGGCGGGGACGCGCTCCAGGTAGTGCCCGATCGCGCGGTCGTAACCCGCCCTGTCCTCAAGGAAGACGGAGATGCTGACCGCCGCCTCCAGCATGGTCAGGTCCCAGTTCCCGGTGCGGTTGGAGCCGTTCACCAGCCTGGGGAGGTAGACGTTGCGCAACATGGTGGAGAAGCGGGCGGAGTTGGGCCAGTTGCCGTAGGCGTACTTGATGATCTCGGCGGCCTTGGGCCAGGACGAGCCGGCCCAGCCGGTCTGGAGCGGCGCGTTGTCGTTGGTGTGGTTCTGGATCGAGTTGGACCAGGCGTCCATCAGCTCGATGGACTTGCGCGCGTAGCGCTCGTCGCGCGTGATGTACCAGGCGAGGGCGTCGGTGTACGCGGCGATCGCGTCCTCCCGCTCGTCCGTGCAGCCGTTGTTGGGGTTGGAGACCGGCCCGCACTCCACGATCGCGCGGGGTTTGGCGGTACGGGTCAGGGAGGCGTACTTGCTCGCCATCATCTGGTCGTACGCGGCCTTCCAGGGCTGCGCCCCGGCCTGCACCTTGCCGCGGACGAAGTCGAGCTGGGCGGTGCTGAGGTTCACCCCGGGGTGGGTGAAGACGGCGGGCGCGGCGGCGACGGCCGGGGCCGCGGCGGGGGCCGCCTTCACGGGCGTGGCGGCGGCCGGCGCCATGAGGGCGGTGACGGTCACCGCGGTCAGGGCGGCGGCGAGTCCGAGGACTCTGGGGATGATCCGAGGACGCATGGGGGGATGCCTTCCGGTCGGCGTAACCAGGTAACCAGGGTGGGGAACCCTTGTTGAACGCTGAACGTAAAGCGATCCTCATGAGCACGTCAAGGTCTAGACCTATGGGCCCGCTGTGTGCACGCCGAGGGCCGGGCTCCTGGGAACCCGGCCCTGACCAGCTACGACTCAGAAACCCACGCGTCAGCGCATCAGCACCCCCGCGCCGTCCCCCGCCGCCTCCGCGGGCAGGGCGACCAGCCCCAGCTCCGCGCTCGTGGCGAGCAGCGGGTGCGCCGGCAGGACCCGGACCGTGTAGCCGTACGGGCCCGTACGGTCCAGGGCGAGCGGCCCCTCGTACACCCAGCGGCCTTCGGCATCGGGGCCGCCGGCCGGCTTGAGCGGGAAGGTCTGCGCGTCCGCGATCGCGTCGTCGGAGCCGACCCGCCCGGCCACCGCCTGCACCTCCACCTCGTCGGGGCGCAGGTCGCCGAGGCCGATCCGGACGCGCAGGGCGAGGGTCGAGCCCAGCTCCGCCGTGCCGCCGGCCGTGGTCTCCACCGAGGCCGTGGCGGACGGGACCGTCTCGACGTGGTCCACCGAGACCCGGGGCCACAGCGCCCGCGCCCGGCCCTTCCACTCGGCCAGTTCGGTGGCGGTGGCGGCGTCCAGGGCGCGGTGGGCGCGGGCGGCGGGCGCGTACAGCCGCTCCACGTAGTCACGGACCATCCGCCCCGCGAGCACCTTCGGCCCCAGCGTGACCAGGGTGCGCCGGACCATCTCGATCCACCGGCCCGGCAGACCCTCGCCGCCACCGCCGACACTTTCCCCGCCGCCGTCCCGGCCGTCGCGGCCGTCCCGCCCGTCCCGGTCGTAGAAACGCGGCGCGACCCGGTCCTCGATCAGCTCGTAGAGCGCGCCCGCCTCCAGGTCGTCCCTGCGGTTCTCGTCGGCGGTCACCCCGTCCGCCGTCGGGATGGCCCACCCGAAGTCCGGCTCGAACCATTCGTCCCACCAGCCGTCCAGCACCGACAGGTTGAGACAGCCGTTGAGCGCGGCCTTCATCCCGCTGGTCCCGCACGCCTCCAGCGGGCGCAGCGGGTTGTTCAGCCAGACGTCGCAGCCCGGGTAGAGCTTCTTCGCCATCCGCATGCCGTAGTCGGGCAGGAAGACGATGCGGTGGCGCACCCGCGGATCGTCGGCGAACCGCACCAGCTCCTGCACCAGCCGCTTGCCGCCGTCGTCCGCCGGATGCGCCTTGCCCGCCACGACGATCTGGACGGGCCGCTCCGGGTGGAGCAGCATCGCCCTGAGCCGGTCGCGGTCGCGCAGCATCAGTGTGAGGCGTTTGTACGAGGGGACCCGGCGGGCGAAGCCGATGGTCAGGACATCCGGGTCCAACACGCCGTCGATCCAGCCCAGTTCGGCCTCCGCCGCGCCCCGCTGGAGCCAGGACGCGCGCAGCCGGTCCCGTACCTCCTCGACCAACTGCCCGCGCAGCGACCTCCGTACGGCCCAGATGTCGCCGTCCGGGATGTCCTCCACCGAGTCCCAGCGGGGCGAACCGCCCACGGACAGCGCGTGTTCGGCCCGTTCGGCGCCGACCCGCTCGGCGCCCAGCCGGGCGACCTCGGGCGCGACCCAGGTCGGCGCGTGCACGCCGTTGGTCACGGAGCCGATCGGCACCTCCTCCGGGTCGAAGCCCGGCCACAGCCCGGAGAACATCTCGCGGCTGACGGCGCCGTGCAGGGTGGAGACCCCGTTGGCCCGCTGGGCGAGCCGCAGCCCCATCACGGCCATGTTGAAGAGGTGGGGCTGGCCGCCCGGATAGGTCTCCAGGCCGAGGGCGAGGATGCGCTCGGCGTCCACCCCGGGCAGCTCGCCGTCGTCGCCGAAGTGGTGGGCGACGAGCGAGCGGTCGAAGCGGTCGATGCCGGCGGGCACGGGCGTGTGGGTGGTGAAGACCGTACCGGCCCTGACGGCCTCCAGGGCCGCGTCGAACGCGAGCCCGGTGTCCGCGAGTTCACGGATGCGCTCCAGGCCGAGGAAGCCGGCGTGCCCCTCGTTGGTGTGGAACACCTCGGGCGCGGCGTGGCCGGTGAGCCGGCAGTACGTACGCACCGCGCGCACCCCGCCGATGCCGAGCAGCATCTCCTGGAGCAGCCGGTGCTCGCTGCCGCCTCCGTAGAGCCGGTCGGTGACGTTCCGCTCGCCGGGGCCGTTCTCCTCGACGTCCGAGTCGAGCATCAGCAGCGGGACCCGGCCCACCTGCGCCTGCCAGACGCAGGCGCGCAGGGTGCGGTGTCCCGGCAGGGTGAGGGCCACCTGCGCGGGGGTGCCGTCCTCCTCGCGCAGGAGGGTCAGCGGCAGCTCGTTCGGATCGAGGACGGGGTACTGCTCCTGCTGCCAGCCGTCCCTGGAGAGGGACTGCCGGAAGTATCCGTGCCGGTAGAGCAGGCCTACGCCGATCAGCGGTACGCCGAGGTCGCTGGCGGCCTTGAGGTGGTCGCCGGCGAGGATGCCGAGCCCGCCCGAGTACTGCGGCAGCGCGGCGGTGACGCCGAACTCGGGCGAGAAGTAGCCGACGGCGGCGGGCAGCTCTCCGCCGCCTCCGTCGCTCTCCTGGTACCAGCGGGGGCCGTGCAGATACGTGTCGAGGTCGGCGGCCGCGGCGCTCAGGGTGCGCAGGAAGGCGCGGTCCTCGGCCAGCTCGGCGAGGCGCGCCGCGGAGACGCCCCCGAGGAACCGCACGGGGTCGCCGTCGGCCTCCCGCCAGCCGGCGGGGTCGACGGACTCGAAGAGCTCTCGGGTCTCGGTGTGCCAGGACCAGCGCAGATTGCGCGCCAGGTCGCCGAGTGGTCGCAGCGGGTCGGGCAGGACGGGGCGGACGGTGAACCGACGGATTGCCTTCACGTGCTCCACCTTCGCAGGGGACGTACGGGCCAGAGGGGACACACGACGATGTGCGTCCCACCGTCCCCCCGACGGTAGCCGTACGCCCCCCGTTCCAACCACGGCGCATTGAACGTGTGCGCCCCCCTGAGGAGGTGGCCGGAGGGGGTGGAGAGGGTAGCCGTTCATCTGCTGATGACGTAGGAGATACGCGCGAACAGATTGTCCGGCGGAAAATATTGGGAAGGCTCATGCGGTACGTACGGCACACGATCCAGCGCTATTCGAGTGAACGCGGACGGGAGCCGACATGCCCGCAGCCTCTCAGTCGCCGACCGAGCAGCTACAAAGAACGGTAAAACATCCCAAAAGACCACAGAACTTACGGAGCCCCCACAGGTCCTCTTCCACATCGCCCGTTCCCCCCGTTCCCCCAGTTCCCCCCGTTTCAACCACCCCTTCCACCAGACCACCCGTACCACCCGAAGCACCCGCCCTGCCTGTCACGCCCGCACAGCACCCAGGTGATCCAGTGAAACCGCTGATTGGTCGCATTCCCGTCCTGGACGTCCATCCGCTCGTCGACTGCGGCAAACGCCCCGCGAAGGCGGTGAGCGGTGAAACCTTCCAGGTCACCGCCACCGTCTTCCGCGAGGGCCATGACGCGGTGGCGGCCAATGTCGTCCTCACGGATCCATCGGGCCGCCCCGGCCCGTGGACCCCCATGCACGAGCTCGCCCCCGGCACCGACCGCTGGGGCGCCGAGGTCACCCCCACCGAGGAAGGCCGCTGGACCTACACCGTGGAGGCCTGGAGCGACCCCGTCGCGACCTGGCGCCACACCGCCGGGATCAAGATCCCGGCGGGCATCGACACCGAACTGGTCCTCGCCGAGGGGGCCGACCTCTTCGAGCGCGCCGCCGTCGGCGTACCGAAGAAGGACGGCCGGGAGGCCGTGCTCGCCGCCGTCGACGCGCTGCGCGACCGGGGCCGCCCCGCCGGGGCCCGGCTGGCCGCCGCCCTCTCCCAGGACGCCACCGCCGCGCTCGGCCGTCACCCGCTGCGCGAGCTGGTCACCTCCTCGCGCCCCGCGCGCCTGCTGGTCGAGCGCAAGCGGGCCCTGTTCGGTTCCTGGTACGAGCTGTTCCCGCGCTCCGAGGGCGCGGTGGTGAAGGAGGGCGAGCCGCCCGTCAGCGGCACCTTCCGTACCGCCGCCGAACGGCTGCCCGCGGTCGCCGCGATGGGGTTCGACGTCGTCTATCTGCCCCCGGTCCACCCCATCGGCACCACCCACCGCAAGGGCCCCAACAACACCCTCACCCCGGGTCCTGAGGACGTCGGCGTGCCCTGGGCGATCGGCTCGCCCGACGGCGGCCACGACGCGATCCACCCCGACCTCGGCACGATCGAGGACTTCGACCACTTCGTCGAGACGGCGCGCACCCTGCGCATGGAGGTCGCGCTCGACTTCGCCCTCCAGTGCTCCCCCGACCACCCCTGGGTCGTGAAGAAGCCGGAGTGGTTCCACCACCGCGCGGACGGCTCCATCGCCTACGCCGAGAACCCCCCGAAGAAGTACCAGGACATCTACCCGATCGCCTTCGACAGCGACCTGCGCGGCCTGGTCCGGGAGACCGTGCGCGTGCTGCGGTACTGGATGTCCCACGGGGTACGGATCTTCCGCGTCGACAACCCGCACACGAAGCCGGTGCTCTTCTGGGAGAAGGTGATCAACAACATCAACCGCACCGACCCCGATGTCATCTTCCTCGCCGAGGCGTTCACCCGCCCCGCGATGATGCGCACGCTGGCGGCGGTCGGCTTCCAGCAGTCGTATACGTATTTCACCTGGCGGACCGGCAAGCAGGAGCTGACGGACTACCTGGTCGAGCTGTCCCGCGAGACCTCCGCGTACATGCGTCCGAACTTCTTCGTGAACACTCCTGACATCCTCCACGCCTATCTCCAGGAGGGCGGGAGGCCCGCGTTCGAGGTGCGCGCGGTGCTCGCCGCGACGATGGTGCCGTCGTGGGGTGTGTACGCGGGATATGAACTCTGCGAGAACACCCCCGCCAAGCCGGGCAGCGAGGAGTACCGTGACTCCGAGAAGTACCAGCTGAGGCCCCGGGACTGGGAGGCGGCCGAGCGTGAAGGCCGTACGATCGCGCCGCTGATCACCACGCTCAACCGGATCAGACGACGGCACCCCGCGCTGCAACAGCTGCGCGACATCCACTTCCACGATGCCGACAACGACGCGGTCATCGCGTACAGCAAGCGGGCGGGCTCGAACATCGTTCTGGTGGTCGTCAACCTCGACCCTCACCACACCCAGGAGGCGACGGTCTCGTTGGACATGGAGCGGCTCGGCCTCGAATGGCACGAGACCGTCCCGGTGCGCGACGAGCTCACCGGCGAGACCTATCACTGGGGCAGGGCCAACTACGTGCGCCTAGAGCCGGGCGTCACGCCCGCGCACGTCGTGGTCCTGCGACCGTCCCCGCCGATCGGAGGGTCACCCACATCATGATCGTCAACGAGCCCGTCCACGACACGTTCGAGGACACCCCGGCCCAGGACCGTCATCCCGACTGGTTCAAACGAGCCGTCTTCTACGAGGTTCTGGTGCGTTCGTTCCAGGACAGCAACGGAGACGGCATCGGTGATCTCAAGGGCATCACCGCCAAGCTGGACTACCTCCAATGGCTCGGTGTCGACTGCCTCTGGCTGCCGCCGTTCTTCAAGTCGCCGCTGCGCGACGGCGGCTACGACGTCTCCGACTACACCGCCGTCCTCCCCGAGTTCGGCGATCTCGCCGACTTCGTGGAGTTCGTCGATGCCACGCACCAGCGCGGCATGCGTGTGGTCATCGACTTCGTCATGAACCACACCAGCGACCAGCACGACTGGTTCCAGGAGTCCCGCAAGGACCCCGACGGACCGTACGGCGACTACTACGTCTGGGCCGACGACGACAAGCAGTACCAGGACGCCCGGATCATCTTCGTCGACACGGAGACCTCCAACTGGACCTTCGACCCGGTGCGCAAGCAGTACTACTGGCACCGCTTCTTCTCGCACCAGCCGGACCTCAACTACGAGAACCCGGCCGTGCAGGAGGAGATCATCTCCGCGCTGCGCTTCTGGCTGGACCTGGGCATCGACGGCTTCCGGCTGGACGCCGTGCCGTACCTCTACCAGAAGGAAGGCACCAACTGCGAGAACCTCCCGGCCACCCACGCCTTCCTCAAGCGGGTGCGCAAGGAGATCGACGCGCACTACCCCGACACGGTGCTGCTCGCCGAGGCCAACCAGTGGCCCGAGGACGTCGTCGACTACTTCGGTGACTACGCCAAGGGCGGCGACGAGTGCCACATGGCCTTCCACTTCCCCGTGATGCCGCGGATCTTCATGGCCGTACGGCGGGAGTCCCGCTACCCGGTCTCGGAAATCCTGGCGAAGACCCCCGCGATCCCTACGAACTGCCAGTGGGGCATCTTCCTCCGCAACCACGACGAGCTGACACTCGAGATGGTCACGGACGAAGAGCGCGACTACATGTACGCGGAGTACGCCAAGGACCCCCGGATGCGCGCCAACATCGGCATCCGGCGCCGCCTCGCCCCCCTGCTCGACAACGACCGCAACCAGATCGAGCTGTTCACGGCTCTGCTGCTGTCGCTGCCGGGATCCCCGATCCTCTACTACGGGGACGAGATCGGGATGGGCGACAACATCTGGCTCGGTGACCGGGACGCCGTACGGACCCCGATGCAGTGGACCCCCGACCGGAACGCGGGATTCTCGTCCAGCGACCCCGGCCGGCTCTACCTCCCGACGATCATGGACCCGGTCTACGGGTACCAGGTCACCAATGTGGAAGCGTCGATGGCCTCGCCGTCCTCGCTGCTGCACTGGACCCGCCGGATGATCGAGATCCGCAAGCAGAACCCGGCCTTCGGGCTCGGCTCGTACACGGAGCTGCCGTCGTCGAACCCGGCGGTGCTGGCGTTCCTGCGGGAGGCGCCCTCCCAGGACGGCAAGGGCGACGACCTCGTCCTGTGCGTCCACAACTTCTCGCGGTTCGCCCAGCCCACCGAGCTCGATCTCAAGGAGTTCAGCGGGCGGCACCCGGTGGAGCTGATCGGTGGGGTGCGTTTCCCCGCCATCGGCGAGTGGCCCTACCTGCTCACGCTGGCGGGGCACGGTTTCTACTGGTTCAGGCTCAGGAAGGATGTCGCGTCGAGCTGACGCGACCGGATGACGTGCGGGGCGGTTTCCACCGCCCCGCACGGGGCACGTTCCCCACGTCCGACGCGTACGGAATCGAGTCCGTACGGATCATCGTCACCCGACACGTCCCGCACAGCCGGACAGCAGATGCCGCAATCCGGGACACTCTGCGCATCCTGTGGTGTGCCCGGGGAAAGGACGCGAGGCCATGACGAAGGCTGCATCCACCCGGATCACGCCGTACGGCGCGCCCGACCGCGCCGTGTCACCCACCGACGCGGCGGCGCTCCTGGGGTCGCTCGCGCCACTGCTCCACGACTGGCTGCCCCGCCAGCGCTGGTTCGCCGGCAAGGGGCGTACGGTCACCGGCTTCGTGCCGGTGACGGTCACCGAGCTCCAGCCGATGCGCCCGGGCGACCCGGCCCTGCTCCACCTGCTGGTACGGGTCGAACAGGGCGCCGCCGGGGTCTCCGCCTCGGCCGGCGACTGCTACCAGCTGCTGCTCGGCGTCCGGGAGGCCCTGCCCCCGCACCTGGCGGCGGCGCGCGTCGGCCGGGCGGCCCAGGGCCCGCTGGCCGGGCTCACGGTGTACGAGGGCCTGCACGACCCGCGGGTCGCGGAGCTGCTGCTGGAACGATTGCGCAACCCAGGGTCATGGGGACCGCTACGGTTCGACCGCGCGCGGCCGATCCCCGACTCCCTGACCGGGAAGCTCCTGGACGCGGAGCAGTCCAATTCGTCCCTCGTCTACGGGGACGCCTACATCCTCAAGATCCTCCGCCGGGTCTTTCCCGGTCCGCACCCGGACCTGGAGCTGCCGCTGGCCCTCGCCGCCGAGGGCTGCGACCGGGTGCCGGCGCCGGTGGCGTGGTTCGAGGCGGACGATCCGACGGGCAGCGACGACACCCTCACGCTCGGTGTGCTCCAGCCGTATCTGCGCGGGTCGCGGGACGGCTGGCAGCTGGCGCTGGCGGCGCTGGGCGCGGACCGGGAGTTCACGTCGGAGGCGCGCTCGCTGGGGCGGGCCACCGCCGAGGTGCATCTCGCGCTGGCCGTGGCCCTGCCGACCGTGACGCTGGGCCGCCGGCAGGCCGGGCAGTTCGCGGACGCGATGACGGGCCGCCTGGACGTGGCGGCGCAGGCGGTACCGGCGCTGATGCCGTACGTGCCGGGGCTGCGGGCCGCCTTCGACGCGCTCGCCGGCCTGGACGAGGCGGCACGGGGCCGCCCGGCCCAGCGGGTGCACGGCGATCTCCATCTCGGCCAGGCGCTGCGCACCCCTGACGGCCGCTGGTCGGTGATCGACTTCGAGGGCGAACCGGCCATACCACTGGCGGAACGCCGCCGCCCGCAACCACCGGTCCGGGACGTGGCGGGCATGCTGCGTTCCTTCGACTACGCGGCGCGTTCGCACGAACCGTGGCGGGCGGACTGGGCGACGCGGTGCCGCGCGGCGTTCTGCGAGGGGTACGCGCAGGCGTCGGGCACGGATCCGCGCTCCGAGCCGGAGCTGCTGCGGGCGTACGAGACGGACAAGGCGGTGTACGAGGTCCTGTACGAGGCCCGCCACCGCCCGGACTGGCTCCCGGTCCCCATGGCCGCGATCCGCCGGCTGGCGGGCGAACGATGACGCGGTGCCGCGCGGCGCCGGTCCTGGGTTGTCCTCAAGCGCCGGACGGGCTTGATTTCCCGGCCCGCGCAACCCAGCGGGACCCCGCTCGCCGGGCGGAGCACCATCCGGCCCGCTCACCCGAGCACCATCCGGCCCGTCCGCCCGAGCACGATCGCGCCCGTCCGGCCGAGCACGATCAAGGCCGTCCGGCGATTGAGGACACCGCGAGGCCGCAGGCCGCGCACCCCCACCGACCGCTCGCGCATCCCCACCGCGGGCCGCGACAATCAAGCCCGTCCGGCGATTGAGGACACCGCGAGGCCGCAGGCCGCGCACCGCACCGAGACACCTCACCCCGCCCAACGAGGAGGCACCGCCCGTGACCGCCCGTCCGTCGTCGCCCGACACCCCGTCCGGCACACCGTCCGTCCCGGCCCCCGCCGACCGCACCCGGAAGCCGGCAAGCGGCAAAGAGGCCAAGGCGAAGGCGAAGCAGCCGAAACCGGCCAAGCAGGCCAAGGAGGCCAAGGAGGCCACGGTGTCCCAGCGACCGGAACAAGCCACCGACGCGGCGGAGCCCTCCGCCCCGCCCCTCGACCCCACCGACCGCGAGCGCCTGCTCAGCGGCTCGCACCACGACCCGCACGCCCTCCTCGGCGCCCACCCCGTCAAGGGCGGCATCGCCATCCGCACCCTGCGCCCGTACGCGCACGCCGTCACCGTCGTCACCGACGACACGCGGACCCCGCTCCACGACGACGGCGACGGCTTCTTCTCCGGGGTCCTTCCCCTCCCCGCCGTCCCCGCGTACTCCCTCCTCATCCGCTACGGGGACACCGACGGAGTCGACGACGTCGAGGTCCACGACCCGTACCGCTTCCTCCCCGCCCTCGGCGACCTCGACCTGCACCTGATCGGCGAGGGCCGCCACGAGGAGCTGTGGAAGGCGCTCGGCGCCCGCCCGATGACCCACCAGGGCGTCACCGGCACCCGCTTCACGGTCTGGGCGCCCAACGCCCGCGGCGTCAGGGTCTCCGGCGACTTCAACTACTGGGACGGCACCAGCCTGCCCATGCGCTCGCTCGGCGCCACCGGTGTGTGGGAGCTGTTCGTGCCGGGCATCGGCGAAGGCGCGCTGTACAAGTTCGACATCACCCGCCCGGACGGCACGCACACCATGCGCGCGGACCCGATGGCCCGCCGCACCGAAGTGCCGCCCGCCACCGCGTCCATCGTGACCGCGTCCCACCACGTCTGGCAGGACGAGGAGTGGCTGGCGCACCGCGCCGACCGCGCCGTGCACGAGGCGCCGTTCTCCGTGTACGAGATCCATCTCGCGTCCTGGCGCCCGGGTCTGACGTACCGTCAACTGGCCGTCCAACTGCCCGCGTACGTCAAGGATCTCGGCTTCACGCACGTCGAGCTGATGCCCGTCGCCGAGCACCCCTTCGGCGGTTCCTGGGGCTACCAGGTCACCGGCTTCTACGCCCCGACCTCCCGCCTCGGCACCCCCGACGACTTCCGTTTCCTCGTGGACGCGCTCCACCGCGCGGGCATCGGTGTGATCGTGGACTGGGTGCCGGCCCACTTCCCCAAGGACGAGTGGGCGCTGGCGCGCTTCGACGGGCGGCCGCTGTACGAGTCCGAGGACCCGCAGCGCGCCGAACACCCCGACTGGGGCACGCTGGAGTTCGACTACGGCCGCACGGAGGTCCGTAACTTCCTCGTCGCCAACGCGGTGTTCTGGTGCGAGGAGTTCCACATCGACGGCCTGCGCGTCGACGCGGTGGCGTCGATGCTCTACCTGGACTACTCCCGCGAGGCGGGCCAGTGGACCCCCAACGAGCGTGGCGGCCGGGAGAATCTGGACGCGGTCGGGTTCCTCCAGGAGATGAACGCGACCGTGTACCGGCGCTGTCCGGGGGTGGTGACCATCGCCGAGGAGTCCACGGCGTGGAACGGGGTCACCCGCGCGACGCATCTCGTCGGCCCGGACGGCTTCGGCGGTCTCGGCTTCGGGCTGAAGTGGAACATGGGCTGGATGCACGACTCGCTGGACTACGTCTCCAAGGAGCCGGTGCACCGGAAGTACCACCACGGCGAGATGACCTTCTCCATGGTGTACGCGTACAGCGAGAACTACGTCCTGCCGATCTCGCACGACGAGGTCGTGCACGGAAAGCAGTCGCTGGTCTCCAAGATGCCCGGCGACTGGTGGCAGCAGCGCGCGAACGAACGGGCCTATCTCGGCTTCATGTGGGCGCACCCGGGCAAGCAACTGCTCTTCATGGGGCAGGAGTTCGCGCAGGGCGCGGAGTGGTCGGAGGGGCACGGCCCGGACTGGTGGCTGCTGGACCCGTCGTACGAGGCGGCGCCGGACCACCGGGGGGTACGGGACCTGGTCCGCGACCTGAACACGGTCTACGGCTCCACACCGGCGCTGTGGGAGCGGGACACCTCCCCGGAGGGCTTCGCGTGGGTGGACGGCGGGGCGGCGGAGGACAACGTGTTCGCGTTCCTGCGCTTCGACGCGGCGGGGTCGCCGTTGCTGGCGGTCTCGCACTTCGCGCCGGTGGTGCGGCACGAGTACCGGCTCGGGGTGCCGGAGCGGTACGCGGCGTGGACGGAGGTCCTGAACACGGACGCGGCGAGGTACGGGGGCAGTGACGTCCTGAACCCGGAGCCGGTGAAGCCGGAATCCACCCCGTCCCACGGCCACCCGGCGTCCCTCCACCTGACGCTCCCGCCCCTGTCCACGATCTGGCTGCGCCCGACGCCCTGACGCGTGAGCGGCCTTGTCCTCAATCGCCGGACGGGCTTGATAGGGGCCGCGCCTCGTCCGCAAGTGCGGGAGGGGATTGACGTGGCCAAGCTTGCTCCGCAAGTGCGGGACGGGGCTTGATGTGACCAGGCTTCGTCCGCAAGCGCGGGACGGCTCATCCGCCGGACGGGCGGGAAATTCAAGCCCGTCCGGCGCTTGAGGACAACCCCACGCCCCCACCGTCACGCACCCGCACCCGCACCCGCACACCGCTCCACCTTCAACAGCAGCAGCGCAATGTCGTCGCTCCCCCGGAACGACTGCCGAGTCCGGCCCGCCCGCCGGACCAGGGACTCCGACAGCGTGTCCAGCGAACGCGTATCCGCCCGCGCCAACCGCCCCGCCAGCGCCGCGATCGACGTGTCCAGGTTCGTGCCGGGCACCTCGACCAGGCCGTCCGTGTAGAGCGCGAGCACCGCGCCCGGCGGCAGTGGCACGTCCACCGTCCCGTACTCCGCCTCCGGCTCGATGCCGAGGAGGATCCCGGTCGGGACGTCCACGATCTCCGTACGGCCGTCGGCATGGCGCAGGATCGGCGGCAGGTGCCCCGCCGTCGCGAACCGCGCCCGGTGGTGCCGCAGGTCGAGGTGGGCGTACAGGCAGCTGGTGAAGAGCGTGGAACGCAGGTCGATCAGCAGGCGGTTGGTACGCGCGAGCACCTCGTCCGGAGGCGCGCCCGCGCTCGCGTGCGTGTGGACGGCGGTACGGACCTGCCCCATCAGCGCCGCCGCGTTCACGTTGTGGCCCTGCACGTCACCGATGACCGCCGCGACCGACGTGTCGTCCAGCCGGATCAGGTCGTAGAAGTCGCCGCCGATGTCCAGCCCCCGGGTCGCCGGGAGGTAGCGCGCCGCGACTTGGAGCCCGGGGATCTTCGGCAGGTCGTGGGGCAGCAGCGCGGCCTGGAGACCCAGCGCGACCTGGTTCTTGGAGTCGTACAGCCGGGCCCGCTCCAGCGCCTGCGCGATCACCCCGGCCAGGGAGATGAGGGCGGTGCGCTCGTCCGGCGGGAAGGCGTGCGGCCGGTCGTACCCCAGCACGCAGCAGCCGATCGTCCGTCCGGAGGCGAACATCGGCAGGTAGGCGAATGAGGCTTTCTCCGGGCTCAGTCGAACGTTCGGCGAGGTGCGTCTGAGTTCGTCGCCGTCCGTCGAGAAGAGAGGTGTGCCGTTCAGGACCGCCCGGACGACCGGGGTGTCCGCGGTCAGGGCGAGGCCGTCGAAGCCGACCGCGATCTCCTTCCGGAAACCGCGGAAGCCGACCACCGACAGCCGCCCCGCGTCGGCGGTGACCAGGGCCAGGGCCTGGGCGTTGATGACCGGCATGATCTGGTCGGTGACGGTCTCCGTCACGTCCCGCACCCCGACGGCGTCGGTGAGGACGGACGACAGGTGCAGCAGCTGGAAGAGGGCGCCCGGGCGGGCGTTCCCCGCGGCGGCCGGCGCCGGCGTCAGGACCGGGTCGTGCCCGTCGCCGGGCGCCACGCCGGCGGTGACGCGGACGCTGACCCCGGTGGAGTCGGGGTAGAGGTGGAAGGCGAGCCACCGGTCGGGGGGCCGCAGGACGGTGAAGGACACGGGCAGCCGGCTGAACAGCGCGCCGAGGTACGCGTTCTCGTAGACCGGGTCGTTCAGCCAGGGCAGCGCCTCCCAGGGCCGGGCCCCCAGCAGACCGTCGTGGGTGCCGCCCAGCAGGTCGACGGCGGTGTGGTTGAGGAAGGTGATGCGGCCTTCGAGGTCCAGGGCGCAGGTGCCTTCCGGAAAGCGCTCGGTGAGTTCGGCTCCGGGCTCCGCGTGCCTGGCCGGCGGCGGGCGCACCGCGCGCAGCTCCGTGGACCGTATCGGACGCCCCTCCTCCGCGGCCCGCAGCAGGAGGTCGCTGATACGTCCCGCGCCCTCGTCGAGCGCCCGCGTCTCCGCGTCGGACAGCTCGGGCGCGTGCGTACCGGGCCAGATCTGGAGCAGCGCGCCCCAGCGGGTGGTACCGGACGACAGGGGTACGACGCCCAGGGCGACGTGGTACGGCAGGGCGATGGCCGTACGGGGGAAGCGGCGGGCCAGCTCCGTGTGGCTGGGCACCCACACCGGCCGCCCCTCGCGCACCACCTCGGCCACCGGGACCGTCGAGGCGAGCGCCACCTGGGACCAGGGCGTGGCCACCCTCCGGGACACGCCGGTCACGAAGGCCATGCGTACGACCTGGTCCCCGGGCTCCAGCAGGTACACCGCGCCGAGGTGCGCACCGGTGGCCTGTCCCACGTCCGTCAGGGCTCGTTCCATCTCCACCGTGGTGGAGGCGCCGTCCTCCGCCACGCTCACGCCGCCCCAGCAGGGGCCGCGTCGCCGCCCGCTTCTCCCAGGGGGACGTCGAACCGGTCAGATCGAATATCACCCATATGTGGATGTTAGTCCCCGCCCGGGACGGCGACATCCCGGGCCCGGGGGCGCGGCATACCAGGCGCGCGGCATACCAGCCGGGGACCCCTACGGCCGCCCCGGCTCCCGCCCCGCCTCCCGACCGGGCTCCTCCTCCGGCGCCTCCCCGCCGGTCGTCCCGGTCGTCCCGGTCACGCTCGTCGACTTCAACCGGGACGGCACCTCCGCGTTGCGTACGATCCCCAGCCGCTGCGTCGTCCTCGTCAGGGCCACGTACAGATCGTTCGTCCCGCGCGGCGAGCCGTCCAGGATCCCCTCCGGGTCGACCACGATCACCGTGTCGAACTCCAGCCCCTTCGCCTGACGCGGGTCGAGCACGACCACCCGGCGGGTCAGGTCGGGCGCGACACCCCAGGACGCGTCGGGCAGTTCGGCGCCGAGTTCCGGGACGAGCGCCGGCGGCGCGATCACCGCGAGGCGCCCCTCGCTGGGGTGCTCCGCCGCCAGCTCGGCTGCCGTACGCGCCATCAGGGCCGGTGCCACCGCCCGTACGAGAGGGGCCGTGCCCGTCGACCGTACGGACCTCGGCGGCTCGAAGAGCGGGTCCGCCAGCCGCCGTACCTCCGCCGCGACCTCCATGATCTCTGCGGGCGTACGGTAGTTGACGCCCAGCCGCGACAGCTCCCAGCGCGTGCCCACGTACGGCTGGAGGATCTGCTGCCACGAGTCGCAGCCCGCCGCGTCCCCGGTCTGCGCCGGGTCGCCGACCAGCGTCATGGACCGGCTCGGGCAGCGGCGCATCAGCAACCGCCAGGCCATCGCGGACAGTTCCTGCGCCTCGTCCACGACGATATGCCCGAAGGCCCAGGTACGGTCGGCCGCCGCGCGCTCCGCGGCGCTGCGCGTGTCCGCCTCCTCGTGCCGGTCCGCGAACCGTTCCGCGTCGATGATGTCGTGGGCCGCCAGCACCTCCGACTCGTCCTCGTCCTCGAACTCCTGCGTGCGGGAGCCGTACGACAGCTCCAACACGCCCTGCGCGTAGGCGATCTGCTCCTGCCGTTCGAGCGCGGCGGCGGCGCGTGCCGCACTGTCGTCCTCGCCGAGCAGCTCCGCCGCCTCGTCCAGCAGCGGCACGTCCGCCGGGGTCCAGTCGATCGGCGCGTCCGCGCCGGTCCTGATCCCGGGACGGCGTACGGCCGCCGCGTCGCGCGCGTCCAGCCGCCAGGGCGCGGCCAGGAAGTCGGCGACCAACTGCTGCGGGGTCAGCGCCGGCCACAGCGACTCGATCGCCGCGTGCACCTCACGGCTGGTGGCGACCTCCTTGCCGAGCTGCGCCACGTCCTCCGGGGCCAGCAGGTTGGGCCCGCCCTCCGGATCCGCGCCGATACGCTCCGCGAGCTGCGCGGTGAGCGCGTCGATGATCCGGAAGGCGAAGGCCGGCCGCGCCAGGTTGTGCGGCAGGCCGGTCTCGCGGGCCCGCTGCCTGGCCTCGGCCGCCGTCTCGCGGTCCAGGACGAGCGTGCCGTGGTCCTCGTGCGCGATCTCGACGCTCGGCTGGGGCAGCGACTGCCGGTCGGCGATCTCCTCGGCCAGCACCTCCGCCATCGCGAGGCGGCCCTTGACCTCGGCCGCCGCCGGGGTGTCCGTCCCGACGGCCCGTACGCCGGGGAACAGTTCCCCGGTCGTCGCCAGCAGCACCCCGGTCTCACCGAGCGAGGGCAGCACCTCGCCGATGTAGCCGAGGAAGGCCGGGTTGGGCCCGACGATCAGCACGGCGCGGCGGGCCAGCTGCTCGCGGTAGGCGTAGAGCAGGTACGCGGCCCGGTGCAGCGCGACCGCCGTCTTGCCGGTGCCGGGCCCGCCCTCGACCACCAGCACGCCCCGGTACGGGGCGCGGATGACGCGGTCCTGCTCGGCCTGGATGGTCTGGACGATGTCGGCCATCCGGCCCGTACGGGCGGAGTTGAGCGCGGAGAGCAGGACGGCGTCGGCGTCCGCGTCCTCGTACCCCGTGCGCCGCGTGTCGGTGAGATCCATGATCTCGTCGTGCAGGGCGGTGACCCGCCGCTCCTGGGTGGTCAGGTGGCGGCGCCGCCGGAGCCCCATCGGCTCGAAGCCGGTGGCGAGGTAGAAGGGCCGGGCCACGGGGGCGCGCCAGTCGACCAGCAGGGGGGTGCGTTCCTCGTCGTCGCGCCGTATGCCGATGCGCCCGATGTGGTGGGTCGTGTCGTCCGCGAGGTCGATCCTGCCGAAACACAGCCCGGACTCCACGGCGTTGAGCGAGGAGACCCGGCCGGACTGCTCGGCCACGGTGATGTCACGCTCGACCCTCGCCTGCCGACCGGTGCCGACCTGTCCGGCGGTGGCCTCCACCGCGTCCTCGGCCTGCTCCCTCAGGGCGTCGAGGCGCTCGTAGAGGAGAGTGACGAATTGCTGTTCGTTCTGCAATTCCTCGGTTGACAATTGAGCCCCTGTCCAATACGCTGCATCCATTGCTTGAGTCATGTCTTTCATCGCAAATAGCACGGAGACATGAAACAACCAATATACGCGAACGCAAGCCCCGACCGTCAATTCGGTGGGGGCTTTTTTGATGCGCGCCGACGCCTTTGGGTGCGCGTCGAAAGGCGTCAGAGCACGTCAGCCAGCTCCTCCAGCAGCCGGCGCTTCGGCCGGGCGCCGACCATCGACTTCACCGGCTCACCGTCGCGGAACAGCAGCAGTGTCGGCATGGCGAGCACGCCGTACCGCGTCGTGATCTCCGGGTTGGTGTCCACGTCGAGCTGGACGATCTTGAGCCGGCCGGCCTCCTCGGCGGCGACGGCGCTGAGGACGGGCGCGAGCTGCCGGCACGGCGGGCACCAGTCGGCGGTGAATTCCACGAGGACCGGCAACTCGGCCCCTATTACCACCGCGTCGAAGTCCGTGTCCGTGACGGCGTCGACACCCTCGATCGTGATCATGCGTCCGTACCTCCGTGAGTTGGACGAGTTTGATGAATTCCCCGGGCAAGCGCGTCCGTCAGGTCGCACAGAGGCTCCGGACCGCCCGGCAGTTCCGCCTCGGCCTGCGCCAGCTGCGCCCCGACCTGCGCGCGGACCGACTGGAGCTGGCCGATCAGCCCGTCCAGCTCCGTGAGCTTGCGGCGGTAGACGTCGAGCGAGGCGGGACACGCGTCGCCCGCCGGGTGCCCGGCGCGCAGGCACTCGACGAACGGCCGGGTCTCCTCCAGGTCGAACCCGAAGTCCTGGAGCGTCCTGATCTGCTGGAGGAGCCGCAGATCGTCCTCGTCGTACGTGCGGTAGCCGTTCACCGCCCGCCGGGCGGGCAGCAGCCCGCGTGATTCGTAGTACCGCAGGGCCCGGGTGGTGGTGCCCGCCCGTTCCGCCAGCTCGCCGATGCGCATGTCATTGACGGTAAGCGTTGACGTGGGCGTCAAGGCAAGGAGTGCCTCAGGGCTCTGTGACGCCCCCGGCCGCCGGCTCCCGTGTCCAGCTGGCCAGCAGACTCAGCGCGTGCGCCGAGGGACTGCCCGGCTCGGCGGTGTGGATGCCGAGGGTCTGGTCCGGGTCACCGGTCGGGTTGAGCGCCTCGTAGTCCAGCGTCAGCTCGCCCACCAGCGGGTGGTGGTAGCGCTTGCTCCCGTACGTACGGCGCAGCACGTCATGGTCGGCCCACCAGCGGCGGAAGTCCTGGTCCCCCAGCGACAGGTCACCGATCAGCTCGGCCAGCCGGGGGTCGTGGGGGTTGCGCCCCGCGTAGAGGTGCAGCGCGGCGACCGTACCGCGCGCGGACGCCTCCCAGTCCACGTACAGCTCGCGGGCCGCCTCGTCCAGGAAGAGGAAACGGGCCATGTTCCGCTCCCGCCGCGGCAGCGCCTCGAAGTCCGTGTAGAACGCCCGCGCCATCGGGTTCGCCGCCAGGACGTCCAGACGGCGGCCGAGCACCAGCGCCGGGGTGTCGGTCAGCGTGTCCAGGATCCGGTACATCCCGGGCCGTACGCGCTGGGGCGGCAGCGGCCGGCCCTGCTTGCGGGTGGGCCTGGCCAGGGCGAAGAGGTGACCGCGCTCGGTGTCGTCCAGACGCAGGGCGCGCGCGACGGCGTCCAGCACGCTCTCCGAGACGTTGCTGCCGCGCCCCCGCTCCAGCCGTACGTAGTAGTCCACACTCACCCCCGCCAGCTGGGCGACCTCCTCCCGCCGCAGCCCCGGGACCCGGCGTGCCCCGGTGTGCGGGGGCAGCCCGGCGTCCTCGGGGGTGACGCGCGCGCGGCGCGAGCGCAGGAACTCCCGCAGCTCGGTGTTGCTCCCGCCTGAGGAGGAGATATCGGTCATCCATCCAGCGTAGGCCGGGGCCGTCGGCCCCACACCGCCCGAGAGGGGTACTGCCGGACCCCCGGTGAAAGGGGACTCCCCACCACCCCTGCGAACCGGACGCACCGATGGTTGTGTGGAAGGTGAGCCACACCGATCGGAAGGGTCGAGGAGCGAGATGAAGCGCAGGATTCTGGGCGGTACGGGCATGTCGGTCAGCGAGGTCGCGCTCGGCACGATGATGTTCGGCGCGATGGGCAACACCGACCACGACGAGTCGGTACGGATGATCCACCGCGCCCTGGACGCCGGGGTGAACTTCGTGGACACCGCCGACGTCTACAGCGAGGGCGAGTCGGAGGAGATCGTCGGCAAGGCGCTCAAGGGCCGCCGTGACGAGGTCGTCCTGGCGACGAAGTTCGGCTGGCCGATGGGCGACGACCTCAACCGCCGGGGCGGCTCGCCGCGTTGGATCGTACAAGCGGTGGAGAACAGCCTGCGGCGGCTCGGCACCGACCACATCGACCTCTACCAGATGCACCGCCCCGACCCCCACACGGACATCGACGAGACGCTCGCCGCCCTCTCCGACCTGGTCCGCTCGGGCAAGGTCCGGGCCATCGGCTCCTCGTGCACGCCCGCCGAGCTGATCGTGGAGGCGCGGTGGACGGCGGAGCGGCACGGCCACCGTCCGTTCCGTACGGAACAGCCCCCGTACTCGATCCTGCTGCGCGGCATCGAGTCGAGCGTCCTGCCGACCACCCAGCGGTACGGCATGGGCGTCCTGACCTACGGCCCGCTCAGCTCCGGCTGGCTCTCGGGCCGCGCGAACCCGTCGAAGGGCGCCCGCGCGGCGCTGGGCCCGAAGACCTTCGACCTGTCCGTCCCGGCGAACCAGACGAAGGCGGAGGCGGTCAGACGGCTGACGGAACTGGCGGTCGAGGCGGGGATGCCGCTGTCGCACCTGGCCACGGCGTTCGTACGATCCCACCCGGCGATCACGTCGGTCCTCATCGGCCCCCGCCGCCCCGAACACCTGGACGACCTGCTGGCGGGCGCGGAAACCGAGCTGAGCCCGGACGTCCTGGACCGCATCGACGAAATCGTCCCCCCGGGCACGAACCTCAACCAGGACGACATCTACTACACACCCCCGGCCCTGGCCGACAAGCGCCTGCGGCGCTTCTGAGGGGGCCGGGGCATCTGATTGTATGAGCGGGCAGACGGAGACCGGGCCGCGGCGGGGATGAGAACACCATGCATGACGACGAGGACACGATCCTGACCCGTGAACTCGGCACGCTGGCCACGGCATGGGGCGGGAGCGCGCGGCTGCTCGGCCTGGTCCACAGCCTGCTGAAAAAGGACGTCCACGAGATCGAGCTGGTCCTCCCGTTGCCCTTCGACGCCGCCGTCGAACGGGTCACCCGGATCCTGGACCAGGACGGCCGGAGGGCCGACCCGACGGCCGCCGACGCCGGCCTCGCCCCCGACGCCGGACTCAACCCCGGCCTGAACTCCGATCCCGGCCCCGACCGCAGCAGCACTTCGTCCTTCGGGTGGGAGGGCCGTTGGCCGGAGTGGGGCTGGCGGGCGTAGCCAGGCAGTGCAGCCAGAGACATGCTCTCCACCGCCCGGCTCAAGCCCTCCATGATGGCCATGAGGTACGAGGCGTAGGCGGGCATCGCACATACGGCAGCCAGGCGTGAGGTTTACCGGGGAAGACAGGCAGCACAGTTACTCACGCTGATGGGCGCAGGAGGCGGCGCACTTCCACCGCCGGGCCGTGGCGGCCCACCACGAACTGGACGATGCCTGGCACGAAGCACTGGCCCTGGACGGCCTGGCGACGGCGCTGGCCGGCACGGACCTGACGGAGGCGCACGAGCACTGGAGATCGGCGATACGGCTCCTCACCCCGTACGACGACCGCCGTGCCCGCGCGGCACGCCTCCGCGTCGAGCGGCGGCTCGGAGTGCTCCCGGGGTAGGGAGCAGCGCGCGAGCCGTGTTCGCCGCGGGTCGGTCAGGGGGTGAAGGCGTGGCGGACCGCCGTGGCCAGGGTGGTGCGGCGGCGGTCGTGGTCGGCGGCGGGGTCGGCTGTGGTCGCGGTGTAGGTGAGGCTGCTCGGTGACCAGGTCATGGCCATGGAGATCACCATCGAGTGCACGTCGGCCGCCGGCAGGGCGGGGTCGATGTGCCCGGCGGCCTGGGCGCGGGTGATGGCCTCGATCTTGGGGATCTCGTCGGCCTCCGTGAACAGGAATCCGGTGGGGGTGCGTTCCAGGCGGGCCCAGGTGGCCAGGCGGACCAGTTGGGGACGGTCGAGGTACGCGTCGTAGAGGCGGACGGCGTAGCCGGGCAGATCCTCGGGTGTCAGTGGCGCGGCGTCGAGGATGCCCGCGACCTGGTCGATGAGGACCGCGTCGAAAAGGCTCTCCTTGCTGCCGTAGTACGCGTACATCTGGGCCTTGCTGACCTTCGCGTCGGCCGAGATGCGGTCGACCCGCGCGCCGGCGATGCCGTGGGCGGCGAATTCGACGGCGCCGGCGTCGAGGAGGCGTCGTCTGCTGGCCTGTCCCTTGTCCATGCCTCCATCTTAAACGAACTGGTTCGTTTGCCTCGTGGCGGCGACCGGGGTACGTTCGAGAAAGAGAACGAACCAGTTCGTTTGTCTTTGACGAGGAGACCCTCATGACCATTCCCCTGACGCTGGACGCCGCCGCGCGCCCCGCCCCCGCGTTCCTCGACGGCGCGGCCAAGAAACTGCTGATCGACGGCGTGTGGACCGCGCCCCGTGCCCGCGCGACCTTCGAGACGTCCGATCCCGCCACCGGCCAGGTGCTGGCGCACGTGGCCGCCGGCGGTCCCGAGGACATGGATCTGGCGGTGGCCGCCGCCCGGCGGGCCTTCGAGGCGCCGTCGTGGGCCGACATCACCCCGTACCAGCGCAGCAAGGTGCTGCTCCAGATCGCCGACGTCATCGAGGCCCACGCCGAGGAACTGGCCGTCCTGGACTCGCTCGACATGGGCGGCCCGCTGTGGATGACCCGCTGGCTCGTGGACCACTCCGTGGAGGTCTTCCGGCATTACGCGGGCTGGCCGACGAAGATCTACGGCCAGACCGCGCCGTCCGATCCCGCGGTCTTCAACTACACCCTGCGCCAGCCGCTGGGCGTGGTCGGAGCGATCACCGCCTGGAACGGGCCGGTCCTCCAACTGGCCTGGAAACTGGGGCCCGCGCTGGCCACCGGCAACACGGTGGTCGCCAAGCCGGCCGCCTGGTCACCGCTGTCCGCGCTGCGGATCGGCGAACTCCTCCTGACCACCGACCTGCCGCCCGGCGTCGTCAACATCGTGACCGGCGACGGCGTCACGACGGGCGAGGCCCTCACCAACCACCCGGGCGTCGACAAGATCTCCTTCACCGGGTCCCTCGCCGTCGGCAAGCGCATCCTGGAGGTCTCCAGCAAGGACCTCAAGCGGGTGACGCTGGAACTGGGCGGCAAGTCCCCCACGATCGTCTTCGACGACGCCGACCTGGAGGCCGCGGCCAAGGGCGCCGTGGCCGGATTCGCCCAGGGCAGCGGCGAGGGCTGCGTCGCCGGGACCCGGATCTTCGTCCAGGAGTCCGTCCGCGAGCGCTTCCGCGAACTCCTGCTCCAGGAGATGAAGTCGTTCACCCTCGGCGACCCCTTCCACCCGGACACCCGGATGGGCCCGCTGGCCTCGCCGCAGCACTTCGCGAAGGTGTCCTCGTACCTGGACATCGCCCGCGAGGAGGGCGGCACACTCCACACGGCCGGCGAACTCGGCCACGGCCTGTACATGCCGCCCACCCTGATCGAGAACGTCGGCGCCGACGCCCGTGTCGTACGGGAGGAGATCTTCGGCCCGATCGCGTCCCTGCTGACGTTCACGGACACCGCCGACGCGATAGCCCAGGGCAACGACACCATCTACGGCCTGTCCGCGTCGGTGTGGACCACGAACCTGGAACGCGCCCACCGCACGGCGAGCGGCTTGCGCGCGGGCACGGTCTGGATCAACGCGTACGCGGACATGAGCGCGGGTTCGGTCCCGTTCGGCGGCTTCAAGCAGTCGGGCCTGGGCCGGGAACACGGCATCGAGGTCCTGGACGCGTACACGGAGACGAAGACGGTGATGGTCCACCTCTGACGCGTGGCCGGAACCTTGGCGCGGGGCCGTCCCCGGCCCCTTGGGACGGCACCTCGGGACTGCATCTCGGGACAGCACCTCGGGACGGTTCAATGCTCAGGTGGTGAACTGGACACAGATGTACGACTGTCGGCACCTGTGGTCGCGGCCGGATGACTACCTCGCGCCGTTCCGCGACTTGATCGCGGTCGAAGGGCACTACCACTGGAGTGCGGTCCTGGGGGACTTCTCGGACGACTTCTACCAGGTCGCCTGCCCTCACTGCGCTGTGGAGGTGACGATCGCCATCGGCGGTTACGGACGCTACTCAGCGATCCGGGACTGGAACCTGGGCGACGTGGACCGACGCGAACTGAGGCCGGCCTCCCCCAAGGGGCTCTCCGGCCTGGGTCGTTGGATGCACGCGACCGCCGTCCGCGACGGGGAAGTTGTGCTCGCCGACGGAATCACCCATCTCTTCGGCGGCGCGGAATGCCCACGCTGTGCCAGCGTCTTCAACATCGCGGACGAGTACGCGGCTTCGAATCGCCCTCTCATGTGACCGGTGATCCGGAGCGGAGCCACGGCCGGGGCGGGGCGACTGCCGTAAAAGGGCTGCTCCCGGGGTGGGGAGCAGCCCTTTGCGGTTACGGTTACGCCGCGCCGAAGTCCCCCTCGGCGAGGGCCCCGACAAACGCGGTCCACGCGGGGGCGTTCGTCACGAACGCAGGGCTGTCGGGGAGCTTGGAGTCGCGTACGGCCATCGCGCCGCCGGCGAGGCGGGCGCCCTCTACGCAGTTGCCGCCGTTGTTGTCGCTGTAGCTGGACTTGAACCACTCCGCGCCGGTCAGCGCGTGGGTCGTGTTCGCCGGGTGCATCAATGCTCCTTCATCGCTTGCTTCATGATGCTCAGGGACTCCTGCGGCCCCGGAGCAAGAGCTTGGAGATCTCTGAACGCGTCTTCGTACAGCTCCACGTCCGCGTCGTTCCGGGTGACCCAGTGGTCGGCCAGGTTCTCCAGGTAGACGATCGGCTTGAGCATGACCGGGTCGCGGAACTGGAAGGTCGCGAAGGCCCCGTTCATGCCCGGGTGGGAGCCCACGCTGAACGGCAACACCTGCAATCGGACGTTCGGCGCGGAGGCAGCCTCGATCAGGTGTGCCAGTTGTGCCCGCATGACATCCGGGCCGCCGACCTGGCGCCGCAGTACGGCCTCGCTGATGACCGCGGCGAACTTCAACGGCGGATCACGGTGCAGGACTTTCTGCCGCTTCATGCGCAGCACGACCTTGCGGTCCACCTCCTCACGGCTGAGCGCTGTGTGTGCCTCGTGGATGACGCGTACGTACTCCTCGGTCTGGAGCAGCCCCGGGACCCACTCGGACTCGTAGCTGTGCAGCGCCGACGCGGCCCCCTCCATGCTCAGGAACGCCCTGAAACCTGGGCTGATGACCGAGCGGTAGACCGCCGACTGCCACCACTCCCGCTTCGTCTTGGTGACGACGGCGTAGCCCTCCAGCAGCTCGCACATGTCCGGGTCCGCCGCGTAGATCTTGCAGAGCGCCATGATGTCGGACGGTTCCACGGTGGCGTTCTCGCCGGTCTCCAGGCGCGTCAGCTTGGACGGGCTCCAGATCAGCTTCTTGACGACCTCACGGGAAGTGAAGCCGGCGGCCACTCGCAACTTGCGCAGCTCGTAGCCCAGTTGTAATCGACATAGAGCAGGCGTCGCCGATTCCATGTCCGTCATCATCTGCTGTCCTCCCGCAATCAGTGTGCGGTGGTTCTTCCGCTCCCGCAACGAACGTTCTGCGTCGCGGCGAAACATCTCGGTTCTCCGCGAACGGCCCACACATGAGCGGGATTTCACGAGCGAACTTGGTCGGCAGATTCCACCTGATCGGTTCCAACGCTAGTCGCTCTGGTGTCAGGCTGTACGCGAAACTCACGCACCGCTTTCATATCAGAGCTGTGCGTGAGCATGCGCATCCCCATGGCTCAACGCTAAGGACTCCCGATGCCTCCCCTCGCGCAGCGCCCAACTCCCGCCCTCACCAACCTCGTCGGAATAGGGGACGCACTACGGCTGAGCCTCTCCTTCGAGCCGGATCCCCGCCGTGTCGCGTACGCGCGGCGCGTTGCCGGGGCGCTGCTCCGGCAGCGGGAACTCTCCGAGGACACCGTTCAGACCGTCGAACTGCTCGTCAGCGAGATCGTCACCAACGCCGTGGTGCACGGGCGGGGCGACCGGGTGCGGTTCCTCTTCGCGTACGACGAGGCCGGCGACGTACGGATCGAAGTGGACGACCAGTCACGCGCGTGCGTGGAGGTGCGTCCGCTGAACGCCGAGGACGAGAGCGGACGCGGCATGTTCCTCGTCGCGGCGCTCGCGCGGGCGTGGGGGCGGCGGGGGACTCGTACCTGGTGCACCGTGGCCACGGCGGAGGTGAGTTCGCCGTGACGCGGGAGGATTCCCTCTTCTCGGCGGACAGTCACACACTCCGCCGATTACTCGCCGCCCTGCGGCGCACGCCGCAAGACGCCCTGCCCGTCGACCTGTTGACCATCGCGCACACCGTCGAACAGGCCATGGCCCGCCGCCTCGACCTCCCTGAAAGAGTTTGGGTGGACATCACTACCACCAAACTCCGGGGACACGTCGACCTGTTGCTGCGCGAAGACCTGGGTGACACCGACACGCCAGCGGCGCGGGCGGTGCACCGGGAGGCGTACGTGTTGCTCGATCCGCGCGTACGTCCGGGCCCGGACACACCGCCCCTCACCGCGTACGAGCACATGCGCGCCCTGGCGGCGGTCACCGAATCGCTCGCCGCGTTGTACCGGTCGCACCGGACGGGAAAGGAACATTGAGCCCGCTCGGGGCGCAGGCCCTCTACGTCCTCGCGGTGACGGCCGTCGGGGGCTCGCTCGTCCTCGCGCTCTGGCGTCGCTGAGCACCATCGGCCCGTTTCCCCGTCGACGGCGGGGACGGGGCGAGGACGTGGCGGGCACGCGGTCTCCCGCTCGTCCGCGAAGGCCGGACGAACAGGAGACCGGGGCCGGTACGGACCGGCGGACAGGCCGAGCCGTTGTGCTCAGCCGCCTTGCGGGATCACGCGCAAGGTCAGGCCGCGGACGTCCGGGCTGAGGAGATCCGGGAGCGAAGGGCTTGCGGCGTACTTCGTCCTGTACGCGCCGTCCACGTTCGCGTTGACCGCATCGTCGTTGACCGGCTCGACCGTCACCGGGTAGCGCTGAGCGCCATCCACGAACTTCGCCCGGCCGCTGCGGCTGACCCGGCGGTACCACTTCGACTCAGGACCGTAGGCGCTGCGGATGTAGGCCGTGTCGTCGACAACGACCGACCAGATCGGGGTCACGACCTCACCTCCGTCGCTCAGCTCGGTGGCGATCCGAACGGTGTCGGTGTTGGCGAGGTAATCAATTGCGGCAGTCATGGCCGCATCCTCGTGGGCGGCCGGGCGCGCCTTCCCCATTCCCTCGATCGTGAGCGTGGCGGCACCGCGGGCCGGACATGTCGGACGGGCCAGACAGGTCGGCCAGGTCGGCCAGGTCAGGCGTCCGGGTCGTCCGCGATCTCCCGTACCTCCTGCGCACACCGGCACGAGGCGGCGAACTTGGCGGCCCACTCCAGCGCGTCCTCACGTGTCGGCACGTCAATGATCGAGAACCCGCCGAGCACCGCCTTGGTCTCCGGGTACGGGCCGTCGGTGACGGTCCCGTCCGTGGCCACGACGCTCGCCCGCTGCGTCAGCAGCCCCCCGCCGAAGACCCACACACCGGCGTCCTGAGCCTGCCGCACCACCGCGTGGGAGGCATCGGACACCTCGGGCAGATCCTCCTCGGGGATGATCATCGTGCCGTCGTCGAACGAAATCAGGTACCGCGTCATACGTGCCCGGCTCCCCAGGTCGTTGGTCTCCGTCAGCCGCCGATCACCCTACGACGAACACCCCGACGCCGTCCTTAAGAAAGCACCCATCGGGGCTGATGTCCGGGGTCGGCCGGACACGTGAAGACGTGCAGGTCCCGGTCCCGGCCGAAGCGGAGGCGCGTGGGCTGCGCAACGGACCGACCGGCCCCGGTCGGTGCCTTCCCTCGCGGGAAAGCGTGGCGGTCCTCCAGCGGCAGCCAGCTGAGCGAGCCGGCGTCCATCTCGTAGCCCTCGGCCGTCAGCAGCAGCCGCGTCGGTGTTCCGCAGGACGCGCAGTCGACGGCCATCGGGCCCGTCGACGCCCAGCTGGGAAAGCCGCCGACCCGCCATCCGGGAGGGATGGAGAGATCGGACTGGTAGCTGGGGGCGCCGGGGCCGTGTTCCGCCACTTGGGCGTCGTCCCAGGAGTCGATGCGGGCGATCAGTGGGGCGGGCAGCGTGTCGTCCTCCGCCCAGGGGTGGGTGTCCACCTCTTCGGGATGCAGCACGCACGGCTCGGGAAGTTCGTCCTCCCACCGGAGCAGGGGCACTTCGGGCGGAGATACGAGGAAGCGTTCCGCGCGCTCGGTCTCCCCACCGCGCGAACGGATTGCCGCCCCGGGCCCGCCCCCGTCGACCTGTTGACCTGTTGACCTGTTGACCTGTTAACCATCGCGCACACCGTCGAACGGGCCCTGGCCCGCCGCCTCGACCTCCCCGACCGGACCAACCCCTGGGGCCTGTTCACATGGGGTGGTGGCGGCCCCAGAGCCTGTTCACCAGCGGGGCCGCGGCTCCCACGAGTGTCATGAGCAGGGCGGCGACCCAGTACCGCGGCCCTTGCCCCAACGCCAGTACCGAGACTGCTCCCACAGCGGCTCCGAGACTCAGGCTCAGAGCCGGCCACCACTCGCCGCGCCGCAGTAGACCAGGGACGGAGTACACCGTCACGATGAATCCGACGACGACCGCGAACTCGTACCATCCGCCCCCGGCGGGAAGGCTCCAGGAGCCGGTACGTCCCGAACCTCGGTGGTGGACGAATCCTAAGTGCACCGCTCCGGCCACCCCCCAGCACAGCGCGCTCGCACTCACCACGGCTATCAGCGCTCTCAGCTCCCTGTTCCCCATGACCGGGAGGATAGATCCCCCGGGGCCGGGGGCCGGGGGCCGGGAAACGGAGGCCGGGGCTGGCATCGATCTTGTGCGGTGGGCTAGGTTGTGCGGCGATGACTACCGGGACGGCATCGCGCCACACACGGATTGACGACCCGGCGCCCCTCTGAGCGCCGTACGGGCCGGTATCGGCCCGCTGTTGGTTCCAGGATCCCGCGCCGCCGCGCGGGCTCCGCCTCCTGTCGTGTTGATCTCACAGCTCGACACGTCAACCACGACAGGAGAAGTCATGCCCATCAAGACAGTGCGGATTCCCACCGCGGACGGCCGGTCCGACGCGTTCGCCGCGTTCCCCGACGGGGGCGAGCGGCACCCAGGGGTGCTGATGTATCCCGACGGCTTCGGGGTCCGGCCCGTGCTGCGGGAGATGGCCCGTGAACTGGCCGGGCACGGGTACTACGTTCTCGTCCCCAATTTCTTCTACCGGCAGGGTCCGGCACCGGTGATCGAACTTCCCGAGCACATCGGGGACGAGGTCCGGTCCGCGGTCTTCGCGCGGTTGATGCCCTTGATCGAGGCGCACACCGCCGAACGTGTCCTCCGCGACGCCGACGCCTACCTCGGGTTCCTCACCACCCAGCCCGAGGTCGCGGCCGGGCCGGTCGCGGTGACCGGCTACTGCATCGGCGGTCTTCTGGCGACGCGCACCGCCGCGGCCCACCCGGGCCACGTGGCCGCCCTCGCCGCGTTCCACGGCCCCGTGGACGTCGACGCTCTCTCCGGGCTCACTGCCCAGGTCCACCTCGGCCACGCCGAAGGCGACTTGACGCCCGAGGCCCTCGGCGAACTCAACCAGGCCCTGGACGCCGCAGGTGTCGATCACACCTCCGAGATCTACCCCGACACCGTCCACGGCTTCACCATGTCCGACACCGATGCCTTCGACCCAGCGGCGCTGCGACGGCATTGGGACCGCCTGTTGCCCCTCCTCGACCGTGCCCTCGCCGCCACCTGAGCCCACACCCTCACTCGGAGACCGGGCCTGTACAGACCGATCGTGCGGATGAGCACCGCCCCGGCGAACACGGCCACGTACGCGTGCCACATACGCGTACTCAGGCCCCGCCGCCGCCAGGGAAGCGCGCTTCCGCCGCCAAGCGCTGGGCCGTGTGCTCCAGTTCGACGCTGTGGGAGCCCTTCACCAGGACGATGTCTCCCGGCCGGATCAGGTCGTGGGCCAGTGTCAGGGCCCGGTCCCGGTCGTCGGCGTGCGCCACCGTCAGCCGCGGGTTGTCCGCGTGCGCGGCGGTGGCCAGCGTCCGTGCGTCGTCGGCGCCTACCGCGATCAGTACGTCGATGCCGGCGGCGGCGACCAGGCGGCCCACCCCCCGGTGTTCTTCGGTGCCGTCGGCGCCGAGTTCCTTCATCTCGCCCAGGATCGCGACGGTCCGGCGCCCATCCGTGGCCATGGCCGCGAGAGCCGTGAACGCCGCCTTCATCGAGTCGGGGTTCGCGTTGAACGCGTCGTTGATGATCCGTACCCCGTCCGGCCGGTCGGTGACCTCCATGCGCCCCGAGGCCACCAGGACCGCGCGGGACAGGGCCCCCGCCGTCTTCTCCACACCGACCCCCAGCCCGATCGCGACGGCCGCCGCGGCCAGCGCGTTCGACACGTGGTGCACACCGTGCAGGGACAGGTCGACCCGCGCCCGGGCGCCGTCGGCGGCGAGCGTGAACGAGGGGCGGCCCGAGGTGTCGACGGCGACGTCCAGGGCCCGTACATCCGCGTCGTTCCCGACACCGAAGGTCAGCACCCGGGCGCGGGTACGGGGCGCCATGGCGGCGACCAGCGGATCGTCGGCGTTCAGGACCGCCAGCCCGTCCTCCGGAAGCGCCTCGACCAACTCCCCCTTCGCCTGGGCGATCTGCTCGCGCCCGCCGAATTCCCCCACGTGCGCCGTCCCCACGTTGAGGACCAGACCGACGGCGGGCGGGGCGATACGGGTCAGATGAGCGATGTGGCCGATGCCCCGCGCGCCCATCTCCAGCACGACGTACCGCACACTCCGGTCCAGGTGGGTGACCGTCAGCGGCATGCCGATCTCGCCGTTGAACGACTTCACCGTGGCGATCGTCGGGCCGATCTCGGGGAGCACCTGCGCGAGCAGGTCCTTGGTGCTGGTCTTGCCCGCCGAGCCGGTCAGCCCGATGACCGTCGCCTCCGGTACGGCGGCCAGTACGGTACGGGCCAGCGCGGCGAGCGCGTCCAGCACGTCGTCCACGACCACGGCCGGGACGCCGACGGGACGGATGGCCAGGACCGCCACCGCACCGGCCTTCACCGCGTTCGCCGCGAAGGCGTGCCCGTCGGCGTGCTCACCGGGCAGCGCCGCGAACAACCCACCGGGCCCTACCGCGCGCGAGTCCACCACCGCGGGCGCGCTCATCAGCACGGAGGGGTCCGGCACGTCGTACAGACGGCCGCCGACGGCCGCCGCGACGGCTTCGAGGGAGAGGGGGATCACGAGACGACCTCCGCGTCAGCAGGGGGTTCCCGGCGCGGCCACCGGCCGACCGGTCCGGCCCTGCGACCGTAACGCCTTCACCGCCCGGCGCTGCGGAGACCTGCCAGAGCACCGAAGAAACCGGGTCCGGGACGACCGGGACAGTGATCACTGGCGGCGGCAGCGGTCCGTACGGTCCCCGACACAGCGGGTCGGGGACCGGACAGGTGACACGGACGAGATCAGCTCGGCTGGTCGCCGGTGTACCGGTAGATTTCGGCGCCGCTGTTGATGTGCCACACGGTGCCGTCGGCGCCGGCGGCGATGTCGGTGGCGGTTCCGGGGATCTTGATCCACGGGTTGCCGCCGCTGGCGTCGTTGTTGGTGTACCGGTAGATACTGCCGCCCGGGTCGACGCCCCACACGTTGGTCCGGGAGCCCACCGCGATGCGCTTCAGGCTGCCGTTGACGTGCTTCCACGGGTTCGAGCCGTCCTGGTCCCCGGTGTACCGGAAGACCTGGTTGCCGCCGTTCACGCCCCACACCGTGCCGTCCGCGCCCGCGCCGATGTCACTCAGCGCCCCGGGGATCTTGATCCACGGGTTGGGGTCGTGGTTGGTGTACCGGTAGATGGCGTCGGCGGAGTCCACCCCCCATACGTTCGTCCGGGACCCCGCGTCGATGCGGACGAGGCTGCCGTTGATGTTCGTCCAAGGGTTCGAGGCCCCCTGGTCCCCCGCGTACCGGAAGATCTGGTTACCGCCGTTGACGCCCCACACGGTGCCGTCCGCACCCGCGCCGATGTCACTCAGCGCCCCCGGGATGTTGATCCAGGGGTTGGCGTCGTAGTTGGTGTACCGGTAGATCGCGCTCGCCGCGTTCACACCCCACACCGTCGTCCTGGACCCCGCCGAGATGGCCGAGAGACTGCCTGCGACCTTCACCCAATCCGCCATGCTGAAATCCCCTTCGCCGAACCGGTGTTACCTGCCATCCTCGGCAAAGAGACGGCCCAAAAAACGGGTGAATATACGTACTAATACCAAACCGACGGTAAATCAGCGTTTGAAATCCTTTCGCTCTGCGGGACGGGAGGCGCAAGACGCTCGGCCGCCAGCAGTTCGGCTCGAACCGCCGTCCCACCCAGGAGGGATTGACACGAGCGCCTGGTTCGGCCACGTCACCGAACCGGGATCAAGATCGCCCAGCTACCCGCCCTTTCCGTTCGGATACGCCCCCGACGGCCGGATACCGACCCTGCCGTTGGCCAAATCTACTGATTCATGGGCGAGTTGGCTGGCCATGGATGAACCGTGCTGAAACGGAAGAAAATCGGTGTCCTGCTCGCGACGGCGGCCCTGGTCGGTGTGACGGCGGGCGCCACGCCACCGAGCCGGCCGCCCCACTCGGCCCACTCGGCCTCGTCGGTGGAGGCGCGCCGCCCCCTGCCCGACACCACCGACCGGGCGTTCCTCCAGCAGGTGGTGAAGGCGGTCAACACCTACCGCGCGAGACACGGCGCGCGGCCGGTGCGGCTGGACCGGAAACTGAACGCGTACGCCAAGTCCCGCGCACGGGAGGTGTCTTCACACGAGCGGTTGCGCGAGGGCCACCGCGGCCTGGACCGGGGGTACGGAGAGAACCTGTACTGGTCCGGCTCCGCCGAGCCGAACCACCTGCCCGGACCGACGGCCGTGAAGGCGTGGTACGACGAGGTCGCCTCGTACGACTTCCGGGCCGGCGAATTCAGCCGCGCCACCGGGCACTTCACCCAGTTGGTGTGGCGCGGATCGAAGAGGATCGGCGCGGCCAGGGCGACCGGGCGGGGCGAGGAGTGGTTCGAGAACTACGTCGTGGTGACGTTCAGCCCGCCGGGGAACGAGGAGGGCCGGTTCCGGGAGAACGTACGGGACGAGGTGCGTTAGGGCACGGGTCAGCACGAGTCAGTAGGCGGGTGGTCAGTAGGCGGGTTCGTTGCGGATGACGATCAGGGAAGTGATCTTGCCGTCACACACGGTGAAGTAGTTGGTCATGATCAGGTCTCCTGGCAGGTTGGTCTTGTCGTACTGGCCGTCGTAGCGGGCCCGCACGATCTGGTCTCCGTAGTGGTCCACGACCTCGGTCACCTCCAGAGTGACCTTGTCACCGACCATTTCCTTGGTCACCCAGCGGCGGATGGCGGCGGCGCCGCAGAACTCACGGCGCGCGTCGTTGACAAAAGCGTCCTCGGCGAAGGTGGCGAGGACGGCGTCCACGTCGAAGGCGTTGACGGCACGTACGTGCTGGGCCAGTACCGGAATCAGTGTGGTGTCCGACATGAGAGCGAACCTCCCTGAGACGGGGTTTGCGCCACCGCTTCGGTGGGCCTGATCACCACCTTCGGCGCTCCCCCGGCGGGAGGGTCAACACTCGGCCCGCACGTGGACCCTCCGGCAGGGGGAGAGTCGATACTGACCCCATGAGGCAGGCACTGATGGTCGGGGACTTCTCCAGGGTGACGCACCTGAGCGTCAAGACGCTCCGGCACTACCACCAGGTCGGCCTCCTGCACCCCGCCGAGGTCGACCCGGACACCGGCTACCGCTACTACACACCCGACCAGATTCCCACCGCACAGGTCATCCGCCGGCTCCGCGACCTGGACATGCCGATCACGGACGTCAAAGCCGTCCTGGCCACCCCGGACGTCGCCACACGCAGCGCCTTGATCGCCACCCACCTGGACCGCCTGGAATCCGAGCTGGCCCGGACCCGCTCGGCGGTCGACTCCCTGCGCAACCTGCTGCGACGCCCGGCAGCGGCCCCGGTCGAGCACCGCACGGTGCCCGCCTGCCCGGCCATGGGCATCAGCACCGTGGTGGACCGCGCCGACCTGCTGGCGTGGTGGCAGGGCGCGTGGGCAGAACTGCGCGCCGCGGTCCAGGCCCAGGACCTGAATCCGGCCGGTCCCGGCGGCGGCCTGTACGCCGATGAGATCTTCCAGGACGACCGCGGCCGGGCCACCGTCTTCGTCCCGGTGGAGGGGCACGTACGCCCCATCGGCCGGGTCGAGGCCCTGGTCGTTCCGGCCGCCGAGCTGGCGGTCATCACCCACCGCGGCTCATTGGCCGACGCCGACCTCACCTACGGCGAACTGGGCGCCTACACGGCACGGCACGAGATCGGCATCGCCGGCCCGCTGCGCGAGTACTACCTGCGCGACGCACGTGACACACCCGAGGCCTCCCAGTGGATCACGGAGATCGGCTGGCCCATTTTCCGCGCGGACGACGACCACGAAACGGGACCATGATCGCCCGATCGCACACTCACCGCTCGTGGCTGCATCATCCCCGCCGCCGGTCCGAGCTGGTCAGTCAGCGGTGGCCGGCGTACGGGTCAGGGTCCAGTAGCCGACGTCCGGGACCATGCCCAGCACGGTGTTCACGCGGATCATGGCGTGGTTCGACTCGTCGTTGTGCGTCGTGACCGTCTCGACGCCGGCCCGGCACGCGTACAGCAGCGAGGCCGCCTTCACCGCCGTCGCCACGCCCTGGCCCCGGTGGTCGGGGTCGGTGCCCGTGAAGGCCACGTGCCAGCTGTTCGCGTCCGTCCGGGGGAAGAGGATCGTCATGCCCTCGGGGCGTACGGTCCCGGTCACCGCGGCCGTCCCGGGCGCCGGGCCCGCGTCCGCCGGGGACGGTTCGGCGAGCAGGAAGACGGTGTCGGGCGGGCACAGCGCGAGCCACGCGCGCGGGTCGGGCCGGGCCTCCAGCGGAAGCGGAAGGCCCTGCCCGCACCGCTCGAAACAGTCCACGATCGTCCGCTCCTCCGCGAGCATGGTCGCCAGCCGGACCTGTACGCCCGCGTGCTCCAGCGCGGACTTGGCCCGCGCGGCCAACTCCCCTTCGTGCCCGCACAGGTCGAAGCGGAAGCCGACGCTGTGATGGACGACACCGAAGCCGTACCGCTCGGCGAACGCCCGCCCGCGGGGGAGGTCGTCCCGCAGCATGCTGCTCACGGTCCCGCCGCCACCGGCCCGCCCGCCACCGGCCCGCTCCCACGCGCCCATCAGCCGGTCCGCGAGCGCCGTCCCGATCCCCCGCCCGCGCTCCGCCGGGTCGACGGCGACCAGGGCGGTGGCCGTGCCGGGGAAGACGGGGTCGGCGGTCACCTTCGCCGCGCCCACCAGCCGTCCGTCCCCCTCGGCGACCAGGGCGCCGCCGACGGCGTCCCGGACGGTGACGGACAGGTCCGTACGCAAAAGGTGCCGGATGTCGGCCGCGCTCGCACGGATCAACAACTCCACGGCGCCGTCCACATCAGCCGCGCGAAGCGGGCGTACCGACCAGACGGGGTCTGCGCTCATGATCCGAACCGTAGACGAAAAAGCGACCAATCGCCCAAATACGACTATTGGCCACGCCACGGAAATGCGGACCGACCCGTACGTGTGCGTCGTACGGGCCGGTCCTGGGAAAGGCCAGGGGTATGGAGGGGGGTCAGACCCCGGCCTGGGTCTTCTCGGTGACGATCTTCCCGGTGGGCTCGGACGCCGGGGTTTCGGAGTCGGAGTCGGAGGCGTCGGAGGCGTCGGAGTCACCGACGTGCGGACCGTGGTCGTCCAGGAGCGTCGTCTCGTCGAACGGGATGCGGCCCGCCAGGACCTCGCCCGCCCGCTCCTTGTCGATCTCCTTGGTCCACGTGCCGACCAGGACGGTCGCCACCGCGTTGCCCGCGAAGTTCGTCATGGCGCGCGCCTCGCTCATGAAGCGGTCGATGCCCACGATCAGGCCGACCCCGTCCACCAGCTCGGGGCGGTGCGACTGGAGGCCGCCGGCCAGGGTCGCCAGACCGGCGCCGGTGACACCCGCCGCGCCCTTGGACGCAACGATCATGAAGAGGAGGAGCGAGATCTGCTCACCGATCGAGAGCGGGTCGCCCATCGACTGCGCGATGAAGAGCGAGGACATCGTCAGGTAGATGGCGGTGCCGTCGAGGTTGAAGGAGTAGCCGGTCGGCACGGTGATGCCGACGACGGGCTTGCTGATGCCCATGTGCTCCATCTTCGCGATCAGGCGCGGCAGGGCCGACTCCGACGACGAGGTGGAGAGGATCAGCAGGAACTCGCGGCCCAGGTACTTGAGCAGGAGCAGCAGGTTGATCCCGGCGACGAACCGCAGCAGCGCGCCGAGGATGACGAAGACGAAGATCGCACAGGTGATGTAGAAGCCGATCATGATGACGGCGAGCGACTTGAGCGCGTCCACGCCCGTCTCGCCGACCACCGCGGCCATCGCGCCGAAGGCGCCGACCGGAGCGGCCCACATGATCATGGCGAGGATCCGGAAGACGAGCCGCTGGATGTGCCCGATGCCCCGCAGCACCGGCTCACCCGCCTTGCCCATCGCCTGGAGCGCGAAGCCCGCGAGCAGCGCGACCAGCAGCGTCTGGAGGACCTCGCCCTCCGTGAAGGCGGACACCATGGTCTTGGGGATGATGCCGAGCAGGAAGTCCGGCAGGGACTCGCTCGCGCCCTCCGCCTGCGCCGCGCCCACGCCCTTCGTGGCCTCGGTGAGGTGCAGGCCAGAGCCCGGCTCCAGGATGTTGCCGACGACCAGGCCGATGGCCAGGGCGACGGTCGACATCACCATGAAGTAGCCGAGGGCCAGTCCGCCGACCGCGCCGACCTTGGCGGCCTTCCTGACCGAGCCGACTCCGAGCACGATCGTGCAGAAGATGATCGGGGAGATCATCATCTTGATCAGGTTCACGAAGCCCGTGCCCAGCGGCTTGAGTTCGACGGCGACGCCAGGAGCCGCGAAGCCCACCAGGATGCCGAGCGCGACGGCTACGATCACCGCTATGTACAGATAATGCGTACGGTCCCGCCTTGCTGCGGCCACGGGTCCTCCTTGACTCGTCCCTGCGATGCCCCCGTCGTCCCGACTGGGGTCCCGGCGACTATCCACCACCGTGTGACCCCGGTCACCCTTGCGTTCATTTCGTTCATACGATTCCGGACAGGCAGACTTGGGCCATGCGTCTGCTCCGACGGCTGCTCCGCCGCCTCCCCCGCCCCCGCAGCCTGGCGGGCCAGCTCTTCGCGATGCAGGTCGTGCTGGTGGCGGCCGTCGTGGCGGGCTGCGCGGTCTTCGCGTACGTCACCGATCGTGCCCAGGCGGACGAGACGGCACGCAGGCAGGTTCTGGCCGCGGCGCGCGCCATGGCCGATTCGCCCTCCGTACGGGAGGCGATCCGTACGCCCGACCCGACGGCGGCCCTCCAGCCGTACGCGGAGCGGGTCCGGCACGACACCGGGGTCGACTTCGTGACGATCATGAATCCGCGAGGGATCCGCTGGACGCACCCCGATCCGAAGCAGATCGGCATGCCCTTCCTGGGGCGTACGGCCCCGGCGCTCGAAGGACACACGTTCACCGAGACCTACACCGGCACGCTCGGCGCCTCCATGCGGGCCGTGACCCCGATCAAGGACGGCGGGGAGATCACCGGGCTGATCAGCGTCGGCATCACCGTCGACCGCATCTCCACGCAGGTGACCGAGCAGGTGCGGGTGCTGTTCCTGGCGGCGGGGGTGGCGCTGATGCTGGGCGGGCTGGGGACGTACGTCGTCAACGCGCGGCTGCGGCGGCACACGCACGGCATGAACGCGGCGGAGCTGAGCCGGATGCACGACTACCACCAGGCCGCGCTGCACGCCGTACGGGAAGGGCTGCTGATGCTCGACGGACAGCGCAGGATCGCGCTGATCAACGACGGCGGGCGGGAGCTGCTCGGCCTGGACGACTCGGCCGTGGGGCGGCCGGTCGCGGCCCTGGGGCTGCCGGTGCCGCTGACGGGGGCACTGCTGGCGTCGGAGCCCCGGGTCGACGAGGTGCACATGACCGACGACCGGATCGTGGTGGTCAACACCCGTCCTGTGGTGGGGGGTGAGCAGCGGGGCACGGTCATCACATTGCGCGACCACACCGAACTCCAGGCGCTGTCGGGCGAGTTGGACTCGGAGCGGGGCTTCACGCAGGCGTTGCGGTCGCAGGCGCACGAGGCGGCGAACCGGCTGCACACCGTCGTGTCGCTCATCGAACTGGACCGCGTGGAACAGGCGGTGGAGTTCGCGACGGCGGAACTGGAGCTGGCTCAGGTGCTGACGGACCGGGTGGTGGGCGCGGTGGCCGAACCGGTGCTGGCGGCGCTGCTGTTGGGGAAGGCGGCGCAGGCGAACGAGCGGGGTGTGGAGCTGGTCCTGGCGGAGGACAGCCGGATCGACGACGGGGTGCTGCCGGCGTCGCTGCCCGCGCGCGACCTGGTGACGATTCTGGGGAACCTCATCGACAACGCGGTGGACGCGGCGGGGGCGGGGGCCGCCGGGGCGGCGGGGGGCGGAGGCGGTTCCGTCGGTGCCGCTCGTGTCACCGTGACGGCGCTGGTCGAGGACGGGGTGCTGCTGCTGGGGGTACGGGACACCGGCGCCGGGGTCGAACCGGGCGACCGGGCCGAGGTGTTCCGGCGCGGCTGGTCGACACGGGGGCCGGGGCGGGGGCTGGGCCTGGCGCTGGTCCAGCAGGCGGTGCACCGGGCGCGGGGGACGGTGGAGCTGTCGCAGGGGCCGGAGGGCGGGGCGGAGTTCACCGTACGGCTGCCGGTCGCCTCCGGCGGGGGTGCGGTCGGTGGCGCTGTCGCGTCCGGCTCGGGTGGCGCGTCCGGCTCGGGTGGCGCGTCCGGCTCGGGTGGCGTGTCCGTTGTTCCCCGGCCGAGAGGGGCCGCGTCGTGACCGGGAGCGTCATCCGGGTGCTGGTCGTCGAGGACGACCCCGTCGCCGCCGACGCCCATCAGCTGTACGTACGCCGGGTGCCCGGCTTCGCCGTCGCGGGTGTCGCGCACTCGCGGGCGGAGGCGGGGCGGGTGCTGGAGCGTACGGCGATCGACCTGATCCTGCTCGACCTGTACCTGCCCGACGGCCACGGCCTCCACCTCCTGCGGAGCCTGCGGGCCGGCGGGCACCAGGCGGACGTCATCGCGGTGACGTCGGCGCGGGATCTGGGGATCGTACGGGAGGGGGTGTCGCTCGGGGTCGTGCAATACGTGCTCAAGCCCTTCACGTTCGCGACGCTGCGGGACCGGCTGGTGCGGTACGCGGAGTTCCGCGCGTCGTCGGGGGAGGCGAGTGGTCAGGACGAGGTGGACCGGGCGCTCGGCGCGCTCCGTACGCCTGGTCCGGCGTCCCTGCCGAAGGGGCTGAGCGGGCCGACGCTGGAGGCGGTGACGCGGACGTTGCGGGAGTCCGCGAGTGGCCTCACGGCGGCGGAGGCGGCGGAGCGGGCGGGGATCTCGCGGATTACCGCGCGGCGGTATCTGGAGCACCTGGTGACGGTGGGGCGGGCGGAACGGAGCCCCCAGTACGGGCACGTGGGTCGGCCGGAGCTCCAGTATCGGTGGCGTTAGGCGGGCGTGCCGCCTTGTCCTCAAACGCCGGACGGGCTTATTGAGCGGCGGACGGGCTTATTGGCTGCCAGCCCACCTGGATCAGGGTGGCGCCCTTCCGGCGGGAGACGAAGTGGCCCCGGCCAGGAGGCAGCGGCCGGGCCCGGACGTTGCCCAGGATCTCGCCCTCCGTGGGGTCGCCCGAGAGCACCACGCCCTGGGCGCCCAGTTCCCGGACCCTCTGGGTGAACGGCTCGTACGCGGCGCGGGAGGCGCCGGCGGAGGTGCGGGCGATGATGAAGCAGACGCCGGCGTCGCGGGCGAAGGGGAGATGTTCGGTGAGCACGGCCAACGCGTTGCCGCGCGAGGTCGCGACCAGGTCGTAGTCGTCGACGAACACGAACATCCTCGGACCGGACCACCAGCTCCGGTCGCGCAGTTGCCGCTGAGTGACGTCCTCCGGCGGGAGACGCTTCACGAAGAGATCCCTGAGTGCCTCCATGTGCGTGTCCACCGTGGTGGGCGAGGCGGCGTACTCGATCAGATGCGAGTCCGGCACGCTGCCCAACAAGCTCCGCCGGTAGTCGACCACGACGACGCGCGCCTCGTCGGGCGTGTACCGCTCGCAGATCTGCTTGGCCAGCAGGCGCAGGAGCGCGGTCTTCCCGGACTCGCTCTCCCCGAGGACCAGGAAGAAGGGATCGGTCTCGAAGTTGACGTAAACGGGTTGCAGGGCGCTCTCGTCGATGCCGAAGGCGACACCGTAGGCCGGGGTGGCGTTGCCTGTCGGCAGCTGGTCGGCGAACAGCACTCCGGGGAGCAACCGGACCGGTGGGGCGGGCGGGCCCTGCCAGGCCTGTGCGACGGCGCGGCTCATGGAGGCAGTCGCGTCGGGCAGGTCCTCGTCGGAGGCGACGCCGTCGATCCGTGGCAGCGCCGCGATGAAGTGCAGCTTCTCGGGCGTCTGCCCGCGCCCGGGAGTGCCCGCCGGGACGTTCGCGGCGACGGAGACGGAGAACTCCGACTCCGCGGGGTCGCCGAGCCGGAGTTCGAGCCGGTTCATCAGGTGGTCCCTGAGCGCCGGACGCACGTCCGCGTCGCGGTTGGCGGTGAGGACGACGTGGATTCCGTGGCCGAGGCCACGCGACGCGAGGTCGGTGACGGTCTCCGCCAGCGTCTCGTACTCCTGGCGGAGACTTCCCCAGCCGTCCACGACGAGGAAGACGTCCCCCCATGGCTGGTCGGTGATCTCTCCGCGCGCACGACCGCGCCGGTAGGCCGCCATGGATTCGATACGCAAGGAGCGGAAGTACTCCTCGCGCCGGTCCAGGATCCCGGCCACCTCCGTCACGGTCCGCCGGACCCGCTCCGGGTCGAGCCGGGAGGCGACATCGCCCACATGCGGCAGTTCCGCCACGGCGGACAGACCTCCTCCGCCGAAGTCCAGTCCGTAGAACTGGACTTCCTGCGGGGTGTGGGTGAGGGCGAAGGACGACACCAGGGTGCGCAGCAGGGTCGACTTGCCGGACTGCGGGCCACCGGTGATCAGCATGTTGCCCGCGGCGCCGGCGAAGTCGCGCCACAGGACGTCGCGACGCTGCTCGTACGGCTTGTCCACCAGGCCCAACGGCACGACGAGCGGCAGGTCTTCGGCCGTGTGGCCGGGGGACGTCAGGCCGCGCCCCTCGGCGACCGTCAGGCCCGGCAGCAGTGCGTCGAGCGGCGGTGCCTGGTCCAGCGGCGGCAGCCAGATCGGGTGGGCCGGGGGGCCTTGATCCTTGAGGCGGTTCAGGATGAGGTCCATCGGGGAGTCGCCGTCGGCGCCGCGCGCGTCCGCCCCGGCCCAGCCGGACGCGTAGGCCGCCCGGAAGCCGACCATGTGGTCCATGTCGAACCGCAGATAACCGGAGCCGGGCACGGACGGCAGCGTGTAGGCGTCCGGCACGCCCAGTACCGCGCGTGATTCCCCGGCCGAGAAGGTACGCAGACCGATGCGGTACGACAGATGGGTGTCCAGACCGCGCAGTTGTCCCTCCTCCAGGCGCTGCGAGGCCAGGAGCAGGTGAATGCCCAGCGAACGGCCGATGCGGCCGATCTGGACGAGCACGTCCAGGAAGCCGGGCTCGGCGGTCAGCAGCTCGGTGAACTCGTCGATGACCATGACCAGGGTCGGCAGCGGCATCAGCGGTGTCCCCGCCGCGCGCGCCCGTTCGTACTCATGGATGTTGGGGTAGTTGCCCGCGTCGCGCAGTACCTGCTGCCGGCGGTTGACCTCGCCGCGGATCGCGTCGCCCATGCGGCCGACCAGGGACGGCTCGTCGGCCAGGTTGGTGATGACCGCCGCCACATGGGGCAGGCGGGCCATCCCCGCGAAGGTGGCACCGCCCTTGAAGTCCACCAGGACGAAGTTCAGCGTCTCGGGGGAGTGGGTGACCGCCAGCCCGAGGACCAGGGTCCGCAGCAGCTCCGACTTGCCGGAACCGGTGGCGCCGACACACACACCGTGCGGGCCCCAGCCTCCCAGTGCGGCCTCTTTCAGGTCCAGCACGACCGGGGCACCGTTGGCGTCGACGCCCACCGGGGTGGTGAGTCTGCGCTCCGGCTTCGTGGTCCAGGCGGACGAGGGGTCGGCGTCCCATTCCCCGGGGAGCGGCAGCAGCTCCAGGAGGCGGGGGACGGAGTCGCCGTCGTCCCGGTACGTGCTCAGCGGGCGGGCGCCCGGCCTCCGCCACGCCGCGGCCACCTGGTGCAGGAGCGCGTCGAGTTCCGCACCCTCGTCACCGGTCCCCGGGGGCGTGGCCGTCTCCCCCGGGCTCCCCGCCGTGGCCAGCGCGGGGACCGCCAGCCGGACGTAGCGCCGTCCCCGGGTCAGTCCGAAGCCGGGCTGGCCCGGCGGGATCCCGCCGGCGAGGTCACTGTCGATCCGCGACTCCTGCGGGTCGGCGAGGGCGAGTTCGACCCACGTACCGAGGTGCAGGAAGAGGTCTTCGGGCAGGTCCTTCCACCGGTCGGTGGAGACCGCCAGGTGGATGCCGTAGTAGACACCCTGCTGGGCGACGCCGAGCAGCAGGCGGGACTCCTCCGGGTAGCGCGCCGCGAAGTCCGGCCAGGAGTCGACGAGGAGGAACACTTCGCCGTTCGACTCGCCTTCCAGCGCCCCCTGCGTCCGCTTCTGGCGGAAGGCCTTCGGGGACCGGATACGCAGGGCGTTGCAGAGCCTCTCGCGCCGTTTCAGCGTGGCCATGATGCCGTCGACCAGGGTGCGTACGTCGTCGCCGCGGGCGTAGTCCGCCACCATCCCCACATGCGGCAGGGCGTCCAGGCGCGTCATCCCGTCCGGTTCGCCGTGCAGGGCGTATATCTGCACCTCGTCCGGGGTGTGGGTGAGCGCCAGCGAACAGGCGAGGGTGCGCAGGACCGACGTCTTGCCGCTCCACCTGCCGCCCACGACGCCGATGTGCGGCGCGCCCCCGGACAGGTCGAGCGTCAAGGTCTCCTGGAGACCCTGCGCCGGGTCGTACATCCTCCCGAGCGGCACGGTGAGCTGTCCGTTCGGCGGCCAGTCGGGCGCGCAGAGACCGCGGTCGGGGCCTGTCACGAGCGCCGGCAGCAACTCCCCCAGGGAGAGGCTGTCGGAGACGAAGGGATCGGTCTCCGCGGTCCGCCCCCGGTGCCACAACGCGGCGGTCGCGAGGGGGATGTTGCCCTGCACTCCGGAGCGGAACTCGGTCGGCGTCTGCGGGGCCCCGCTCGCCCGGACGTGCCGCTCGACGTGCTGGAACAGCTCGTGCGCCGTGATCACACCGTCGTTGTCGATGTCCGCGCGCCCGGTGCTCAGGCCGTCGATGATCGCTTCGGTGAACACCGAGTGGAAGACTCCCGACCGGCTCTTCACCGTCTCGCCCTCGAAGGCGAACTCCAGGACGTCCGAGGCGGTCATGACGTACGTGCCCTTGCCGGCCGCCTGCACCGACAAGTCACCGTCGTCGGGCGCGAAGGGCGCCATGCCCTGGACGTACGCCCCTCCGAAGCAGCAGTCGAGCAGGAGCACCTTGCCTCTGGCGCGGCAGCGGCTCATCTGCTCCTCGATGAACCGCGCGGAGATCGCGGTCGATTCGGGCAGGTCCCGCTTGGTGCGCAGCGTCGTGAAGAACAGGCGTCCGTGCTTGTCCCGGATGCCGTGGCAGGACACGTAGAGCAGCAGGGTGTCGTGGGGCCCGAGGTCACGCAGCGTGCGCTCGACGTGCTCCTCGATCTCCGCCTTCGAGTCGTTGACCAGAGGGATGACCCGGTCGAAGTAGCCGATCGCCTTGTCCTCCAGCAGCGCGCCCAGACGGCGGGCGTCGGAGGCGGGAGAGCGCAGGCGGCGCAGTCCGGAGTCGATGTAGTCCGTGGTGGCGATGAGCAGGGCGACGCGGCTCACGGTGTCTCCCCGGGCCTACGGCTGGGGGTCGCTGCCGGACCGGCGCTGGAGCCACGCCTCGATCAGCGCCTTCTGGTCACTGCTCGAAACACCTTCGACGATCAGCGAGTCGTCACCCTCGGTGAGTTCCACGCGGCGCGCCTGCGCCCGCTGCCGCCACTCGCTCACCAGGCTGACCAGCGTGTTCAGAGCCGCCCGTGAGAACGCTCCGGTGACGAGCAGGGCCCCGAGCGTCGTGACCGTGCCGCCCTTGGAACCCGCCGGGGCGTCTCCGCCCTCCGGGCGATCGACGGACGCGGCCGCGTCGAGCAGCAGCAGTTCCTCCTGGAGCTCCCGGGTCAGGGCGTCGGTCTCTTCCGCGTCGCCTTCCGCCGCCTCGACGGCGACGGCGATCCGCATGGGTCGCATGGAATGGTTCCCCCGTTGCTCTCCGGTCGGTCAGAGCCCCAGCTTGGCACAGAACAACCCTTGTGAGCATGCCCGTTGACCACTCCGAGGGCGTCTGTCCAAGGGAGTCGAGGACGTCTAGAAGACCGACTCCGCCTCGCGCATCCGGTTCTCCGGGACCCGCTTCAGCTGCGTCACGGCCTCCGCCAGCGGAACCATCTCCACCGACGTCCCCCGCAGCGCGGTCATCCGGCCGAACTCACCCCGGTGCACCGCCTCCACCGCGTGCCACCCGAAGCGGGTGGCGAGCACGCGGTCGTACGCCGTCGGCGTGCCGCCGCGCTGGACGTGGCCCAGGATCACCGGGCGGGCCTCCTTGCCGAGGCGGTGTTCCAGCTCGGCGGCCAGGCGGTTGCCGATGCCCCGGAAGCGCTCGTGGCCGAACTGGTCGATCTCGCCCTTGCCGTACTCCATCGAACCCTCGGCCGGATGCGCGCCTTCCGCGACGCAGATGACGGCGAACTTCTTCCCCCGGGAGAACCTCGCCTCGACCATCTTCACCAGGCTGTCCACCTCGAAGGGCCGTTCCGGCAGGCAGATTCCGTGCGCGCCGCCCGCCATGCCGGACTCCAGCGCGATCCACCCCGCGTGGCGGCCCATGACCTCGACGACCATGACGCGCTGGTGGGACTCCGCCGTGGTCTTGAGGCGGTCGATCGCCTCGGTCGCGACCATGACCGCCGTGTCGAAGCCGAACGTACGGTCCGTCGAGTAGATGTCGTTGTCGATCGTCTTCGGGACGCCGACGACGGCCATCCCCGCGTCCGACAGCAGCCGCGCGGCGGTGAGCGTGCCCTCGCCGCCGATCGGGATGAGCGCGTCGATGTCGTACCGGCGGGCCAACTCCGCGCAGTTCTCGGCAGCTTCGCGCAACCGGTCGCGCTCCAGGCGGGCCGAGCCGAGGATGGTGCCGCCCCGCGCGAGGATGCCGCTGACCGCGTTCAGGTCCAGCGGGCGGTAGTAGCCGTCGAGGAGTCCTTTGAAGCCGTCCTCGAAGCCGATGACTTCGTCGCCGTACCCGGTCATGGCCCGGTGCACGACCGACCGGATCACTGCGTTCAGGCCGGGGCAGTCGCCGCCCGCGGTGAGAATTCCGATACGCATCGTGCCGTGTCTCCCGCTCGCTAGTGCTGTGCTTTCCGGGGGCGGGCCCTCCGCACCCCACGCATGAGCCGCTTCGATCCTCCCACGCGGGGCGGCGAAGCCGCGCATCCGGCCACCCCGAGTCCGGGGGACGGGACCAACGGCTCCTAGCCGTACCCAGAGGTATTGTCAAGAGGGAATTGCCGCCCGCAGACACCACCGAAACATCACCGACGAAACACCCGACGAACAAACGACGAACACCCACCGACAGGGACAGGAGAGCACGCGTGACGCGCAGCGTGTACGTGACCGGGATCGATCGCGGGGACGGCCGGCAGGTCGTGGAGCTGGGGGTCATGGAACTCCTGACCCGCCAGGTGGACCGCGTGGGCGTCTTCCGTCCGCTGGTGCACGACGGCCCCGACCGGCTCTTCGAGCTGCTCCGCACCCGCTACCGGCTGTCACAGGAGCCTTCCGCGGTGTACGGCCTCGACTACCACGAGGCGACCGCGCTCCAGGCCGAGCGCGGCACGGACGAGCTGGTGTCGCGCCTGGTGGACCGCTTCCACCGGGTGGCGCGGGAGTACGAGGTCGTCCTCGTCCTCGGCACCGACTTCGCCGCCACCCAGCTCCCCGACGAGCTGTCGCTCAACGCGCGGCTGGCGAACGAGTTCGGCGCGTCGGTGATAGCGGTGGTGGGCGGCAAGGACCAGTCCGCGGAGTCCGTACGGTCGGAGGCGCGCAACGCCCACCGGGCGTACGAGGCCCTCGGCTGTGACGTGCTGAGCGTCGTGGTCAACCGGGTCGCCGCCGAGGACCGGACGGCCATCGCCGAGGGGCTGGTGTCGCAGCTCCCGGTGCCCTGCTACGTCCTGCCCGACCAGCCCGCGCTCGCCGCCCCGACCGTCGCGCAGATCACCCAGGCCCTGGGCGGCGAGGTGCTGCTCGGTGACGACGCGGGCCTGGCGAGGGACGCGCTGGACTTCGTGTTCGGCGGGGCGATGCTGCCGAACTTCCTGGGCGCGCTCACCCCGGGCTGCATGGTGGTCACCCCGGGCGACCGCGCCGACCTGGTGGTGGGCGCGCTCGCCGCGCACTCGGCGGGCACCCCGCCGATCGCGGGGGTGCTCCTGACGCTGGACGAGCGGCCCGCGGACCTGGTGCTGACGCTGGCGTCCCGGCTGGCGCCGGGCACGCCGGTGATCTCGGTGGCCGGCGGGTCGTTCCCGACGGCGACCGAGCTGTTCGGCCTGGAGGGGAAGTTGAGCGCGGCGACCCCGCGCAAGGCGGAGACCGCGCTCGGGCTGTTCGAGCGCCACGTGGACACGGCGGACCTGCTGGAGCGGATGTCGGTGGCCCGCAGCGGCCGGATCACCCCGATGATGTTCGAGCACGAACTGCTGGAGCAGGCCAGGTCGCACCGCCGCCGGGTCGTCCTGCCCGAGGGCTCCGAGGAGCGCGTACTGCGGGCGGCGGACGTGCTGCTGCGCAGGAACGTCTGCGACCTGACCCTGCTCGGCGACCCGGAGGTCATCCGCAAGAAGGCCGCGGACCTGGGGATCGATCTGAGCGCCCCGTCCACGCAGTTGATCGATCCGACCGCCTCCGACCTGCGCCGGCGCTTCGCCGAGCGGTACGCGGAGCTGCGCGCCCACAAGGGCGTGACGGTGGAGCTGGCGTACGACGTGGTGGCGGACGTGAACTACTTCGGCACGCTGATGGTCGAGGAGGGCCTCGCCGACGGCATGGTGTCGGGCTGTGTGCACTCGACGGCCGCGACGATCCGCCCGGCGTTCGAGATCATCAAGACCAAGGAGACCGCCTCGATCGTCTCGTCGGTCTTCTTCATGTGCCTCGCCGACAGGGTGCTGGTGTACGGCGACTGCGCGGTGAACCCGGACCCGGACGCCGAGCAGCTCGCGGACATCGCGGTCCAGGCGGCGGCCACGGCCGCCCGCTTCGGGGTCGAGCCGCGCATCGCGATGCTCTCGTACTCGACGGGCACGTCCGGTTCCGGCGCGGACGTCGAGAAGGTGCGGGAGGCGACGAAGCTGGTACGGGCGGCCCGCCCCGAGCTGCGGATCGAGGGCCCGATCCAGTACGACGCGGCCGTCGAGCCGTCCGTCGCGGCGACCAAGATGCCGGGCTCGGACGTGGCTGGGCAGGCGACAGTTTTCATCTTTCCTGATCTCAACACCGGGAACAACACCTACAAGGCCGTGCAGCGTTCGGCCGGCGCCGTGGCGGTGGGGCCGGTCCTCCAGGGGCTGCGCAAGCCCGTCAACGACCTGTCGCGGGGCGCGCTCGTGCAGGACATCGTCAACACGGTCGCGATCACGGCGATCCAGGCCCAGGACGGAACGGCATGACGGACTCTCCCACCCGGGTACTCGTTCTCAACTCCGGTTCCTCGTCGCTGAAGTACCAGCTGCTGGACATGGCGGACGCGAGCCGCCTCGCGGTCGGTCTGGTGGAGCGCATCGGCGAGAAGGACCCGAGGCTCGTCCACACCCCTCGTACGGGAGAGAAGCGCGAGCGCAAGGGCGGTTTCGCCGACCACACGGCCGCGCTCAAGGCCGTCGGCGAGGAGCTGGCCGAGGACGGGCTGGGCCTCGACTCCCCCGCGCTGGCGGCCTTCGGCCACCGGGTCGTGCACGGCGGGCCGCGGTTCGGCGAACCGGTCGTGGTGGACGACGACGTACTGGCCGAGATCGAGCGGCTGGTGCCGCTGGCGCCGCTGCACAACCCGGCGAACCTGACCGGGATCCGTACCGCCCGGAAGCTGCGGCCGGACCTCCCGCAGGTCGCCGTGTTCGACACCGCCTTCCACCGGACGATGCCGGAGTACGCCGCCCGCTACGCCATCGACGTCGAGACGGCGGACGCGCATCTCATCCGCAGATACGGCTTCCACGGGACCTCGCACGCCTACGTCTCGCGTAAAACCGCCTCGCTCCTGGGCAAGGACCCGGCCGACGTGAACGTGATCGTCCTGCATCTGGGGAACGGCGCCTCCGCGTCGGCGGTCCGGGGCGGGCGGTGTGTGGACACCTCGATGGGAATGACGCCGCTGGAGGGGCTGGTGATGGGCACCCGATCCGGTGACATCGATCCCGCCGTCCCCCTCCACCTCCAGCGGGTGGCCGGGATGTCCGTCGACGAGACCGATGAACTTCTCAACAAGAGAAGCGGTCTGACCGGCCTCTGCGGGGACAACGACATGCGCGAGATCCTGCGCCGCTCCGACGCCGGTGACCAGCGCGCCCGACTGGCCTTCGACGTCTACATCCACCGGTTGAAGAAGTACATCGGCGCGTACACCGCCGTGCTCGGCCGGGTGGACGCGGTGGCTTTCACGGCGGGCGTCGGGGAGAACGCGGCGGCGGTCCGCGAGGCCGCCGTCGCAGGTCTGGAGCCCATGGGTCTCACGGTGGACCCGGAACGCAATACCGTACGTTCCGACGAGCCGCGGATCATCTCGCAGGACGGTGCGCGGGTCGTGGTGGCCGTCGTCCCGACCGACGAGGAGCTGGAAATCGCGCAGCGGACTTTCGCGCTGGTCGGCACGGAGAACGTACGAAAGGACGAGATTCGAACGCCTCTCTCCTGAGCGGCAGTCCGCCCATTTGTACTTTCCACCAGACGGAATATTCCGCGCCGAAACAAACCGATAGGATCCGCCTCATGCGCCGTTCCAAAATCGTCTGCACACTGGGCCCCGCCGTCGACTCGTACGAGCAACTGAAGTCGCTCATCGAGGCCGGAATGAATGTGGCCCGCCTGAATATGAGCCACGGAAGTCACGCCGAGCACGAGGAGCGGTACCACCGCGTCCGTCAGGCCGCCGCCGACACCGGTCGCGCCGTCGGCGTGATGGTGGACCTCCAGGGCCCCAAGATCCGTCTGGAGACCTTCGCCGAGGGTCCGGTGGAGCTGGTCCGCGGGGACGAGTTCACCATCACGACGGAGGACGTCCCGGGTGACAAGTCCATCTGTGGCACCACCTACAAGGGGCTGCCCGGGGACGTCTCCAAGGGCGACCAGATCCTGATCAACGACGGCAACGTCGAGCTGCGGGTCGTCGAGGTCGAGGGCCCCCGGGTCAAGACCATCGTCATCGAGGGCGGGGTGATCTCCGACCACAAGGGCATCAACCTGCCCGGCGCGGCGGTGAACGTGACCGCGATGTCGGAGAAGGACGTCGAGGACCTGCGCTTCGCGCTGCGCCTGGGCTGCGACATGATCGCGCTCTCCTTCGTGCGCGACGGTGACGACATCCTGGACGCGCACAAGATCATGGACGAGGAGGGCCGCCGGGTCCCCGTCATCGCCAAGGTCGAGAAGCCGCAGGCCGTCGAGAACATGGCGAGCGTCGTCGCGGCGTTCGACAGCATCATGGTGGCCCGCGGTGACCTGGCCGTCGAGTATCCGCTCGAAAAGGTCCCGATGGTCCAGAAGCGGCTCATCGAGATGTGCCGCCGCAACGCCAAGCCGGTGATCGTGGCGACCCAGATGATGGAGTCGATGATCACCAACTCCCGTCCCACCCGCGCCGAGGCGTCCGACGTCGCGAACGCGATCCTGGACGGCGCGGACGCGGTCATGCTCTCCGCCGAGTCCTCGGTGGGCGCGTACCCGGTCGAGACGGTCAAGACGATGTCGAAGATCGTGGTCGCGGCCGAGGAGGAGCTGCTCTCCAAGGGCCTCCAGCCGCTGAACCCGGGCAGGAAGCCCCGTACGCAGGGTGGTTCGGTCGCCCGCGCGGCCTGTGAGATCGCCGACTTCCTGAGCGCCAAGACGCTGGTCGCCTTCACCCAGTCCGGCGACACGGCCCGCCGCCTCTCCCGCTACCGCGCCGCGCAGCCGATCCTGGCCTTCACGACGGACGAGTCGACGCGCAACCAGCTCTCGCTGAGCTGGGGCGTGGAGTCCTTCATCGTGCCGTGGGTCAACAGCACGGACGAGATGGTCGACCTGGTGGACGTGGAGCTGCTGAAGCTCAAGCGCTACAACGACGGCGACATCATGATCATCACCGCCGGTTCGCCTCCGGGGATCCCGGGCACGACGAACATGGTCCGGGTGCACCACCTCGGCGGCCAGGGCCGCGACTGACCGCGTTTGGTCTTTCCTTGTACGGCTGTGGGCCGCATCCCGGATCGGGGGTGCGGCCCACAGCCGTACGCGGTGCTCGTACGTTCAGTTCGTGACGTAGTTCTTGAGGTCCGGGATCGTCAGCGTGCCGCCGAACTGGCCCGCCTGGAGCACCGTGACGTCCGTGAAGAACGCGAACGGGATGTTCAGCGGAGGCGGGGTCGCCGGGCTGAAGGTGATCGGGATCAGACCGAAGAGGTTGCCCTTCAGCTGTTCCGTGTACATGGTCACCTCGGCACCCCGGATGGTCGACGTGGTGCCCGGGCCGCCCGTCGTGTGGCCCAGTCCGCCCGCGGGGTGGATCCAGCTCTGGTGCAGGTCCTTGATGTCCAGGGACGAGGCCGTGAATTTGAGCACCTTCTTGAGCTCGCCGCTCGCGGTCTCCACCTCCACAATGCCGTGGTAGTCGAGGCCGTTCAGGGTCAGCAGTGAACTCTCCAGCGTCCAGGGCTCATTGGCCAGCCGGGGAACGCCCTGCTCCTGCTTCGCGTTGGCCAAAGCCTCGGGGTCCGCGGTCGGGCACGGGAACGGCTCCTTGCCGTCCGCGTCCTCCGGGATCTCCTCGTCCTTGCGGGTGTCGAGCCCCTTCGCGTCCTTGTCCAGCTCCTCCACCGTGGCGCCGGCCTTGTCGGCGGCGTCCTTGATGGCGTCCTCGGCGGCCTTGGCGGGGTCGGTGGTGTCGGTGGTGTCGGACGCTTGGCCGGTGGGCCGGTCCGGCTCCGGCGTCGAGGTCGGCCTGTCGGTCGACGACCGCGTCTTCGACGGGGTCGGTACGGGCTGCTCCGGGGTCGCCGTCGCCGTGTTGTCCGGCTCCGGCGGGGGCGTCGTCTTCTTGCTCCCGCCACCGAGCAGGTCGCCGAGCGCGTCTCCGAGGCCCAGCGGGTCCAGCGGGTTCCTGGTCTTCGTGGGCTTCGGGGTGGGCGTGGGCTGCGGTTCGCCCTGGGGCGGGTCCGGGGGCTGCGGCGCGGGGGCCGAACTCGCCGACGGCTGCGGCGCGGGGGCCGTACCGCTGTCGGACGGGGTCGGCGTTGACGGGTCCGCCGGGTCCGACGGGTCCGACGGGTCGGCGGACTCCGACGACGAGGGCGACGGCGACGGCGAGCCGCTCGGCGACTCCGAGGGGTCGGGCTCGTCGGAACGGGTCACACACGGCCCCGGCAGGAAGGGGATGTCCTGATTGTCACTGGCCAGCGCGAGCCGGGGGGTGAGCCCCATGCCCACGAAGACCGCCGTCGGCATCGCGGCCAGGGCCATCGCCTTGCCGGCGGGTATCTGGAGCTTGTTCAGGAGCGACTTCTTGGGTGCCGCGTGACGCGGCCCCCTCCGCACCCGGGGGTCGTCGTCCCCGGCCGCGGTCCACTGCGCGTGGTCACCCCGCACTGTTCCTCCCGCCATTGGCCTCGGCAGTCGTTTCCGTCACGTTCGGTTCCGCCCCTTCGCGCGGGGCGGGGAGGAGGGGGTCGCCGGGGCGATCGGGCTCCGGGGCCCACTCGTCGTACTCCTCCGCGGGCTCCTCGGGCACGTAGTGCTTGACGGGGACCCAGGCGAGCGCGAGCCCGCCCCCCACCAACGCGAAGAGGTAACCGAGCAGGAAGCCGCCGAAGTTGGAGATGGGGATCGAGACCAGGGCCAGCAGGATCGCGGCCACGCCGGAGAACACCCGGACGAGGCTGTGGTACCACATCGTCAGACCCAGGGTGACCAGCAGGACACCGATGATCAGCGAACCCGCCCCGGCCGTGGTGGACATGGCCAGCGTGAGGTTGCCCAGCTTGAGATTCCCGTACGGGAAGTAGGCGATCGGGATTCCGCCGAGGAGGGTGAACAGGCCGGCCCAGAAGGGGCGGTTGCCACGCCAGGCTCGGAACCGAAGCCGCCAGTAGGTGAATCCGCGGGGATCTGTGGTCGCGGCCTCGGCCTTCATGGAAAACAGCTCCCTGGAAGCGGTGTTGCGGTTGCGGTAGGAGTGGGGCCGAGCGAGCCGAACAGCACCGGGGAAGGGTCCCGGGGCGGCTCGGCCCGCCCGAGTCGAGCGCTCAGTCCTGATAGCACTCGTTGTTCTTGGGATCCCCGACCTTGAGGCTCAGACTCAGGTCCGGCAGGGTGAACGACCCGGCAGTGGTCGCCCAGGCCGTCTGCCTGACGTTCGTCAGCTTGGCCGTCGCGGCCTTCTGTCCGAAGGCGTAAGGGCTGAGGTCTCCCTTTTCACCCGCCTTCTTGAGCGGGCCGGCGGGAACGCCGATCTCCATGTCCCCGAACGTGGCCTCGTCCGTCTGAAGCGAAGCGACGTCGAGATACAGATTTGTCGCTGAGACCTTTTCTTTGCCGCCGCCCGCGTTGAGAACCAGCGTCACGCTCTCGTTGATGATCGGCAGCTTCGTGGCCACGGACTGGCACATCTTGGTGATCGTCGCGGTCTTGAACCCCGAGACAACCACCGGATGCGAGACACCGCCGGGTCCCGGTGCGACCCCGCCGTACTGGACAAAATCGGTACCGTCCAGCTGAGCCGCCTTCACCTTGAAACTCTGCCCAGACACACTGAACGACGCGGCGAGCGCGCCCTGTGCGAGAGCGACACCGATCGCGGCCGTGGCGGCCACACTCGGCACCATGACAACGGCGAACCGCCGCCATCTGGTCCCGCCACGGACTTGGGCTGGGGACTCCATGTATTTCCTCCTTCTCGGACGTACATCTCCGGATCGGGTCTGGCCCGTCCTGGGATGGGAGAAGTGCTACGTCCTCGGGAAGGGGAGCGCCCGGATCGGGTGCGCGGGCCGCAACGTGCGTGCGGGCCGCGTCCGATTCTCCGGCGATCACCCCCGAGCGACAACCACTGGCCACGCCTTCGCGCAACCTCTGGACAGGCCCTGCCCGCGAGCAGGAACCCCCCTGTCCGGCCCGGCGGCGGTACCGCCGGCCCACTCGGCGGGGAACCCTCGACCGGCGGGCGCGGCTGGCTGCCGTGCCGGTGCGGTATTGGACCGAGCGTCGCCGATCGTCGTGCATTCACGAGCTCTACACAAGGGGGCTCGTTACTGGCTAGTAACGGCGAGATAACCGGCCCGCGACCCACCGGCGCCGACCCGCCACTCAGGGTGCCGCGAAGGGGGGCGACAGAAGGGGGGATCGGCACCAAAAACCGGACAGAGCAAGCCGGTTGATTTACTGGCAGTAACAGCAGCCGCGTTCCCCAAGTTTTAGCAAAACGCGGCTGCTGCGTGTGTGAATTGGCCGGATACGGAATACCGGGCGCCGGAAGCCGCCCGTACAGGATCCCCGTACAGAATCCCGCAGCGTCAGAACAGCACCCTCGCCAGCGCCTGACGTGCCGCCGTCACCCGCGGATCGTCCCCGCCGATGACCTCGAACAGCTCCAGCAGCCGTACCCGCGCCGCGTCCCGGTCGTCGCCCACCGTCCGGCGGACCGTCTCCACCAGCCGGGAGAACGCGTCCTCCACATGACCGCCGACCAGGTCCAGGTCGGCCGCGGCGATCTGCGCCTGGACGTCCGCCGGCTTGCCCGCCGCGTCCTCGCGCACCTGCTGGGGGTCCATGTCCCGGACGCGCGTGAGCAGTTCGGCCTGGGCCAGGCCCAGCTTGGCCTCGGTGTTGCCGGGGTCGTCGGCGAGGACGTTGCGGTACGCCTGCGCCGCGCCGCCGAAGTCGTTGGCGTCCAGGGCCTGTACGGCGGCTTCGAGCAGGGCGTCGTACGGTCCGACCGGTACGACCTCCTCCGCCTCGGCCGTTTGCGCGCCCTCCGCCTCCGCGTCGACCGCGATGCCGGTCAGGCCGAAACGCTCCTCGCCGACCTGGATCAGCTGGTCCAGGGTCCCGCGGATCTGGGCCTCGGGGGCCGCGCCCTGGAAGAGGGGCAGCGCCTGCCCGGCGACCACCGCGAAGACCGCGGGGATGCCCTGGATCCCGAACTGCTGCATCAGCATCTGGTTGGCGTCGACATCGATCTTGGCCAGCACGAACCGGCCGTTGTACTCGTGCGCGAGGCGCTCCAGCACCGGGCTCAGCTGCTTGCACGGCTCGCACCACTCGGCCCAGAAGTCGATGACGACCGGGACCTCGGAGGACCGCTGGAGGACATCGCGTTCAAAGCCGGCCTCGTCGACGTCGATCACGAGGCTGGAGGGGGGTACGGCGGCGGTCCCGCCGTGGCGGGCGGCCTCGGCGCGTGCCTGCTCCGCCTTCGCCTTGGCCTCACCGGCCGCCTTCACCGCGGCGAGGTCGACAACGCCGCTCATGGACATGTTCCTAGGCTGCATGAGTACATCCTCCCCCCTCCGCGCGCGCTTGAGAAAAGCGGCGTGTACACCCATTCCTCCCCGCGGCTGTCGTCGCGGGCCGAACGGCGGTACGGCACGGCTTCCGGCACCGGTCGCAGCCTAACTTTCACCCGCGAGACGCACGTGGGATCTCTGCCGTGAACTGCCTCACAGCAGGTCACCGGCCGGCCGGACCGGCCAGGCGGGCACCGGCCTCCGTTACGTGGTCGCCTGCGCGTCCAGGGTCATGGCGGACTCCAGCGAGACCAGGCGCGCGTTCTGCAGCGTCGCGATCTCCCAGCGGTCGTTCTGCCAGACCATCGCGAACAGCTGGAGGAAGTAACGGGTCGGCGGCGGTTCCTCCTCGCCGGCCATCGTCATGCCGAAGCGGTGGTGCACCACGGCGCAGCCCGGCCCGACGAGCCGGGTGAACTCCACCTCGCTCCGCACGAGCCGGGAGCCCTTCAGTACCGTGTCGAAGACCGGCTGCTGAAACGCGATCACCGTGTCACGGCCCTTGTGGACAGTGCCGTCGAAATCGATGAGTTCGGCGTCCTGCGCGAAGTCCGCGGCGAACGCGGCCGCGTCACCACGGTTCCACCCCTCGATCATCCGGGCAGGGACAGCACGCAGTGTGCCGAGCGACGCATTCATTTTCAGGGCCCTTTCCGCTGTTCTTCTTTTCCACCGCCATCCTTGCCGGGTCCGGCGAGACGGTCATTGACGATCAGTGCACCGTCGTTGGACACGCGTGCCCGCGGGCTGTGTCCGTAGGCGGCCTTGAACAGACGACTGAAGTGCGCCGGGTCCGCGAAACCCCACGAGGCGGCCACCGCGGCGACCGTGGTGTTCCTCCGGGCCAGATCCGCGTAGCACCGCTCCAGGCGCCGCCGGCGGATCAGGGCGGCCACGGTCAGGGGCTGGTCCTGGAAGAGCTTGTGCAGCCGGCGCACCGACACATGGTGTGCCGCGGCCACCTTGGCCGGGGTGAGATCCCGGTCGGACAGTCTCGCCTCGATGAAGCCGACGACTCTCGTACGGAGTACGTCGTCGTCGACCGGGCGGACGTCCCCCAGGCGGGACGCCAGCGTCACCGAGAGCAGTTCGATCAGCGCGGCCGCCGACCGGTCCGCCTCGTGGGCGCGGAACCCGTCCAGGGTCCGCGTCATGTCCCGTACGAGCGAGGACACCAGAGCCCCGGGGCCCCGGTCACCACGAATCCCTACGCCGACCAGCCGCGCGGCGTCGTCCGCGCCGAGCCGCAGCAGGTTTCGCGGCATCAGCATGGTCACGTGGGTGGTCGCGGAACTGGCGAACCGCACCGGCCGTACCGGGTCGATGAGGACCAGGTCCATGGGTCCCAGCACGGCGGTGCTGCCGCCCTGCTCGGCGCGTACCTGTCCTCGCGTCACCACCTCGACCTGCCACAGCTCGCTGTCGCGGGCACGTGCGGAGCGGGCGTCGCGGAAGCATTCGCCCTCCGGGGTCACCAGCTCGGTCAGGCGCAAGGGGCCCAGGGCGCGGCTCACCACGCCGGCGCGGAAGTCCCCGCCCGTGTGCCGGTCGCCGCGCAGCGGCGGCAGGTTGCTGCGCTCAAGCATCTCCAGAAAGCCGTCGGCGCTTTTCGTTCGGGCCCCGGCTTTCGCGACGCCGCTCAGCCGCGGCCCATCACCGTCCATCACGGCAGTGTTCCATCTTCACCGCTGCCACGCGGTTCGTGGCCGGCGACCGGCCGGCCGTGCGCCGCCGGGCCCCTCAGCGGGCCGGGCCCCTCAGCGGGCCAGGCGGCCCAGCAGCGAGGAGGCCGCGGCCACGCCCACGGCGGCGGCGAACGCCAACACCCCGAAGTCCAGCAGCAGATGATGGGACGACGTCCCGAGCAACAGGCCTCTCAGCGCGTCGACCTGGTAGCTCAGCGGGTTGATCCGGCTGATCACCTGGAGCCAGCCGGGCATGATCGCCACCGGGTACAGGGCGTTGGAGGCGAAGAACAGCGGCATCGTGATGGCCTGGCCGACGCCCATCAGCCGGTCGCGGGTCAGCACGATCCCCGCGATCGTCATCGACAGGCAGGCGAAGAAGGCCGAGCCGAGGATCACCACGACGGCCACCCCGAGCAGCCGCAGCGGGTTCCAGGTCAGGCCGACGCCGAGCGCCGCCGCGATGACGATCACCACGACCGCCTGGATCAGCGCCTTCACCCCGGCGGCGAACGCCTTGCCGGTGATCAACGCGGATCTGGGGGTGGGGGTGACGAGCAGTTTGGTGAGGACGCCGGCGTCCCGTTCCCAGATGATCATGATCCCGTAGAAGATCGCGATGAACATCGCGGACTGGGCGATGATGCCGGGCGCCAGGAAGTCGAGGTACGGCGTGCCGCCCGTCGGGATGGCGTGGATGCGGGTGAAGGTCTCGCCGAAGATCAGCAGCCACAGCGCGGGCTGGACCGCGCGCGTGTAGAGCTCGGTGCGGTCGTGGCGCAGCTTCTGGAGTTCCACCGCGCACATCGCGGCGACCCGGGCGAGCAGGACCCGCCAGCCGGTGCGGGGGCGCGGCGGGACGAGGAGCAGGTTCAGCTTGCTGAGGTCGGGCTTGCTCCCGGGGGCCGGGGCGCCGCCGGGGCCGCCGCTCGGGCCGCCGCCCTGGCCGCCGCCCTGGCCGTCAGCCGACACGGGAGGCGGTGCGCCGGGTCGTACGGACATCGCGGAAGTCCCCTCCCTCCTCGTCCAGGCCGCTGCCGGCCACGTCGCGGAAGACGTCCTCCAGGGTCGGGAGCGGGTCCTTCTCCGTGGCGGTGCCCGCTGCCACGCGCCGGGCGCGCAGTTCGCCGCGCAGCTCGCCGGGGGTGCCGAGGCCGCGGATCCGGCCGTGGTGCATCAGGGCGATCCGGTCGCAGTACTGCTCGGCCTCGTCCATGTAGTGGGTCGTGACAAGAACGGTCATGCCGGTCGCCTTCCGTACGGCGTTGATGTGCTCCCACACGCTGGTGCGGGCGATCGGGTCCAGGCCGATCGTCGGCTCGTCCAGCATGAGGAGCCGGGGGGCGCTGACGAGCGCCTGGGCCAGTTCGAGACGGCGGATCATGCCGCCGGAGTACGTCTTGGCCATCCGGTCGGCCGCGTCGGTGAGGTCGACGGCCGCCAGGGCCTGCGCGACCCGTTCGGCCCGCTCCCGGCGGGGGACGTCGAAGACCCGGGCGAACAGGGTGACGTTCTCCCGGCCGGTCAGGGTCGCGTCGGCGGAGAGCTGCTGGGGTACGTAGCCGAGCAGGCGGCGTACGGCCATGGGCTCCTTCGCCGCGTCGTGGCCGAAGACCCGGACCATGCCGGCCGGGACGGGCAGCAGGGTGGTGACGCAGCGGATGGCGGTGGTCTTGCCCGCGCCGTTGGGGCCGAGCAGCCCGAAGACCTCGCCGGCGCCGACGGACAGGTCCAGGTCGTCGACGGCCTTCGTACCGTTGAAGGCGTAGTCGAGCCCGGCACAGGTGACGGCGTCGGTCTTCTCGTCGGTCATGCGCGCTCCCCCTCTTCGTGGTCTTCGCGGAGGTTCCGGGCGAGTCTGTTCAGTGCGGGGACGGCGGCCGCGAGGGCCGCCCTGTCCTCCACGGTCAGCCGCGCCAGCTGTTCGCGCATCAGCGCGCCGCGCCGCGACGCCCAGGCGGCGAGCCGCTCCGTGGCCTCGGGGGTGGGCAGCAGTACGGCGGAGCGCCGGTCGTCCGGGTCGGTCTCGCGGCGCAGGTAGCCGGCCCCGCTGAGCTGGTTGACCAGGGTCGATACGGAGTTGTTGGCGAGGTGCAGCTCCCGGGCGGCGGCCGACACTCCAATGCCGGGGCGGGCCGCGACCAGGCGCAGCAGCTCGATCTGCGCGCCGCGCATCGGCGAGACGTCCAGCTCACGCCGCAGACGCCGCCGGACGAGCCGCTGGACCCCGGCGAGCGCGTCCGCGAGGGCGTCGGCGTGGGCGGTGCCCTCGGCGGTCTCCGTCGTTCCGGCGGCGGTCTCCGGCGTCTCTGTGGTCATGCCACCTATTTTAGCTCTCACTAAGAGCTAAATGCCAAAAGCATCCCCCGGACCCCATACAACCGGTCCGGGGGAAAAAAGCCCGCGTCGTCGGAGCCGCGTCTCAGAAGCCGGGCGGCTCCGTGTACGTGCCCCACTCGTCCCGCAGGACCCCGCAGATCTCACCGAGCGTCGCCTCCGCCCGTACCGCCTCCAGCATCGGCGCGATCATGTTCGACCCGTCGCGGGCGGCCGTCAGCATCGCCTCCAAGGCAGTGGTGACCCGTGCGTCGTCCCGCGCGGCCCTGCGCTCGCCGAGGACCCTGACCTGGTCCCGCTCGACCTCGTGGCTGACCCGCAGGATCTCCAGGTCGCCGGTGACCGAGCCGTGGAGCACGTTGACGCCGACCACCCGCTTGTCGCCCTTCTCCAGGGACCGCTGGTACTGGAACGCCGACTCGGCGATCTCGCCCGTGAACCACCCGTCCTCTATGCCCCGGAGAATTCCCGAGGTCATGGGGCCGATCGGGTGCTGTCCGTCCGGATGGGCCCGCAGCCCGCGCTCCTTGATCTGCTCGAAGATCTTCTCGGCCTCGGCCTCGATCCGGTCGGTCAGCTGCTCCACGAACCACGAGCCGCCGAGCGGGTCGGCCACATTGGCGACGCCGGTCTCCTCCATCAGCACCTGCTGTGTGCGCAGCGCGATCTCGGCGGCCTGCTCGCTCGGCAGGGCGAGGGTCTCGTCCAGCGCGTTCGTGTGCAGGGAGTTCGTCCCGCCGAGGATGGCCGACAGGGCCTCCACCGCCGTCCGTACGACGTTGTTGTACGGCTGCTGCGCGGTCAGCGACACCCCGGCCGTCTGGGTGTGGAAGCGCAGCCACTGCGCCTTGTCGGTCCTGGCGCCGTACTCCTCCTTCATCCAGCGGGCCCAGATCCGCCGGGCCGCGCGGAACTTGGCGATCTCCTCGAAGAAGTCGAGGTGCGCGTCGAAGAAGAAGGAGAGCCCGGAGGCGAAGGCGTCCACGTCCAGGCCCCGGCTCAGGCCCAGTTCCACATAGCCGAAGCCGTCGGCGAGGGTGTACGCCAGCTCCTGCGCGGCCGTCGCCCCCGCCTCGCGGATGTGGTAGCCGGAGACCGAGAGGGGCTTGTACGCGGGGATGGAGCTCGCGCAGTGCTCCATGAGGTCGCCGATCAGGCGCAGATGGGGCTCGGGCTGGAACAGCCACTCCTTCTGCGCGATGTACTCCTTGAAGATGTCGGTCTGGAGCGTGCCGTTGAGGACGGCCGGGTCGACACCCTGGCGCTCCGCCGCGACGAGGTACATGCAGAAGACGGGGACGGCCGGGCCGCTGATCGTCATCGACGTCGTGACGTCGCCGAGCGGGATGTCCCCGAAGAGGATCTCCATGTCGGCGGCGGAGTCGATGGCGACCCCGCAGTGGCCGACCTCGCCCAGGGCGCGCGGGTCGTCGGAGTCGCGGCCCATCAGGGTCGGCATGTCGAAGGCCACGGAGAGCCCGCCGCCGCCGTTGGCGAGGATGGTCTTGTAGCGCTCGTTCGTCTGGAGGGCGTTCCCGAAGCCGGCGAACTGCCGGATGGTCCACGTCCTGCCCCGGTACCCGGTCGGGTGCAGCCCACGCGTGAACGGGTACTCCCCCGGCCAGCCGATCCGCTCGAAGCCCTCGTACGTGTCCCCGGGCCGGGGCCCGTACACCGGCTCCACCACGTCCCCGGACAGCGTGGTGAAGTCCGCGTCGCGCTTGCGGGCCTTGTCGTACCGGTCCTGCCAGCGACGGCGGCCTTCTTCGACGGCGTGAGCGTCCATACCTTCACCCTCCTTGCCTTCCATGCATCCAATTTACTAGGACGTCCAAGTAAATGTCGATGGGAAGGGCGCGGGGCGGTCGCACAACGGGCGCCTCAGACGCTCAGCGCACCGTCCTTCACGGCCGCCACAAAGGACGACCAGCCGCCGACCGGGAAGGCGAGCACGGGGCCGCGCGGGTTCTTGCTGTCCCGGACGGGAACGACCGCGACGAAGCTGTCGGCGACCTCGACGCAAGCGCCGCCGTCCGAGTTGCTGTGACTGCTCTTACGCCACGTGCTGGCGCTCAGGTCGATGGGCGCCTCTGAGATCTCGACGCAGGCACCACCGTCCGGATTGCTGTAGCTGCTCTTTACGCCAAGCCACTACGGTCAGGCCAAGGGATCGCACGACGCTTCCTCTCGTACAGTCGATGCCTCAGACTCCCAGCGCGCCGCTCTTCACGGCCGAGACGAACGACGACCAGCCATCGGCCGGAAAGGCGAGCGCAGGGCCATGCGGGTCCTTACTGTCCCGAACAGGGACGACGGCAACGAAGTCGTCGGAGACCTCGACGCACTGTCCGCCGTCGGAATTGCTGTAGCTGCTCTTACGCCATGTGGTAGCGCTCACGGCACGTCCTCCAGGCTGCGCACGGTGAACTCCGGCTACTCGGGCCCCGCAGACCGGCACAACCAGCCTGCGGGAGCCCGTCTCGTACAACTGGCGTCTCAGACTCCCAGCGCGCCGCTCTTCACGGCCGAGACGAACGACGACCAGCCATCGGCCGGAAAGGCGAGCGCAGGGCCATGCGGGTTCTTGCTGTCCCGGACAGGGACGATGGCGTCGAAGTCGTTTGAGACTTCGACGCAAGCGCCACCGTCCTGATTGCTGTAGCTGCTCTTACGCCAAGTCACAACGCTCAGGTCGACGGATCGCACGTCACTTCCTCCAACAGGCGCAGGATGAACTTCCGCGACTCGGCAGGGGACAGAGCCATGTCGCGCACCGCATCGTACCTGAGCTGCAACCGCTCAACAGGTGCCGTTTCCTCGATCAGTTCGCCCTGGTAGCCGTTCTCCGCGTAGGCCACCGTCCGAGCGTCCGGCAGCCGCAGATACCACATGTCAGCGCTCAGCAAGCCATGCAGCCCCGCGCTGAAAGGCAACACCTGCACTGTCACATTCCTGCGCTCGCCCGCATCCAGCAAGTACTCCAGCTGCGCCCGCCACTCAGCCGCGTCCCGCAACGGCGTCCGCAGCACCGCCTCCGACAGGATCGTGCGGAACGGTGGTGCGTCGTCGCTCGCCAGCAGCTCTCGCCGACCCATCCGTGCCTCGACCTGCTGGTCCAACTCCTCGCCCCTGAGGCCACCGGCGGCCAGAACCTCTCGTGCGTAGCCCGGCGTCTGCAACAGGCCCGGCGGGACACTCACCGCGAAGTGCCACAGGCTCACCGCGTCGGCCTCCAGCGACATGTACCGCCGGTAGCGCTCGCGGAACTGCGCCTTGCCACTCACGGCCAGTTCCCACACGGCCAGCAGTAACCCCGGCGTCCCGTAGTACGTGTCGAGGGCTTGGACGACCTCCGGGCCGCCCACCGTCTCGCCCTTCTCCATCTTGCCGAACAACGACCAGTCCCAGCCCCCCCGTTCGCCCAGCTGCCGCAGGCTTTCGCCGCGCTGAACCCGCATGGCGCGCAGTTCCTCCGCGAACCGTGCGCGGGGTTCCCTGCTGCGGCTGGTGACCACTCGTCTCGTCGGCATGGTGCTGCCCTCCGTGGAAGGTGTGGAACGTGCTTCGGATGCGAGGGAAGCAGCACCCGCCCACAGCGGGGCCCGTACCCCCGGTGGCGCATTCTCGTAACACGCCCCTCACGCACAGTAATACGCGACTCGCGACCGGGGCGGAGATTCCGCGCAAGAACAGCCGAAGGAAGGCCCCCCATGACGCCGCAGCCTCCCCACTCGCCGCTCCCCCGCCGCACACCGGGAGCAACTCCCGCCCCCGCACACAGCGTTCTCGTACCTCCGGAGGGCCTGGTCGGAACGGCCAAGATCCAGGAGGCGGTTGACGCGAGGGACGCGCTCGCCGAGGCGCTGACGGCGGCGGGGATCCAACTGCCCGCCATGGATGTACGTACCCCTTGGCCGGAGACGGAAGGCGACACGGACGACGACGCGGGCCGGGCCACCCGTTACGCCCTCGTCTACTTGGGCGTCTGCTCCGCCCCGGTCGCGCTGGCTCTCGCCGCCGTGATCGTCAAGGGCACCGGCCGGTGACAGACGGCCCCCCGGCCGTCGGCGACACCGTCCACGACCCCGCCCGCGACCGCGTCGGCATCGTCATGGGCGGGGTCGGCCCGTACATCCAACTCCGCCCCCTCGGCGGCGGCCGGGAATGGGACGCCGACCCCACCCGAGTCCGCCCCCCGACCCCCACCGAACTACTCAGCGCCCGAGTATCCGAAGCCAACACCCGAAGCCGCACAGCCCTCGGCCTACATGATTCCCCACCCACTGACCGATGGGCTTCAGGAGATGGCCACATACGGTGCACAGCGCACCCACGGCCAGAAGAGCCCACGAGTAGGTGAGCAGGCTTGCCACCAGAGGAGGGCCCCCAATCCCCATAGCCGAGGATTGCGAACCACGCGGTTCAGTGCGCGACCGGGCATCCAGCTACGGGTGAAGGTCGCAACTTCCGTACGCGTTGACGAAGGGTGCCAAGTAGCTACGCCCATGCGACGTAACGCTCGCTGCTACGAACGGACCAGGCCGATTACTTTCGGCTTCCCCGCAGGCCACAGCTTGAGCCCACGACAGAGACGGACGCCATCCCCGGCGTACGGCGATGATCCAGACCACCGCGCCTGCAGGCTGTGCGCCCCGAGCTTGCTGTGCGGCGTCATCAACTACCGCCACCAAGCGCCTCGGCGTCCCTACTGAGAATAGATTCCAGTAGGGACGCCGAGGTCACATTTCCCTATCGCCCGGAGCGTGAGGCGGCAATCTATGCGAAATCCTGCCGGCGCCGCCGAACCGCCCGCACCCTCACAGAGCACCCTCCGGGATCTCTATCAAGCCCAGAATGGTTCATCTTGCCAGCCCTGCCCGATCGGAAGTCAGGCAGGGTCAGCAGGAATTCCATTGACGGCTTAACCCGGCTACGGAATGGTGCTAATCAGGCGATCCCGGGACGGTAAATCCGGATGTCTCGTCCCATGAAACTCCGTTCCACTCCGTCAGTGCGTAGGCCATGATTCGATCATTGACCACGGGATCAGTTACTCCACTGAGAACAGTTGTCATCATGAGATCCCGCCCCTGAAGATCGTCGTCGCTCAACATCTCACGAGCACTCTCAAGGTAAATGTCCACAATCTCTCCGCCGACGCTCACCTGAACGTACTGCTCCATGATCGCTTCTCCGGGGCGGGCGATCTGGATTCTGGTGGCAGCCCAGCCCTCGCCTTCCCTGATCGAACCGGGGGAGACGTCGGAATCTTCAGCCAGCAAGTACGCCAGAAGGTAATGCAAGCACTCCAGAGCAGTCTTGCCGCCTGAACGCCCGAGGGCACCACACTCAAATGCCATGATTACTTACCTCTGACACTCAGTTGCCGTCAAAGACATAGTTGGCACGAACCCCGAATTTCTGCTCAATGTAAGCATCCTTCTTCATCTGCAATGCATTTTTCCCTGCATTCCCCGACTTCGTCTCTATGTAATGCGCGACACCGCCATTCGAATCGAGAATTCCAATATCGTAGACACGATCACCCCATGGAGTAGGGAAGGTCAGCGGACCTGGATTTGTTGCGTCCGTGATGACGTTCATTCCCCGCTGCCGGTAGGAGTCTGCAATGTGATCGCGATAGGCATCGCCGACCAGCTTATTGAGCTGCGGCTGAGTGATCCCAAGCAGCTTGCAGAGGTTCTTGTCGTCATTGTGGACCAGGATCGGCGTGGTTCCTGCCAGCACATAGTACGTGTGCTACGCGGACACCTTCTACCTGCTTCTTTGCAGGTCAGCGCCTGTTTCGGGTTCCTCTGGTGTCCGTGGTTGTGCGGGGGAATCCGTGGGTGTTGCCGTCGCTACTGCCGTCAAGGGCTCGGGCCGCGCGGTCGCGTTGCCGCTGGCGTGGTGTCACCCTCGGGGACTTCAGTGCCATGGGCCAGGCTCGGCACGGACGAGGGCGCGGACGGTCTGCTCATACAGTTCGTGGCCGCTCTGGGCGCGGTGTCCGGCGATCCAACGGGTCAGCTCGTCCGAGGTGTGCAGCGTGCCTGACGTGGCACCGCAGCTGCGCTCTTCGCCAGTGACGCAGACCGCCTCCATGGTCGGCAGCGCCAGAGGGTCGGGGACGGTGGTCACGCGGTACTCGCGGAAGCGGTAGCGCCCCCGAGAGGCATCGCGTACTGGTGCGCCGGCGTTCGGAGAGTCAGGCATCCTCGGTCGCCACTTCCTGATCCGGGATGCGCTGTCCGCGCGATTCCGCGACCCTGAGCGCGTCCGTCAGGGCTTCTGCCAACCGGCGGGCCAGCCAGCGGTATTCGGTCGCCGACCGGGATTTCGCGCCAGGTGCCGTGGCGTCTCGGGCGTACTCCAGCAGTTCCTGGCCCATGCTGAGCTGTACCGTCTCGATGCTGTCGGCGAGGGTGGAGAGGTAGCCCCGGCCGTCGGTGCTCAGGTAGCAGGGCTTCCCCTCCGGGCTGGTCCACGGCAGTAAGCGGGGACCTCCCCCGCCCGACGCGGCGTCGTACAGCTCTCTGCGACGCATGCGGTCGGCATCGCTCCTGGGCTGGCTCACTGGGCACCCCCGGCCTGGGTCACTGATGGTGGACACACCGACCCTAGGCACTGACTGATCGTCACCCCAGCCAGGAGTCATGGCAGTTCGCGACTCTTGGTTCACGAACTGCCACGCTGCGTGGCAGCTACCCGACGACGCCCAGGTAGTCGGCCATTTCGCGCATCTCTGTCGTGAGGGTGCGCTTGCGTTTGCCGAGGATCTCTTGCATGGTCTCGGCGGCCCCGTTCTGGTGCCGCAGCCACTGCGGGGCGGCTTCCCGAGCGCGGGTCAACTCGTCCATGGCGGCGGACAGGTCGCCGGTCCGGGTGTGGGCGCGCGCCACATCGAGGGTGAAGCGGTTCCCGTCGTTGGTGCTGGGCCTGCCCAGGCGCTTCCACGCCTTGGGCGACAACTCCTCCTGCTCGCCTGCCTTGCGCACCACCGCGCGGGCGTCGCCGACGACCAGGGAATCCTCAAGTGCCTTGACCGCGACGGTGACCGGCCCGAAGACGGACCAGTGCCGGGAGACGTTGCGATGCGCTGTGCCGACCGCGGTTGCCGCGACCCGGGCGGCCTGACGGTACGCCTTCGCCTCGTCGGGACGGTTGTTCCTCGCGGCTGCGGCAGCGGCCTCCATCGCCAGGCCGCCCCACACCGCGTAGTGGTCCGGCTCGGCCCCGGTGATCTTCGGCTCCACCGCGTCCATGCTCCGGGCAGCGACCTGTTCCGCCTCGTCCAAGCGGCCCTGCCGCACCAGCAGCCAACACATGCAGCCGACACCGGAGCCCGCCGCAAGCATGTCCCCGGCCTGACGGGCGTCCATGATGGCGCCGCGCACGGCGGCGTACGCGATGTCGTACTGCCGTACCTGGGTGAGGTAGGTGCCGGCCAGACGCAGCGCCTCGGCACGGGCCAGCAGAGCCTGCCGGTGCTCGTCCCCGCTGTCGTAGTAGGCGACGGCCCTCCCGGCATCACGCAGCAGGACCGGCAGTTGGGCGGCGACGCTCTTGTAGCTGTCGGAGAAGTACAGCACCCGTGCGTCTTGCAGCGTCCGTCGGAAGGTGCGCAGGTTCGGTTCCTCGCCCACGGCTTCGGCGTCCTGGTCCACAAGTCCGACGGCTGGAGTGAGGGCGGCGCGGAGCTGGATCAGATTGACGCGGTTCGGCTCCTCGGTCTGCCCGACGGGCTCCGGGGCATCGGACGCCATCAACGCGGCGGTGGTCACCCCAAGCGCTCGGGCGAGCGTGTGCAGGGTCTCCATGCGGAGAGTGCCGCCCTGCTCGGCCTTGCGAACCGTGCCCGGCGATACGCCTGCGGCATGGGCCAGTTCCTCCTGGCTCATCCCCGCGCGACGCCGGTACTTTCGGACGTTGTCGGCCAGCTCCGTAATCATCAACTCACCACCTCCCACTCCACGGTACGCCCGGGCGGCACATCACCCGGGGACGATCCGGCAGACACCCACCCACAGGGGCTACCCCACCACCTGGCGCGCCGGAACTCCGGCAGAATCGGGGCCTGAGCGGGAGGGGTCCCTCGTCGGTCGGGCAGCTTCGCCGTGCCAGGGTTCCCCGGGGGCCGCCAAGGCTCACATCGTGACGCGTGCGCTCGGCCTTGGCGGCCCCCGGGGGTTCCTGGTACGCCTTCGGTGACCGGGCGGCGAGGGACCCTTCCCGCGACCCGCGACCCCACACCACGACGAGGCCGCACCTTGACTCGGCCCCCTGCCCCTCGGAGGGAGGGCCGGGGTCTGGGGCGGAGCCCCGGAAGTGGTTCGCTGTGCTGGCTGTTGCGCGCCCGGTCCGGCGGGGTCGGCGGCGAGCGGGGCGGCGACAGGAGCGGGCGGCGGCCCCGTGGGGCCGGGCGCGCGCGACCCGCGCAAGCGGGTCGCCTTGATCAAGTAAAGAAACTCTGAACAGCTCACCCACTGCGACGGCTGGACAGGGCCGTCTGATGGGATGTGGACCGCTTGTCAGCGGCGCTTCTTCGCCTGGGAGAGCTTGTCTTCGAGTTCCTTGCGGGCTGCTGCGGGGTCGTCGTGGAGCGGTGGCGCGAGTTGGCCTCGGCGGGCCAGTTCTCTGGTGATTTTCCGCCCCTTCTCGACCGCCGCCTTGTAGGCGTCGCGGGTTCGGTTGAGCTCGTCGTGGAGTTGGCTGGCGAGCGCCTTGAGCTCGGCGTCGGAAAGGTGTGAGAACTCGCCGGCCGTACTCCGGGCCTGGCGTTCGAGCTCCTCGCGCTGGAGGTGCTGAACGACCTTGGAGCTGTAGTGCTTGCCCGGCGTGGGGACGGTGCGGACGAAGACGCCACGTCCCTTGACTGCGTAGATCAGCCCCTCGCTCTTCAGGAGGCGGAGGGCGTTCTGCGCGGTGGAGTTGGCGATGCCGAACCGCTCTTGCAGCTCACGCGCCGAGGGAAGTTGACTGCCCGGAGGGAAGACCCCTTCTTCGATCTCTTCGCGCAGGGTGTCCGCTGTTCGGACGAAAGGAGGACGGTTGTCCTCGGCTCGGGCCGAGCGCCACCCGGGCGGGAAAGGGCCCTCCTCTTCTGCCTCTCGCCCCTCGATGTCCTTCTCGTCGAGAGGCAGGCTGACGTAACTGCCCCGGCCGAGCACGGAAAAGACCAGCCCCTCCTGCCGCAGGACGCGCAGGGCGTTCTGAACCGTGGAACTGGCGACGCCGAACCGCTCTTGCAGGTCACGTGCCGACGGCAGGCGCTCGCCGGGCTGGAGTTCGCCGCTGAGGATAGCGGCCCGCAGCACTTCGGCAGCCTGGAGATAGGGGGGCCGCGGGTCCTCGTCCAAAGGCAGTGTCATGAGCCAACCGTAGCGGCCGTAGCGCCTACGACGCATGCCCGCGTGGCCGACCTGATCGACCGTCCCACCTAATCGAGCGTTGCGTCTGTATCGCCGTAGCGCTATGGTCATGGCGAGTCGATCAAGCGGCTCCATCGAACAAGGGGTGTGATGGCATGGCCATGACCCGTATCCGTGTTGCTCTGCTGCCGTCGGCGGTGTGCATCGCGGGCACCGAGCCGGTGCTGAAGATCAAGGACCAGCAGACCGGGGAGGTCGCCACCGATCGGGAGACCGGGGCGTCGCTGTACACGGTGACCGTGATGCTCATGGAGGACGGCCGGGCCGAGGTCCTGAAGATCACCGTCCCGGAGACCGGCCTGGCCGCCGGGCTCAAGCCGGGCGTGATGGTGCGGCCCGTCGAGCTGTTCGCGACCCCGTGGGCGCGGATCTTCAACGGTCAGCTCTCCGAGGGCGTTGCCTACCGGGCCGCCCGTCTGGAGCTGGTGACGGTGGAGGCGGCCCAGTGATCCGCTTCGAAAATTCAGTGCTGGAGTACGCGCCGGACGTGCTGCTGGCCGTGGCCGTGCTGGTCGGTGTGTGGCTGCTGGTGACGGTGGTGCGCTATGTGCGGGCCGACCGGGGCACGCGGGTCAGCATGCGGCAGGCCGTGCGGGTGCGCTGGGGCTGGGTGCGGCTCGCGCGGATGGCCGGGCTGACGGTCACCGACAAAACGCCTGGACTGCTCGCGCAGATCACCGCGTCCAAAGACAGCCCCGCCCCCGCACCTCGGGTGCTCACTCCCCGGATCAAGGTGAAGCCGGACCGGTTCGGCGTGGTCGTGCGAGCGAAGACTCTGCCGAAGGTCGGGTTGGAGGAGTACCAAAAGTCGGCGCGGTTCCTGGCGGATGCCTGGCGGTGCACGCGGGTGTCCGTGCTGCCGGACGGCCCCGGCAGGGTGGTGATCCGGGGCGTGCGCTCCGACCCGCTGACCACGCCGACCACGCACCGGCCCACTGGCCTCCCGCCCGTGGACCTGACGCGCTGGGAGCTGGGCATCGACGAGTACGCCGCGAAGGTGTGCGTGTCCCTGGCCAACGTGCCCGGGGTGACGGTGGCCGGCGTCCCGGGTGCGGGCAAGACCTCGGGGGTCAACAAGTTCGTCTGTGACTTCGCGCCGTCTGCGTCCGTGCAGTTCGTGACGGCTGACGGCAAGGTGTCGCGGGCCTCGGAGGGCGACTACGCCGACCTGGTGAAGCGGATGTTCGCGTTCTGCGGAGACGATCTCGATGAAGCGAACGCGCTGTTCAAGCGCCTGGTGGAGCTGCGCAAGCGGCGTTCGGCGACCATCCGTGACGTGCTGGGCGTGAAGAACATGTGGCACGTCGGGCCCTCGCCGCAGTGGCCGCTCACCGTCCTGATCATTGATGAGGCGCACACGTACTTCCGCGAGTACAAGGGCAGCGACCCGGCCACGAAACGGCTGGCCGCGCTGACGGCGGAGAACGCCCGGCTGGTGGAGGACATGGTCAAGAAGGGCCGCAGCGTCGGCATCCTGGTGATCCTGATCAGCCAGAAGACCACCGGCGACGCCATCCCCACTTTCATCCGCGACGTGTGCCCCATCGGGCTGTCCTTCGCACAGAAGACCGTGGAAGCCGCTGTGGCCGCACTCGGCGACGACATCCGCAACTGGCCCGATGCCAGCCCGGTCACCTTGCAGGACCCCGCCTACGTCGGCGTCGCGGTGATGGCGATGCAGGGCCGCCCCGGCTACACCCGCATCCGCACCCCCTACGTCTCCGACGCCGACGCCGCCCGCGTCGCCGAAGCCACCTCGCACCTGACCGCCGATCCGGACCTGTGCCTGGACGCCCTTCTCGCCTCGCCCGGCCTGACCACGGCACCCCTGCCGTCGCTCGCCAAGTAGCCCCGAAAAGCCCACACCGGAAGGGAGGTTGAGGACATGGCGGAGGAACGGTTCACCCGGCGCACCGTGACCGTGGTCATGGCGGTCATCGCGTCCCTGGCCTTCGTCTTCTCCTTCGGCAACGTCTGGGCACTCGCCCTGCGGCTCGGCGTCCCCCACCCGATCGCGCCACTGATCGCCCCCATGGTCGACCTGTCCGTGGTCGGGCTCCTGGTCGCCCTGCGCTTCCTCGCTCTGCGCGGCGTCCCCAAGGCGGAGCTGAAGGCCGGCACCCGGCTGCTGCACCTGTGCGGCCTGCTCACCCTCGGACTGAACACCGCCGAACCGCTGTTGGCCGGACGCTACGGACGGGCCTGCCTGGACACCGTCGCCCCGCTCCTGCTCCTCGGCTGGGGCCACGTCGGCCCCGCCTTCCTCGCCCAGTTCCACACCCACACCCGCCCCAACCAGCACCTGGAGGCCACCGCCGCCACCCTTGCCACCGAGCCGGTGCCCGACGTCGCACCATCACCCGAATCGGCACCCCCGACGCCCGCCCCGCAGATCGCCGCCTCCCTGATCGAGGAACTGGAGCCCGCTGCGGCCGCCGCTCTGCCGGTCGCCGTCACCACGACGGGCCGACCCGCTTCCGGCCCTGCCCTTCCGGCCGCCCTGCTGGACGCGGCCCGGCGCATCGCGGACACCCACCGCGCCGAGCACGGAACACCGATCACCGCCGCCCACCTGGGCACACGCATGGGCATCGCCCTGCCGGTGGCCACCACCGCACTCGCTCAGCTCTGAGCCCCGGCCCCCACCGGCCACATCCCCCTCGCTGAACCCACGCCCGCCCCTGGGCCTGGTTCGCCATGCCCCGAGCAGCACCAACACGCCCTCTGGCTCCGCTGGTTGCTGCTCGGGGCCACCCACCCGAACAGATAGGGACACGCCCCGAATGGTCACCCTGGACCTGCGCCACGTGGCAAGCCCCGCCGTACGGGACCTGCTCCACCTCGTCAACCACCCCGACTTCAACCGCGCACAGCAGCAAATCGAACACGTCGGCGGCTGCACCGAACCCGTCCGCCTGACCGGCCACACCACCACCGTCGACACCACGACCGGCGAGGTCCTGCGCTCCTACGCCTCCTCCGACGAGCCCACGGGCAGCCTGCTCACCGCGTGCGGCAACCGCCGCTCCTCCCGCTGCCCTGCCTGCTCCCGCCTCTACGCCGCCGACACCTACCACCTCATCCGCGCCGGCCTCTCCGGCGGCAAGACCGTGCCCGACACCGTCTGCACCCACCCCCGCGTCTTCGCCACCCTCACCGCCCCCTCCTTCGGCCCCGTCCACAACCGCCCCGACGCCCGCCCCTGCCGCTGCGGCACCCGCCACGAACCCGCTGACCCTCTGCTCGGCACACCGCTGAATCCGGCGACGTACGACTACGCGGGCGCGGTCCTCTTCAACGCCCACGCCGGGGCCTTGTGGGCACGCTTCACCACCTACCTGCGCCGCGAGCTCGCCACCCGACTCGGCCTCACTCAGAAGGCCGCCCGCGCGGTTCTGCGGGTCTCCTTCGCCAAGGTCGCCGAGTATCAGAAGCGCGGCCTGGTCCATTTTCACGCCGTGATCCGGCTCGACGGCCCCGACGGCAGCACCCAGCCTCCGCCCCCGTATGCCACCGTCCGCGTGCTCAGCGACGCCATCCGCGCCGCCGCGCCGCGCGTCCGCATCACGCTCGTGTCGGACGCGGTCGGGGAACGCGAACTCGGCTGGGGCCAGCAGCTCGACGTACGCGAGATCGCCGCTTTCGGCACCGACGCCGAACTGACCGATCAAGCGGTCGCCGCATACGTGGCCAAGTACGCCACCAAGTCCGCCGACGCCTCCGGCACCCTCGACCGCGCCCTGTACTGCCGCCCCTGCCAGGGACGCGGCGCAACCCTCCTGCCCCACGGAACCCCGCTCCCCTGCACCGCCTGCGACGGCACCGGGCAGGCCCGGCCGCTGCCCCGCCTCGCCGTCGCCCGGCACGTGCGGCAGATGATCCGCACCTGCTGGGAGCTGGGCAAGCTCGCCGAGTTCGCCGACCTCAAGCTCTGGAAGTGGGCCCACATGCTCGGCTTCCGGGGCCACTTCTCCACCAAGTCCCGCAGCTATTCGACCACCCTCGGCGCGCTGCGCGAAACCCGCCACATCTGGCGCACCGAACAGGCCCACGCTCACGCCAGCCTTCCCGAGCCCGACCCGACGACCACCCTCGTCGTCGGCCACTGGGACTACCTCGGCACGGGCTACAGCCCCGGCGCGGCCCTCCTCGCCGCCCACGTCCGGCACCGCAAGGAACTGGAACGACAGTTCACGGCCGAAGGGGGCTGCTGATGGTCTCTCCTGCGGCTGCCGTCCTCCAACCCGCCAACGCGGCCCTGGAGTTGCTGACAGTCCCCCAGGTCATGGCCCGCCTCCAGCTCGGCCGCTCCGCCGTCTACGACCTACTCCGCACGGGGCAACTCGCCTCGATCACCCTCGGCCGCGCCCGCCGCATTCCCACCCACGCCCTCACCGACTTCATCCGTATTCGCCTCGAACAGGACGCCGCCTGATGACCACGCCCCGCGACACCCCTGCCTCCCGCCGCGTCCGAGCCAACGGCGACGGGACCGTCTACAAGCGCAAGGACAGCCGCTGGGAAGCGGCCGGATACGTGCTGGCCCCCGGCAACACCCGCAAGCGCATCCGCGTCTACGGCACCACCAGGAAGGAGGCCCTGGCCAAGCTCACGGAGAAGATCGCCGCCAGCAACCGCGGCCTCCCCATCCCGTCCGCTCAGGGCAGCGTGGCCGCGTACCTGACGTACTGGCTCGACGCTGTCGCCGTCCACCAGCTCCGCGAGAACACTCACGCCCGCTACACCGCCGTCACCCGCCTCTACCTCATCCCCGGCCTCGGTCGGAAGAAGCTCGCCAAGCTCACCGCCAAGGATGTGCGCACCTGGCTCAACCAGCTCCGCACCACCTGCCAGTGCTGCACCCGCGGCCTCGACACCGCCCGCGACCAGCCCCGCTGCTGCGCTGTCGGAAAGTGCTGCTCCAAGCGGCTCTCGCCGCTGACCCTGGCCTACGTGCACTCCGTGCTCAAGTCCGCCCTGGAGCACGCGGTACGCGAGGAAGAGATCCCGCGCAACGTCGCCCGCAACGTTCGCACCGGCACCCCACGGCCCCGCCGCTTCGAACCCCTCACCGCCGACGAAGCCCGCATGTTCCTGACCGCTACCAGCGGTCACCGGTTGCAGCCGCTGTTCGAACTCGCTCTGCACACCGGACTCCGCAAGGGCGAACTCCTCGGCCTCCACTGGGAAGACCTCAACCTCGACGCCGGCACCGCCGCCATCCGCCGCACACTCCAGCGCACCAGCACCGGCGGGCTCACCACGCTGCCCACCCAGACCCGGGCCTCCGAACGCCGCATCGCCCTGCCGACCCGCTGCGCCCAGTCGCTAAAGCTCCACCACGAACAGCAACAGCGCGAGCGGGAGGCCACGGGCACCGCGTGGCAGCACAGCGGGCATGTTTTCACCACGCCGCAGGGCGGTCCGGTCGATCCGACCAACCTCACCCGGACTTTCATCACGCTCCTCCGCAAGGCCGGCCTCCGCCGCATCCGCTTCCACGACCTCCGCCACTCAACCGCCACCCTGCTGCTGGAACAGGGCGTCGAACTCGTCGTCATCAAGGAACTCCTCGGCCACGCCCACATCGGCGTCACCGCCACCGTCTACGCCCACGTCCGGCTCCGCCTCCAGCGCAACGCCATCGACACCCTCAGCACTGCGCTCGACGGTCCTGCCGGCCACGAGCCGACCCGCGACGACGGCAACGACCCGCCACTGTGCGGAGCCATCGTCCGCTGACGTTGCCGTCAACTACTGCCGTCACCCGTGCAGAAGCCCCGCCAGGACGCAGCTGACGGGGCTTCAACTTTGCAGTTCGGAACCGTGCGGAAAGGTCATACCCCCAGGGAAACAGCTCCCTCACGCCGCGAGAAACGGGCGAGACCCCCGAATGGAACCTCGCCCGTTCCTGCAAGCGTCAAGAAACTACTTGCCTTCTTCCCTCAGCAAGATCTGAACCTTTGACGGAAATTGCAGATCATCCACCATTACCGAACAGATCACAGAGCCACGGAATCCCGTGAATTGCATTCGGGCATATTCGTTCGGGTCGTGCAATACGAGCCACCCAGACGGACATGGGAGTGACACCTCCAAGAGGTTCGCAGGAAGCACCACAGGCGGAGCCGACTTCCACACCTCGCATTCGACAGGACCGTCAACACTGGCCTGAACGCCGAAGATGAGCGAACTACCCTCTCGATACCAGCTGCTCGACTCCGGATCCCAGTCGCTGACGTCATCGTCACTTCCCGCATCCCGCAAGATCAGGCACCCGTGCTCGATTTTCGCCAGGAATGCAACCGCAGGGCTATTAGCTACCATTCCTTCTTGCTCTTTCCTTGTGAAAGTTGTGAGACGACCCCACCCTGCCGCCTAGCACAGGGCAGACAGTGAGGATACGCCGTCTGCGGAGATCCGGGAGCGACGAGGCTAGACGGCGGCTGGTGATCTGGAATCCAATCCCCCTCCTTGGTGCCAGGGGTCGTGGCATCGCAAGTGTGGCAGCCGTGCGCATTTCCTGATTCATTGATCAGATCTCGAACGCCATCTGCTTCGATGTCGCCGTCCTCCAGACCAACTCCCTCTCGGGCATTCGGACCAGCCCCCAGTGTCAGATCGCACTTCTGACCTGGCGTTGCATTGTGAACGAGTACCGGAGTCTCACCCGCCAGCACATAGTACGTGCGCGGACCCGAGACGCTCAGGTTGTGCACGCGGGCTGTTTGCGTCCATGGCTGAAGAGCGTCGATCTGGACGCGCGTCCCGGCAGACGTGCGGAGCCACTGCCCCGGCTTGAGATCCGCCGCCTCCACCCACTTACGTAGGCCAATGACCCAGAATGGATGATTATCGGTGGAGATGAGTTTTTGCTGAGCTCCCGATTTACCCTTGACGGTGACCTTTACGAGGTTCTTAAGCCCCTCGCTCAAAAGCTCGGCCGTCACCTTCTGCGGTGAGGTTTCTCCAGTTTTAGGCTCTGTGGCAAGGATTTCATCGTCGACTCTCAGGTCCTCGATGGCTTTGGTTGTACCGTCGGCCATGAGGACGCGGGTTCCGGGAAGGAAACTGCAGCCCACGCGAAGCCCGTTAACCTCGTCGTCCGCCAGGCGAAGCGCGGCAGCGTCGTCGCCCTTCTTGAGGAGTTTGGCCGCTTTGCCGAGTTTTCCTATCGGCAGGAATCCCACTGCTGTCCAGACACAGCCGCTGACACTTCCGTGAGCACAGCGGATGGCGTCGCGTACGCCGATTACTTCGAGGAAGTCACCCGTCGGGCTGAGCCAGCCCAGTTGGTCAAGGGCTCCGCAAGCATCGCTCCTTGCGTCACTCAGGCACTTTCCATCGGCCCACATGACGAGGAGTTGCGAGTATGTCTTGTTTCGCCACGGGTCGTAGCCTCGGTTGCGGAGGTCTTCCTCGGTGGGTATGGCTACACCGGGAACGATTTCGGGCTGCGCGTTCGAGTTACCGCCGGTGCTGGCGTTGCCACTACCGCTGCCACTGCTGCTGTCGTTGCCGCTGCTCGACTCGCTGTGATCAATCGGGTAGAGGACATCCCCACTGTCGTCATAGCACGCGTTGTGGGTGCATCCGGGTCCGTTGTCCGGCGTCCAGACCGTGTCTGGGTTGTTCGCGCTGCAGCCGTCGCAGAACAGTCCGGAGGGGTCCGACTGCGTGACGGGGCTATTGTTCGCGTAGCTGTAGCCGTTGAGGGACAAAGGGTTGTTGCCGTCGAGGATGGGGTCGACGCTGATGAACTGGCCGATGCCCGGGTCGTATTCGCGGGCGCCTATGTGGGTCAGTCCGGTCGTTCTGTCCGCCGGCTTGCCCAGGAAACCCTTGTCGTCCGGCCAGGTGGTGGGCTCGCCTCCGCGAGGGGCTCCGAACGGCGTGAGGTAGCGGCGGGTGGCGGCCTGCGTCGCGTTGTTCTTGACGGTCAGACTCATGGTGCCGTGGTGGTCGCCAGCCTGGAAGGAGAGATCACTGCTGCCCGCGGTGACCGTTCGTATCGCGCCGCCGGCGTAGTAGCGAGTGCCGGAGAGTGCCTTCGTCGTGCCGCTGTTGGAGACGGTGAATTTCACCTCGGTGGCGCCGAGATACAGGATCGATTCGCCGTCGGTGGTGGCGGCACGGCGGATGAGGAGTTCACCGTCGGCGCCGTACAGGTAGTTGGTGCTCGTGGCGGGTTTGGTTCCGCTGGCGGGTTCGCGGGTCTGGGCGAGTTGCCCTTCGCTGTTCCAGATCAGCGTCTGCGCTGCTTGGGTTCCGGGCCGGCTGGTCGTGTTTCCGGTTTTGTCGTACTCGTAGGTGCGCGTGATCGGTGTGGAGCTGCCCGGGACGGTCGCTTCCGTCTTTACCAGGGGGTGCGGTTGCCCGGCAGGAGTGCCGTAGGAGTGGGAGATGGTGGTGTCGCCGGACAGTCCGTGCTGGGTTTCCGTTCGGCGTTGGCCGTCTTCGTTGTACTGGTAGCTGAACCAGTAGGGGGCAGCGCCACCCAGGTTGGAAGTGGTGCGGCCGGTGTCGGAGCAGTCAGCGGTCTTGGGGGTCCAGGCTTCGGTGAGGTGGCTCTGACCGTCGTACCGGAAGCATTGGTTGTCGGCCTGGGATGTTCCTTGCCACGTGGCGGCATCGGAGATGCTGGTGATGTTGCCGGCGTCGTCGTAGGAGTACTGCAGGTCCTGCAGCATGTAGCTGTGGGTGTCGGTGGTGACGTCGGACTCTTTAAGGCGGCGGGTGCCGTTCTCGTACTGGTTGGCGACGAAGACCTTCTTGCCTGCCGCGTCGCTTCCCAGGGTCTGCTGTTCCAACAGTCCGACAGGCGTGTACGTGGTGCCGAGCAGGTAGCCGGTGACGCCCTTGGCGGTGTCGGGCATTCCGAGAGGGTTGTAGCCGTAGTCGATCTGTTCATAGGGCTGGGTGCCCGTGGAGGGCAGTCCCGCGACCTTGGGCTCCCGCGTGTACTGGGCGGTGCCGTCGACGTTGTAGGCCGTTGCGAACTGCAGGGTCTGGGGGACTCCGGCGGCGACGAGAGGTTCATCGGCGGCCGGCGGAAGCTGCAGCTCCGAGGTCAGCGGCTGGTAGAGGCCGTTGTAAGTCGTGACTTTCTGGGTGTAGGCCTTGCCTGTCGTGCCTCCGACGTAGCGGACGGCGGACTCGGGATAGCCCTTGGCATTGGGGACACTGTCGAAATTCCAGGCGGCGAGCTTGTTGGCCTCGGTTTTCTCGTTCTGCCACAGGCCCGTCTTGCGGCCGAGTTCGTCGTAGCCGTAGATCAGCTTTCTGTTCTCGGAGTCCGTGGTCGACTCGAGCTGGTCCAGGTCGTCGTAGAAGGAGACGGTGGTCCCGCTGTCGGGGTCGGTGGCTTTGGTGCGACGTCCGTTGAGGTCGTATCCGTAGGACCACTGTTTTTCGTCGGGACCGGTGATGGTCTTGGTCTGGCCGCCTGGGGCATAGGTGAATGCGGTGGTGGCCGGCGTGCCGGTCGGGGTGGGATTGGGGTACTGGCGGCGCTCGGTGACCTGTCCGAGGAGATTGGCCACCACGGTTACGGCGCTCCCGCCGGCGGGAGCGGTGGTAGTGACGGATTCCCCGGTGTACGTGGTCTGAGTGGTCCACCGAGTGGTGTTGCCGGTCTTGGTGACGACCTGCGTCGGACGGCCCGTGCCGTCGTGGCTGGTGTCGGTGTGCAGAGGGGCCGAACCGCCTGCCGTGGCGACCAGAGTGCCGGAGGGTGCGTTCGTGTCCCAGAGATCGGCGTTGCTCTCGACGGCGAGGCCGCGGTCGTCGTAGAGGGTCTCGTTGACGATCCGTCCGCCGACGGGAGAGGGAGCCTGCGTCTGGCGCACTCTTTGCAGCGGGTCGTAAATGGCATAGCTGGTGTTGTACTGGGTCTTTCCGAGAGTCGAGGTGGAGACCACTGAGGGTGCGGTGTTGGAGATGTTGTAGCCGAACTTGTAGTTGCCGCCCTGGGCGATCACCCTGGACCGGTTCGGCAGCCAGACCTCGGTCAGCCGGCCGAGGGCGTCATAACCCTGTTCGGTGATTTTGCCGTTCGGGTCCGTCGTCTTCAGAGGGAGGCCGCGGGCGGCATCCATCACCGTGATGCTCTTGTGTTCCTTGGCGTTGATGACGTCCAGTTGCGTCAGTGGGCCGGCTGCCGCGGGGAAGTAGGTAGTACGGGTGGTCTTGCCGACGGCGGCGGCGTTGGACACGAGGGTCGCGCGGCCGAGGGTGTCGTAGTCGGTGGCGGTGACCTTCTGCCAGCGGGGAGTGTCCGACGTCTCGTAGCCGTCCACGCGGCCTATCCAACGCACCGCCCCCTGGGTGGGCCTCTGATCGGCCGACCACGTGATCGTGTCGTACGAGGTGGCGGTGTCGGCGATCACATCACCGGGACGGGAGTCGTCGGCCGGCAGGTCGAGTGCGCTCATCGCCACGCTGCACGGCTTGGAGACCATCTGCTCACGTGAGACGGGCGTGGTGAGACCGGCGTCGGCGTTACGGGCGTACCAGGTGCGGGTGCAGACTTCGTCGCCGGATGCTTCCGTGCCGGAGTCCTGGACCGTCGTGGGCATGCCGTAGCCGTCGAATGTGGTTTGTGTGGTGCGTGTCTTGTCCGTGCCGCTGGTTCCGGAGGTCACTCGGGTCCGGGCGTGGCTGGCTTCCGTACGCAGGTAGTACGCCTCGGTGTCGGCGTACGACTTGTGCTGGGTGGCGGTCTTCTTGGACCAGGGGTCGTCGATTCTGCCGGAGACCTCGTTGGCACCGTCGTAGGTGACCTGTTCACGGGTGAAGCCGGCGTACTGGTCGAGATCCGTGATCTCTTCGGCCTTGATGCCGGAGACCTTTTCGGTGCGGGTGGAGCCGTCCTTCTGTTTGTCCCCGTGCATGCCGCGCAGGTAGACCGTCACATCCTTGGACTTGGGTCCGGTGTCGTCTCCGACGGTGTGGGTCACCTTCCCGAAACCGCGCCAGATGGACCAAGTGCGCTCTTTCTGGGCTGTCATGGGGTCGTCGTTGTAGTGCCAGGCCCCGCCGCCCGCGTAGTCGAAGTGGTGGTTGACCGGGAGTGTGCCCCCGTACTTGGAGCTCAGATTCACGTCCGAGACGGGGTATTTCTGGAACCAGTCGAGCGTGGGGACCGATCCACCGTTGGGTGCCCAGTAGACGGGGTAGCAGCGTCTGGTGTTGTTGTCCTCGGCCGGTTTGGTCATGCCGGCGGTGCAGTCGGCGGGCATGTAGGTGACGCTGGTCTGCTGGCCGGTTTCGGAGACGATCGTGGACAGGCGGGGTTTGCCGAGGGGCAGGACGTTGTCGGCGGTGCCGTCGACCCGGTTCTTCAGCATCTGATGGCCGAACGTCACGGCCGGCATCGTGATGTCGGTTCCGTAGCTGCCCACCCGCTGGAGTTCGTCGAGCCACAAAGACTGGTCGGAGGAGTCACCGACCTCTCCCGGGTCCAGGTAGAGGTGCTTGAGCTTCCAGGTGTCGACCAAGTCGAAGCCCGGAGTGGCGAGTTTGGTGTTCCAGAAGTATGTGTTGACGCTTGTCAGACGCTTGCGAGTGAAGAAGGTGGGACTGCTGAGGTCGGTGCAGGCGTCGCCTTGCTTGCAGATGGCGTCGTACGGCACGTCGGGCCAGTTGGTCCGGTGTTCTTCGTCCAGGGTGGTGCAGCCGGGTGAGGCGGCCAGGCAGCGCTCGGCGACAGAGAAGGTGACCTTGTGGGAGGCGGCCGGGGTGGCCGTGAACAGTGTGCCGGCGCGCTGGCCGTACCGAATCTCTTCCAGGTAGCCACCGCGGGTGTACTCGGTGCCCGGGGAATCGACCCCGTTCTTCGCGTAGTAGTTCTTCTCCGCCGCGTACCAGTACGTCATGGCGTTGCCGTAGGTGTCCTCGACCATGTCGAGGTTCCACCGCCAGGCCTGCATGTCCCACCGGGTTGCGAAGCTGGTGCCGCCGGCGTAGCCGGGCTCGCCCTCGTCGTCGCCGAAGACGGGTGCCGTCCATACGGAGTTGGTGCGCTCGCCGGCAGGGGCGCCCGGCAGTTTGTGGAGGCCGAATGTGTAGCGGGTTCCGTCACCTGTCGTGACGCGCCAGTATTCGCCGCTGCTGTCACCGTTGCCGAGGGCGGTGTCGGTCAGCAGTTCGACCTTGGACGCGTCGTCGTTCGCCAGACGCCACTTGCCGTCCGTGTCGTCCTTCACCAGCTCGGACGCTCTGCCGTTGAGCACCAGTGACGCGTTGGTGTACTTCCAGCACAGGTCGTACTTGCCGCTCTGGCCGTCGTCGTCACAGGAGTCGTATTTGCGCTCGATGTAGGAGGAGGTGAGGTCGAAGCCCTCTCCCACCAGGGACCCCTGGTTGTTGGTGTTCGCGGTCCGGCCGTCCACGCTGCCGGAGTCGTAGGAGAGGGCGAGGTCCGGCCTGGGACCGGCCGCCGGAGCGGGTACTCCGAAGGGGTAGCTCCAGGTGAACGATGCCGACGAGCCGCCGGCCTGCCAGTTGGAGGACGCGGACAGCGGGGTGGCCTGGTAACTGCCGAGTCCTGACGCGGCCCCAGCGGCCAGCGCAAGAACCGTTGCCCGGTGGGCTTGCGGTGCTTCCCCGGAGGACCGCTGTTCGGCCTTCGCCTCTGTAGGCGCGGTGAGAGTGATATCTCCTGTGACCACGGCGTCTTGGCGGTTGTTGGCGGAGGGAAGTTCTGTCTGGATCCGGCAGGCACGCTTCTCGGGTGTGGTCAACGCGCAGGCGGGCAGCTGGACCAGGCGGAGCCGGCCTCCGAAGTCTCCGCCGCCGGAGGCGAACTTGCCGTAGTCCACAGCCAGTCGGGCGGCAGTGCCGTTCTGCGTTCCCTCGGCAGTCAGAAGCACCCCGTCGACGCCTGCCGCCCGGGCCTTGTCACGGTTCAGGACCGTGACGGTGACTTCGTCGGCCGGGACCTTCCGCTTGGAATTGGGGGCAGCTACCACGATGGGCAGCGAGCCCGCCGCGGCACGGGTGGTGCCCGTCGTCGGCACGGTCACGGTCACGGTGCCCGGCGTCGGCCACACGGGCGCCACGGCCTGCTCGTCACGGGCGCGTTGGGCTGCGGCCTTGTCAGCTGCCTCCGCCTTCTTCAGCGCCGCGGCGCTCTTCCTGTCCGGCGCCCCGCTGAACGGACGCAAATCGGCCTCGCGAGGGGCGGGCAGTTTCGGCCGACCGAGTGCTTCGGCCTGGGCCTCGGCTATGAATTCGGTGGGCGTCAGCAGGCCCGGCAGCATGGCCAGCGCAAGAACAGCCGCCGCGCGCCCCATCCAGCGCCGACGCCCTACCCCGTGTGAAGCCCTCATGACCCTCGTCCGCCCCATCGTCATCGTCTGACCCGCACTGATGTGCGCGTGTCGGTCTGCGTCTTTGCTTGTGTGCGCGGGAGCGGGCGCAGGCACCGGTTACGGCAGCAGTCCCGCCTGGACGGAGCTATCCCGTCGTCGGCGTGGTGTCGCCGAGGACTCGTTCGGCGATCTGACGGCTCTCCATGGAGCCCGCCCAGATCCGCAGGTCCTCGACGGCACCCGGCAGGTACTGTCCCGGCGTTCCGTTACTGTGCGCGCGGCCGATGGCGAGTTCGCCTGTGCCCTGCTGCGGATGGGGGAAGTTCGGCTCGGTGGCTTCATCCACCTGCTCATCGGCTCCGACGAACAGGTGGAGCTTGCCGAACCGGCTCATGTCGCCGTCGGCGAACTCCTCGGCCGCGTTGTACACCCCGGTGACCTGTACCGCTTCATCCAGCACAGCCGTGGCGGTGGACGACACCTGGGTGCTGAGTGTCTTGTTGCCGGTCGCATCGACTGTGGTGCGTTCGAAGCGCCACAGGCACTCAGGTCTGCTGTCGCCGTCGACGTCGTCTGCCAGCTTGATGAGCTTCAACGCCCACGACGCCTCGTTGCCGAGCTTCTGTGCGGCGACTGTGACGGTGTAGCCGTCCGGTTTGCCGACCAGCCCCGAAGAGTCCACCCGCGTAAGGGCGCTGACGGTGAAAGACCCGGCCTCGTCCACCGCTGGTCCCGTGGTGGACGCATAGCTGTCGGCGCCGTCCAAGGTCAGCAGTTGTGGAGTCTCAGCGTATTTAGCGTGTCCCTTGAGGGTCATCGCTGCGAAGGGGTAGCCCGACTTCTCCGCCAAGGCAGTTCCTGTCGACGCGGAAGCGTCCCACTCCGCCATCAACTCGGTTGCCGGCGACTCGTTCTCCCTGAGAGCACCGTCCAGGCGGATTTCGGCCTCGGTCAGAGCCCGCTGCCACACGGCCGTCTCGTCCAGTCGGCCTCGGAAGAACTCACTCCCGACGCCGGCCCAGACCGAGCGGGCCCACTGCAGGCCGCCGGAGGCGGACCAGGGCTGGTAGGTGGAGGACAAAGCGGCCGGCTTCACCGGCTGCCCCTGGGGCCGGCCATTGACGAACAACTGGATTGTGTCGTTGCCCGGATCGGTGTCGGGTATTCCGTCATCCCCCTCTGTCTTGAACACGCCCGCCAGGTGCGTCCACACCTTGAGCTGCGGGTTCACCTGGTCAGCCACCGAACGCAGGAACACCGGGCCGGCCCTGTCCTGGTCGCTGCGATTGAACACCCAGGCCTTGAGCGAGGTGGAGTAGTAGAGCGCGAACGCGTTCGCCGCGCTGCCCGGCTGAGCGAGCACTACACGGTTGACCGAGGCGTCGGTGAGATACGCCCAGGTCGACACGGTGAAGGAATCAGCGGTGTTGAGGACGGGTGTCGACGTCGCCGCGTATGCCTGCTGCCTGGACGGGTCCGAGCTGTCCAGCCACAGTGACTGGTCGGCATCACCACGCCTCGCCAGCGAGGAGAAGCCGGCGCCTTCGGTGTACAGCGTGGCGTTGTGCCGGATGCCGCCTTCGACCGCGGTGTCCTTTGCCAGCTTCTCCTGCGAACCCGCCGGATAGTCGTCGAAGTGCCAGCGGCCGGAGGCACCTTGGGCAGCGGCCACCTTGAGCTTGGCGTAACCCCACTCCCCCGAACCACCCGCGTCCCAGCCGCGCACTTGCAAGGTCTGCCGTCCGGCCACGAGGGGAACAATGTCATCGTCCACGCTGGAGCCGGTGACGAAGTCGGTCTTCGTCATTCCGGGCAGTCGCCACTCGTACTTCACGACGTCCGTGTCTGCCGCGTTCTGCGCGAAATGGAGCTTGCCCCGCGTGCCGGGACCTCCCTGCCCCGCACAGTCCTCGGTCGCACACAGGGTGTAGACGCCGCCCTGAACTGCTGTGACCACGGGAGCCTTGGGCCGATCCGCATCAATCTTGAGGTAGCACCAGGGTGTGTACGACGAGAAGAGGTCTCCCGACTTCCCCGGGATGCTCCAGTGCGACTGGGTTCTGGCCTTGACTCGATAGGTTGTCTTGTCCGCCCGTGGGGAAACTTTCGCGCTCTCCACGGTGCCGTCCGGAACCCATCCGCTGTCAGGCTTGTAGTCGCTCCAGCTGGCTACCCACGTGCCGTCGGCCTGTCGCCGCTCCATCACCCACTCAGCCTGCAACAGGCCTTCCGACTCGCCCTTGTTGCTCTCCACCTTGGTCTGTACCGCCGCCTGTACGAAAGGCTCGGCCCGAGTCACGATCATCGGGTTCGCCGACGACGTGGCACACACCACATCGTCCGGGTCCGCACCAGGGTTGCCCGGCCACAGTCCATAGCGAGTGGGCACCCCAGGCCGGTAGGCGAAATCCACGGAAAGCTCTGCGTTGTCGTCGAAACGCTTCCAGGCGGTGACGTCCGACTCGTCCTTCGCCTTCAGCATGAGCGTGAGATTGTCGATCTTGCCGTCAGCGAAATTCCGCACCGTGGAGTTGAGGTTCTCGTCCGCCTCACCCGGATTGTCGTTGAACTCGACCCACACGTTCGGCTGTTCCGGAGAGCAAGCAGTGCCGCGGCCGGCCGAGACCAATTGGTCACCCATCTGATCCCAGGTGTTGTCGGACTTGGGACCGCCCGGCCCCGGCCACTTACTGCCCGACGAAATGCCGTCCGTCCGCTCCAGGTCCACCCAGGCCGCGTTGCAGTCGAACGACCACGTCTCATAGGCCCGGAACGTAGCGTCGATCACGTACTTGCCGTTCAGCGAACTGGCGGAGTTGAACTGGAAGTACATCCGGTTCGTGTACCAGGCACCGGTGGTGCAAGCACCCTGCGAGTTGTTGCCGCATCGGCCGATACCGTAGCCGGAACCATCGAACTTCCAGAAGCTGTCACCGTCCGAGGACAGGACCGTACGGTACGTGTGCCCGATCCCGACCGCCGGATCGATGTAGACGGGATAGACCGTCTTCTCGCCCGCCAGGACCTCTCCGTCCGGCACCACGGCGACACTGTCGTCCGACACCTCCACGGGCATGATGGCCGAAGCGTCGCCGTCACTCGGGCCGACGGACGGGTCGATCGTCTCCTCGTCGTCGCTCTCAGCCGTAGCCGCCTTCGAGCCCTTCAGGGTCCGAGGGGCCGGAGCCTGCGCCTCGCCAGCGGAATCCCACATACGTCCCGGCGGCCCGGTGAATACCTCCACCCCGTCCTCATTCGCCGCCACAAGACCGCCGTTGGCAGTGGACCGGACCTTGAGGCCCTCGCCCACAACGTTCAGCACCACCCTGTCCAGTGCCGGACTCGCCGCCGCCTGTGGTGTCTTGACCACCAACACCTCGCGGTACGACTCCGGTGTCGCGGTCAGCAGAAGATCGACCCCGGGAAGCACCTCACGGTATGTGGCTGTATCCCCATCCAGCACAGGCTCCGGCAACTCCCGTTCCCACCCCAGGGTCAGAGCGCGCCCCTGACGATCCCCGATCCGGATCATGTCGGAACCCGGCCCCCTGCCGGAGAAGGAAAGGTCCGCGACCGCGCCCTTCGGCGCGATGCGACCATCGGCACGCTTCTCCAGAGTGGCGTCCACCGCCCGCCAAGTACCGCCCGAGCCCCGCGTCCGCTGCGGCGTGGTCGACTGGGTCAGCTTGAAGCCGCCATCCGGCTGTGCGAACACCTGGGAGTACTCGGTGCGCTCGAAGAGCACCTCCACCGGCTCCCCCGACTCCGTCGCCCGGACCGCAGCAGACTGAGCCTCCGCCGGGACAGCCCCCGCCCCCGCGGTCTCCGAAGCCGACGTGGACGCGGCCTGGGCCACTACGCCGTAGCCGGACACCGGCAGCACACCCCCGACGACCGCGACCGAAACCACAGTCACGAACGCTCTGCCGACACCGCGAGACCACACGGACGAGCCCATCCCCCACCGCCCCCCGACTCCATAAAATCCCCACTTCGGAGTCACAAGATCTTCAAAGTGAAGGCAAAATATCCACCATGATCGGCACACGTCAAGGAGTACTCAAGGCCTCTGGCCTGCTTTCGCCTTTCACGACCCTTGTCGCCGACGGCAACACACGTGCGAGGTCGGGGCCGTTCGGTCTGTGTGGGAATGCGCGAGGTTGAGGCCCTCTCGGGGGCAGCCGTGCGCGACGGCACGCTTCCTGCGGCAGCCCTAAGGCAACAGTGGGCGCCCGCGAGCGGGCTTCGGCCGTAGGCCTCTCAGCAAGGAGAGTCGGCGGCTCCCGCGACGATGCCATGGCCGAAAATCATGCAGAACCCTGGGCGCAAGGGCAGCTCGGCAGGGTCTCGGTGGGTGAGGATGCTCCACAGCTCCCCCGCGAGCTGATCGGTGTCCACGAGAGCGGTCTCGAAACCGACCGTGTGGTGGACACCGAGAGGCTCGGACCTACCTCGGGTGCGAGCTGAGGGAGAAAGCGGGGTTACACCTTCGCCGTGAGGGGGGGTGTCCTCGGTGATCCTGGGCTCCAGCTCACGGGTGACCTTGCGTTCCACGAAGAACACGGCCGTCGGGACCGTACCGGCGAGCAGGACCCAGATCTGGCGCTTGACGGGCCACTCGGCCACATCCCGGAACGGCGTCCGCAGCACAGCCTCCGACAGAATCGTGCGGAACGGCGGTGCGTCGTCGCCCGCCAGACCCTCTCGCGCGTAGCCCGCGTCTGCAACAGACCCGGCGGGACACTCACCGCGAAGTGCCACAGGCTGACCGCCTCGGCCTCCAGCGCCATGTACCGCCGGTAGCGCTCGCGGAACTGCGCCTTGTCACTCACGGCCAGTTCCCACACGGCCAGCAGTAACCCCGGCGTCCCGTAATACGTATCGAGCGCCTGCACGTCCTCCGGACCGCCGACCGTCTCGCCCTTCTCCCTACGCCCTCGTCTACCTGGGCGTCTGCTCGGCCCCGGTCGCCCTCGCACTCGCCGCCGTGATCGTGAAGGGCACCACCCGGTGACGGACGGCCCCCCGGCCGTCGGCGACACCGTCCACGACCCCGCCCGCGACCGCGTCGGCATCGTCATGGGCGGGGTCGGCCCGTACATCCAACTCCGCCCCCTCGGCGGCGGCCGGGAATGGGACGCCGACCCCACCCGAGTCCGCCCCCCGACCCCCACCGAACTACTCAGCGCCCGAGTATCCGAAGCCAACACCCGAAGCCGCACAGCCCTCAGGCTTTCACCAGGGGGTCTGCCCGAGGCCTGATCACAAATGCGAGGATCCGGAAGCCGTGGCCGGAACCGCGGCCGCGGCGTAAAATTTCGGCATGGAGACCAAACGTGCATTTGACGAACTCCGGTCAACCGATCATGTTTCCTCCGATCAGCTCACCGAATTCTGGCCCCGTCTGACCCCAGTGACAACTCAGGAGCTCCTCGGGAGGTGGCGGGGTGGGATGTTTGCCACCGGGCACGCCGTCAACGGCGCGCTTGAAGAAATGAACTGGTACGGCAAGCAATTCAACGGCCCGCTCGATGTCAAGCCGCTCCTGTGCCGGAACGAGGCCGGCGAAATCTACTCGAACACCGAACCCTGCGGGAACGGCGAAGCCTCCATGTGGTCGATGGAATTCCGCGACGAGGTCACGGCAGCTCTGGTCTATGACTGCATGCCATGGGTCGACCATTTCGCACGGGTCGACGACAGTTCCCTCATGGCCGTCATGGAAGGAAAGCTGGCATCAACCTTGGGAGTCGATCCCCCGTTCTACTTCTGGCTCGAGCGCGAAGCGTCATAGCTCCTGCCGCCGACCTGTGACCCGTTTAGCCGGGAGGCATGCTTCGGGACAGGGTGATGCGACGCTCCCGCCAATACGCGATCGCCTCGGCATCCATGCCGTCCATCGTTTCTCCGGCCCGATCCAGAAGAACCAGGCCCACAGGGATCACCCCCTCAAGCAGAACCCTGAGCACTTGATTGTTCGATTCCCGATGCTTGGCGACGAGCGTGTCGATGAACTGCGAGAAGATCTCGCGGTCGACTTCGCACTCGTCGTCCACGATCCCCCCCAGTCCACTGCCCACGCCGTAGACGTCGGCGGCCACTTCAGCCTGACCGGTGAAGAGTCTCGCCACCCTGTTCGAAGGATTCCACACGTCGACCCCGTCGACGGAGAAGAAGCAACTCATCAGGACCACCGTGTTCTCACGTCGGCTCCAGGGTTGTCACGACGCCAGGCGTCCACTGCTTCTCCGACCGCGCTCCCGAATTCGGGGGTGGCCCCTGGTTGGACGAAGTCGAGACCGATCGGGGCGTTCTCCCAGCCCTCCAGATGAGACCTTGCCCGGACATAGGAATCGAGCTTCTTGTGGACGTGCTTGTCCACCCATGATTCGACTCTCATGTTCGGATTCTGCCCCGTGGCCGTCTTCTCCTCCCAGAGTATCCCGTCCTCGATCCTGTCGATATCCGTGATGGTGTCCGCCCAGTTGGCAGGATTGTCCACGATGTAATTGGAGTCGCCTTCCACCGGAGGTCGTTCACGGTTCGACACTCCGTCACGGGGGCTGTAAGGCGTCAGCCCGAGAGGGTCGGACCAGGTGTGCGGGTTGTGGACGTAGGTGACGGGGTTGGGGGCGGGTGCGAGACCGAGGGGGTCGGGGGTGGTGTAGCGGGCGGTTTCCGGGTCGTAGTAGCGGTGATGGTTGTAGTGGAAGCCGGTTTCGGGGTCGTGGTACTGGCCGGGGAAGCGGAGGGGGGTGTACGCGGCGCCGGTCCTGGCCCAGGTCGTCGTGCCCCAGAGTGTGGCGCGGGTGCGCCACGCGATGTCGCCGGCTTCGTCGACCAGTTCGGTAGGGGTGCCGACGAGGTCGGTGGCGATGGCGAAGAAACGGCTGTCGATCTCGCGCTGGGTGGTCTCGTCGGACAGTCGCTCGGTCTGGGCGAGGGGCGTACGGCCCCGGTGGTCCCAGGTGAGCGTGACCGGGTGAGGGAGCCGGTCGGGGTGGGTCGTGGTCTGTTCGGCCAGGACCGTACCGTCCCAGGTGAACCGGGTCTCCTCGGCGACGGTCCGGCCGTCGTCGGCGAGACGCTGTTTGGCCGTACGGCGGCCGAGAGGGTCGTAACGGTAGCGCCACCGTGTGCCGTCGGGGGTGGTGACAGCGGTGAGGCGGTCCTCCGCGTCCCAGGTGTAGCGCCAGGTGTCGGGCTTGCGGGACAGACGGGTCTTCTGGCGCAGGGTGATACGGCCGGCCGCGTCGTACTCGTAGCGGACGGCTCCGGCACGGGTGAGGGTGGTGCCGCTGTAGGCGCGGGGGCCTGTGGATTCATACCCCGCGTGGGCGGACGGCCAGGAGGCCGACGTCTGGTTCCCGACCGCGTCGTAGGTGTACTTCTCGGTCCAGTCGGCGGCCGTGACCGTCGTGACCCGGCCCGCCGGGTCCAGGTCGAAGCGCTGCGTGCCGCGCAGGGTGTCGTCCAGGGCGATCAGGTGACCGTCGGCGCGGTAGGTGTAGGTGCGGCGGTTCAGGGTGCGGGCACCGGTGGCGAGTTGCTGGGTGGCCAGACGGCCGGCGTCGTCCCAGGCGGAGGTGAAAGTGAGGTGGTCGCCGACGGCGCGTTCCAGTTCGCGGCCGGCGGCGTCGTGGGTGAAGGCGATGCGGTGGCCGCCGGCGGTCAGATGGGTGGGACGGCCCGCGCTGTCGTACCCGTAGGTGGTGACCTGGCCGGTGGGGGTGACACGCCGGGTGCGACGCCCCAGGGTGTCGTACGCGTACGTCGTGGCGCGGCCGTCGGCCAGTTCCGTCTTGACGCGGCCTCGTTGGTCGTACTGGTAGAGCAGCTCGCTGTCGGGACCGACGGCGTGGACCAGGCGCCCGGCCGGGTCGTAGGCGTACGTGGTCGCCTCGCCCGAGGCGTTCTTCCCGGTCACCCGACCGAGCGGATCGTGGGTGTAGGCGATGGTCTCACCGAGTGCGTTGGTCCGGGCCGTGAGCTGCCCGGCCGGGTCCAGGGTGTAGCTGACCGTGCGCCGGTCGAAGTCGGTCTCGGAGATCAGCCGACCGGCCGGATCGTAGCTGTAGGACCAAATCAAGCCCTGCGGGTCCGTGACCCGCGTCAGGCGGAGGCCCGCGTCGTGGTCGAACTCGTGGCGCGCGCCGTCCGGGCCCGTCCGGGACACGAGGAGGTCGAAGTGGCCGTACGCGAAGCGGGTGGTGCCGCCGACGGCGTCCGTGTGGCTGGTGCGGTTGCCCTCGCCGTCGTAGGTCCAGGACTCGGTCGCGCCGTCCGGGCCGGTACGGCGGGCGAGTTCGCCGTCGGGGGTCCACTCCAGGAGCGTGACCGCGCCCAGCGGGTCCGTGATGCGCACGGGGCGGCCGAAGGGGTCGCGTGCGTAACGGGTGACGCCACCGGCCGGGCTGATGATCTCGACCGGCAGCCCGACGGGTCGCAGCGCACGGTGGTGACCGCGCCCGACGCGTCGGTGAGCGTGGTGGGACGGCCGTGGGCGTCGTACGTGTAGTGGGTGGTCTGCCCGGCGGCGTCGGTGAGGGCGGTCCGGTTGCCGCGCTCGTCGAACTCCTGCTTCCGGCGGGCGCCGTCGGGGCCGGTGAACTCCGTCAGCCGGCCGAACCCGTCCCGCGTACAGCGCACTTCGCTGCCGTCGGGGCGGGTGACGGTGGAGAGCCGGCCGTTCTCGTCGTACGAAAAGACGGTGGTGCGGCCCAGGGGGTCGGTGCGGGTGAGCGGGTTGCCCCGGGTGTCGTAGGTGTGGCGGGTGGTGTGGCCGAGGGGGTCGGTGGTGGCGAGGACGCGGCTGCCGGGGCCGATGAGGTGGTGGGTGGTGTGGCCCTGGGCGGTGGTGAGGGTGGTGGTGCGGTGGCCTGTGGCGGGGTCCGGGTCGGTGTACGCGAGGGTGAGTTGTACGTGTCCCGCCTCGCCGCCCTCGGCGACCGTACGGTCCTGGTCGTCGTACGCGTAGTCGTAGCGCCGGTTGTTGGAGTCGATCCAGGCGGTCACGCGGCGGCGGGTGTCGTAGGTGAAGGTGAGGGCGGCGCCGGAGGGCTTGGTGACGGTGGTGAGGTTGCCGTCCGTGTAGCCGTACGACATGACGGGCCGAGGCGGCGCTTCGCCGTTCGTTCCGGCGAGGGTCAGGGCGGTGATGCGGCCGTCTGTGGTGGTCAGCGTCAGGTGGTGGCCGGCGGAGTGGACGATCGCCTGGGGGGTGCCGTCGTCGGTGCGGTCGAGGGTGATCGTGTGGTGGTTGCGGTCGGTGATCTGGACGAGCCAGGCGTCGCCGTCGCCGCCCGGTTCGGTGGCGGGTGGGGCGGTGAAGTGGCGCGTCAGACCGCTGTCGGGGTCGGTGAGGGTGTAGTCGCCCCGCTCGTCACGGCTGAGGGTGCTGCGTGAGGTGCCGGTCTCCGGGTGGGTGGGGAGGCCGGGGACGGGGCGGGGGTAGGTGATCAGGAGGCCGTCGGGGGTGACGTGGATGACGCCGGTGGCGTCGATCTCCAGGCGTTCGTCGGCGGTGGAGGACCAGGACGGGCCGAAGAAGCGGCCTGAGGTGTAACCGGATTCGACGCGGCGGGTGAAGACCAGCGGGAGGATCCCCGGCAGCACCACATCGGTCTGCGGCAGGAACATCCGGCCCGACGCGAGGTCGACGGGGTCGGTGCCGGTGGTCGTACGTTCGCCGTCGGGGCGGTTGTGGGTGCCCTTGGGTACGTCGTCCAAGGCGCGGCGGGCGCGGTTGGCGTCGGCGGCGAGGTCGGCGAGTTCCTTGGCGGTCCGTGCGCCCTTGACCCCGGCGCCCGCCCCGCCGGTCGCGGCGGTCATCAGCAGGTCGGGGACGAGACGCCCCAAGCCCTCCGCGGGGTCCTTCATGAAGTCGGTGACCATCTGTTTGCCCGCGCCCCAGGGGTCGTTGGCGACCTGGACGAGTCCGGCGACGGTGTTGTTCAGCGACAGCGCGTACTCGGCGGGGTGGGTGAGGTTGTAGGGGTCGGTGGGGTTGATGCTGCGGGCGAAGGTCAGCAGCCCGGCCGTCCCCTTGACGATCCCCCCCGCCGAAGTGGTCCTGCATGACGTTGAGTTCATTGAGGCCGTCGGTGGCCTGTTCGGCGTACGAGGGCTTCGGCGGCGCGGTGTCACGGGCGGCCCGCACAGCGGTACGGGCGGTCTCGGCGGCGGTGTTGCGCTGGCGGCGGGCCTCGGCCAGGAGTTCTTGCGCCTCCCGCATCCGGGCCGTACCCGGATCGCTGAACTCGCCCGGCTTCGGCGGCAGGGTGGCGGGGTCGCGCTGGTCGGCGGGCTTGGCGTTGTACGCGTCGGCGGCCTTGTTGTAGGTGTCGACCTTGGCGTTGTGCGCGTCCCGCGCCTCCTCGGAGGCCTTCGTCCCGGCCTTCCACTTGTCGATCGCCGCCTGCGCCTGCCCCTGCGCCCACTCCACCGTCCCCGCGAACGCTTCCAGGGCGGCCCCGGCCTTCTCGAACGCGTCCGCGCCCTTGAACCACTTCGGCGGCTCGATCGCGACCGTCGCCCGGAACGCGTCGGCCGCCTGGCCCTTGAGCGAGGCGGAGTCCAGACCGCCCAACCCTTTGCCGACGTTGTCGAAGGCGGTCTGGAAGTCCTTGAGATGAGAGGCGGTGGAGCGGAGTTCCGACGGTGATCCGTGGATCAGCTTCGTCTTGTCCTCGGTCTGCCCGAGATCCAGCTCGTCGACCTCGGCACCCATCCGGTTCGCGAGCGACCGGGACTTGTCCCGTACCCAATCTGCACCGGACTCCCAGCCCGCGTCGTCCAGCCGGTCGGCGGTCCAGTTCCCGGCGTCCTCGACCCGGTCACCGGCCCACTCGACGCCGTCCTCGACCGCGTCCTCCACCACGTCCGGCGTGATGTCACTGACAAAGTCACCGATGCCCACGACTCAGCTCCCCCCGACGGCTGTCGCCCGCGCTGCGAACGCGGGGTCAAGCGTAGGGCGGATCGCGGTGGGGCGTGGGGGTTACACCTTCGCCGTGAGGGGGGCTTCCTCGGTGATCCTGGACTCCAGTTCCCGGGTGACCCTGCGCTCCACGAAAAACGCGGCCGTGGGGACCGTACCGGCGAGCAGCACCCAGATCTGGCGCTTGACCGGCCACTTGGCCTTGGCGCCCAGGTCGAAGGCGAAGACCAGGTAGAGGATGTAGAGCCAGCCGTGCGCGATACCGACGACGCTCGTGAAGCCGCTGGCGCCGTCGATGTCCAGCACGTACTTGGCGATCACGCCGAGAGTCAGCAGGACCAGCAGCACGCCGGTCACGTAGGCCATGATCCGGTAGCGGGTCAGCACGCTTCGTTTCATGGCACTCAGCGTAACCGGCACGTTCCGGGCGATCTTCGCGGGGGGCGCCTGTCGCCTCCCGGGGCCGCTGGTCGCCTCTCGTGGGGGCCCTACTCGTCCTCGAAGTCCTGCGCCGCGACCCGCAGCGGGCGCAGCATCGCGAAGATCTCGGCGCACTCCTCGGCGTCGTACGCGCCCAGGCCGAAGTCCATCCGCATCAGGTCGCGCGTGGCGGACTCGACCACCTCGCGGCCCTTGTCGGTGATGGAAGCGAGGGTGCCACGACCGTCGTTGGGGTTGGGCCGTTTGTCGACCAGACCCGATTTCACCAGCCGGTCCACCGTGTTGGTGACGGAGGTCGGGTGGACCATCAGCCGCTCGCCGATCTTCGACATCGGCAGTTCGCCGGCCTTGGAGAAGGTGAGCAGCACCAGTGCCTCGTAGCGGGCGAAGGTGAGTTCGTACGGTCTGACGACGGCGTCGACCTCGGCGAGCAGGATCTGGTGGGCGCGCATGATCGAGGTGATCGCCCCCATGGAGGGCACCGGACCCCAGCGCTGCTGCCAGAGTTCGTCGGCGCGGGCGATCGGGTCGAAGGGAAGGCTGAGCGGCTTTGACACGGCCACGACCTTACCCAGTGGTCACTTGCCGGCCCGACCCGTCTCGCACTTCGGTCGCCCCGGCCTCCGGGGCGGTCCTGCGCGCCTCCCGTACGAGCAGCAGACAGCACACGGTGCCGATGCCACCGGACCAGGCGACGACGTGGTGGACGGGGAAGAACTCGGCGGCGGCCCCGGCCACTGCCATGCCGAGGCCCTGGATCGTCATCAGACCGGCGGTGAGCAGGGTCATCGCGCTGCCGCGCCGCTCCTCGGGGACGGCGGCGACGAACCACTGGTCGAGGCCGATGACGTACGCGGCGCCGACGCCGGAGAGGGCGAGCGCGGGCAGGGCCCAGCCGAGGCCGGGGCGGGCCGCGTAGACGAGCAGGGGTACGAGGCCGAGGGCGGCGACGGGCAGGACGATACGGCTGCGGGCGCGTGGCGACAGTGCCGTACCGACGTACAGCTCCGCCGAGATGTGGCCGACCGGCATGGCGCACATCATCAGGCCGAGGGCGGCGGGGCCGGCGTCGATGGCGTCGGCGTACGGGGCGGCGAGGGCTTCGGGGGCGACGACGAACATCGCGGGGATCCAGAAGAGCAGGAGCAGCACGCGGATGCGGCGGTCGCGGAGGAGGAAGCCGGCGCTCGCCAGGGACTCGCGCATCATGCCGTGGGGCTTGTCCGCCCGGTTTCCGGTGGCGCTCTTCCCGGCGCTCTTCCCGGCAGCCTTGCGGGCCGGGCGCTTGCGGGTGCCGAGCCGCAGGAGGGCGGCCGAGCAGAGGAACGTACCGAAGGTGACGCCGATCGCGCCGCGTGCCGGGATGACGGCGAGGAGCACCCCGCCGACGCCGTAGCCCGCGAGCAGGGCGCTCTGCGAGACGATCCGCAGGAGGGAGCGGCCGAGGACGTAGAGGTCCCCCTCGCCGAGGATGTCGGTGAGCGCGGCCATCCGGGTCCCGGTGAAGACCGGCGAGACCGCCGCCACCGCGCACCGCAGCGCGAGCAGGCCGGCGACGGGGGTGCTGGGCAGCACCATCACCGCGACGCAGGCCGCGCAGATCAGGTCGCAGGTCACGAGCGTCCGCCGGGCCGGGTACCGGTCGGCGACCCCGGCGAACAGGATCCCGCCGAACAGGTACGGCAGCAGCCCGAGCGCGAAGGTGAGGGCGCTCAGGAACGGGGAGCCGGTGAGGTCGTAGACGAGGACGGTCAGCGCGATCTCGCTGACGACGACGCCGAGGAGGGAGAGGAGGTGCGCGGCGAAGACGAACCTGAACTCGCGGACGGCGAAGACGGCGCGGTACCCACGGGGGGCGGCGGTGGTGGGTGCTGTGTCCTTCTTGGCGGGCATGGTCGCAGACTGCCCGGGGTGGGTCCGGGGTCGGTAGACTTTCGGGTACGGGCGAATCTTCTGGCCCCCCGACACCTCCGGAGCCGATCAGGCCATGCCCTTTCACCTTCACTTCGGCGAGAGCGATCTGCTCCGCTTCCGGTTCGCCGTCTCCCCGCTCTGGGAGACGCAGGAAGCGGTACGGACCCTCGCGCGGCCCGAGCGGCACGGCTATCACCTGCCCTGGCTCCGGCGGGTGCGGGACGCGGCGGCCGGGATCGATCTGGGGCCGCTGTACCTCCTGATGCCCGACGCCGGGCACAATCCCGACTTCCTCTGCCCGGCGCCGCTCAGCGCCCTCGCGTCCTTCGAGGAGGAGATCGAGGGCGTACGGGCCACCTCCCCCGAGGCCGCCCGCACCGACATCGCGCTCGCCCTCGCCGACACCCCCGGCGCGGCCGGCACCCCGGCCGGTCGCGCGATGCTGGCCGATCCCGCGCGGGCCGTACGGGAGTTGGCCGATCTGCTGGAGCGGGCGTGGCAGGCGCTGATCGAGCCGGAGTGGCCACGGCTGCGCGCGCTGCTGGAAGCCGATGTGGCCTACCACTCGCGCCGGCTGGCGGACGGCGGCTTCGAGCGGCTGCTCGGGGAGCTGAGCCCGCAGCTCAGGTGGGGCGAGGCCACCCCGGACGGCGCGTCCGGCGGCGGCGCCACGCTCACCATCGTCGGGACGCACGGCGACCACGTCCGGGTGCTCGGTGGCCAGGGGCTCGTCCTGATGCCGAGTGTCTTCTGCTGGCCCCGGGTCGTCAGCGGGTACGAGGCGCCCTGGCAGCCCGCCCTGATCTACCCCGCACGCGGCATCGGCGGGCTGTGGACGGAGGCCGCCGACCGTACGCCCGACGTCCTCGCCCGGCTGCTCGGCCGCGCCCGCGCCGACGTCCTGTGCGCCCTGGACGAGCCCGCCGGGACCACCGCGCTCGCGCACCGGCTCGGCCTCGCGCCCTCCTCCGTCTCCGCGCATCTCTCGGTGCTGCGCGAGTCCGGGCTGCTGACCTCGCGGCGGTACGGCCACCAGGTGCTCTACGAGCGGACCCCGCTGGGCATCACCCTCGCGGTGTCGCAGCCCCTCCCTGACTGACCGTTATGTCACGATGTGCCGGACCTGTCGTACGTCATACGTCGTCGGCGTCGGCGTCGTCATCATCGTCATCGTCATCGTCATCGTCATCGTCATCGTCGCCGTTATCGCCCGAGGGGGCTGGATGTCCGGCCGCAGACCGCGCTCACCCATCACCGCCGCCTCGATCGTCGCCCTCGTCCTCGCCCTGGCACTGGGCGGGTGTTCGTCGTCCCCGGAGGCCGGCGACGGAGACGCCCAGCGCGGCGGCTCCTCCGTCGGCCACGGCGAGGCGGCCCCGGACGGGGCGTCGCCGTTCTGGGTCGACCCCGACAGCGAGGCGGCCCGCCAGGTCGCGCGATGGGAGCGGCGGGGCCGCGCCGCCGACGCCCAGGCCCTGCGACGGATCGCCGAGCGCCCGGTCGCCGTGTGGCCGTCCGGCGACAACCCCGTACCGCAGGTCGAGCACGCCGTACGGGGCGCCGCCGCCGACGGGCGCACCCCGGTCTTCGTCGCCTACAACATCCCCCACCGCGACTGCGGCCTCTACTCGGCGGGCGGCGCCCCCGACGCCTCCGCGTACCGGAACTGGGTCCACTCCTTCGCCACCGCCCTCGGCGGCGCCCCGGCCGTGGTGATCCTGGAGCCCGACGCGATCGCGCACCTCGCGGACGGCTGCACGCCGGCCGAACACCACGAGGAGCGCTACACGCTGCTGGCCCAGGCGGTCAGCCGGCTCAAGCAGCAGCCGCGCACCCGCGTCTACCTCGACGCGGGCAATCCGGCCTGGATCTCCGACCCGGCCCGGCTCGCGGGCCCCTTGGAGCGGGCCGGCGTCAACGCCGCCGACGGCTTTTCCCTCAATGTGTCGAACTTCCAGTCGAACGACACGGTCAGGGCGTTCGGCGCCCGGCTCTCCGCCCTGCTCGGCGGCGCCCACTTCACCGTCGACACCAGCCGTAACGGCCAGGGACCGCTGCCCGGCGACCGTGCCCAGGCGTGGTGCAATCCGCCGGGACGGGCGCTCGGCACACCCCCGACCACCCGGACCGGCGACAAACTGGTCGACGCCTATCTGTGGATCAAGCGCCCCGGCGAGTCGGACGGCCCCTGCCGGGGCGGCCCGGCCGCCGGCACGTGGTGGCCGGACTACGCCCTGGGGCTGGCCAGGAGGGCGAAGAGCTGAACCCGCACGCGCGCACGACCCGGCAGGACACTCACCCCACCTTCAGCCACTTCGCCTCCGACGGCACCCCGTCCGCGTCCGTGACGAACAGCATGTACCAGCCCGGCGGCACCAGCGTCGGGTCCTTCGGCACCTCGACCGTCACCTCTCCCGCGCCCTTCGTCAGCGTCAGGGCGATCGAGCGCTGCTCCACGTCCGTCGTGTGCGTCACCGCGCTCGGCCGCATCAGCCGGGCCTTGGCGATCCGGTCCGCGTCCGCCGTCGGGAAGGTCGCCCGCCCGCCCGCGACGAGCGCGGCCGGCCCCTTCCCCAGCACCGGGCGGTTCTTGTCCCCGCCCCCGTGCAGGTACGGCGGCGTGTAGATCTCCACCCGCTGCTCGAACGTGCCGAGTTTGGTGTTGTCCTCGTCGTCGAAGAGCGGGTCCGAGCCGAAGGTGACCACCCGGCCGTCGGGGAGCAGCAGCGCCTCGGAGTGGTAGTTGCGCCCCACCGTCGGGTCGGCGGCCCGCCGGAACGCGTTGCGCGGCGGGTCGTAGAACTGCGCCTTGTGGATGTCGCTGGCCGAACGCCCCCGGTAGTCCGAGGATCCGCCGGTGGTGAAGACGGAGTCGTCCGGCATCAGCACACTGCTCAGGTAGCGCGTGCCCTGTGGCAGCGAGGGACCCTTCTCGAAGCCGGGGTTGTCCCGCTTGAGGTCGACGATCGCCGTACGGGAGGTCGCCAGCGACGACTCGCCGACCCCGCCGCCGCCCAGGATCATCACCTTCTGGTCCTGCGCGGGCGGCAGCATCAGCGAGGCCGACGTCTCGGTCTGGTCGACGTCCGTGAGTCCGTTGACCCGGGCGAAGGTGTTCTTCTTGACGTCCCACACGCCCGGCTGCCGGCCCTTCCCGGCGGGCCCGTACCCGGCGTTGGAACCGGAGTAGAAGAGCTTGCCGCCCTTCGTGAGGAACAGCGCGGGGTAGGTGGGGAAGTAGCGGGTCGGCCCCTTGGACCACTTCTTGGTCGCCGGGTCGTAGATCTCGTTGTCCCCGGTCAGTACGGCGCCCACGTCGTCGAGCCCGGAGACGGCGAGCACCTTGCCGTCGTCCAGGGTCACCAGCGTCGGGTACCAGCGGGCCTCCTTCATCGGGCTGACGGGGATGTACTTCTCGGCCCTGGGGTCGAACTCGTACGCCGCCTTGATGCCCTGGAAGTCCTGCTTCTCCGTGGTGAGTTTCTGCGCGAGGCCGTACAGGTTGTCGGCGTCCTTGCCCTTGAGGCCGAGGATCTCGTACTGCGCCGCCTCGGTCGTCAGCGCCTCGGGACCCGCCTTCGCCGCCTCCACGAAGACGCGCGCCTCGCCCGCCGTCACCTTCGTCCTCCACGGCATCATCCGGCCGGTGCGCGCGTACGAGATCTTGAACTGCCGTTTCGCCTTGGGCACGGTGACGTCGAACCTGCTGACGTACTCGACCCCCGAGGGGGAGCGGAAGCGCGTGCCCTTCTTGAAGGTGACGGCCCTGTCCGGGTTCTCGTTCTTGACCCGCATCCCGCCGCCCGCCCGGTCGACCTCTCCGTCGAGCACCTCGTACCGCGCCGTGCCGCCGGCCACCAGCAGCCGCCCGTCGGGCAGTTGGGAGTGGCCCGAGCAGAAGAAGTCCTCGGGGGTGGGAATCTTGCGGAAGCTGTTGTCCGCCGGGTTCCAGAGGATGGTGTCGAAGGAGCCCTTGTCGAACTTCTTCTGGCTGTTGCCCGAGCCCGCGATGATCAGGACCTTGCCGGTGTGCAGCAGGGCCGCGTGGATCGCGTTCGTACGGAACTCCTCCGGCACGTCGAGCAGGTCCCAGGAGCCGTACCGCTGCTTGTAGCCGGGCTGCGAGATCTTGTACGCGTGGTACTTCTCCCCCGCGAAGGAGAGCGCGGCGGGGGCGTTGAGCCCCGCGAGGACCACCAGTGCCCCGCCGCCCAGCAGCGTCTTCCTGAACTTGTCCGTCGGCCGGTACCGGTACCTCATGACTCAGTTCCTCCAGTTGTCGTCGAGGCGAGCGTCGGGGCGAGCGCCGGCGCGGGCTCCTCGCCGGGCGGCGCCGCCGGGACCGGATCCGGGACGGTGACCGGATCCAGGGTGATGACCGGACCCGGGGCGGTGACCGGACCCGGGGCGGTGGCCACCGGACGGGCCGCGAGGTCGGCCGCGCGCCGGTCGCGCCGTACCGTCCCCGCCCAGATCGCGACCGGCGCGAGCGCTATCGCGAGGGCCAGGACGGCCCAGGTGCGCATCGCCGCGTGGGTGTGCCCCAGGCAGACGGACGCGATGAGCGAGCTGACCAGCACGGCGGCCCAGAAGAGGTGGATCCGGAAGGTCATCAGCCGGTCGGTGGTGGTCTCGCCGCCCTTGGGCGTGACCACGAAGCGGCCACGGGTGCGCAGCACCGCCGAGCCGAGCGACCTGAGGTAGATCGGGGCGGAGAGCGCGGACATCGCCATCCCGGCGAGGCCGCCCGAGCCCCGGGGCTCGTGGGGCGAGACGTTGTGCCGCCGGTTCCAGAGGTAGAGGCCGACCTGGAAGGCGGCGGCGTCGCTGTAGAGCATCAGCAGGACCGAGGACGAGACCTGGGTCCCCGAGGCGCCCAGCCAGAGGAACAGGACGCAGCTGAGGATCCCGAGGAACCAGTTGACCGCCGTCATCGGGTAGTAGACGAGCATCAGCGTGTAGCTGACGAGCCGGCCCGGCGGCATCCGGAAGGGTGCCTTCCAGTACTGCTTGAGGAGCGTCTCGTACGTGCCCCGGGACCAGCGCAGCTGCTGGGTGAAGAAGTCGGTCCAGGAGGCGGGGCCCTCACCGACCGCGAGCACGTCGGGGGTGTAGACGGAACGCCAGAACCGGCCCGTGAGGGGGTTCTTCCTGCGGTGCAGTTCGAACCCGGTCGCCATGTCCTCGGTGATCGAGTCGAAGAGGCCGCCGGCCTGCTTGAGGGCGGTGATCCGTACGACGTTGTTCGTGCCGACGAACATCGGCGCGTGGTAGCGGTTGCCCGCCCGCTGGATCAGCGCGTGGAAGAGGAACTGCTGGGACTCGGCGGCCTTGGTGACGGGCGAGGTGTAGTTCCCGTACACCTGCGGTCCGACGACGAAGGCGATGTCCGGGTCGCGGAAGAAGCCCAGCATCCGCTCCAGGAAGTTGGGCAGCGGTACGTGGTCGGTGTCGACGGAGGCGAAGAAGTCGTAGTCGTCGCCGTGCCGGGCGAGCCACGCGTTGTAGTTGCCGTGTTTGGTACGCGCCTTGTGGGCGCCCTTGGCGCGGTTCCACTCCGGTACGCCGTTCCGGGTGAAGTGCCAGACCCCCAGCTCCTCGCAGAGCGCCCGCGCCTGCGGGTCGTCGCCCTCGTCCAGCAGCCAGATGTCCAGGAGGCCCTGGTGACGCAGGCTCACGGCCCCTTCGAGGGTGGCCCGCACCATGGAGAGCGGTTCCTTGCCGGGGACGTACGTGGTGAGGAACGCGACGCGGGTGCCGACCTCGGCGGGGACGGGGACGGGGTCCCTGGCGACGAGGGTGGCGTGGGCGACCGAGGCCACGTTCACCAGCATGAAGAAGGCGATGAGCCCGATCGACACGAGCATCACGTGGTCGAAGGCGATGAGCCAGCGCTGGCCGCCCTCCCGCTCGGTGCGGTGGCTGGGCCACACGAGGTAGAGCAGCAGGACGCCCGAGAGCAGCGGCGCCAGGGTCATCAGGAGGATGGCGCGTATTCGGTGCGGCTCCTTGGCCAGCAGACTCCGGTACCCCACCCGGTAGACGGCCGCCGGGTCCGGTTCCATGAGGGGACCGGACAGGCAACTGTGGCTGTCGTAGTCGTAGCCTTCGGGCCGCACGGTGCCTCCAGCTGATCAGCAAGGTCGATACCCCCACAAAAAGGGAGATCGACCGGCGTGTCGACTGGAGACGGGCCGAGCGGGTGGCGTAAAGGGCGGACTGGCCCCGGGTGGAGTAGGGGTCAGTCCGCGAGGTCTACGGGGGTCAGCCCGCGAGGTGGCGTTCGACCGTCTCGACCTTGGACGTCAGACCGTCGGTGACGCCCTGTCGGATGTCGGCCTTGAGGACGAGCGAGACGCGAGGGGAGCGGGCCTCGACGGCGGCGACGGCCCGTTTGACGACGTCCATCACCTCGTCCCACTCGCCCTCGATCGAGGTGAACATGGCGTCGGTACGGTTCGGCAGGCCGGACTCGCGGACGATACGGACGGCGTCGGCGACGTACTCGCCGACGTCCTCACCGGCACCGACGGGCGAGACGGAGAAGGCAACGATCATGCGCCGACCTTAGCTTCCCCGCGGATGCGCGAGGCGACCTCGTCGTCGGCGGCGCGCTTGAGCTTGCGCTCGGCGAAGAAGCCGCCGGTCGGCAGGACGGAGAGGATGAAGTAGAGGGCGGCCGTCCCGAAGGACCACCGGGTGCGCTGCCACGCGAGGGCCCAGAAGACCACGTACAGGATGAAGAGCACACCGTGGATCATGCCCATCGCCGGGACGGCGTTGAAGTCCGTCGTGCGCTTGAGCACCGAGCAGACGAGCAGCAGCAGGAAGGACACGGCCTCGGGCGCGGAGACCAGGCGGAGGCGGTGAAGGGCGGAGGCGGTCTTGATGTCCACGAGGCAGGCACCTTCGTCGTTGTAATGGGATCTTGTGAATGCGTGCACAAGCGCCGCCCCATTGTCGCAGGCCGCCCCCGCGCCGCTTTATCAGGGTCCGGTCGCCGCTTTATCAGGGTCCGGTCAGGGAGGGGAAGAGCCTGGATGCTCTGTTCCCGGGGGACCCCGGCCGACTACCGTCGTCCTGTGGCTCAGTTCCGACTGCAAGGCAGCAAGGTGCTCGCCGTCGACATGTCCGGCGACGCGGTGAAGGCGAAGAACGGCTCGATGGTCGCGTACGACGGCCAGATGGCCTTCAAGAAGATGTCCGGCGGCGGTGAGGGGATCCGCGGGATGGTGACCCGCCGGCTGACCGGCGAACAGATGGTCATGATGGAGGTGAAGGGCCAGGGCACCTGCTACTTCGCCGACCGGGCGAGTGAGATCAACCTCGTCTCGCTGCACGGCGACAAGCTGTACGTGGAGTCCAGCAACCTGCTCTGCACGGACGCGGGCCTCCGTACGGGCACGTCGTTCACCGGTCTGCGCGGGGGCGCGACGGGCAACGGCCTGTTCACCACCACCGTCGAGGGCACGGGCCAGGCGGCGATCATGTCCGACGGCCCGGCGGTCGTCCTGCGGGTGACCCCGCAGTACCCGCTCTCGGTCGACCCGGGCGCGTACATCGCGCACCAGGGCAACCTCCAGCAGAACTTCCAGTCCGGCGTGACCTTCCGGACACTGATGGGCGAGGGCTCGGGCGAGGCCTTCCAGATCCGCTTCGAGGGCGACGGGCTCGTGTACGTGCAGCCGAGCGAGCGGAACACCATCGGGGGTGACGTCTGATGCCGTTCCGTGAGATCAACTCGAAGATGGTCGAGGCGACCGTCCTGCCCGGCCAGAAGATGTTCAGCCAGCGCGGCGCGATGCTCGCGTACCGCGGCGAGGTCAGCTTCACCCCGAACATGCAGGGCGGCCAGGGCGGCCTGGCCTCGATGATCGGCCGGCGGGTGGCGGGCGAGGCGGCGCCGCTGATGACCGTCGAGGGCAACGGCACGGTGATGTTCGGGCACGGCGGCCACCACATCCAGGTGATCGGGCTGACCGGCGACACCTTGTACGTCGAGGCCGACCGGCTGCTCGCCTTCGACGGCACGCTCCAGCAGGGCACGATGTTCATGGGCTCGCAGGGCGGGGTCATGGGCATGGTGCGCGGCCAGGTGACCGGACAGGGGCTCTTCACCACCACCCTCAAGGGCCACGGCGCGGTCGCGGTCATGGCACACGGCGGGGTGATCGAGGTGCCGATCACGCCGGGCCGTCCGGTCCATGTGGACCCGCAGGCGTACGTCGCCCACCACGGGGACGTACGGAACAAGCTCTCCACCGCCCTCGGCTGGCGCGACATGGTGGGGCGCGGCTCGGGCGAGGCGTTCCAGCTGGAGCTGAGCGGCAACGGTGCGGTGTACGTCCAGGCGTCGGAGGAGAAGCTGTGAACGGGCCCGTGATCCATGACCCGATGACGCTGCCGAGCGACGACAACGTCAACGCGTACACCTTCTGCGTGGAGCTCAAGGGGAGCCAGTGGTTCCTCCAGAAGGGCAAGATGATCGCCTACTACGGGCGCATCGACTTCAACGGGATCGGCCACGGCCGGTTCGAGGGGCTGCTGCGGACGAGCTTCCACTCGCCGCTGCACGCGGCGGACTGGGTGGTGGCGGAGGGCAGCGGGAAGATGCTGCTCGCCGACCGGGCCTTCGACGTGAACTCGTACGACCTGGCGGACGGGAATCTGACGATCCGTTCCGGGAACCTGCTGGCGTACCAGCCCACGCTGGCCCTCAAGCAGTCGATCGTGCCGGGCTTCCTGACCCTGATCGGTACGGGGAAGTTCGTGGCCGCGTCGAACGGGCCCGTGGTCTTCATGGAGCCGCCGCTCAAGGTGGATCCGCAGGCGCTGGTGGGCTGGGCGGACTGTCCGTCCCCCTGCCACCACTACGACCACGGGTACATGACCGGTCTGCTGGGCGGACTGCGGGCCATGACGGGGATCGGCGGGGCGTCCGGCGAGGAGCACCAGTTCGAGTTCGTCGGCGCGGGGACGGTCCTGCTCCAGTCGACCGAGGTCCTGATGGCCGAGCAGCCGACAGGCGCGGTGCCCCAGCAGGCGGGGGTGCCGGGCGGCGGGCCCGGTGTGCCCGGGCATGGTCCCGGCGCGGGTCAACAGGGCGCCGCTCCCCGGTTGCCCGGTCAGCTGGGGGATCTCCAGCGCCGCTTCGGTCTGTGAGAGGTAGTCTACGGAGGGTGACGTCGAACGTCTGCGCCGTTTCCCCCGGGACGCCTCGGGGAATGCCGTGGGCGGGTGCGGCACGTCACCACCGAGGATTCGTCCAAAATTCAACTTCTTAGGTAGAATGCTCATATGGAGACCGAGACGGAAACCCGCTGGCTGACCGAGGCTGAGCAATGCGCGTGGCGCACGCACCTGGATGTCAACAGACTGTTGACCCATCAGCTGGAGAAGGATCTCCAACCGTTCGGCCTGACCATGAACGACTACGAGATCCTGGTCAATCTGTCCGAGTCCGCGGAACGGCGGATGCGGATGAGTGACCTCGCCGCCGCCACACTCCAGTCGAAGAGCCGCCTCTCGCACCAGATCACGCGGATGGAGACGGCCGGCCTGGTGCGCCGGGAGAACTGCGAGTCGGACCGGCGCGGTCTGTTCGCGGTGCTGACGGACGCGGGCATGGAGACCATGCAGAAGGTCGCGCCCTTCCACGTCGACTCCGTACGGAAGCACTTCATCGACCTGCTGTCGCCCGAGGCGCTGGCGGCCCTGAGCGCGTCGCTCACGCCGGTCGCCGAGCATTTGCGCGGGCGGCGCGGCAAGCTCTGACCGGTGGATGGGGGGACGCCCGGCGCGAACCGGGCCTCCTCACGCCGGGGGCAGTGCCAGCTCGAAGAGGGCGCCGCCCGCGGGCGCCCGGGTGACCGTGAGCGTGCCGCCGTGGCGGCGGGCCACGTCGCGGGCGATGGCGAGGCCGAGGCCCGCGCCGCCGTCGTCGCGGGCGCGGGCGTCGTCCAGCCGTACGAACCGCTCGAAGACCCGCTCCCGCTCCGCCTCCGGCACGCCAGGACCGTCGTCGGCGACCGCCAGCACGATCCGGCCGCCCCGCCGGTGGACGGAGGCGGTGACCGCCGACGCGGCGTGCCGCTGGGCGTTGTCCAGGAGATTGCCGAGGACCCGCGCCAACTGCCCCCGGCTGCCCGTCACTTCGAGCGCCTCGTCCGCCCCGGCCTCCCGCGCCTCCAGGCACACCTTCACGCGGTCCGTCGTGCGCGCGGCGATCTCCTCGGCGGCCAGGTCGCCCAGGTCGAAGCGGGCCTGCCCCGGCCGCTCCCCCGCGTCCAGCCGCGCCAGCAGCAGGAGGTCGGCGGCGAGCTGCTGGAGCCGTACGGTGTCGGCGACCGCGCCCGGGACGTCCAGCAACTCCGGGTGCGCGTCGCCCACTTCGAGCTGGGTGCGGAGCGAGGCGATCGGGCTGCGCAGCTCGTGCGAGGCGTCCGCGACAAAGCGGCGCTGGCGCTCGACGGAGGCCTCCAGCGCGGTGAGCGTCTCGTTGGTCGTACGGGCCAGCCGGGCGACCTCGTCGTGCGTGGCGGGCTCGGGGACCCGCCGGGAGAGGTCCTCGGAGGCGGTGATCGCCGCCATCTCGCGCCGGATGCCCTCCACCGGGCGCAGCGCCCGCCGGGTCACCAGCCAGGTCACTCCCCCGACGACCAGCAGCAGCACCGGCAGCCCGACGAGCATCGCCGCCGCGGCCGTGCCGACGGCGCTCTGGCGGGCCGCCAGCGAGGCGCCCGCGTGGACGACGACCGTACGGCCGGAGGTGTCCGTCACCTCGATCGACGAGAAGCGGTACTCGCCGGTCGTACCGTCCACCGTGGCCCGGCCCGTCGTCAGGGGGCCGGGCTTCCCGACGGCACCGATCGCCGGATCGTCGTCGTCGTCGCTGCCGCCGCTGTGGCGGCTGCTGCCGCCGCCTCCGGAGCCGTTGTCGTCGTCGGAGGCGTCGGAGGCGTCGTCGTCCGAGCCGGCGGCATCGTCGGAGCCGGCGGCATCGTCGGAGCCGGCGGCATCGTCGTCGTCCTGGCCGGCGGCGGTCGGCTGCGGGGCGGGGCTCCCTACGGGCGTCACCGCCGCCACGCCCGTACCGCTTATCCCCTCCAGGTCGTCGCTGACCGCGATCAGCCGGCCCTGCTCGTCGGCGACCTGGACCGGGCGCTCCTCGGCGCCGGGCAGCTCCAGGCGGCTGTACGGGGTCCTGCCGGGCACCTGCTCGGCGATGATGTCGAGCGCCACCTCGCGCGCGGCCGCGTCCGCCTGCCGGTCCGCCTGGTCGGTGAGGTCGGAGCGCAGCGACAGCAGCACCGCGAGCCCCGCCGCCACCAGGGCGACCGCGACGACCAGCGTGGCGCCGAGGGACGCCTTGGCCCGTACGGAGGACAACCGGCCGCCCCGGCGGCCCGGCGGGCGGCTCACGTGGCCACCAGCCGGTACCCGGCCCCCCGCACGGTCTGGATGCTCGCGGCGCCGATCTTGCGGCGCAGCGCGCTGATGTAGACCTCGATGATGTTCGGGTCGCCGTCGTACGCGAAGTCCCAGACGTGCTCCAGGATCTCCGGCTTGCCGACCACCTCGCCCACCCGGACGGCGAGTTGTTCCAGGACGGCGAACTCCTTGGCGGTGAGCGACACTTCGGTCTCCTCGCGGAAGACGCGGCGGGCGGCCGTGTCGATGCGCAGGGCACCGGCCCGCAGCACGGGGGAGGCGCCGGCCGCACCCCGGCGGCGCAGCAGCGCCCTGACCCGGGCCACGAGAACCACGTACGAGAACGGCTTGGTCAGGTAGTCGTCGGCGCCGGTGTCGAGCCCCTCGGCCTCGTCGTACTCGCCGTCCTTCGCGGTCAGCATCAGGATCGGCACCTCGTTGCCCGCGTCGCGCAGGGCGGCGCAGACGCGGTAGCCGTTCATGCCGGGCAGCATGATGTCGAGCACGACGAGGTCGTAGACGCCCTCCCCGGCCCGGTGCAGCCCTTCCAGGCCGTCGTGGACCACGTCCACGGCGAAGCCCTCGGCCGTCAGTCCCCTGGCCAGCGAGACCGCGAGCCTTTTTTCGTCCTCCACGATCAGCAGGCGCATGCCACCAGCTTCGCAAACCCAACCTGAAGATCTCTTCAGGTGGCTTCAGCCTGCCTTCAGGGTCGCTGCGCCAGATTGAAGTCACTCGCTACGGACCGACTTTGGAAGGAATCCCCATGAAGCGCAATCTGGTGATCGCGGCCGTCACCGCGGCGGCACTCGTCGGCGGCGGTACGTACACGGCGGTCGCCGTGGGCGGCGAAGGACGCGACGACAACGGCGGCGCGACCCGGACCGCTCCGGCGTCCCCCCTCACCGTCCCGGCCGTCACGGACCCGTCGGCGGACGACAGGAGCAGTACGGCCACGATCCCGGCGGCCGGTGCGCCGGGCACCGCGAGCGAGGCGGCCGCCGCCGCGCTCAAGAAGTACCCCGGCGCCGTGTCCTCGGTCGACCGCGACGACGACCGCGGGAGCGTCTGGGAGGTCGAGCTGCTCGGCAAGGACGGCCGGTGGCACGAGCTGAGGATCGACGCGGCCGGTACGGTGCGCGCCGACGACCGCCATGACGACGACGGCGACGACGACCGGGAGAACCGCGACGAGCGCGCCGCGCTCGGTGCCGCCACGGTCGACGCCCAGGAGGCCGCGGCGGCCGCCCTGGCCTCCGTCCCCGGCACGGTCACCTCCGTGGACCTGGACGACGACCACGCGAGCGCCTGGGACGTCGACGTACGGGGCAAGGACGGCCGTACGCACGAACTGACCGTCCACACGAAGACGGGCCAGGTCGCGGCCGCCAGGACAACCGACGACCGCCACGACCGTGACGACGACCCGAGCGACGACGACGCCCGCCACGACGACCACGACGACCACGGCGACGACGACTGACCGGCCTCCCCCGAGCCGTCGCGTCCCCCACCGCGACCGCCTGAACGGCCCGGCTCCCCGGCCGGGCCGTTCGGCTGCCCGCTGCCCGGTTTCCGCTCAGCTGCCCGGTTTCCGCTCAGAGGAAGAGCGACTCGACCAGTTGGAAGGGCACGAGATAGAGCCCGAGAGCGACCACGGGCAGCAGGAGGAAGACAACACCCAGGGTCCTGAGGATCCAGCTCCCCACGGGAAGGACCGCCGCGGTCCGCCCGGGGCGGAGAGGGTCGTAACTGACCTCGTACCGGGCCGGCTTCGTACTCACGGGTTTCGCGGCGCCGTCGATCTCGACCCGGCGCTCCGTGCCCTTGGCGTCGGTGAACGCGTAACCGCTGCCGTAGCGCACCGCCAGCACGGTGATACCGCGGCGCCACAGGATCAGCCGGTCGCACAGCGCCCTGACCACGAGGAAAAGGACGGCCAGCCCCTTGACGAGGGGCGAGACGCCGATGATCCACAGGATCGCCCCCATCACGTCGCCCCTCGCGACCAGGGTCACAAAACCGGCCACGAAGAACACCAGGCCGGCGGTGATGCCGGCGAACCACCAGTTGGGCTCCCACGGTTGACGGCGCTTCGGCGGCAGCACCCGCACCAGCTCCGCGCCGTCCCGCCGCGGGGCGCCGTCCTCCCGGCGGGGCAGCGCGCCGTTGACCGCGTCCGCGAACGCCGTGACGGCCGCGCTGTTGCGGCAGTTCAGCCGGAACACCGTGCCCGGGACGCCGTCGGCCGCCGTCAGCACCACCGCGACCGACCGCTGCCGGGCGTCGTCGGCCCGGACTCTCTCGACCGCCGCCAGCGGTATGCGTCTTCGTGTCCCGTCCCGGTCGAGCAGGAGCGCCCCCGGCTCCGCGCACAGCCGCGCCGAGCGGTCGCGAAGTACCACTGAGGTGGGCGGAGTTGAACTGTTCGCCTTGGTATGTCGGGTCATGGCGAAACCCTAACGAGACGTTCACGGGCGGCGCGTGCCGTTTCCGCCTTTCAGGGCCGCGTCAGGGCCGTGCCACGGCCGTGTCAGGACCGCTGTCCGGGCTCGTGCTCCGTGAGGCCCGCGATCAGTTCGTCCGCCGCCGTGTACGGGTCCAGCTCGCCCGCCACGACCCGGCCCGCCAGGGTCTCCAGGCGGCGGTCGCCGTGCAGGTCCGCGATGCGTTCGCGGAGCGCGGTGACCGCGATCGTCTCCACCTCGCGGGCCGCGCGGGCGGCCCGGCGCGTGGTGAGGACGTCGTGCTCCTCCATCCACGCGCGGTGTTTCTCCAGCGCCTCGACCACCTCGTCCATGCCCTGGCCCCGGGCCGCGACGGTCTTCACGATCGGCGGCCGCCAGTCGCCGGCGCCCCGGGCCGCGCCCAGCCCCAGCATGTGGTTCAGCTCGCGGGCCGTCGCGTCCGCGCCGTCGCGGTCCGCCTTGTTGACGACGTACACGTCTCCGATCTCCAGGATCCCGGCCTTCGCCGCCTGGATGCCGTCGCCCATGCCCGGGGCGAGCAGCACCACACACGTGTCGGCCTGGGAGGCGATCTCCACCTCCGACTGGCCGACCCCGACCGTCTCCACCAGGATCACGTCGCACCCGGCCGCGTCCAGGACGCGGATCGCCTGCGGCGCGGACCAGGCGAGGCCGCCGAGGTGGCCGCGGGTCGCCATGGAGCGGATGTAGACGCCGGGGTCCGACGCGTGCTCGGACATCCGTACCCGGTCGCCCAGCAGCGCCCCGCCGGAGAACGGCGACGACGGGTCGACGGCCAGCACCGCGACCCGCTTGCCGGCCCTGCGGTACGCGGTCACCAGCGCCGAGGTCGACGTCGACTTGCCGACCCCGGGCGAACCGGTGAGACCGACCACGTACGCGCCGCCCGCGAGCGGTGCCAGCGCCGCCATCACCTCGCGCAGCTGCGGGGACGCCCCCTCCACCAGGGAGATCAGCCGGGCCACGGCCCGCGGCCTGCCCTCACGTGCCTGGGCCACCAGGCCGGGGACGTCCTGCATCACAGCTCCCGTTCCTCCTACTGCTGCTTGCCATGTCGTACGAATCTCAGGGACCAGCTACTCAGGGACCGGCCATTCAGGGACCGGCTACTTCGCCACCCGTACGATCAGCGCGTCGCCCTGGCCGCCGCCCCCGCAGAGCGCCGCCGCCCCGACGCCGCCGCCGCGCCGCTTGAGCTCCAGCGCCAGGTGCAGCACCAGCCGGGCGCCGGACATGCCGATCGGGTGCCCGAGGGCGATCGCCCCGCCGTTCACGTTCACCTTTTCCGGGGAGACCCCGAGATCCTTCATTGACTGGACCGCCACCGCCGCGAAGGCCTCGTTGATCTCGATCAGGTCGAGGGCCCCGACCTCCAGGCCCTCCTTCTTCAGGGCGTGCCTGATGGCGTGGGAGGGCTGCGACTGGAGCGAGTTGTCGGGTCCCGCCACATTGCCGTGCGCGCCGATCTCCGCGAGCCACTCCAGGCCCAGCTCCTCGGCCTTGGCCCGGCTCATCACCACGACCGCCGCCGCGCCGTCGGAGATCTGCGACGACGTGCCCGCCGTGATCGTGCCGTCCTTGGCGAAGGCGGGCCGCAGCCGGGCCAGCGAGTCCACCGTCGTCTCGGGCCTGATGCCCTCGTCCTCGGCGAAGAGCAGCGGGTCGCCCTTGCGCTGCGGGACCTCCACCGGCACGATCTCGGCCTCGAAGATCCCGTTCTTGCGGGCCGCCGCCGCCCGCTGGTGGGACAGCGCGCCGAACTCGTCCTGGGCGGGGCGGGCGATGCCCAGGCGCGTGTTGTGCTTCTCCGTCGAGGCGCCCATGGGGATGTCCTCGAAGGAGTCGGTCAGCCCGTCGTACGCCATGGCGTCGAGCATCTCGACGGCTCCGTACTTGTATCCCTCGCGGGACTTGGGCAGCAGGTGAGGCGCGTTGGTCATCGACTCCTGCCCGCCGGCCACCACGATGTCGAACTCGCCCGCGCGGATCAGCTGGTCCGCGAGCGCGATCGCGTCGAGGCCGGAGAGGCAGACCTTGTTGATCGTCAGCGCGGGGACGTTCATCGGGATGCCGCCCTTGACGGCGGCCTGGCGGGCCGGGATCTGTCCCGCGCCGGCCTGGAGCACCTGGCCCATGATCACGTACTCCACCTGCTCGCCGCCGATCCCGGCTCGCTCCAGCGCCGCCTTGATCGCGAGCCCGCCGAGGTCCGCGCCGGAGAAGGTCTTGAGGGAGCCGAGCAGCCTGCCCATGGGGGTACGGGCGCCCGCGACGATCACCGAGGTGGTCTTGTTCGTCTTGTTCGTATCGGACATGAGAGCAGACATCAGACGCGATCCCCTTTGTGTTGCCGCTGCGGTGCGGCGTGAGGAGGTGAACGAGGGTTAACCCCAATGTACTGAGGGGTAGCACCCCCGGTCACCCGGCGGCGCGTGTGACGGCGCGCACGTTGCGTAACCGGCGCCGTACCGCTGCACTGGGACCATGCTGACGCGCATCGACCACATCGGAATCGCCTGCTTCGATCTCGACGCCACCGTCGAGTTCTACCGCGCCACCTACGGCTTCGAGGTGTTCCACACCGAGGTCAACGAGGAACAGGGGGTCCGCGAGGCCATGCTCAGGATCAACGGGACCTCCGACGGCGGGGCCTCGTACCTCCAGCTGCTGGAGCCGATCCGGGAGGACTCGGCCGTCGGGAAGTGGCTGGCCAAGAACGGTGAGGGCGTGCATCACCTCGCGTTCGGCACGGCGGACGTCGACGGCGACGCCCAGGACATCCGCGAGAAGGGCGTCCGGGTGCTGTACGACGAGCCCCGCACCGGTTCCATGGGCTCCCGCATCACCTTTTTGCATCCCAAAGACTGTCACGGAGTCCTCACAGAACTGGTCACCTCGGCCCCGGAGCACTGACCTCAAGCATTCCCGGCCCGGTAGAGTGGACCGCTCCGGGCCGGGGCCGGGCCGGGGCCGCGCCCCGACCGAAGATCTGACACCATTCCCCGGGGGGCCGTTCACCGAAAGAACGGGCTCTATAGGGCAGTTGCGACCAGGGGACGGATGGGACCGCGCAGTGCGGGGCTACGAACGCCAGGAGAGCCACCGAGCTGACGACGACCACCTCTCGCGGTTCGAAGCCGAGATGGAACGGCTGAAGACCGCGCGGGAGAAGGCCGTCCAGCACGCCGAGGACCTCGGTTACCAGGTCGAGGTATTGCGCGCCAAGCTGCACGAGGCGCGCCGCAATCTGGCGACCCGTCCCTCCTACGACAACGCCGACCTCGGCTACCAGGCCGACCAGCTGCTCCGTAACGCCCAGATCCAGGCCGAGCAGATGCGCACGGACGCCGAGCGCGAGCTGCGCGACGCCCGGGCCCAGACGCAGCGCATCCTCCAGGAGCACGCCGAGCACCAGGCCAGGCTCCAGGCCGAGCTGCACGCGGAGGCCGTCCAGCGCCGCCAGCGCCTCGACCAGGAGCTGGCCGAGCGCCGCCAGACCGTCGAGTCGCACGTCAACGAGAACGTCGCCTGGGCCGAGCAGCTGCGCGCCAGGACCGAGTCCCAGGCCCGCCGGCTCCTCGACGAGTCCCGCGCCGAGGCCGAGCAGTCGCTGGCCGCCGCCCGCGCGGAGGCCGCCCGGGTCACCGACGAGGCCCGCCGCCGGCTCAGCTCCGAGGCCGAGTCGACCCGCGCCGAGGCCGAGGCGCTCCTCCAGCGCGCCCGCAGGGACGCCGAGCGGCTGCTGAACGCCGCGTCCGCGCAGGCGCAGGAGGTCACGAGCCACGCCGAGCAGCTCCGTACGTCCAGCACCGCCGAGTCCGACCAGGCCCGCCAGCAGGCCGGCGACATCAGCCGGGCCGCCGAGCAGCGGATGCAGCAGGCCGAGGAGCGGCTGCGCGAGGCCCGCGCGGAGGCCGAGAAGGTCGACGCGGAGTCCAAGGAGGCCGCGGCCAAGCGGATGGCCGCCGCCGAGTCGCAGAACGAACAGCGCACGCGTACGGCCAAGTCCGAGATCGCCCGGCTGGTCGGCGAGGCCACGCAGGAGGCCGAGGCGACCAAGGCCGAGGCGGAGCAGGCGCTCGCCGATGCCCGCGCCGAGTCGGAGAAGCTGGTCGCGGAAGCGGCCGAGCGGGCCCGTACGGTCGCGGCGGAGGACTCCGCCGCGCAGCTCGCCAAGGCGGCCCGTACGGCGGAGGAGGTCCTGAACAAGGCATCCGACGACGCCCAGGCCACCATCCGGTCGGCGGGCGAGGAGGCCGAGCGGATCCGCCGCGAGGCCGAGGCCGAGGCGGACCGGCTGCGCGGGGAGGCGGCCGAGCAGGCCGACCAGCTCAAGGGCGCGGCCAAGGACGACACGAAGGAGTACCGCGCCAAGACCGTCGAGCTCCAGGAGGAGGCGCGCCGGCTGCGCGGCGAGGCCGAGCAGCTGCGGGCCGACGCGGTCGCCGAGGGCGAGCGGATCCGGGGCGAGGCGCGGCGGGAGGCCGTCCAGCAGATCGAGGAGGCGGCCAGGTCCGCCGAGGAGCTGCTGACCAAGGCGAAGGCCGACGCGGACGAGGCGCGGTCGAACGCGACGGCGGAGAGCGAGCGGGTCCGTACCGAAGCCATCGAGCGCGCCACGACCCTGCGCCGGCAGGCCGAGGAGACGCTGGAGCGCACCCGCGCCGAGGCCGAGCGGCTGCGGGTGGAGGGCGAGGAGCAGGCCGAGGCGACGAAGAAGGCGGCCGAGGAGGCCGCGGCGGCGCTGCGCGAGGAGACGGAGCGGGGGGTCGAGTCCCGCAAGGCCGAGGCGGCGGGCGAGCTGACCCGGCTGCACACGGAGGCCGAGCAGCGCCTCGCGTCGGCCGAGGTGGCGCTCACCGACGCCCGCGGCGAGAGCGAGCGGATCCGCCGGGAGGCCGGCGAGGAGACGGACCGGCTGCGCGCGGAGGCCGCCGAGCGGATCCGTACGCTCCAGGCGCAGGCCGAGCAGGAGGCCGAGCGGCTCCGTACGGAAGCGGCGGCGGACTCCGCGCAGTCCCGCGCGGAGGCGGAGACGCACGCGGTACGGCTGCGCGCGGAGGCCGCGACGGAGGCGGAGCGGCTCAAGAACGAGGCGCAGGAGACCGCCGACCGGATCAGGGCCGAGGCCGCCGCCGCCGCCGAGCGGGTCGGTGCGGAGGCCGCGGAGGCGCTGGCCGCCGCGCAGGACGAGGCGGCCCGGCGCCGCCGCGAGGCGGAGGAGACGCTGGCCGCCGCCCGCGCGGAGGCGGACCAGGAGCGCGCGAGCGTCCGCGAACAGAGCGAAGAGCTGCTCGCCTCGGCCCGCAAGCGGGTCGAGGAGGCGCAGGCGGAGGCGCAGCGGCTGGTCGAGGAGGCCGACCGGCGCGCGACGGAGCTGGTGGCCGCCGCCGAGCAGACGGCCCAGCAGGTACGGGAGGCGGTGGCCGGTCTCCAGGACCAGGCCGAGCAGGAGATCGCCGGGCTGCGGTCGGCCGCCGAGCACGCGGCGGACCGTACGCGCACGGAGGCGCAGGAGGAGGCCGACCGGGTGCGCGGCGACGCGTACGCGGAGCGGGAGCGGGCCACGGAGGACGCCAACCGGATCCGTACGCGCGCGAGCGCGGAGTCCGAGGCGGCGCAGGCGCTCGCCGAGCGGACGGTCGGCGACGCGATCGCGGAGGCGGAGCGGCTGCGGGCCGACAGCGCGGAGTACGCGCAGCGGGCCAGGACCGAGGCGTCCGATTCGCTGGTGGCGTCGGAGCAGGACGCCTCGCGGGCCAGGGCCGAGGCCAGGGAGGACGCCAACCGGATCCGCGGCGACGCGGCCGCGCAGGCCGACCGGCTGGTCACGGAGGCGACCAGCGAGGTCGAGCGGATGCGCGCCGAGGCCGCCGAGGCGTTGGGTTCGGCGCAGCAGGCCGCCGAGCGGCTGCGGGCCGAGGCCGAGCGGATCAAGGCGGAGACCGAGGACGCGGCGGAGCGGCTCAGGAACGAGGCGCAGGAAGAGACGGACTGGCTGCTCGACGAGGCGCGCAAGGACGCGGCCAAGCGCCGTGCGGACGCGGCGGAGCAGGCGGACCAGCTCATCAACAAGGCCCAGGAGGAGGCGTTGCGCGCCGCCACCGAGGCCGAGGAGCAGGCGGACCGGATGGTCGCCGCCGCCCGCAAGGAGGCCGAGCGCATCGACGCGGAGGCCACGATCGAGGGCAACTCCCTGGTGGAGAAGGCCCGTACGGACGCGGACGGACTGCTCGTGGGGGCCCGGCGCGACGCCACGGCCATACGCGAGCGGGGCGAGGAACTGCGTCAGCGCGTCGAGGCCGAGATCGAGCAACTGCACGAGCGGGCCCGGCGCGAGACGTCCGAGCAGCTGCGGACGGCCGGCGAGCGGGTCGACGCCTTGATGAAGGCCGCGGAGGAACAGCGTGCCGAGGCCGCGCGGAAGGCGGAGGAGCTGGTCTCCGAGGCCAACTCCGAGGCGAGCAGGGTCAGGATCGCCGCCGTACGCAAGGCGGAGGGTCTCCTCAAGGAGGCCGAGCTGAAGAAGGCCGAACTGACCAAGGAGGGCGAGAAGTTGCGCGCGGACGCCCAGCAGGCCGCCAAGCAGATGGTCGAGGACGGCGAGCGGGACCTGGATGTTCTCACCCGCAGACGCGCGGACATCCAGACGGAGATCTCCCGTGTCCAGGACGTGCTCGAAGCGTTGGGGTCATTGGAGGCACCGTCGGGCCCGGCGAAGGACAACCCGGTCAAGGCGGGCGCGGCGGCCGGAACGAATCGTTCGGGTGGCAAGTCTTCCGACGGCTAGGGCTTGAAAACGCCCTCAGCCACTCAAAAGGCTGGACATTCTCCATATCAAACCGGCATCAACACGATGACACGCCGCTCCGGCCCCTAGGATTCCCCCTATCACCTCACCGGTCTCATTCGACAGGAACCCCATGAGTGACACATCCTCCCCATTCGGCTTCGAGCTCGTGCGGCGTGGTTACGACCGTGGTCAGGTGGACGACCGCATTACCAAACTCGTCGCCGACCGTGACAGCGCCCTGGCCCGCATCACCGCGCTGGAAAAGCGCATCGAGGAGCTGCATCTCGAAACGCAGAATGCTCAGGCCCAGGTCAGCGACGCGGAGCCGTCGTACGCCGGCCTCGGCGCCCGCGTAGAGAAGATCCTCCGCCTCGCCGAGGAGGAGGCCAAGGACCTGCGCGAGGAGGCCCGTCGCGCGGCGGAACAGCACCGCGAGCTCGCCGAGTCGGCGGCCCAGCAGGTCCGTAACGACGCCGAGTCGTTCTCGACGGAGCGCAAGGCGCGGGCCGAGGACGAGGGCACGCGCATCGTCGAGAAGGCGAAGGGCGATGCCTCGACGCTGCGTTCGGAGGCGCAGAAGGACGCGCAGGCCAAGCGCGAGGAGGCGGACGCGCTCTTCGAGGAGACCCGCGCCAAGGCCGCCCAGGCCGCCGCGGACTTCGAGACGAACCTCGCCAAGCGGCGTGAGCAGTCCGAGCGTGACCTCGCGACGCGTCAGGCGAAGGCCGAGAAGCGCCTGGCGGAGATCGAGCACCGCGCCGAGCAGCTGCGTCTGGAGGCGGAGAAGCTGCGTACGGACGCGGAGCGCCGCGCCCGTCAGACGGTGGAGACCGCTCAGCGTCAGTCCGAGGACATCGTGGCCGACGCGAACGCCAAGGCCGACCGGATCCGCAGCGAGTCGGAGCGCGAGCTGGCGGCGCTCACCAACCGCCGCGACTCGATCAACGCCCAGCTGACCAACGTCCGCGAGATGCTGGCCACGCTGACCGGTGCCGCGGTGGCCGCCGCCGGCTCCCCGGCCGACGACGAGCCGATCTCCCGCGGGGTGCCGGCGCAGCAGTCGCGCTGACCCACTTCGCGGACCCGCGCCCCAGCGGGTTCGCGGCCGCGAGCCCCAGCGGGTAACGATCGCGTAAGCCCCCTGCCACTCCGGTGGCGGGGGGCTTTTTGTGCCTTTAGGTTGTCCGCATGATCGAGGTTGAGGGTCTCACCAAGCGCTTCGGCCGCAAGGTCGCCGTCGATCAGCTCTCCTTCGAGGTCAGACCCGGTGTGGTGACGGGTTTTCTGGGGCCCAACGGCGCGGGCAAGTCGACCACGATGCGGATGATGCTCGATCTGGACAACCCGAGCGGCGGCTCGGTCAGGATCGACGGCAAGCGCTACCGCGACCTCACCGAGCCGCTCAAGCACATAGGGGCGCTGCTGGAGGCCAAGGCCATGCACGGCGGCCGGAGCGCGTACAACAATCTCCTGTGTCTCGCGCAGAGCAATCGGATCCCGGAGCGCCGGGTGTCCGAGGTGCTGGACATGGTCGGACTGACGGCCGTGGGGCGGAAAAAGTCCAAGGGTTTCTCCCTTGGTATGGGCCAACGCCTCGGAATCGCCTCGGCGCTGCTGGGTGATCCCGAGATCCTGATGTTCGACGAACCGGTCAATGGCCTGGACCCAGAAGGAATTCACTGGATCCGCAATCTCATGAAGGCCCTCGCGGCGGAGGGCCGGACGATCTTCGTCTCCAGTCATCTGATGAGTGAAATGGCCCTGACGGCGGATCACTTGATCGTGATCGGGCAGGGACGGCTGCTCGCGAACACCTCGATGGCCCAGTTCATCCACGACAACTCCCGCAGTTACGCGCGCCTGCGCTCCCCGCAGCGCGAGCGGCTGAACGACGTGCTCACGGCGGAGGGGTACACGCCGGTCGAGACGGAGGGCGGGGTCCTGGAGATCGACGGCGCCGAGACCGAGGAGCTGGGCGAGCTGGCCGCGCGCCACGGCATCGTGCTGCACGAGCTGAGCGCGCAGCGCGCGTCGCTGGAGGACGCCTTCATGCAGATGACGGCGGAGTCCGTCGAGTACCACGCCCACGCGGCGGCCGACGGCGGCCCGCCCCGGGAGTTCGAGGGCAAGGGAGCCTGACCCATGGCACTGACAGCGGCACCGGCGGTTCTCCAGTCCGAGTGGACCAAGATCCGTACGGTCTCCTCCACCACCTGGACCCTGATCAGCGCCCTGGTGGTGACCGTCGCCCTGGGCGCTGTCCTCTGCGCGGTGTACAACGCGACGTTCGACGATCTCGACAACGCCCAGCGGGCCACCTTCGACCCGACGTTCGCCAGCTTCTCCGGGATGGTCCTGGGCCAGCTCGCGATGGTGGTCTTCGGGGTGCTCGTGGTCGGCTCCGAGTACTCGTCGGGCATGATCCGTACCTCACTGGCCGCCGTGCCCCGGCGCTCCCTCTTCCTCTTCTCCAAGATCTTCGTGGCCGGGGTGCTGGCCCTGATCGTCGGGCTCCTCACCGGCTTCCTCTCCTTCTTCCTCGGCCAGGCGCTGCTCGGCGACCACAGCACGACCATCGGCGAGCCGGACGTCCTGCGCGCGGTCATCGGCAGCGGGCTCTACATGGCGCTGATCGCCGTCTTCTCGATGGGCGTGGCGGCGATGCTGCGCAGCTCGATCCTGTCGCTGGGCATCCTGATGCCGTTCTTCTTCCTGGTCTCGCAGATCCTGGCGGCGGTCCCCGGCGCCAAGGACGTCGCGCGGTACTTCCCCGACCAGGCCGGCCGGAAGATCCTCCAGGTGGTGCCCGACGCCATGAACTCGGACCGGGCGCCGTACGGGCCCTGGGAGGGCCTGGGGATCCTGGTCCTGTGGGTCGCGGCGGCGCTGGTGGGTGGCTGGATCGTGCTGAAGAGGCGCGACGCCTGACCGCGACGCCTGACCGCGACGCCTGATCGCGACGCCTGACCGGGCGCGCCGCACCGCCGCCGGGCGCGCCGCACCGTTGTAACGACTTGGCCGGAACCGTCAAGGCCCGGATATCCTCCTAACTCAAACGGGGGGCCTTCGGTCCGGAAGCGGCCACTGCCCCGACGACCTGACCTGTCGATGGGGCTGGCGAATGATCGAGGCGATCGGCCTGACGAAGCGCTACGGCGCGAAGACGGCCGTGCACAACCTTTCCTTCCAGGTACGGCCCGGCACCGTGACCGGGTTCCTGGGCCCCAACGGTTCGGGCAAGTCCACGACGATGCGGATGATCCTCGGCCTCGACCAGCCGACGTCCGGGCGGGTCACGGTCGGCGGACATCCCTTCCGGCAGCTGCCGAACGCGCCGCGCAAGGTCGGCGCGCTGCTCGACGCGAAGGCCGTGCACGGCGGCCGTACCGCCCGTACGCACCTGCTCTCGCTGGCCCAGCTGTCGGGCATCCCGGCGGCCCGGGTGGACGAGGTCCTCGGGGTCGTCGGCCTCCAGGACGTGGCACGGCGGCGCTCCAAGGGCTTCTCCCTCGGCATGGGCCAGCGGCTCGGCATCGCGGCGGCGCTGCTCGGCGATCCGCAGGTGCTGCTGTTCGACGAGCCGGTCAACGGTCTCGACCCCGAGGGCATCCTCTGGGTCCGCAACCTGATGAAGCGGCTGGCCTCCGAGGGCCGTACGGTCTTCGTCTCCTCGCACCTGATGAGCGAGATGGCCGTCACCGCCGACCATCTGATCGTGATCGGGCGCGGGCAGCTGCTCGCCGACATGAGCGTCACGGACTTCATCTCCGCGAACTCCGCGGACTTCGCGCGGGTGCGCACCGCGCCGATCGACCCGCCGCGGCGGGAGAAGCTGACGTCCGCGCTGGCGGAGGCCGGCGGCCAGGTGCTGTCCGAGCCGGACGGCGCGCTGCGCGTCACGGGGCTGCCGCTCCCCCGGATCAGCGATCTCGCGCACGACGCGGACGTACGGATCTGGGAACTGTCGCCGCACCAGGCCTCCTTGGAGGAGGCGTACATGCGGATGACGCAGGGCGCGGTGGACTACCGGTCGACGGCGGACGCGCTGGAGGGCTTCCAGCCGCCGCCCCAGCAGGGCTGGGGACAAAGCCAGGGGTACGGCACCCCCGTACCGCCGGTGGTCCAGGAGGCACCGCAGCAGGGGTGGTACGCGCCCCCGCCGCCCGGCCAGAATCCGTACGCGTCCCCGCCGGCACCGGGCGCGGCTCCCGCGCCGGCCGCCGTACAGGCTCCGGCACCGGCGGAGGCTCCCGCTCCCGCCCCGGCCGTTCAGACGACCAAGCGCGACAGCAACGAGGACGCCCGATGACGACCCCGTACCAGCAGCAGGCTCCGCAGCCGCCGGCCCCCCAGCGGGGCGCGGGCCCGGTGGGCGGCTATGTCTCCCCGATCCCCGTCCGCCGGGCCACGCTCGGCGACGCCGTGGCCTCCGAGTGGACCAAGCTCCGGTCCGTACGTTCCACGATGTGGACCCTCGGGGTGATGCTCGTCCTGATGGTCGGCATCGGGACGCTCACCGCCCTGGTGGTCTCCTCGTCCACCGACTCGCTCAACGACGACGTGCTGACCCTCGGCTTCTTCGGTGTGCTGCTCGGCTCGATCTGTGTGATCACGCTGGGCGTGCTGACGATCTCGTCCGAGTACACGACCGGCATGATCCGTACGACCCTGACCGCGTGCCCCAGCCGCGTGCGGGTGCTGGGCGCCAAGTCGCTGGTCTTCTTCCTGCTGATCTTCGTCCTCGCCGTGGTCACCACGGCGGTCGTGGGCGCGCTCCAGGTGGCGATCATCGACGCGCCCTCGCCGTCCGGGGAGCAGTGGTTCCGCTCGACGGTCGGGATCAGCCTCTACCTGGCCACGCTGGGGCTGCTGGCACTGGCCGTCGGGGCGCTGATCCGGCACTCGGCGGGCGCGATCACCATCATGATCGGGGTCGTCCTGATGCCGCTGGTGCTGGCGATGTTCATGTTCGCCCAGTCGCTCAGCGCGCTGCGCGACGGGCTGTTCAACTACTCGATCCCCAACCAGCTCGCGGTCTTCTACGACAACGCGGGCGTCTCCGCCGACGGCGCGGGGCCGTCCGGCTGGCAGCCGCTGTGGATCATGATCGGGGTGACGGCGGTCGCGATGACGGGCGCCTTCTTCTCACTGGACCGCCGCGACGTCTGAGTCGCGGGGCTCAATACCGGGGCTACCGGGGCTTCAATACCGGGCTTCAGTACCGAGGCGCGTTACGGGACCGCTGCACCCGCGAGGTGCGGCGGTCCTTCGCGTTCCAGCACGCCTGGTGCCAGTGCCGCCGGTCCTCCACCCCGCCGTACTCGGGCCAGGCCACCACGTGCGCGACCCCCGAGGGGATCTCCTGGTCGCATCCCGGGCAGCGGTAGCGCTTGCCCGCGGCGCTCGCGCCGGCGACGTGGCGCACGGACCACTGCTCGCCCTGCCACCCCTCCGAGCGCTGGAAACCGCCGTACCGGTCCCCCGCGTCACCGGCGGGATCGGTCGGTTTCTCGCCGCCTCGGGGGCGGTTGCGGCGCGGGGACACAGGACACCTCACGGGGCAGGCAGCACGGTTCCCGTCCAGCCTACGGCCCAGGCTCGCGGGTAGACGTCGCACACGGCCCAGGACGACTCCCACCCCAAGAGGGACTTACCGGACAATCGCAAGAACTTTGTGGAGAGCCGTGCCTTTGGCACGTGTCAGACGTTGTTGCCGGTAAGGGGGAGTCGCGTCGGCCGCAAGGAGGCAGAGAGCGATGCGTGTGGGAGCTTTTGTGCTCGCGGCCCAGTTTCCGGGCCAGGGACAGGGGGAGGCGCTGCACCGGGCGGTGCGTACCGCCGAGGTCGGCGAGGAGTCGGGGCTGGACGCGGTCTGGCTGGCCGAACACCACTTCGTGCCGTACGGCGTGTGCCCGTCGGCGGTGACCCTGGCCGGGCTGCTGCTCGGCAGGACCCGGCGCCTCAGGGTGGGTACGGCGGTCAGTGTGTTGCCGAACGTGCATCCGGTGGCCCTCGGCGAGCAGGCCGCGCTGCTGCATCTCATCTCCGGCGGCCGGTTCTCGCTCGGGGTGGGCCGGGGCGGCCCCTGGGTGGACCTGGAGGTGTTCGGCAACGGCCTGCGGGCCTTCGAGGAGGACTTCCCCGAATCCCTCGACCTGCTCCTGCGCTGGCTGCGCGAGAGCCGGGTCGGAGCGGCGGGCGGCCGTTTCACCTTCCGCGAGGTCGCGGTCGTGCCGCGGCCGGACGAGTTGCTGGACACGGCGGGCCCCGAGGTGGTCGTCGCGTGCACCTCGCCCCGGAGCGTGCAACTGGCGGGCGAGCGCGGGCTGCCGATGCTGCTGGGCATGCACACGGGAGACGGCGAGAAGGCGGAGATGGTCGCCCTGTGGCGTACGTACGCGTGCGCGGCCGGACACGATCCGCGCGTGTCCCATGTGTCGGCGGGGGTCGCCCAGATCGCGGACACCGCCGCGGAGGCGAGGGAGAGCCTCGTCAAGGCGATGCCCGGCTGGCTGCGGCAGGGGCTCGGTGCCCATGTGACGGTGGACGGCCGGGAGCGGCCCATGCGCGACCCCGTCGCCTATACGGATCTGCTCTGCGGCATGCACCCGGTGGGCTCTCCCCGGCTCGCCGCCGACCGCCTGGCGGCCACGGCGGAACGTACCGGGATCACACGCTTCGCACTGCTCGTCGAGGGCTCGGGCGACCTGGCGACGACGGAGGAGAACGTACGGCGGCTGGGCGCAGACGTACTCCCCCTGGTGGACTGACCGCTGAACTGACCGCTGAGCGCCGCCACTCCGCCGATTCAGGCGGCGGAGTGGCGGCGAGGGACGTCAGCAGTCCCGGAGTTCGGGGGACTGGTTGAGCAACTGGCCACGTATCGAGGTGAATCGGGCCAGCCGCTCGTCGACCGAGGGATCCAGCGGGAACACCGCGACACGGTGGCAGTTCTGGAAGGCGAGACGCACTCCGAAGTGCCGCTGCAACGCACCGCGAATGGCATCACTCGCGAGGGCGCGCAGCAACTGACCACGTGCCTGCTCGTCCGGCGGCGGCGTCTGGTTGTCGGCGAACTGTCCACCGTCCACCTTCAGCTGAGCCACCAGAGAACTGATCATCTCCCACGCGTAGGGCAGGGAGGTCCGGACGCAGTCGACGAAAGCCGCTTCGTCGACCTCGCCTCGCTCGGCCTGTTCCAACAGTGCCGGTGAGACGTCGAGCGACATGGGTTCTCCTCTCGCGACCCCGAAGACCGGGGTCTTGCGGGCACGGAAAAGAGGCGACGACGACGCAGCGTGCACGACCGGCGACCTCAGGTATCCACGTTAGGCGTGTGGTCGGGCCCGCACCAGGCGAATGGGAACACAACCGGCCAATAACGAACGGGGCTTCCGGGGCGAATCGCGCGCGACCTCGGTGGTCGAGTAGCGTTGCCGACCATGCGTCTCGTCATTGCCCGCTGCTCCGTGGACTACGCGGGCCGGCTCACCGCCCACCTGCCCTCCGCGCCCCGCCTCATCCTGGTCAAAGCCGACGGCAGTGTGTCGATCCACGCCGACGACCGGGCGTACAAACCCCTCAACTGGATGTCCCCGCCCTGCACCCTCAAAGAGGATGACGGCTCTTGGACGGTGGTGAACAAAGCGGGCGAGAAACTGATCATCACGATGGAGGAGGTCCTCCACGACTCGTCCCACGAGCTGGGCGTCGACCCCGGCCTGATCAAGGACGGCGTGGAGGCACACCTCCAGGAACTCCTCGCCGACCGCATCGAGACCCTGGGCGAGGGCTACACCCTGATCCGCCGCGAATACCCGACGGCGATCGGCCCGGTGGACATCCTGTGCCGGGACGCGGACGGCGCGACGGTAGCGGTGGAACTGAAGCGCCGAGGCGACATCGACGGCGTGGAACAGCTGACCCGTTACCTGGAGTTGCTCAACCGCGACCCCCACCTGGCCCCGGTGAAGGGCGTGTTCGCGGCCCAGGAGATCAAACCCCAGGCAAGGGTCCTGGCCACGGACCGAGGCATCGGCTGCCTGGTCCTGGACTACAACGCGATGCGAGGCATCGAGGACGACAAACTGCGCCTGTTCTGACGCACGGAAGGGCCCGACCTCGCGAGCGGGTCGGGCCCTTCTTGTCGTACGGCTGCCGGCGGACGGCTACGACCGGCCGAACTCCCCGTCCGCAACCCCACATATGAACGCGTTGAACTCGCCAGGGGTGAAGATCAGGGCCGGACCGATCGGGTTCTTGCTGTCACGCATGGCCACCACGTCACTGACGTAGGCAACCTCCACGCACTGACCGTTGGCACTGCTGTAACTGCTCTTCTGCCACACAGCGTGGGAAAGATCCACCTGCTTCATCTCTACCCTTCTCTCATTTGGCCTCTCGAACCAACGTCCCGATCAAGGCAGCCGAGTCATTCGGACTCATCGCCTGGGCGCGCAGGTGATCGAAGATCTGGCTGTACCGCCGGATGTCCTCCTCAGCCTCGAGGAAAAGATCACCGGCCATGCTGTCGATGTAGACGACCGAAGGATCTGAGGTTTCCGGAAAGTCCATCAGCACGAAACTGCCCGGCATCCCGGGGTGCGCGCCCGTGTCAAAGGGGATGACCTGGAGCGTGATGTGCGGCTCGGCGGCTGACGCGACCAGACGGTTCAGCTGGTCGGCCATGACTTTGGAGCCACCAACACTTCTCCGCAGCGTTGCTTCGTCCACGATCGCCCAGAGTTCAAGCGGGTGTTGCTTTTCGAAGACGGCCTGCCGTTCGACCCGCGCCTGTACCCGCTGGTCAACCTCCTTGGGGGTGGCCGTCGGAGCTCCGCCCCGGATCACGGCGCGCGCGTAGTCCTCGGTCTGGAGCAGACCAGGAACGAACAATGACTCGTAGTTCCGGACGCCGCGCGCTTCGGCTTCGAAGCTGATGTACGCAGTGTATTCATTGGGCAGATCGGCGTGATACGGCCGCAGCCAGCCTTGTTCGTCCGCGGTACGGGAAAGCGCCAAGATCTCCGAGCGCTGTGGGTCGGCGACTCCGTACAGATCCAGCAGTCCGACCAGCGTCCGCTGCTGCGGACGCACCTTGGCCGTCTCGATCCGGTAGAGCGTCGCGGCGTTGATGCCTGTCTGTTCAGCGACGTCATCCCTGGTCAGACCGCTTATCTCGCGCAGCCGCCGCAGTTCGGCCGCCAAGCGGCGGAGACGAATCGGGGGTGCTTGCCGTTTCGGCGCCACTCGCCCCATCCCTTCATGTGCACGGCTGTCACGGACGAGTTTGACCGAACCCCACCCATCACAGCAAGTCAGATTGCGTGTGCAAGGTATGCATTCGATGACCTTGCACAGTACTGCCAGGCTGAGGCATGCTGAGCAAACGCAAGCCTGGCACGATCAGTTCCGGCCGGTGGTGATGTGACGAAGGTGCACCCAGAAGCGGGATGCACCTCGGCGCGGCATGTCCGGCCGAGAACACGCTCGGTCATCCGTGGCGACCGAGGGTCACAAGAACGTGCCGACTTGCCTGGCCGGTGCGGCAGCGTGTGAATCCGCACGGCTCCCGATGCAAGGGAGGCACGTTGTGAAACCACTCATCTACGGCTGCATGCGGCTCTTCTCCGACGTCACCGATCAGCAGGTGTACACAACCGAACAAGGGATGCGGCACTTCGCCCAAGCGGCCGGCTTCCAGCTGGCGGCGGTCTTCCACGACGTCGAGTCCGGCTCGCACGAAGCCTTCTACGAGCTGGGGGTCGCGTTACGGCGTGCGGACGCGCACGACGTCGTACTGCCGTCGCTGCGCCATCTGTCCACGAACGACGTGCTTCAAGACGCGCTGCTCGACTGCCTGGAAGACCGCTTTCAGGCACACGTCCACGTGCTCGCGACACGTACGACCCAAGACAACCTCTCGTCGGCAGACAAGAGGTAGTGGCGTGTCGCGACTTCGCGCTTGGGACCGGTTGACGCTGGCGGCTGTTCCCACGGCGGTGTGCTGCGCCCGCACCTTCGCCAAGTGCACCTTGCGCTGGTGGGACGCGACCGACGTCGTGGATGACGCGCTGCTGATCATCTCCGAACTGGTGACGAACGCCGTCAAGGCAACCGGCCCGAACACCCCAGAGCCGACGTGGTCGGACGTCAAGGCGGAGCATGTCCTCGGCGTACAGCTCCGCATCGTAGACATGAACCTGTACGTCGAGGTGTGGGACAGAGGCAGCGAGATGCCGGCGACCAAGGCACCGTCAGCAGACGACGAAGGTGGACGTGGACTCCTGCTGGTCCAGTCGCTCACCAGAAGGTGGGGCACCTTTCGCCCACCGGCCGGGGGCAAGATCGTGTGGGCCGAGTTGCCGCTCACCAAAGCCCCCGATCTCACCCCCGAGACACCCCCGCTCCCTCACCGCGTACCGAGCGACGTCCGGGTCCCCGAGGGCAAGGCAAGAGAACAGGCCGAAAGCGCACTGATGGAACGCGTTCTGGAAGGCCTGCGCAGGCTGTAATTCGGGCTACGGGCACACATCTAACGCGGTAAAAGACGCGAGCGGGCCCTCGCCGCGCGGGTGACGTTCGCATGGCTGACCGTTGGTGAGGCGTACGGGCAGACGAGGCCACAGCCCCCGAACCGACACACCGCCACGCCACACACGCTCGCAGTACTAGCCAAGCAGTCCGAGCAATCGTCCCAGCGCGTCCCCGACGGGCTGGGCCACCGGGCCGACCGCCGCGGTGATCTGGCCGAGACGGGCCAGGGTGAGGCCGCGTTCGGTCATGGCTTCGCGGTCCAGGGCGAGGACAGGCAGGGTCTCCTCGACCGCACGCGCCTGGTCCGGGGTGAGGTGGGCGGCGAGGTCGCGGAGCCGAGCGGTCAACTCCTCGACGGCCGCGCGCAATTCCGGGTCCTGAGCGGCACCGACGTAGCCGTAGTTGATGCCGATGTTCTGACCGCCGTTCTGGTTGAAAACCGGCGCGTTGTAGGTCGAGTGGTGCGTCGGTTCGCTCACAGCCTGATCCCCGTGTTCTGACCGCCGCTCTGGTTGAAGACGGGGCCGTTGTAGTTGTTCAACTGGTTGACGTACGCCGTGAACTCCGCCTCCGGGTGGTCGATCGCGTGGACGATGCGCCCGGCGATCACCCGCAGCTCGTCCACGCTCGGCAGGGTCACGAGCACCAAGGAGCCGCCTGCCGTCTCCACCACCAGGACCGGCCTCTCCGGTTTGATCAGCGCCGCAACGAAGAAGGCGGCCAGAACGATCAGTAGGAGGAGAACCAGTGTCCAGTCGGTCACCGAGTAGACGACGGCGACAAGCGCCAGCCCCATCAGGTAGCGGACGAGGTTCCGATCCGGCCTGAGCTTGATGGCCTCGACCCGGGTGAGGTTGTGCAGCGGCAGGGCCGCCGCGCCGATCCAGAGCATCCGGCGCTTGACCGAAATCTCCAGGACGCCGTCCGGGGTCGGCAGCGGCGGTAGCGGCGGCGGCGTCGAGGGAGGCCCGGACGGAGGATCCGGCGGGCGGGAGGGCGGCGGTCCTGACGGTGGCGTGGGTGTCGACGGCGGCCCAAAGCCCCCCGTGGTGTTCATGTGCTCCCCGTGTACTCGTCACTCACCCGCACGCGCGGGAGCCCTATTAAGCAGCAACTCAGCTCCGCGCGGGAGACGAGAAGCAGCCAATTCCGAGTCCATGGGCCTTCTCCCCGTGAAGGTGGGCACGCGGTTATTGATCACGTGGCGACTGTGAGTTCAGCGGCGTGGTGCCGGCGTCGCCGTAGTCGTGGGTGCCCGGAAGGTCTCGCGTTCAGGGAGGCGTGGAAACTCTCGCAGGCCGCGTTGTCGGCGCTGGTGCCGACCGTGCGGATAGTTCTTCGGCCAGTTCCATACAGCGCAGGCGGGCCGGGGAGAAGTCGTAGGGCATTTTGCCGGTGGCTTCGGACGCGCTCATGGAGTCAGCCTCCCGTCTGTCAGAGCTGAGGTCGGCCTCGTCCTCGTCCTCGTCCTCGCCGTCATCGGCGGTACCAGGGTGCAGAGTGTCCCAGGCGTCGAAGAGGTCATCGTCGCCCATGCCCAGGCCGGACTCCTCGATGACGGCCTGAAGGGCGCTTTCGAAGGCGTGCCGCTCGGCGGCCACTTGAACCACCCGTGGATCATCGACGGCGACGCTGTCGTCGAGTGCCTCCTCGGCGTCATCGACGCGGTCGGAATCCTCCCGCAGCGTGGGATGCGTGGCCAGGGCGACGAAGCGGGTGGCCTGGACGGCCGCGCCGAGCGGGCCGAAGATCCGCTCAGTGACCAGCAGACTGTCCAGGTCCGCCTGGCGAAGGGAGCCCTCAGGCAGGCTCGTGAGGCGTGCGGTGACGAAGTCGGAGAGCAGGCCCATCCGGCTGCCTTCGGCGCGCATCCGCCGCACGGCGGTCCGCTGCCGCCTCGACTCCGCCTCCTGCTCGGCGAGGGTTTCCTCCAACCGCTCCAGGATGCCCGCGATACCGTCTCCGCTGTCCGCACCGGCGGAAGCCGTGCCGGTGGTGAAGGCGTCACGGATGTCGTCCAGGGCGATCCCTGCGTCGGCCATCCTGCGAATCCACAGCAGGCGGATCATGTCCTCGTACCCGTAGCGGCGGCGGTCGTCGCCGCCCCGCTCAGGCTCGGGGAGCAGGCCGATCTCGTGGTAGTGGCGAATCGCCCGTGGCGTGCTGCCGGTGAAGGCCGCCGCGTCACCGATCTTGACCTGGCGGGGCGGCACGAAGGACGAACGCATGAGCAAGGACCTTTCCCCAACGGATCGGGACGCGAGTCCACAGGACCACATGCCGCTACGGAAGGTGCAACCCCCCACACACTGCTCCGCGCCACCTTCACCGCGTACAGAGCGATGTCCGCGTCCCCGAGGGCGGGGCGAAGGAACAGGGTCCGCGGGACGGCCGTAGCTGGTTGAGCTCGTCGTCCATGGCCTGGGGGCGTCGGTCGTGTCAGGCGCGGTCGTGGAGGGTGATGTGGTAGCCGTCCGGGTCGGCAAAGGTGAAGGTCCGGCCGAAGGGGCCGTCGATCGGTGCGGAGACGATGGTGTGGCCGTCGGTGACGAGGGCGTCGTGGATGGCCTGGACGTCGGTGGCGTGGAGCCAGATCGCGGCGCCGATGCCGGGCTGGGTGACGGATGCGAGATCGGTGCCGGGGACGACGTCACGGAGTGCGAACGCGATCGGCTTCGTCTCGAAGACGACGGCGTGCGGAGGTCCGGCCTGCGAGCGGACGAGGCCGAGGTACTGCTCGTAGAACGCCTGGGAAGCGTCGAGGTCGCGCGCCTGGAGTGAGATGAAGTCGGGGCCGGTGGCGGGCATGATGTCGCTCCTTCTTTTCGTGTCAGTTTACTGACACCAGCCAACGTATGTCAGAATCCTGACATGAGTCAAATAGGTGCCGGCATCAACCTGGACACATCACTGGGCTACCTGCTCAAAGAGGCTTCGAGCGCCCTGCGCGCAGCCATGGAGGAGGTGCTGCGGCCACTCGGGATGAGCGTGACGCACTACTCCTGCCTAGAGCTGCTGGCTCAACGGCCGGGCTTGTCGAACTCCGAGCTCGCGCGGGGCGCGTTCGTGACACGGCAGTCGATGAACGTGCTGCTCCAGACCCTGGAACGAGACGGCTACGTGACCAGGCCCGCGGAGGCGCCCGTCGGGAAGGTTCTTCCCGCACGGCTCACGCCTCGCGGCCGGCGGAGCCTGGAGAAGGCGACCGCGGCGGTCCGGTCCGTCGAGGTCAGAATGCTGGCGGGCATGAGCGAGACCGAGCAGTCGGACGCGTTCCGGATACTGCGGAGCATGGTTCGGTCCCTGCGCGACGGCAGCGACGGCGCATAGCTCTGCGCCGTGGGCGCGTACGCCGAATGGTTTCCATGCTTCGTGGTCCTGGCGGAGTCGCTCTGCCGATCGCCTCGTATCCGGAAAGGTGTGGACGTCCGGCGCGGCTTGGATGTGGTTCGGATGACGGGAGACTCTTGTGGGCAGCGAGCAGAAGGTCGCCATCATCACGGGGGCCTCCGGGGGTATCGGCGGGGCCCTCGTCGCGGCCTATCGCGGACTGGGGTACGCGGTCACCGCCACCGACCGGGCCGCCCCGGCGTCCAGTGATGCCGGGGTGCTCGCGCTGGCCGCCGACGTGACCGAGCCCGGGGCCGGGGCGCGGCTGGTCGGCGCGACCCTCGAACGGTTCGGGCGTATCGACACACTGGTCAACGGTGCCGGGGTGTTCGTCTCCAAGCCGTTCGTCGAGTACACCGACGAGGACTTCGAGTTGGTGGTCGGGGTGAACGTGCGCGGGTTCTTCGAGGTCTCGCGCAGCGTGATCGCCGCGATGCTCTCCCGGGAGGGTGGGGGGCATGTGGTGAATATTTCAAGCAGCCTTGTCGAGAACGCCGACGCCGCCGTGGGCGGGGCCCTTACGTCCCTCACCAAAGGTGGGCTGAACGGCGTCACGAAGTCGCTGGCGATCGAATACGCCACCCGCGGTGTCCGGGTGAACGCCGTCTCGCTCGGCGTCATCCGGACCCCGATGCACCCGACGGACCCCGGCGGGTTCCAGGCGGCGCGCCACCCGGTCGGTCGGATGGGCGAGGTCGACGATGTCCTCCGGGCCGTGCTCTACCTGGAGCAGGCCCCGTTTGTCACCGGTGAGATCTCGCACGTCGACGGGGGGCAGAGCGCGGGGCACTGAGGTGGGGGGTGGGTTGCTCGCCCTCTCCTCCGAGTCTCAGACCAGGGCCTTGAGCAGCCGCTCTCCCAGGACGGCGGCCGAGTGGGGGTTCTGCCCCGTGACCAGGTTGCGGTCCTCCACCATGTACGGCTCCCAGGCCGGGCCGCGGCTGAACTGGACGCCGACCTTCTCCTTGAGGTCGGTCTCCAGCAGCCATGTGGCCCTGGAGGCCAGTCCGACGCCTTCTTCCTCCTCGTTGGTGAAGCCGGTGACCTTGTAGCCCTTGAACGGCGACTCACCATGGATCCTGGTGGCGAGCAGCGCCGCGGGGGCGTGGCACACGATGAAGAGCGGATTGCCCGAGGCAAGCTGCGCCGACAGCAGCCGACCGACGTCCGCGTCGAATGCCAGGTCCGACATCGGGCCGTGGCCCCCGGGCAGATAGACCGCGTCGTAGTCCTCAAGCCGTACGTCCGACAGCTTGATCGGCCGCCGCATCACCTCCGCGTCGCGGATGACGGCCTCAAGATCGAGGGCTTCCTGTTCGCCGCCCACCATGGAGGGGCGCAGGCTCATCATGTCGACGTTCGGCGTCACCCCACCGGGCGTCGCGACCACCACCTCGTGCCCGGCGTCGGTGATCTCCTTGTACGGGTTCGCAAACTCCTCGGCCCAGTAGCCGGTGGCATACCTGGTGCCGTCCTTGAGCACCCAGTACGTCGCCCCGCTCACTATGAAAAGGATCTTCGCCATCACTCATGCGCCTCCATTCGGATGATGAAGCCGATTTATCCACTTTCAGCCTAATCAGGTGCCCGATCGGACGCATGTGTTCAGGGACCCGTGGGCCGACCCGGACGAGTGAATTTCGGTGACGAGGCGCCCACCGGCTGTACAGCCGCGCGTACCGTACGACGCGGAAGGAGAACAGCGTGGATACCACTCTCAAGACCGTCATCGGCGGGGAACTCGTAGAGCTGCCCGGCACGATCGCGGCCGTGCGCGCGACCATGGACGCGGGCAGGGCCGCAGAGTTCAATCGCGAGATCGAGCACGCGCCCGCCGCCGAACTCCCCGCGACCCTGGTGCGCTGGGCACTGGCCGGCACCCGTGCGGACGACGAGGACGACGCCCTCTTCGAGAGGCTGGCCCGCGGCGAGGACATCGGTGCGAAGGATGCCCCGCCCGGCTCGTAGGTCGCATGAGCTACCGGCTTCAGTACGCGCCGCCCGCTGACCAGGCCCGCAGCGCGATGCCTCGTGCGTTACAGACCGTCTTCGACGCCGGCATACGCCGCCTGACCGCCGATCCGTACGGGCACGGCTCCACGCCGGTCAAGGCGGACGCCGATCGCCGCGAGGCCACCGTCGGTGGAGTTGTCGTCCGCTACTACATCAGCGCGGCTGTGCTCGTGGTGACCGTCGTCCGCGTCGTCTACGTCTGACGGCTCCGATGGACGGAGTCGCTGGCGTCCGAGAGCCGAACCGCCCGGTCCGCCGTAGATTTCGGTGGGCCGGGCGGTGTGTTGTACGGGTCAGGCGATGACGCCGCCAGGTGTGCCTGACGGCGTGCCCGCGCTCAGGCTCGGCTGGGAGGAGCTGGCCGTCGGGGGTGTCGCGTCCGACGACGGGGTCTCGGTGGGGGTTTCCGTGGGGGTGTCCGACGGGGTTTCGCTCGGGGGGTCCGTGGGGGTGTCCGACGGGGTTGTCGGGTGCGACGGGGACTTCGTGGGTGACTTGGTGGGGGTGGACGGGTCGTCGTCGTCCGGGTCCGTCGCGGTGGAGCTTGTGGTGGGGGACGGGCTCTTTGTGGTGGTCGGGCTGCCTGACGCGGTGCCCGTGCCTGTCGGGGACGGGGGGCCCGCCTCGCCCGGGACCGCCGCGTTTCCGCCGCCGGGGCGGTTCGTCGAGCCGGCGTCCGGCTGGTCCTGCGGTACGCCGCCGTCGCCGTCCTCCGGGTCCACCGACTGCCCCGGCGTCCCGTGGTCGAGCTGGTTGTTGTCGTTGTTGGACGTCGCGCCCAGGGTCACGACCGTGCCCAGTACGGCGGCCAGCACCGCGCCCGTGCCCGCCGCGACCAGGTTCCGGCGCGCGCCGCCCAGGACCGAGCGGCGTCGGCGGCGGTGCGGCGCGGGGGGTGCGCCGACCGACGGGGTGCCGCCGACCGGGGTGTCCTGCCGGGTGACCAGCATGTTGTTCCCGCCGGCCTGGTTGTCCCCGCCGCCCGGAGGCAGCGCGGGCAGCGCCGCCACCACCCCGGAGCCGCCGCCCAGCGCGAGCGCCTTCGGCGTGGGGGGCGTCGCGTCGCCCTGCGGGGTCGTACGGGCGCCGAAGGCGTTCCCCGCCACCCCGAAGCCCGACAGGCCGGGGATCCCGGTCAGTCCGCCCTCGCGGTCCGTGACGAGGGCCAGCGCGCGGCGGCCGGCGACCGTACCGCTGCGGTCGGCGACGGCGCCCCGCATCCCGATCGAGGCCTCCAGCTCCGCACGGGCGCGCTCCAGATTCCCCACGCACAGCGCGAGGACCCCCAACTCGTGGTGAAAGTACGCCTCTTCGGCGACCTCTCCCGCCAGCCTGGCGGCCTCGGAGCCGGACCGCAGGGCCCGCTCCCACGCGCCCCAGTGCAGCCCGGCCAGGAACGCGGGCGCGGCGCTGCGGGCCAGCAGGACGGCCGCGCTGGCGTGCCCCGCCTCCTGGCTCGTGACGAGCGGCGCCATCGCGGCGAGGATCGCGTCGGCCTCCGCGGCGGCGCGCTCCGGCGTGACCGAGGGGTGCGCGGACCACCAGGCGTAGTGCTGGGCCGCCGTGTGGGCGTGGGACACCGCGTCCTCGCCGTACCCCACCGCCTCCAGCTGGACGGCGACGCCGGTCGCCAGCCGGTAGCGGGTGCCGACCGGCGAGATCAGCGCACAGGCCATCAGTTCGCCGAGGGCGGCGTCCGCGTGGGTGTCGCCGATCAGCGCGGGCAGGTGCGCCTGGTGCGGCACCTCACCGCCGAGCGCGACGGCGAAGCGCAGGGTGGCGCGGGCGGACTCGCTCAGCCGGGAGGCGAGCAGGGCCGCGGGCGCGGCGCCCTCGCCGACGGTGGGCAGGGGCGGGTCGTAGCCGTCGGGGGCGCCGAGCCGGATGACGAGCGGTACGTCACCGGTGGTCTCCGCGAACGGCTCGAACTCGTCCAGGGCCTCGGCGGACGCGCCCCGCAGGACGTCGCGCTGGCGCAGCAGCGCGCCGGCCTGGACGAAGCGCAGGGGCAGACCCTCGGACTCGAACCAGAGGTCCCCCGCCCAGTTCGCCTCCTCGTCGGTGAGGGGGCGGTCGACGGCGCGTTCCATCAGTTCCAGCGAGCCCCCTCGCCCGATGCCGCCGAGCAGGACCTCGTGCAGGCGCGCGGTGGCGGAGGGCGGGTCGGCGTCGGGCGCGGTGGCGAGCAGGTACGCGCATTCGGGGGTCGCGGCGAGCAGCTCGTCGAGGGCTTCCCCGCCGATCTCCAGGTCGTCGAGGAGGACGACGGCCCCGATGTCGCGGACCCGTTCGAGCAGGGCGGCCCGGTCGGGGCGGGACAGCTCGATGCGGTAGACCGCCGCGTACAGGTCGTACAGCAGCTCGGTGGTGGTGCGGCGGTGGCCGGAGAGCCGTACGACACCGTCGGGCGCGAGGTCCGCGCACTCGGCGCCGACGGCCTCGATCAGCGCGGTGCGGCCGGATCCGGGCTGTCCGGTGAGGCGTACGGAACGGCCGCGGCCGAGCAGCTCGACCAGTTCCTTGTGCTCGGCGCCGCGCTCCAGGAGCGGGAGGGGCGGCGCGGCGGGCCCGGCCGGCACGGGCGGGCGGCCGGCGCGCTGGAGGTCGGTGCGCTCGGTGGCGCTGCGCCGGATGGGTGCGGCGGGTTTACGGCCCGGCGGGCAGGGCTCTATCTCCGTGCCGTCGACGGGGTTGACGGTGAGCAGGAAGTCGCCGGATATCAACTGGACCGTACGGGCGCGCGCGGGGGTGGCCGGTCCCGCGCCCTTGAGGTGTCCGAGCGCCGGTGTGAGGGGCTCGCGCGCCGGCGGCTGCTCGTCGGTGCTCGCGGCGGCGGGTTCGCCGTCGTGGCCGTGTTCTTCCGCTCCCCGGCTCATCGGGTCCATCGTGAAAGTCCCCCAGATCGTGGCGTGCGGTTGCCCCCCGGCCTCGCACGCTTGTCTGTCGCTCCGGTCCGGTGCCTGCTCCATGGGTCGGTCGATCCGCAGACGGCCGAAACCCTAAGCTCCGGACAGTATCTACGAACAGGCGGGGTGGTGGCCTGCCCAGGAAGTCACGTTCTCGTGAGGATTGTGCGGCGCATTGGGGAGTGCGTACGGCGCACCGAGGCGCGCGGGGCGCGCAGGCCTCACGCCCACACGCCTCACACCCGCGGCAGCGACTCCGCAGCGATTCCGCCCTCGATGGCGAGGATGCGGTGCAGCCGGGTGGCCACGAGCAGCCGCTGCATCTGCGGCGGGACGTTGCGCAGGACGAGTCTCCGTCCACACCGTCCCGCCCGTCGGTGGGCCCCCATGATGACGCCGAGTCCCGTGGCGTCCCAGGAGTCCAGAGCGGTCAGGTCGAGCACGAGGTCGCCGGCTCCGTCGTCGACGGCCGCGTGCAGGACCGTACGGGCGTCCGCCGCGCTGCGTACGTCGAGGCGGCCCTCGACTACCAGCTCGGCGTGGTCGCCCCTGATGTGCATATGCGCTCCCCGAGAGTGGTCAGTGCTCCGTGGCCTGTTCGGTCTCGCAACCCACTGACTGTCACGCAGCCGTGGAAGTTGCCGTCTGTGAGCGAACCGATACCGAATTCACCCGGTGGGGTGAGGTCGCGACGGTCGGTGCGGCTCAGGCGCGGCTCAGTGCTTGTAGAACCCCTGCCCGCTCTTGCGTCCGATGTCACCCGCGTCCACCATCCGGCGCATCAGCTCCGGCGGGGCGAACTTCTCGTCCTGCGACTCGGTGTAGATGTTCTCGGTGGCGTGGAGCAGGATGTCGACGCCCGTCAGATCGGCGGTGGCGAGCGGGCCCATCGCGTGTCCGAAGCCCAGCTTGCAGGCGGTGTCGATGTCCTCGGCGGACGCGACGCCCGACTCGTAGAGCTTGGCGGCCTCCACGACGAGCGCGGAGATCAGCCGGGTGGTCACAAAGCCCGCCACGTCGCGGTTGACCACCACACACGTCTTGCCGACGGACTCGGCGAACTCCCGCGCGGTGGCGAGCGCTTCGTCGCTGGTCTTGTACCCGCGGACCAGTTCGCACAGCCGCATCATCGGCACCGGCGAGAAGAAGTGCGTACCGACGACACGCTCCGGACGGTCCGTCACGGCGGCGATCTTCGTGATCGGGATGGCCGAGGTGTTGGAGGCGAGGACGGCGTCGTCCCGTACGAGCTTGTCGAGCTCACGGAAGATCTCGTGCTTGACGTCCAGCCGCTCGAACACGGCCTCCACCACGAGGTCCGCGTCGGCGACGGCGTCCAGGTCGGTGGTGGTCGTGATCCGGCCCAGCGCGGCGTCGGCGTCGGCCTCTTCGAGCTTGCCCTTGGCCACAAACTTGCCGTACGAGGCTCTGATGCCGTCGATCCCGCGGGCCAGGGCCGCGTCGGTGACGTCACGCAGGACGACGTCCCAGCCGGCCTGGGCCGAGACCTGCGCGATCCCGGACCCCATGAGTCCGGCCCCGATGACGGCGAGCTTCCTGGCCACGACACACCCCTTGAATCGCCCCCGGTCTTAACGCCGGGTTTACATTTGCGTGCTCTGCCGGAGATTAGCGTTCGCGGGCGGCCGGATGGCGGCGAAGAGATGCGCGTCACGTCTCACATGACGGACATCACACCGTGGGGGCCCATCAGGGGCCCCGCGCCGGGCACTTGTGCGGGTTCTCCCCCGTACGGCGTAGCACCTCCGGGGCCGTCACTACGCTGGTCGTATGGTCAATCTGACGCGTATCTACACCCGCACCGGCGACAAGGGCACCACGGCGCTCGGCGACATGAGCCGTACGGTCAAGACCGATCTGCGGATCGCCGCGTACGCCGACGCCAACGAGGCGAACGCGTGCATCGGTACGGCAATCGCGCTGGGCCGGCTCCCCGAGGAGATCGTGAAGGTCCTCGTCCGGGTCCAGAACGACCTCTTCGACGTGGGCGCGGACCTGTGCAACCCGGTGGTGGAGAACCCCGAGTACCCGCCGCTGCGGGTCGAGCAGGCGTACGTCGACAAGCTGGAGGCGGACTGCGACCGCTTCCTGGAGGAGGTGGAGAAGCTCCGCAGCTTCATCCTCCCGGGCGGCGCCCCCGGCGCGGCGCTGCTGCACCAGGCGTGCACGGTCGTACGGCGCGCGGAGCGCTCGACCTGGGCGGCGCTGGAGGTGCACGGCGACATCATGAACGCCCTGACGGCAACGTACCTGAACCGCCTCTCCGACCTCCTGTTCATTCTGGCGCGGGTGGCCAACAAGGAGGTCGGGGACGTGCTGTGGGTGCCGGGCGGCGAGCGGTAGGGCGAGAGCGCGGGTCAGCCGTCCTTCCGGGAGCCGCCGCCGACGGACGCCGGGTCCTTCTTGGGCTTGCGCGGGGGCGGGCCGCCCAGCGGTGGGCGACGTGCCCGTCGATCCAGCGGACCGTGGAGTGCCCGTACGCGACGGGGTGGCCGAGGTGGAGCGCGGCCAGGCCGTGTTTCCCGTCCGGCTCGGCGCCGTTCCTGAGGTCGACCGCCGTGGCGGCCGGCAGGACGACCTCCGGCAGCGGCTCCAGGAGCAGGACCGCCGCCCCCGGCCGCCGTCGCCCCGCCGCGTACCGCGGGGTCAGGCCGCGGACCCGCCAGGTGGCGCTGCTGGACGGTGTGTTGGCCTCCGGTCCCGTCACCGACGACGGCGGCCGGAAGATATGGCGGGTACGGGCCCGGCCGCCCGCCGGCAAGGAACGTGACGGGCGATGAGGGAACGTGACGGGCGATGACGATCCGGGTGCTGGTCGCCGAGGACCAGTCGGCGGTGCGCGCGGCGGACCCGGCCGTACGGGAAGCGCTGGAAGCGCTTACCCGGCGGGAGCGTGAAGTGCTGTCATGTCTGGGTGAGGGGCTGTCGAACGCGGCGATCGCCGTACGCCTCGACATGGCGGAGGCTACGGTGAAGACGCACGTCAGTAGGGTGCTGGGGAAGCTTTCGCCGCGCAGCCGGGTGCAAGCGGCCGTGCTCGCCCAGGAGTTGGGTGCCCAGGCCACCTATCGGCGTAGGTGGTCTGGACCTATTGACGATTGGTCCAGACCTTCCTACTCTCACCGCACACACTGCGGTGAGCCGACGTGGTGTGCCCAGTGCACGGACCACCCCCGAATTGTCCGGTACTCACTCCACCGAGGAGCACCTTTGAACATCCAGCCTCTCAAGGCCAGATTCAGATCCAGAGCGGTCGCGGGCCTCACCGCGCTGCTGCTGCCCCTGGCCGCGATGGTCGGGCTCGCCGCCCCCGCCGAAGCCGCCGCGTCGGCGACGGCCACCTTCACCAAGCCCTCCGACTGGGGCACGGGCTTCGAGGGCAAGTGGACGGTGAAGAACACCGGCACCACGACCCTCAGCTCCTGGACCGTCGAGTGGGACTTCCCCTCCGGCACCGCCGTGACCTCCGCGTGGGACGCGGACGTCACCGGTTCGGGCAACCACTGGACGGGCAAGAACAAGACCTGGAACGGCACGCTGGCCCCCGGCGCGTCCATATCCTTCGGATTCAACGGCACGGGACCGGGATCGCCCTCCGGCTGTAAGCTCAACGGCGCCTCCTGCGACGGCGGCCCCAGCGTCCCCGGCGACGCGCTCCCCTCGGCCCCCGGCACCCCCACCGCCAGCAACATCACCAACACGGCGGTCACGCTGAACTGGTCGGCGGCGACGGACGACAAGGGCATCAAGAACTACGACGTCTTCCGTAACGGCACGAAGGTCGCCACGGTCACCGGCACCTCGTACACGAACACCGGCCTCACCGCCGGTACGGACTACTCGTACACCGTCCAGGCCCGTGACACCATCGACCAGGTGGGCCCCGTCAGCGGCGCCCGCGCGGTCCGCACCACCGGTGGCACCACGGACCCCGGCACCCCCGGCACCGGCAGCAAGATCAAGCTCGGGTACTTCACCGAGTGGGGCGTCTACGACCGGAACTACCACGTCAAGAACCTGGTGACGTCGGGCTCCGCCTCGAAGATCACGCACATCAACTACTCCTTCGGCAACGTCACCGGCGGCAAGTGCGTCATGGGTGACGCGTACGCCGCGACGGACAAGGCGTACACCGCCGACCAGGCCGTCGACGGGGTCGCCGACACGTGGGACCAGCCGCTGCGCGGCAACTTCAACCAGCTGCGCAAGCTCAAGGCCGCGAACCCGAACATCAAGGTTCTCTGGTCCTTCGGCGGCTGGACCTGGTCCGGTGGCTTCACCGACGCCGTGAAGAACCCGACCGCGTTCGCGCAGTCCTGCTACGACCTGATCGAGGACCCGCGCTGGGCCGATGTGTTCGACGGCATCGACCTGGACTGGGAGTACCCGAACTCCTGCGGTCTGTCCTGCGACACCAGCGGCCCGGCCGCCTTCAAGAACATGATGCAGGCCATGCGCGCGAAGTTCGGCGCGAACTACCTGGTCACCGCGGCCGTCACGGCCGACGGTTCGGCCGGTGGCAAGATCGAGAAGACGGACTACGCCGGCGCGGCCCAGTACATGAACTGGTTCAACGTCATGACGTACGACTTCTTCGGTTCCTTCAACGCGGCGGGCCCGACGGCCCCGCACTCCGCGCTGAACTCCTACACCGGCATCCCGCAGCAGGGCTTCACCTCCGCCGACGCGATCGCCAAGTTCAAGGCGCAGGGCGTGCCGGCGGCCAAGCTGCTGCTCGGCATCGGCTTCTACGGCCGCGGCTGGACCGGCGTCACCCAGGCCGCCCCGGGCGGCTCGGCGACGGGCGCGGCGCCCGGCAAGTACGAGGCCGGCATCGAGGACTACAAGGTCCTCAAGACCTCGTGCCCGCCCACCGGCACCGTCGGCGGGACGTCGTACTCCTACTGCGGAAACAACTGGTGGAGCTACGACACCCCGGCCACCATCGCGGGCAAGATGACCTGGGCCAAGCAGCAGGGCCTGGGCGGCGCGTTCTTCTGGGACTTCACCGGTGACACCGCCAACGGCGAGCTGGTGACGGCGATCAGCAACGGTCTCCAGTAGAGCCCGGCATGTGACACACCCGCATGAATGAAGGGGGCGGCGCTCTGAGCGCCGCCCCCTTCACCATGTCCTCCACGCCTACGCCACGTTCACCCGCTGGCCCGGAGGCGCCGCCTCCAGCCACGCCAGGAAGCCCGTGAGCGCGTCCTCGCTCATCGCCAGCTCCAGCCGGACCCCCTGGTGCACACAGCCGAGGACCACCGCGTCGGAGAGCAGCGCGAGTTCCTCCTCGCCCTGCGGGCCACGGCGGGCCGTCACCTCGATCGACGCGCGGTCCAGCGTGCGGCGGGGGCGGGGGGCGTACGAGAAGACCCGGAACCAGTTGACGCTGTCACCGTTGTAGCGGGCGACGCCGTACACCCAGCCCTTGCCGGAGAGGTCGGTCTCCTCCGGCACGTCCCATCGCAGGCTGGCGTCGAAGGTCCCTCCGGAGCGCTGGATCAGCCGCCGGCGCAGACCGAAGACGAAGAGCCCCACCGCAACCAGTACGACGACCAGTCCGCTTACGAGCAGAGCGAGGACCATCAACACCGACCTCCTCGCCATATCCAGTACCGGACCCAGAACTGCACCTGCATCGCCTCAGCCGCGACCCGGTCTGGAAGTCCAGCCAGGGCCGCGGCTGAGGGTAATTCCGTCGTGGCAGCGCGCTGCTCAGCGCACCGACACCGCGCGCATCCGGACGTCGGCGCGCCGCTCGGCGGCATCGTCGTCGCCGGACTTCGCACGTTCCAGCGCACGCTCCGCGCGCTGGGCGTCGATCTCGTCCGCCAGCTCGGCAACCTCCGCCAGCAGCGAGAGCTTGTTGTCGGCGAACGAGATGAAACCGCCGTGCACCGCGGCGACGACGGTGCCGCCGTCGCTCGTACGGATGGTCACCGGGCCCGATTCCAGCACACCCAGCAGGGGCTGGTGACCGGGCATGACGCCGATGTCGCCGGACGTGGTGCGCGCGACGACCAGGGTGGCCTCGCCGGACCAGACACTACGGTCGGCGGCGACCAGCTCGACATGCAGCTCAGCAGCCAAGGGTGGCTCCTCGGGTCACCACCCGGCCCTGCGGCCGGGTGTTGGTATTGATTCTATGGGGTACCGGTGGATGCGTCGGAGGGGGGCAGGATGACCCGCCCCCCTCCGAGCGTCCACCAGGTCGGAAGACCGGGTCAGGAGACGCCGAGCTCCTTGGCGTTGGCCTTGAGGTCCTCAATGCCACCGCACATGAAGAACGCCTGCTCGGGGAAGTGGTCGTAGTCCCCGTCGCAGATCGAGTTGAACGCGGTGATCGACTCGTCGAGCGGTACGTCGGAGCCGTCCACGCCGGTGAACTGCTTGGCGGCGTGGGTGTTCTGCGACAGGAAGCGCTCGACGCGACGGGCACGGTGGACGACGAGCTTGTCCTCCTCGCCCAGCTCGTCGATCCCGAGGATCGCGATGATGTCCTGGAGGTCCTTGTACTTCTGGAGGATCCCCTTGACGCGGCTGGCCGTGTCGTAGTGGGCCTGCGAGATGTAGCGCGGGTCCAGGATGCGGGACGTCGAGTCCAGCGGGTCCACCGCCGGGTAGATGCCCTTCTCCGAGATCGGACGCGACAGCACGGTCGTCGCGTCGAGGTGCGCGAAGGTCGTGGCCGGGGCCGGGTCGGTCAGGTCGTCCGCGGGGACGTAGATCGCCTGCATCGAGGTGATCGAGTGACCACGCGTCGAGGTGATGCGCTCCTGGAGCACACCCATCTCGTCGGCCAGGGTCGGCTGGTAACCCACCGCGGACGGCATACGGCCGAGCAGCGTGGAGACCTCGGAACCGGCCTGGGTGTAACGGAAGATGTTGTCGATGAAGAGCAGCACGTCCTGCTTCTGCACATCGCGGAAGTACTCCGCCATGGTCAGGGCGGACAGGGCGACCCGCAGACGGGTGCCCGGCGGCTCGTCCATCTGGCCGAAGACCAGCGCGGTCTTCTCCAGGACGCCCGACTCGGTCATCTCGTCGATGAGGTCGTTGCCCTCACGCGTACGCTCACCGACACCCGCGAAGACGGACACACCGTCGTGCAGGTTGGCGACACGCATGATCATTTCCTGGATGAGGACCGTCTTGCCGACGCCCGCACCTCCGAACAGACCGATCTTGCCGCCCTTGACGTACGGGGTCAGCAGGTCGACGACCTTCAGGCCGGTCTCGAACATCTCGGTCTTCGACTCGAGCTGGTCGAAGGCCGGGGCCTTGCGGTGGATCGGCCAGCGCTCGGTGATCTCCGCCTCGGCCTCGGGGTGGTTCAGGATCTGACCGAGGGTGTTGAACACCTTGCCCTTGGTCACGTTGCCGACCGGCACCGTGATACCGGAGCCCGTGTCGGTCACCGGGGCCTGGCGGACCAGACCGTCGGTGGGCTGCATCGAGATCGCGCGGACCACGCCGTCACCCAGGTGCTGGGCGACCTCAAGCGTGAGGATCTTCTTCTTGCCGGCCTCGGCCGGGTCGGAGACCTCGACGTGCAGCGCGTTGTAGATCTCCGGCATCGCGTCGACGGGGAACTCCACGTCGACGACCGGGCCGATGACCCGGGCGACGCGGCCCGTGGCCGTGCTCCCCGGGGTCGCCGTCTCAACAGTGGTCGTCATTAATTGTCACTCCCCGCGGTCGCGTCGGCGAGGGCGCTCGCGCCTCCGACGATCTCGCTGATTTCCTGGGTGATTTCGGCCTGGCGGGCCGCGTTGGCGAGCCGGGAAAGGCTCTTGATGAGATCCCCGGCGTTGTCGGTCGCCGACTTCATCGCACGCCGGGTCGCCGCGTGCTTGGAAGCGGCGGCCTGGAGCAGCGCGTTGTAGATACGGCTCTCGACGTACCGCGGCAGCAGGGCGTCGAGGACGTCCTCCGCCGACGGCTCGAAGTCGAACAGCGGAAGGATCTCGCCCTTCGTGCCCGCCTCCTCGGCCGCCTGTTCGAGGCTGAGCGGCAGCAGCCGGTTCGCCACCGGCGTCTGCGTCAGCATCGACACGAACTCGGTGAAGACGATGTGGAGCTCGTCCACGCCGCCCTCGGCCGTGTCCTGCTGGACGGCCGCGATCAGCGGAGCCGCGACCTTCTTGGCGTCCGCGTACGTCGGGTTGTCGGTGAAGCCCGTCCACGACTCCGTGACCTTGCGCTCACGGAAGCCGTAGTAGGCGACACCCTTGCGGCCGACGATGTACGCGTCGACCTCCTTGCCCTCACCGCGGAGCCGCTCGGTCAGCCGCTCCGCCGCCTTGATGGCGTTCGAGGAGTAGCCGCCGGCCAGTCCGCGGTCGCTCGTGACGAGCAGGACCGCGGCCCGGACCGGGGACTCGGCCTCGGTGGTCAGGGCGTGCTTGGTCGTGGACCCCGTGGCCACCGCGGTGACCGCGCGGGTCAGCTCGGTCGCGTACGGGGTGGAGGCCGCCACCTGGCGCTGCGCCTTGACGATGCGCGAGGCGGCGATCATCTCCATCGCCTTGGTGATCTTCTTGGTCGCGGTGACGGATTTGATGCGACGCTTGTAGACCCGGAGCTGGGCTCCCATGAGTCAGGTCCCTTCCGTCGTCACTTGGCCGCGCCGGCCGGGGCGTCCTCGCCGAGCAGCTTGCCGTCCGAGGTCTCGAACTGCTGCTTGAAGGCGGTGATCGCGTCGCCGATCGACTGGATCGTGTCGTCGGACATCTTGCCGCCCTCGGCGATGCTGGTGAGGAGGTCCTTGCGCTCGCGGCGCAGGTACTCCAGCAGCTCCGACTCGAACCGGCGGATGTCCAGGACCGGTACGTCGTCCAGCTTGCCGGTGGTACCGGCCCACACGGAGACGACCTGCTCCTCGACGGGCATCGGCGCGTACTGCGACTGCTTCAGCAGCTCGACCAGGCGCTGGCCACGGGCGAGCGACGCCTTGGACGCCGCGTCCAGGTCGGAACCGAAGGACGCGAACGCCTCCAGCTCACGGAACTGGGCGAGGTCCACGCGCAGTCGTCCCGACACCTGGCGCATGGCCTTGTGCTGGGCGGAGCCACCGACGCGGGAGACCGAGATACCGACGTTCAGCGCGGGCCGCTGGCCGGCGTTGAACAGGTCGGACTCCAGGAAGCACTGGCCGTCGGTGATGGAGATGACGTTGGTCGGGATGAACGCCGACACGTCGTTGGCCTTCGTCTCGACGATCGGCAGACCGGTCATCGAACCGGCGCCCAGCTCGTCGGAGAGCTTGGCGCAGCGCTCCAGGAGACGCGAGTGCAGGTAGAAGACGTCGCCCGGGTAGGCCTCGCGGCCCGGCGGACGGCGCAGCAGCAGGGACACGGCGCGGTACGCGTCGGCCTGCTTCGAGAGGTCGTCGAAGATGATCAGGACGTGCTTGCCCTGGTACATCCAGTGCTGGCCGATGGCCGAGCCGGTGTACGGCGCCAGGTACTTGAAGCCGGCCGGGTCGGACGCGGGGGCCGCGACGATGGTCGTGTACTCCAGGGCGCCGGCCTCGTCCAGCGCACCGCGCACGGACGCGATGGTGGAGCCCTTCTGGCCGATGGCGACGTAGATGCAGCGCACCTGCTTGTTCACGTCGCCCGAGCGCCAGTTGTCGCGCTGGTTGATGATCGTGTCGACGGCCAGGGCGGTCTTGCCCGTCTGGCGGTCGCCGATGATCAGCTGTCGCTGGCCGCGGCCGATCGGCACCATGGAGTCGACGGCCTTGTAGCCGGTCTGCATCGGCTCGTGCACCGACTTGCGGACCATGACGCCAGGGGCCTGCAACTCAAGGGCGCGGCGGCCCTCGGTCGCGATCTCGCCGAGGCCGTCGATCGGGTTGCCGAGCGGGTCGACGACGCGACCCAGGTATCCCTCGCCCACGGCGACGGACAGGACCTCGCCGGTACGACTGACCGGCTGTCCCTCCTCGATGCCGCTGAATTCGCCGAGGACGATGGCACCGATCTCGCGCTCCTCAAGGTTGAGGGCGAGACCGAGGGTGCCGTCCTCGAACTTGAGCAGCTCGTTCGCCATGGCCGAGGGAAGTCCCTCGATCTTGGCGATACCGTCGCCGGCCACGCTGACCGTACCGACCTCCTCGCGCGAGGCCGCGTCCGGCTGGTACGACTGGACAAAAGTGTCCAGCGCGTCCCGGATCTCCTCCGGCCGGATCGTGAGCTCCGCCATCTGGGTTCCCTGCTCTCCTTGTTGGGCCCGAAGTTTCTTTGGGGGTCTGCGGGTCTGGGGGCGACCCCCAGGAATCTTCTGCAATCTCTGCACGGCCCAACCGGGCCGCTCGTCCTGCTGTTCTGCTGTGGTGCGGGTCAGCCGGCCAGTCGCCGGGCCGCCTCGTCGAGACGGTCCGCGATCGTGCCGTTGATGACCTCGTCGCCGACGCGTACCGAGATCCCGCCGAGGACCTCGGGGTCCACGTCCAGGTTCAGGTGCATCGGGTGGCCGTAAAGCCGTGCCAGTACGGCGCCGAGGCGCTGCTTCTGGCTGTCGTTGAGCGGGACCGCCGACGTGACGACGGCGACCAGCCGGTCGCGCCGTTCCGCGGCGATCGTGGACAGCGTGTGGATTCCTGCTTCAAGGCTACGTCCACGCGGCTGTGCGACGAGTCGCACGACCAGGCGCTCGGTCACCGCTTCGGCGCGACCGCCGAGCAGGGTCCTGAGCAGCGCGGTCTTCGCCTGGACGGTGGCCGACCTGTCGGTCAGCGCGGCTCGCAGGTCGGGGCTGGAGAGGACGATCCGGCCGAACCGGAACAGCTCGTCCTCCACGTTGTCCAGCGAACCGGTCCGCTGCGCGGCGGTCAGGTCTGCGATGGCCGCCAGCTCCTCGACCGCGTCGACCAGGTCGCGCGGCTGGGACCAGCGGGAGCGGACCATGCCGGAGACCAGGTCGGCGGTCGTGCCGCCCACCTGCCCGTCCAGCAGCCGCGCCGCCAGCTGGGCCTTGCCCTCGCCGTCCTGCGCCGGGTCGGTCAGGACCCGGCGCAGCGAAACCTCGCGCTGGAGCAGCGCCGTGACGGCGGCCAGCTCGTCCGCGAGCTTCGCGGCGTCGACCGACGTGCTGTCGGTCAACGCGTCCAGACGCTCACGAGCGGCAGCCAGCGCCTCGCGGCTCGCTCCGTTCATCGTGTGGCCTCCGTCTTGGACGCGCCGTCCTCGAGCTCGTCGAGGAAGCGGTCGATCGTGCGGCTCTGCCGGGCGGAGTCCTCCAGGGACTCACCGACGAGCTTGCCCGCGAGATCGGTGGCGAGCTTGCCCACGTCGCGGCGCAGGGCGCCGGCCGCGGCCTTGCGGTCCGCCTCGATCTGCGTGTGACCTGCGGCGATGATCTCCTCACGCTGCCGCTGGCCTTCCGCTTTCATCTCCTGGATGATCGCGGCGCCCTGCTCGGTCGCCTCCTGGCGGAGACGTGCGGCCTCGTGACGTGCCTCGGCGAGCTGCGCCTTGTACTGCTCCAGGACGCTCTCGGCCTCGGCCTTGGCGGCGTCGGCCTTCTCGATGCCGCCCTCGATGGCCTCGCGACGCTCTTCGAGAACCTTGTTGATGTTCGGGAGGAGCTTCTTGGCGAGGAAACCGAAGACGATGATGAAGGCGAGCAGGCCGATGATGAGTTCGGGGATCGGGGGAACCAGCGGGTTCTCCGATTCCTCGACCGCGAGCTGAACCAGGGGATGGCTCACATCAGTGCCTTTCGTCTAGTGAGTCTGCGGCGGATCTGGAGATCAGGTGCCGTAGACGAACGGCATGACCAGACCGATGAGGGCGAGCGCCTCACAGAACGCGAAACCAAGGATCTGGTTGGCGCGGATGAGGCCGGCGGCCTCGGGCTGGCGGGCGAGGGCCTGGGTGCCGTTACCGAAGATGATGCCGACGCCGACGCCGGGGCCGATGGCGGCGAGGCCGTAGCCGACGGAGCCGAGCGAACCGGAGACAGCGGCGGCAGCAAGAGTCTGGGACATGCCAGTTCTTCCTTCTCTTTCACGGACCGGTGGGGGTTGGCCACCGGACAAATTACGGGAGCGGAGGTCGGGGTAAGGGGAGACGATCAGTGGGCTTCGGCGAGCACGCCCTGCTTCTCGCGGGTCGGCTCGGGGTGGGACTCACCGTGGCCCTCCGCGAGAGCACCCTGGATGAAGGTGCAGGTCAGCAGGACGAACACGTAGGCCTGCAACGCCTGGATGAAGAGCTCGAAGGCGGTCATCACGAGGACCATCACGAACGACACCGCCGCGTAGGCGATACCGATGCCGTTCAGCAGGTACCAGCTGGCGATCGTGAACAGCAGGATCAGCGTGTGGCCCGCGAACATGTTCGCGAACAGTCGCACCGCGTGCGTGAAGGGCCGGACCAGCAGGTTCGAGAAGAGCTCGATGCCCATGGCCAGCGGCAGTACGGGACCGAGCGACTTGTCGTAGCCGCCGAAGTTCTTGAAGGCGCCGATGAAGCCGTGCCGCTTGAACGTCAGCGAGACCCAGAGGACGTAGACGATCAGTGCGAGCCCGATCGGGTACGAGATGATCGCCGTCACCGGGAACTGGGCGAGCGGGACGATCGACCAGAGGTTCATCATCCAGACGAAGAAGAACAGCGAGACGACGAGCGGAACGTACTTCTCGCCCTCGCGCTTGCCGAGCGTCTCGTAGACGATGCCGCGGCGTACGAAGTCGTATCCGGCCTCGGCCACCATCTGGAGCTTGCCCGGGACGAGCTTCGGCTTGCGGAACGCCGCCCAGAAGAAGGCGACGATGATGATCGAGCCGAGAACGGCGAGCAGCATGGTCTTGTCGAAGTACCAACTGGTGCCGTTACCGCCGTGCCCCACAAGGGGCTTGAACAGGAACGAGTGCAGGCCGGGTGCCGGGAAACCACACCCGTCGAAGATGTGACAGTCGGTCTCGAAGGCGAGCACCTGCGTCGGGTCAGCACTCACCGCGGGCTCCTTCAGCATGGCGCATAGGTACGGCAACCTCGTTGTGTCGGCGCGGCGCGGAGCCGCGGTTCGGCACTGGACAGGTGGAACAGGTGTGGGAGCGGCGGTCGGGTTTCGAGCCTCGCGTCGAAACAACAGGCGTCAGCTCGGATGCCCGCGCCCGCAATGCCGCAGTTGGCACCGGACGATAGCAGGGTCCCGAACAGTCGCTTATCCCGGCCCTACCCCTCACGTCGAGGACCCCGACTTCTGGGGCTCGCTGCCCTTCGAGGATTCGGGCTCGACGTAGAGGATCTTGGCCTTCATGTGCGCACGCGCCTGCGCGGCGATCCACACGAGGGTGGCCGCGACGAGCGTGGCGGCGAAGGCCTTCGGATTGAACAGAGTGGTGTTCTTGAACGCGGCCACGAAGATGAAAAGCAGCAACAGCTGGGCCGTGTACAGCATCAGGCCCATCGCCTGGAACAGGTGCGGCAGCGATTTCGCCGTCCGTTCGAGCACCACCAACCCGATCCCCATGAACAGGATCACGATCAGCGCGCCGACGGCCGCGCCCAGAGCGCCCTTTCCCCCCGCGACCACACCACTGACGACAGCGGCGATGGCACCGGCGGCGGCAGTGGGCACGGCGGTGTGAAGGAGGTTCCGGACGTCGTTGGACGGCATGGCGGCAGCTCCGCTTGCTGGGTGGGGCAGATGGTGTCGTCATGGACGAGCGTAGGCCCGGTCCGAGAGAAGGTTTCTCGGGCCAACGAACCGTCGCACTACGGTCCTTCGGCTCTGTCGCCGGGTCTCGTGAACAGTATCACAAACTATTTGATGAGGTCTTTACCCTGGTGGTGTGCCACCTGTCACACGTGAGAGTGACCGCGCCCATGTGCGTCACAAGAGGGGGCGTGTTGTGTGGTATTGGACCTCAATGCGGTAAATGGAAAAACGTCATCGCCGGGAACCGGCCTTGCCGCGTTCAGGAAGACGCGAACGAGCGCCGAGGGCGGTCGCGCCGTTGACGCCGGCGGGAACAGGCGTGCGTTCCTCCGGCATCTCCCCCGCGTCGGGGGCGAGTCCGGGCACGATGTCCTCCACCGTGATCTCCGCCCGCCGGCGGCGCCGGTAGCGGGGCGGGACGAACGACTCCGCCCAACGCGGCGCCCGCGGTGTGAACCGGGGCAGCAGCAGGAGCACCAGACCCAGCGCGCTCAGCGGCACGATGAGCAGCAGGATCCACATCGCCGTCGAGTGCACCGAGTAGAGCACCACACCGAACGCGATCAGCGCGGACCAGAAGTACATGATCAGGACCGACCTGCTGTGCGAGTGCCCGATCTCCAGCAGGCGGTGGTGCAGGTGCCCCCGGTCGGCCGCGAACGGCGACTGGCCGTTCCAGGTACGGCGCACGATGGCCAGCACCAGGTCCGCGAACGGGATGGCGATGATCGTCAGCGGGAGCAGCAGCGGGATGAAGACCGGCAGCATCTCGTGCGTGACCTCCCGCTCGGACCCGGCGAACAGGCCCAGCCGGTCCGGGTCGACCTGGCCGGTGATGGAGATGGCGCTCGCGGCGAGCACCAGGCCGATGAGCATCGAGCCCGAGTCACCCATGAAGATCCGCGCTGGATGCATGTTGTGGGGCAGGAACCCCAGGCACATCCCCATGAGGATGGCGGCGAACAGCGTCGCGGGGGCGGCCTCCTCGATGCCGTACCCGACCCAGAGCCGGTACGAGTAGAGGAAGAACGCGCTGGCCGCGATGCACACCATGCCGGCCGCGAGGCCGTCCAGGCCGTCCACGAAGTTCACCGCGTTGATCGAGATGACCACCAGCGCGACGGTCAGCAGATTGCCCTGCCAGGCGGTCAGCGCGACGGTGCCGACACCGGGGACCGGGATCCACAGGATGGTGAGGCCCTGCATGACCATCACACCGGCGGCGATCATCTGCGCCCCGAGCTTGATCAGGGCGTCGATCTCGAACTTGTCGTCCAGGACCCCGACCAGCCAGATCAGCGCGGCGCCCGAGAGCAGCGCGCGGGGCTCGTTGGAGCGCTCGAAGACCCCGCTCAGGTTCTGGAGGTTGTCCGCGACGAGCAGTCCGGCGCAGAGCCCGAGGAACATGGCGATCCCGCCGAGCCTCGGAGTCGGCTCCCGGTGCACGTCACGGGCGCGGATCTCCGGCATGGCGCCGGTCGCGATCGCGAACTTCCGCACCGGGCCGGTCAGCAGGTAGGTCACCGCGGCCGTCACACAGAGCGTCAGCAGGTAATCACGCACAGGCTGCCCCACAGGAATCGCTGGCCATCTGAGGCCCACACATTAGCCCGCGCCGGAAGCGCGGACGGATACCGCGTCCCCCAGGAGGAGGACACACGGTTCTGGCAGATGGTTGCACGGCTTCCTGTCGACACCAATTCCATGCGGGAAAGGGGGCCGTACGGCGGACAGCGGCCGGCCGGGAAGAGCCGGTGTGCGGGGTCCGCGGACACGCCCTAGAAGACGCGGCGGGCCGGCACCCCGGTGAGCGCCGTGACCACCGGGTCCAGCGCCTGGTTGATCTCGTCGCCGATCGAACGGAAGAACGTGATGGGGGCGCCGTACGGGTCGTAGACCTCGTCGGCCTCCGCGCTGGGCGCCAGCAGCCAGCCGCGCAGGGCCGCCGCGGCGCGGACCAGGGCGCGGGCGCGCTCCACCATGCCCTCGTCCAGCGGATCGGGCAGCGTGGCCGGGTCTATGGCCCGTACCAGCCGGGTGAACTCCTTGAGCGTGAAGGTGCGCAGCCCCGCCGAGTGGCCCATGGAGATCACCTGCGCGCGGTGGTCGCGGGTCGCGGTGAGGACCAGGTCGGCGCGGATGACGTGCTCGTCGAGCAATTCGCGGCCGACGAACCCGGACGCGTCGGCGCCGAAGTCGGCGAGGACCGCCTCGGCGTTGGACTCCATGGGGGCCCCTTCGTGGCCCCAGGTGCCCGCGCTCTCCACGATCAGCCCGTCGGTCAGGCGCGCGCCGAGGCGCACGCTCAGGGCATGCCGGTTCAGCCGCTCGGTGATGGGCGAGCGGCAGACGTTGCCGGTACTGACGTGGAGGATGCGGAAGGTGTCGATGTTGCTGCCGGTGTATGCGGTCTCCGCTATGCCACGCCCCTCAGGGGCGGTCAATTGGCCACCTCGAGGTCGGGTACCACCTTGCGGAGCTCGGCCGCGTCGAGCGATCCGGCCCGCAGCAGCACGGGGACCTTGCCGGTGACGTCCACGATCGAGGACGGGACGATGCCGGGCGTCGGGCCGCCGTCGAGGTAGACGGAGACGGAGTCCCCGAGCATCTCCTGGGCGGCGTCGCAGTCCTCGGGAGCCGGGTGTCCCGTGAGGTTGGCGCTGGAGACGGCCATCGGGCCGACCTCCGTGAGCAGCTCGATCGCGACGGGGTGCAGGGGCATGCGGATGGCGACCGTGCCCCGGGTGTCGCCGAGGTCCCACTGGAGGGACGGCTGGTGCTTGGCGACGAGGGTGAGCGCGCCCGGCCAGAAGGCGTCGACCAGTTCCCAGGCCTGCTCGGAGAAGTCCGTGACGAGGCCGTGGAGGGTGTTCGGGGAGCCGATGAGGACAGGGGTGGGCATGTTGCGGCCGCGCCCCTTGGCGTCGAGCAGGTCGGCGACGGCCTCGCCGCTGAAGGCGTCCGCGCCGAGCCCGTAGACGGTGTCGGTGGGCAGCACGACCAGCTCACCGCGGCGAATCGCCGACGCGGCCTCACGCAGACCCGTCGTACGGTCGGTCGCGTCGTTGCAGTCGTATCGCCGTGCCATCAGCCTGACTCCTCGTTCTTCGAAACTCTGTGAGTGCCGCCGGGGGTCCGCACGCTCACGGCATGGCCTTGCGGGCCGTGGCGAAGCGGGGGCGTTTGTTGAGGTCGGGGTGGTCCGCGGCGTCCGCCCAGCCGGACTCCTCGCTGAAGATCCAGGGCACCTGGCCGCCCTGGGTGTCCGCGTGCTCGATCACGACGAGCCCGCCGGGCCGCAGCAGGCGGTGCGCGGTGCGCTCGATGCCGCGGATCGTGTCGAGGCCGTCCTCGCCGGAGAAGAGTGCCATCTCCGGGTCGTGGTCACGGGCCTCGGGGGCGACGTACTCCCACTCGGTGAGCGGGATGTACGGCGGGTTGGAGATGACCAGGTCGACCTGTCCTTCGAGCTCCGGGAGGGCCGTCAGGGCGTCTCCCTGGTGCACGGTGACCCGGGACCCCTCGGCGTTCTTCCGCGTCCATGTGAGGGCGTCCTCGGACAGCTCCACGGCGTGCACGCGCGAGCGCGGCACCTCCTGCGCCATGGCGAGCGCGATCGCGCCGGAGCCCGAGCAGAGGTCCACGATGAGGGGCTCGACGACGTCCATGGCCCGTACGGCGTCTATCGCCCAGCCGACGACCGACTCGGTCTCCGGGCGGGGCACGAAGACCCCGGGGCCCACCTGGAGCTCCAGGTAGCGGAAGAAGGCGCGGCCGGTGATGTGCTGGAGCGGCTCACGGGCCTCCCGGCGGGCGATCGTCTCCCAGTACCGGGCGTCGAAGTCCGTGTCCTTGACGTGGTGCAGCTCTCCCCGCTTGACGCTGTGCACGTAGGCGGCGAGCTCCTCCGCGTCGAAGCGCGGTGAGGGCACGCCCGCGTCCGCCAGCCGCTGGGTGGCCTGGGCCACCTCGGCGAGCAGCAGACTGCGGGGCGCGGGCCCGCGGCGGAGCCGCTGAGGGTCGCTGGGCCCCCCAGATGATGGCTGCACGCTGGTTCCTCCGGACTGCGAGAGTGGGTCGGGGACGGGTTTACTGGGCGGCGGCGAGCTTCGCGGCGGAATCGGCGTCCACACAGGCCTGGATGACCGCGTCCAGCTCCCCGTCGAGCACCTGGTCCAAGTTGTACGCCTTGAAGCCGACACGGTGGTCCGAGATCCGGTTTTCCGCGAAGTTGTACGTACGGATCTTCTCCGAGCGGTCGACCGTGCGTACCTGGCTGCGACGGACGTCCGAAGCGGCGAGGTCGGCCTCCTCCTGCGCGGCGGCGAGCAGCCGCGAGCGCAGGATGCGCATGGCCTGCTCCTTGTTCTGGAGCTGGCTCTTCTCGTTCTGGCAGGACGCGACGACCCCGGTCGGCACGTGGGTGATGCGCACGGCGGAGTCGGTGGTGTTGACGGACTGGCCGCCGGGCCCCGAGGAGCGGTAGACGTCGATCCGCAGGTCGTTGGGGTTGATCTCGACCTCGATCTCCTCGGCCTCCGGGGTCACGAGGACACCGGCGGCGGAGGTGTGGATGCGGCCCTGCGACTCGGTCGCGGGCACCCGCTGCACGCGGTGCACCCCGCCCTCGTACTTGAGCCGTGCCCAGACGCCCTGGCCGGGCTCGGTGGCGCCGTTGCCGCCCTTGGTCTTCACCGCGACCTGGACGTCCTTGTACCCGCCCAGCTCGGACTCGGTGGCGTCGATGATCTCGGTCTTCCAGCCGACGCGCTCGGCGTACCGCAGGTACATCCGGAGCAGGTCGCCGGCGAAGAGCGCCGACTCGTCGCCGCCCGCGCCCGCCTTGACCTCCAGGATGACGTCCTTGTCGTCGCTGGGGTCGCGGGGCACCAGCAGCAGCCGGAGCTTCTCGGTGAGCTGCTCGCGCTGCTTCTCCAGGTCCTTGACCTCGGCGGCGAAGTCGGGGTCGTCGACCGCGAACTCGCGGGCCGTCCCGATGTCGTCCCCGGTCTGCTTCCAGGAGCGGTACGTGGTGATGATCGGGGTCAGCTCGGCGTAACGCTTGTTGAGCTTGCGCGCGTTGGCCTGGTCCGAGTGGACCGACGGGTCGGCGAGCTTCTTCTCCAGATCGGCGTGCTCGCCGATCAGTTCCTCGACCGCCTCGAACATCGGGGTCTCTCCTGGGTTGATGCGAAGGTGCTGCACACGGGCTTCGAAGGTGCTTCGGGACGCCAAAGCGCCGGTCTCGGCGCCCGGAAGAGGGCACCGAGGACCGGCGCGGGATGCTCGCTACTTCTTGGCGGCGGCGGCCTTGCCGAAGCGGGCCTCGAAGCGGGCCACGCGGCCACCGGTGTCGAGGATCTTCTGCTTGCCCGTGTAGAACGGGTGGCACTCGGAGCAGAGGTCGGCGCGGATGGTGCCCGACTCGATCGTGCTCCGGGTGGTGAACGACGCACCGCAGGTGCAGCTGACCTGGGTCTCGACGTACGTGGGGTGGATGTCGCGCTTCAAGGTGTCTCCTAGGGAACATCCCCGCCGGGGGCGGGGAAGGCGCCGGGTCGCACGCGCGGAGTGCTCGTACGTGAACCGGGGCCGACGGACCAGTCTGCCAGGACCGGCCGCATCTGCCCAAACCGGGGGGCGCCCGGATGTATTCCGGGGGGGCGTACGGACGGATGTACTCCCAGGGGGGATGCACTGCCCGGGGGGATGCACTCCCCGGGGGATGTACGTCAGCCGCCCTCGACCACCCGGCCCACGTTCTCCTTGTCGCCCGCCGAGTCCTTGGTGGCGGACGCCGGGATCGGGCGGTCGTGCGCGAGGGCGGTCCAGACCTGTCCGGACTCCTTCGGGAGCGGCAGTACGCGGTTCCCGTCGGCCGGGTCGTAGCGCACCGGCAGCGTGATCATCTTGAGGTTCTTGCCGCCGATGTCCTTGAGGCCGCCCGCGAAGCCGATCAGCTTGTTCACCGAGTCGAGCTGGGAGTCGGGGGTGATCGCGCTGGTGGCGGTGTCGGCGAGGTCGAAGAGCTTCTTGGGGTTGCTGAACACCCCGACGCTCTTGATCTGGCTGATCAGCGACTTGATGAAGACCTGCTGGAGCTGGATACGGCCCAGGTCGCTGCCGTCGCCGATGCTGTGCCGGGTCCTGACCAGGCCCAGCGCCTGCTCCCCGTGGAGTGTGTGGGTGCCGGCCGCCAGCTTCAGGTGGCTCTTGGGGTCGTCGATGGCCCTGGTGGTGGTGATCTTCACCCCGCCCAGCTCGTCGACGATCTTCTTGAAGCCGGTGAAGTCGACCTCGATGTAGTGGTCCATGCGGATGCCGGACAGCGACTCGACGGTCTTCACCGCGCACGCGGGGCCGCCGACCTCGTACGCCGAATTGAACATGGCGAGGTGCGCGGCCGGGACCGGGCGGCCCTTGGAGTCGGTGCACGCGGGCCGGTCCACCAGGGTGTCGCGCGGTATCGACACCACGCCGGCCTTCTTGTGGCCCTTGTAGACGTGCACGACCATCGCCGTGTCCGAACGGGCCGTACCGCTGTCGCGGCCGTACTCGTCGTTCTTGCCGGCCCGCGAGTCCGAGCCCAGGACCAGGATGTCCTCGGAGCCGTTGTCGACGTCGTGGGGGCGCGCGGTCCCCAGCTGGGCGTTGATGTCGACGCCCTTGATGTTGCCGTTGAGCTTGAAATAGACGTACGTGAGACCGCCGCCGCAGAGCACGAGCAGGACGGCCAGGCACCACACCAGGACGACGACCGGCCGGCGGCGTCCGCCGGGCGCCCTGTGGCGTCTGCCGCCGGCCCCTACGGGCCCGCCGCTCGGTTCGGTCATGGGTCTCCCTCAGTCCGTGGTGCCGGTACCGCTACCTCCCGCCGGGATCGAGGCCCGAAACGTACCGTTTCTCGTCACCGGGCTGTTTATCGTCACATATACAGACGGTGAAGGACCGAGCGGGGTTCCACAACCCGGGCGGAACGTACAGAACCGCCCCGGCACGGGGTGCCGGGGCGGTTCTGGGGAGCGTACGAGCGGCGGAACCGTCAGTCGTTGCCGTTGCCCGGCGTCGTCTTCTGGATCTGGAGCAGGAACTCCGCGTTCGACTTCGTCTGCTTCATTTTGTCCAGGAGCAGTTCGATCGAGGACTGCTGGTCGAGCGCGTGCAGCACCCGGCGCAGCTTCCAGACGACGGCCAGCTCGTCGCTGCCGAGCAGGATCTCTTCCTTACGGGTGGAGGACGCGTCCACGTCCACCGCCGGGAAGATGCGCTTGTCGGAGAGCTTCCTGTCGAGCTTGAGCTCCATGTTGCCGGTGCCCTTGAACTCCTCGAAGATCACCTCGTCCATGCGCGAGCCGGTCTCGACGAGCGCGGTGGCGAGGATGGTCAGCGAGCCGCCGTCCTCGATGTTGCGCGCCGCGCCGAAGAAGCGCTTCGGCGGGTAGAGCGCGGTCGAGTCGACACCACCGGACAGGATGCGTCCCGAGGCGGGCGCGGCGAGGTTGTACGCACGGCCCAGTCGGGTGATGGAGTCCAGCAGGACGACCACGTCGTGACCCAGCTCGACCAGGCGCTTGGCCCGCTCGATGGCCAGCTCGGCGACGGTGGTGTGGTCCTCGGCCGGGCGGTCGAAGGTCGAGGAGATGACCTCGCCCTTGACCGACCGCTGCATGTCGGTGACCTCTTCCGGCCGCTCGTCCACGAGGACGACCATCAGGTGGCACTCGGGGCTGTTGACCGTGATCGCGTTGGCGATGGCCTGGAGGATCATGGTCTTACCGGTCTTCGGCGGGGCCACGATCAGACCGCGCTGGCCCTTGCCGATGGGGGCGACGAGGTCGATGATCCGCGTCGTCAGCACACCCGGGTCGGTCTCCAGGCGGAGCCGGTCCTGCGGGTAGAGCGGGGTCAGCTTCTGGAACTCCGGGCGGCCGCGGCCGGAGTCGGCCGCCATGCCGTTCGCGGAGTCGAGCCGCACGAGCGCGTTGAACTTCTCGCGCCGCTCGCCGTCCTTGGGCTGGCGCACCGCGCCGGTGACGTGGTCACCCTTGCGCAGGCCGTTCTTGCGGACCTGGGCGAGAGACACGTACACGTCGTTGGGGCCCGGCAGGTAGCCGGAGGTCCTGATGAACGCGTAGTTGTCGAGGATGTCGAGGATGCCCGCGACGGGGATCAGCACGTCGTCGTCGGCCACCTGCGGCTGGTCGGGGCCGAATTCCTCGCGGCCACGACGGCCCCGGCGGTCGCGGTAGCGTCCGCGGCGGCCTCGGCGGCCGCCCGCCTCGTCGTCGTAGTCGTCCTGGGGGCCGTTGTTCTGCGGGCCGCTGTTCTGGGGGCCCGTCTGGGCCGGGGCGCCCGCGCCCCGGCTGTCGCGCTGCTGGCGCTGCTGGCCCTGGCCGCCGCCCTGCTGCTGGCCGCCCTGCTCGTCGCCCTTACCCCGGCGGTCGCGCTGGCGGTCACGGCGGTCGCCGCGGTCACGCTCGCCGCGCTGGCCGCGGTCCTGGCGGTCGCGGCGGCCGTCGGCGTCGCCCTGCGCGTTCCCCTGCGCGGACACGGAGACGGCGGCCTCGGCCTTGGTGTCGGGCTGCGCCTCGACCTTGACGTCGGCCGGCGCGGCCTCGGTCCTGGTGTCGGTCCTCGCCTCGGAACGGGCGCCCTCGGGGCTGCCCGCCTGGGCGGTGGCCCTGCGGCGGCGGCGCTCGCCGGCGGGCTGGTCGTCACTGGCCGGCTGACCGGGGATGTCGATCTGCTGCTGGGCCACGGCCTGCTCGGCCTGGCCGGCCTCCTGCGCGGCGGCGGCAGCGGCGGACTCGCCCGTACGGGCCTTGGAGGTGGCGCGGCGCTTCGGCTTGGTCTCGGCGTCGGAGCCGGCGGTCTCGGCGCTCTTCGGCGCGGACGAGGAACCGGCCTGCGTCTCCTTGATGACCTCGATCAGCTGGCTCTTGCGCATGCGCGCGGTGCCCCTGATGCCGAGGCCGGACGCGACCTGCTGAAGCTCGGCCAGGACCATGCCCTCAAGGCCGGTGCCGGAGCGGCGGCGCCGTGCGGTGGTGCCAGTGGCAGCACCTTCGGCGGGCGCGGTCGTGTCGACGCTGTTGTCGGCAGTCACGCCCATCAGATCGGTGGTGTCGCTCACGAAGGGTCCTTCCCTGGAGCGGACGTCGGCCTTCTGGCTCGGCGACCGGTTGTGCTGCCGGCTGCGGTCCCATCTTGTGGACCGTGCCGGGGCGGTGGTCCCGCCGGGTACGGCGGAGAAACATGCGTACGTGCCATGGGTCCGGCCCGAGGTCCCCCTGCTCGGCCCACCGCTGGGAAAAACGGGGGGTGTCGTGCCGGTTCCGGTGCGTGCTCAAAACTGCTCAGGCAGGCTGCTCAGGCAGTTGGGGAGGCTCCCGGAAGAAAGGTGGTCCCGAAACGGGACACGATGCACCGCGCCTGAAAGACGTCGGTTGCAGACTTGAGGTTAACACTACCGGCTCCAACAAACATTCCCCCTCTCACTCACCGGCAATCCCGGCTTACCGGCCTTGTGGGCCCTGTCGGCCCTGTCCGTGCTTTTCTCCGCCTGCCTAGGCCCTGTCCGGACCGAGCGGCAGCACACACGCGCCCCCGGCGTCGAGGGACAGCCGGTTCGCCGCCCAGCCCTCGCCCGCCAGTCGTGCGACCTTGTCGGCCGCACCATCCTCGGCCAGCGCCAGCACCGTGGGGCCCGCGCCGGAGATGACCGCGGGCACACCGTCCGCGCGCAGCCGGTTGACGAGCGCGATGCTCTCCGGCATCGCCGGGGCCCGGTAGTCCTGGTGCAGCCGGTCCTCGGTGGCGGGCAGCAGCAGTTCGGGACGCCTGGTCAGCGCCTCGACGAGCAGGGCGGCCCGCCCCGCGTTGGCCGCCGCGTCCACATGGGGGACGGAGCGCGGGAGCAGCCCGCGCGCCATCTCCGTCAGCACGGGCCTGCCGGGCACAAAAACCACCGGAACGATGGAACGGGCCGGTTCCATCCTGATGGCGCGGGCCGCTCCCCCGTCCGTCCAGGCCAGGGTGAAACCGCCCAGCAGACACGCCGCGACGTTGTCGGGGTGTCCCTCGATCTCGCTCGCCAGCTCCAGCAACGACGCGTCGTCCAGGCGGGCGTCGCCGCCTATCGTCACCGCGCGGGCGGCGAGGATGCCGGCGCAGATCGCCGCCGAGGACGAGCCGAGCCCGCGGCCGTGCGGGATGCGGTTGGCGCACACGACCTCCAGGCCGCGCGGCTGCCCGCCGAGCAGGTCGAAGGCCGTGCGCAGGGACCGTACGAGCAGGTGGTCCTCGTCGCGGGGAAGCGTCTCGGCGCCCTCTCCCGCGATGTCGACGTGCAGGCCGGAGTCGGCGACGCGGACGACCACGTCGTCGTACAGCCCCAGCGACAGGCCGAAGGCGTCGAAGCCAGGACCGAGGTTGGCGCTGGTGGCGGGGGTGCGCACCCGTACGGCGGCGGCGCGGAACGAGGGACCGGCCATCGTTCTGACGACTCTCCTTGACTGCGGGACGTGCGTGGGGATCGGCGGGGCCTGCGTGGGGATGTGCGTGGGGTTTTACGATACGGCGGGATTTCGGCGGTACGACGGTATACCGGACGCCCGTGCCGCGGGGTCGACAGCGCGGCAGCACGTTGCGGCACCGCGGGTTGGTCCCAGCTTATCGAAGGAAGGTTCCATGGCGACATAGGGCGCACAGGAGGCGCACGATGCGTGTCGCGTGCCTGCGTGTGCGCCCGTGATCAAGAATCTCCCGCGAAGTGTCCAACCGCCGTGTCCTACGCGTCCGCGAGTCCCAGGCGGCGTGCGGCGACCACCGCGTCGACCGGTACGACCGAGGGCTGCGGCGCACCGGCGGTGGCCCATTCCGGGTCCTTGAGGCCGTTGCCGGTGACCGTGCAGACGATGCGCTGGCCCGGGTCGACCTTGCCCTCGTCCACGGCCTTGAGCAGTCCGGCGACGGACGCGGCCGAGGCGGGCTCCACGAACACGCCCTCCTGCGCGGCCAACAGGCGGTAGGCGGACAGGATCTGGCGGTCCGTCACCTCGTCGATGAACCCGCCCGACTCGTCACGCGCGTTGAGCGCGAACTGCCAGGACGCCGGGTTGCCGATCCGGATCGCGGTGGCGACGGTGTGCGGGTCCTTGACGATCTCGCCGCGCACGATCGGGGCCGAACCCGACGCCTGGAAGCCCCACATGCGCGGGGTGCGGGCGGCGGGCCCGTTCGCGGCGTACTGGGTGTAGCCCTTCCAGTAAGCCGTGATGTTGCCGGCGTTCCCGACGGGCAGTACGTGGATGTCCGGGGCGTCGCCGAGCGCGTCCACGATCTCGAACGCCGCGGTCTTCTGGCCCTCGATACGGACCGGATTGACCGAATTGACCAGCGCCACCGGGTAGTTGTCGGAGAGCGAGCGGGCCAGGGTCAGGCAGTCGTCGAAGTTCCCCTCGACCTGGAGGATCTTCGCGCCGTGGACGAGGGCCTGGCCCATCTTGCCCAGGGCGATCTTCCCCTGCGGTACGAGCACGGCGCAGACCATGCCGGCGCGGACCGCGTAGGCGGCGGCCGACGCGGAGGTGTTGCCGGTGGAGGCGCAGATGACCGCCTTCGCGCCCTCCTCCTTGGCCCGGGTGATGGCCATGGTCATGCCGCGGTCCTTGAAGGAGCCGGTGGGGTTGGCGCCCTCGACCTTGAGATGCACCTCACAGCCCGTGCGCTCGGACAGCACCTGCGCGGGGACCAGCGGCGTACCGCCCTCCCGGAGGGTGATGACGGCCGCTCCGTCCGTCACCGGGAGGCGGTCCCGGTACTCCTCGATGATGCCGCGCCACTGATGGGTGCCCCGCTGGGCGCCGATGCTGGTGGTCATGGGTCCCTTACTCCCCTTCAACACGCATGATGCTGGCGACACCGCGCACGGTGTCGAGCTTGCGCAGCGCCTCGACGGTCCCGGAGAGGGCCGCGTCGGCCGCGCGGTGGGTGACGACGACGAGGGAGGCCTCGCCGTCCTTTCCCTTCTGGCGGACCGTATCGATGGATACGCCGTGCTCGGCGAAGACCGTCGCGACCTGGGCGAGCACGCCCGGCTTGTCGGCCACGTCGAGGTTGATGTGGTACCGCGTGACGACCTCGCCCATCGAGCTGACGGGCAGCCGGGTGTAGGCGGACTCGCCGGGCCCGGTGGCGCCGCCCAGCTTGTTGCGGCAGACCGCGACCAGGTCGCCGAGGACGGCCGACGCGGTCGGGGCGCCACCCGCGCCGGGGCCGTAGAACATCAGCTGCCCGGCGGCCTCGGCCTCGACGAAGACCGCGTTGTACGCCTCGCGCACGGAGGCGAGCGGGTGGCTGAGCGGGATCATCGCGGGGTGGACCCGGGCGGTGACCGACTTCCCGTCGGCCGCGCGCTCGCAGATCGCGAGGAGCTTGACCGTGCAGCCCATGCGCTGGGCGGAGACGAGGTCGGCGGAGGTGACCTCCGTGATGCCCTCGCGGTGCACCTCGTCGAGGCGTACGCGGGTGTGGAAGGCGATCCCGGCGAGGATGGCGGCCTTGGCGGCGGCGTCGAAGCCCTCGACGTCGGCGGTCGGGTCGGCCTCCGCGTATCCGAGCGCGGTGGCCTCGTCCAGCGCTTCCGAGTAGCCGGCGCCCGCGGTGTCCATCCGGTCGAGGATGAAGTTCGTCGTGCCGTTGACGATGCCGAGGACCCGGTTGACGGTGTCTCCCGCCAGGGACTCGCGCAGCGGCCTGATCAGCGGGATGGCGCCCGCGACGGCGGCCTCGAAGTAGAGGTCCCTGCCGTGCAGCGCGGCGGCGTCGTAGAGGGTCGTGCCGTCCTTGGCGAGCAGCGCCTTGTTGGCGGAGACGACGGACGCGCCGTGTTCGAAGGCGGTGGTGATGAGCGTACGGGCGGGCTCGATGCCGCCGATGACCTCGATGACCACGTCGATGTCGCCGCGTTTGACCAGGGCGGTGGCGTCGGTCGTGATCAGCGCGGGGTCGATGCCCTCGCGGACCTTGGACGGGCGGCGGACGGCGACCCCGGCGAGTTCCACCGGGGCGCCGATCCGCGCGGCGAGGTCGTCGGCGTGCGTCGTCATGATGCGCGCCACCTCTGAGCCGACCACGCCACAGCCCAGGAGCGCCACCTTCAGCGGACGCGTACGCATCATCCGACCTCGTTTCCTCTTACTGAGTGTGAACCAGTCTCACGCACCGGACGGAAGTATCTACCGTCCGTCCAGATCCCGAGACACCAATTCCATCATCCGATGTCCAGCCGCAGGAGATCTTCCTCCGTCTCGCGGCGGACCACGACCCTGGCCTCGCCGTCCCTGACCGCCACGACGGGCGGGCGGAGCGCGTGGTTGTAGTTGCTCGCCATCGAACGGCAGTACGCGCCGGTGGCGGGGACGGCGATCAGGTCGCCGGGCGCCAGGTCGGCGGGCAGGTACGCGTCCCGTACGACGATGTCACCGCTCTCGCAGTGCTTGCCGACCACGCGCGACAGCATGGGCTCCGCCTCGGAGCGGCGTGAGACCAACGCCACGCTGTAGTCGGCGTTGTAGAGGGCCGTACGGATGTTGTCGGACATGCCGCCGTCGACACTGACGTACGTCCGCAGCCCTTCGAGTGGCTTGATCGTGCCGACCTCGTACAACGTGAAGGCGGTGGGGCCGACGATCGCGCGCCCCGGCTCGACGGAGATCCGGGGGGTGGTGAGGCGGGCGGCGTCACACTCGCGCGTGACGATGTCGAGCAGCGACTTCGCGATGTCGTACGGCTCCTTGGGGTCGTCCTCGGAGGTGTACGCGATGCCGAGGCCGCCGCCGAGGTCGATCTCGGGCAGCTCCACGCCGTGCTCGTCGCGGATCTCGGCGAGCAGCTGGACGACGCGGCGGGCGGAGACCTCGAATCCGGCCATGTCGAAGATCTGCGAGCCGATGTGCGAGTGGATGCCGATCAGCTCGATGCCGTCGAGCTTGAGGGCCCGCCTGACGGCCTCCGCGGCCTGGCCGTCGGCGAGCGCGATGCCGAACTTCTGGTCCTCGTGGGCGGTGGCGATGAACTCGTGCGTGTGCGCCTCGACGCCGACGGTGACGCGGATCTGGACAGGCTGGCGGCGGCCGAGGCGCTGCGCGATGTGCGCGACGCGGACGATCTCCTGGAAGGAGTCGAGGACGATCCGGCCCACGCCGACGGAGACGGCGCGCTCGATCTCCTCGGTGGACTTGTTGTTGCCGTGGAAGGCGATGCGCTCGGGGGGCATGCCGCCGGCGAGGGCGGTGGCCAGCTCACCGCCGGAGCAGACGTCGAGATTGAGCCCTTCTTCGGTGAGCCAGCGCACGACGGCGCGGGAGAGGAACGCCTTGCCGGCGTAGAACACGTCGGCGTTCGGGCCGAAGGCGTCGGACCAGGCGCGGCAGCGGGCCCGGAAGTCGGCCTCGTCGAGGAAGTAGGCCGGGGTGCCGAACTCCTCGGCCAGCCGCGTCACCTCGATCCCCGCGACGGTGGCGACGCCGTCGTCGTTGCGCCGGACCGTACGCGACCAGACCTTCTCGTCCAGGACGTTGAGGTCGGCGGCGGGGGCGGAGTAGTGCCCGTCGGGGAAGACATCGGCGTGGCGGGGCCCTGCGGGGTGTGCGGAACGGCTCATCTCGTGGCTCTCTTAGGTCTCTCAGGTCTCAACGACGATCTGGGCGATCTCAACGACGATCTGGACGACGATCTGGACGATCTAAAGGAATTCCGGGGCATCGACGCCGAGGAGGAGGAGGCCGCCGGCCAGCACGGCTCCGGCGGCCTCGGCGAGCGCGATCCGGGAGCGGTGGGCGGCCGAGGGTTTCTCGTCCCCGAGGGGCAGCGGCCGGCCGCTCTCCTGGAAACGCAGGACGGCCTCGGCGACCTGTTCGAGCCCGCGGGCGAGCCGGTCGGGCGCACGGTGGCGCGCGGCGGCTTCGAGGACGGCGGGGTGGTCGCGGAGGAGGCGGGTGAGGGTGGCTTCCGTGGGGTGGGGTGCCTGGGCCGCGTTCTCGGGCGTGCCCCGCGTGATGCCCAGCCGCTCGGCGGCGCGGGTGAGGGCGCGGGTGCGGGCGTACGCGTACCGCACGCGGAAGAGGGGGTTGCTCTCGCGCTGTACGAGCAGCTCGCCGGCCACGGAGCCGCTCGGCGGCCGGTCGTGCGCGGCGGTCCGCAACAGGGCCCAGCGGGCCGCGTCGGCCCCCAGCCGGGCGAAGAGGTCGTCCCCGTCGGGGGCGGGGACGACCCGGAGGGTCTCGGGTACGGGGGGCGGTGCGGCGGATGCGGCTGTGGGGTTCGTCACACTCACGTCCGGGCGGGCGCCACGGGGCGCGACCGCCGCGTCCCGGCCGCCGGGGACCGCGGGTGCGATCGACGCCGTCGCGCCCTGGCTCCGGAGCACGGCGACCACCGTTTCCGTCCAGACGCGGGCGCGTGGCCCGTGCGGGTTCACGAAGACCGCCGTGGTGCCCGTCAGGGCGTTGCCGTGGCCGTAGTGGGGGCCCGCGCTCAGCACCGTACGGACCAGGTCCGCGCCGTCGTCCTCGGCCAGCGTGAAGTTCAGGAAGCCGGGGCCGGTGATCTCGACCCGGGCGATGCCGTCGGCGGGGGCGACCCGGGCGCGCAGGATCTCCGCCACCTCGCGGGGCGCCAGGCCCGCGCCGGCCGCCAGGCGCAGCGCCGCGTTGGTCGCGTAGTCCCCGCTCCCGCCGGGCCGGGGCCGCTCGACCGTCACCCGCTCGGGCACGGCCACGCTCAGGGCGCCGTCCGCCACCGCGCGGCGCACGGCGCGCAGCACGGTCGTGGAGAGATCGGCGGGGGTCACGGGACCAGCGTAGGGGAGGAGGGGGTCCCCTCCGCGACCTCGTTCCGCGATGCGGTCGGCGGCCGAGGGTGTCGGCGGCGATGTCGGCAGGGGACGGCCGCGGCCGTCAGGGACGCCGTCCGCGATGCCGTCGGCAGGAAGCGGCCGGCCCCCGGGGATCTCCGTGGTCAGCCCCGCGCGCTTCCCGCGTGGCCCGCGCCGTACCGTCCGTCGAAGGACGGGGGGCCTTCCTGGTGGGTCAGCCGCCGGACGAGCTGGATCAGCTCGGCCGGTTCGAAGGGCTTCGCGAGGAACGCGTCCACCCCGGCCGTGAGCCCGGCCTCGACCTCGTACTGCGTGCAGGCGCTGACGATCGCGAGGGGCAGCCGGCTGGTGCGCGGATCGGCGCGCAGCCGCGCGGCCGTCCGCAGGCCGTCGAGGCGCGGCATGACCACGTCGAGGGTGATGACATCCGGCCTGACCTCGTGCACGACCTCCAGGCATTCGGCACCGTCGGCCGCGGTCACGACCTCGAAGCCCTCCAGCTCGAGATTGACCCTGATCAGCTGCCTGATCACTCGGTTGTCGTCGACAACGAGCACCCGGCCGGATGCGCCTGACACATATCGAGAGTAGGTCGGACTTCCGCGCCGCGTCCGGGTTTTGGCCAATTGCCGGTCGGCCCCGGAGGCGGGACGGCGGGCGCGACGCACCGGACGGCCGGGGGCGCGGAGAGCCGCCCGCCCCGCCCGTACCGCCTACGCTCCACGCATGGAGCAGAACGAAGTTGTCCTCAGGGCCATCGGCATCCTCACCCAGTCCGCGGAGTGGATCCGTACGACGGGCCGGCACCCTGGCGGCACGGACGGCACCGGCACCGCCGGCGCGGAGCCGGGCGCGGCCCCCGGGCGGGGCTCCGGCGAGGGGCAGATCGGGTCGCTGCTCGCCGAGGTCTTCCCCTCGTTCGCGGTGTCGTCCGAGGCGACCCCGCTGGAGGCGGCCCACGCGGTCACCGAGGCGGCGCTGCCGGCCATCATGCAGCTGATCGGGGCGTTCACGTACGTCTACTCCGAGCTGGCCGAGCTCCACGACGCCGGCCGTACGGACATCACGTCCGAGGACCTCCTGCGCGAACTCGCCCTGCGCATGTCCCGCCCCCCGCAGGACAACTGACGGGCGGTCAGGGCGTCGCCCCCTGCCGTACGAGCAGGTCCCAGGCCGACATCGCGAGGTCCACGGCCGACTCCAGCTTCCGCACCGCGACACCGTCACGCGCCTCCACGGACAGCCCGTGGAGCACCGTGGAGTAGAAGGCGGCGATGCCCTCCACGTGCGCGTCCGGGGGCAACTCGCCCTCGTCCACGGCCTGTTCCAGCCGTTCCTCCAGCGCCGCCACCGCGTTCCGCCGCCGCCAGGCCAGGTGGTCGCCCACGCCCTTGTTGCGCGTACTGCAATTGGTCGCCGCGAGCACGATCATGCACCCGCTCGGCGTCCGGGGGTCGGTGAAGGCGTCGATGTTCCCGCGCAGCATCGCCTCGATCGCCCCCCGCGCGGTGGGCCGGTCGCGCAGGGCCCGGTGGGTGGCCGATCCGACGGTGTGGTCGTAGAGGGCCACCGCCTCGTAGAACAACTGCTCCTTCGATCCGAAGGAGTTGTAGAGGCTGGTCGAGTTGATGCCCATCGCGTCGGTGAGGTCGGTCATCCTGGCGCCTTCGTACCCGAGCTCCCAGAACGTCTCCATCGCGCGCCGCAACGCCGCCGCCCGGTCGAACGTGAGCGGCCTGCCTCGCTCTGTCATATTCCCATCCTCCAACGGGGCTTGACCCTGCCTCAGCTTACCTGTTAGGGATTTGTGCAGCATCCATTCCGGAATGGAATCAAGGCGGAGCAAAATGTCGCAACTTGCGGGAAAAATCGCGCTGGTGACCGGTGGCAGTCGTGGGATCGGCGCGGCCACGGCCCTCCGACTGGCGCGGGAGGGAGCCGATGTCGCCCTGACCTATGTGAACGCCGCCGACAAGGCGCGGGAAGTTGTCGCCTCCATAGAAGGCCTCGGCCGCCGGGGCCTGGCGCTCCGGGCCGACAGCGCGGACCCGGTCGCGGTCGCCGACTCCGTCGCCCGCGCGGCGGCCGAATTCGGCGGCCTGGACATCCTGGTCAACAACGCCGGTGTTTTCCCTTACGGACCTTTCCAGGACGTCACCCTCGAAGAGATCGACCGGACGCTCGCCGTCCACGTGCGGGCCGTCTTCCTCGCCACGCAGGCGGCCGTCGCGCACATGACGGACGGCGGCCGTGTGATCAACATCGGCAGCTGCTGGGCCAACCGCGTCCCCGTACCGGACGTGACGCTGTACTCGATGAGCAAGTCCGCCCTCATCGGCTTCACCAAGGGGCTGGCGCACGACCTGGCGCCGCAGCGCATCACGGTCAACATCGTCGACCCGGGCCCGACCGTCACGGACATGAACCCGGACGGCACGGCCGAGGCCGGGGAGGAGCGCCTGCGGACCGCGGCGAAGGTCCTCGGCGCGGCCTCGGACACCGCCGGCGCGGTGGCCTTCCTCGCGGGCCCCGACGCGGCCTGGATCACCGGCACGTCGCTCGCCGTCGACGGCGGCTACACCGCGTGATGCGCACGGCGCGCGCGCACTCACGCGGTACGACGGCATGAAAAAGACCCTCTGCTCAGCGTTTCAGCTGATCAGAGGGTCTGTCCGGAAGTGCCCCCGGCAGGATTCGAACCTGCGCACCCGGCTCCGGAGGCCGATGCTCTATCCCCTGAGCTACGGGGGCGTTGTCGCTTTGTGCGGCGACGGGTGAAACCTTACCAGCTCCGGTGGGGTGGCCGTGAACAGGTATTTCGGGGTGGCGCTCCGGGGCCGGGGGCGGCGGTCGGGGGCCGTGTCAGGCGCGGAGGTACGTGAGGACCGCCAGGACCCGGCGGTGGGTGTCGTGCGCCGGGGGGAGGTCCAGTTTCGCGAGGATGTTGCCGATGTGTTTGCCCACGGCGGCCTCGGAGACGACGAGTTGGCGGGCGACCGACGCGTTGGACCTGCCCTCCGCGATCAGGGCGAGCACCTCCCGCTCGCGGGGGGTCAGGCGTTCCAGGGGATCGCGGCGACGGCGCAGCAGTTGGCGTACGACCTCGGGGTCCACGACCGTGCCGCCGGCGGCCACCGCCCGGAGTGCCGCCTCGAAGTCCTCGACCTGGCCGACCCGGTCCTTGAGGAGGTAGCCGACGCCCGTGCCGTCACCGGAGTCGAGGAGGTCGGCGGCGTAGGTGCGCTGGACGTACTGGCTGAGGACCAGGACCGGGAGGGACGGGTGGCTCTCACGGAGTGCCACGGCCGCGTGCAGTCCCTCGTCCTGGAAGCCCGGTGGCATCCGTACGTCCGTGACCACGAGGTCGGGGGTGTGCCGGGCAACCGCCGCCGTCAGGGCGTCCGCGTCGCCGACCGCCGCCACGACCTGGTGGCCGAAGCGGTCCAGCAGGGCGGTCAGGCCTTCTCTGAGCAGCACGCTGTCCTCCGCCAGGATGATGCGGAGGGTCTGGGCGGTAGGGGTTCCGGTCACGCGCGCAGTCTGTCATCAGGCCGAGGACCGCCTGTTCCGTGCCGGAGACGTCTTCTTCGTCTCGGTGGTCTTCTTCGTTCCCGCGGTCTTCTTGGCCGTCGCCGCCTTCTTCGCCGTGGACTTCTTCGCCGGCTGCGTCTTCTTCGCCGCCGCCTTCTTGGCCGCCTGCTTCCGCCGAGGGAGCTGGGTGACCTGCGCCTCCTCGTCGCCCCGCGACTCCTTCGCCGCCCGTACGCTGCTCTCCAGCGCCGACATGAGGTCGAGCACCTTGCCGCCGCCACGCTCGGCGGGCCCCTTCTCGGCCACCGCCCCGCCCGACGCCTTGGCGGCGATCAGCTCCTCGACCGCCTCCCGGTAGTCGTCGTGCAGGGTCTTCAGGTCGACCGAGCCGAGGGTGTCCATCAGGGCGTCGGCCAGGTCGAGTTCGGCGTCCCGTACCGAGACCGGGGCCTCCGGCGCGACCCCCTCGGGGGCGCGGATCTCGTCCGGCCAGAGCAGGCCGTGCATCGCGATCACGTCGTCGACCACCCGCAGCATGCCGAGGCGCTCGCGCCCGCGCAGCGCGTACTTCGCGATGGCGACCTTCTCGCTGCGCTTGAGCGCCTCCCGCAGCAGTGTGTACGGCTTCGCGGCCGGCACCCCGTTCGCCGAGAGGTAGTACGACGCGTCCATCTGGAGCGGGTCGATCGAGGCCGCCGGCACAAACGCCACGATCTCGATCGTCTTCGCCGTCGGCAGGGGCAGCGACGCCAGGTCCTCGTCCGTGATCGGGATCATGGACCCGTCGGAGTCCTCGTACGCCTTGCCGATCTCCGCCGACGACACCTCCCGCTCCTCCAGCTCGCACACCTTCCGGTAGCGGATGCGCCCGCCGTCCTCCTTGTGGATCTGGCGGAAGGAGATGGAGTGGTTCTCGGTGGCGTTCACCAGCTTGATCGGGATGCTGACCAGCCCGAAGGAGATCGCGCCGTTCCAGATGGATCGCACGTCGATCCCTCCCTTTCGTGCGCCTGAACCCGAATGTTCTGAATTCACCGGAATGCGAGGAACCTGTGGGATTCTCATCGTATGACGCCGATCACAGAAGTGGAGGGGCGGCGCCTGAGCCTGAGCAACCTCGACAAGGTGCTGTACGCCGCCACCGGCACCACCAAGGGCGAGGTCCTGCACTACTACGCCCGGACGGCGGCCCCCCTGCTGGCCCATCTGGCGCACCGGCCCGTCTCCTTCCTGCGCTATCCGGACGGCCCGGACGGCCAGCGCTTCTTCACCAAAAATCCGCCGCCCGGTACGCCCGCCTGGGTGCGGATCGCCGACGTGCCCCGCTCGACCGCGCAGGTCGGCCGCCAGGTGGTGGTCGCGGACCTGCCCACGCTGATGTGGGCGGCGAACCTGGTGGTGGAGTTCCACACCCCCCAGTGGCGGGTCGAGGCACCGCGCCGCGCCGACCGGCTGGTGTTCGACCTGGACCCCGGGGCGCCCGCGACGGCCGTCGAGTGCTGCGCGGTGGCGCTGTGGCTGCGGGAGCGGCTGGCGGCGGACGGGCTCACGGCGTACGCGAAGACCTCCGGCTCCAAGGGGCTGCACCTGCTGGTGGCGCTGGAGCCCACGGACTCCGAGGAGGTGTCGGCGTACGCGAAACGCCTGGCGGTCGAGGCGGAGAGCGCCCGGCCCGGGCTGGCGCTGCACCGCATGAACCGCTCCCTGCGGCCGGGGAAGGTCTTCGTCGACCACAGCCAGAACAACGCCGCGAAGACGACCGCCGTCCCCTACACCCTCCGGGCGCGGCGGGAACCGACCGTCTCCACCCCGCTGACCTGGGAGGAGGTCGAGCGCTGCACGGACGCGGAGCAGCTGGTGCTCCGGCTGGACGATCTGGCGGGACGGCTGGAGCGGTACGGGGACATCCTCGCCCCGCTCCTGGACACCGGGCGGGCGGGGCGGCTGCCTCCGGGATTCTGAGCGGCGGCGTGTGGCTCGCGGGACCTCAGCGCCCCCGCCGGCCCCCCGACCAGGCCCTCCGGTCCCGCGCCGTCGCGTACAGGGACTCGACGTCGGCCGGTTTCAGGACGCCCTCCGCGTCCGCCGGCGCCGCCACCTCCGTGTCGCGCACGATCCGTACGTCCAACGGCGGCGGAGCGACCTCCAGCCGGGACGCCCCCACCACCACGAGCACCGGCCGCACCGCCGTCGCCAGCGCCCCCGAGGCCCGTTCCGCCGCCTCGCGGAGGTGGCCGAGCAGGGGCACGGGCGCCGAGAAGCCCGTACGGACCATCGGGTCGGCGACGCGGATCCGCCGGTTGCGGGCAGGCAGCGTACGGATCGCCAGGACACCGGCCGGGCCGATCAGCAGATGGTCGATCCGGACGGCCGGATCCGCCCCCGGCAGGGGTACGGAGTGGAGCACCCGGACCCGCACACCCACGCCCGCCGACCGGTCGAGTCCGTCCAGCCGGTCCCCCACCACCTGCCGCGCCAGCAGCTCGCCGTGGCGCGGATCCCGCCGCGGCCCCGCCCGCCCCGGTGACGGCAGCCCGTCCAGCGCGGCGTGCAGCTCCTCCCCCGGCCGGTTGGGCGCCAGGTCGTCGTCGGGGTGGAGCGCCAGCCGGTCCAGCTCGGCGGGGGTCGGCACGGGCGGGGGCCCCACGGTCACCTCACCGCTCAGGTACGGCGCGAGCGCGGCCAGCACCTCCTCGCGCCCCGCCCCCGGCAGGAGGCTGACGCGTCCGGCGCCCCTGTCGTACCAGGCCACGCCCGTACCGTCCGGCAGCGTCACGTACAGCCGGTCCTGGCTGTGCCGGAGCGCCGGGGCGACACGTAATCGGGTCATTCCTCATCACTCCCCACGTCGGCGGACGGAAATGCCCCCGGACGCGTCGCCTCCGTACGGCACACTCTCCCCAGACACGTGTCCCCCGGAAGGAATCCCACCCATGATCATTTTTGGTACCAAGGGCTATCTCTATCAACTGGCCATATTGACGCTGGTGTGCGGCAGTTGCGGCAACCCTTCGGCGCACACCCTCCGCAAGCGTGTCACCAAGTTCACGCTCTTCTTCGTGCCGCTGTTCCCCTTCTCCACGAAGTACCAGACGCAGTGCACGTTCTGCGGCGCCGAGCAGCGGTTGCAGAAGGAGCAGGCGGACCAGCTGCTGGCGCAGAGCGCGGCACCCGGGCCGGGGTACGGGCAGGGCGGGGGCCAGGCGTACGGACAGGGCGGCGGCGGCCAGGGCCAGGGCCAGCAGAACCCGTACCAGCACTAGGACCCGCACCCGGACACACCGGCACCCCCTGACGTGAGTTCGACATGCCTCGCGCCGTGACATAAGCGGGCATAAGCCGCGCCTCCTTGCTACGTTGCGGAGCATGACCGCAACGAGGGCGGATCCGCCCCCGCCCGAGCCACGCCTCCCCAAGCGCCGGGGTGTCGAACTCTCCCTCCTCGTCTGCGCCGTCCTCATCTCCGTCTTCGGATACATCGGCGTCGGGCTCGGCAGGAGCGACGCCGTACCCCCCGACGCGGCCCGCTACGGCGCCGGCCTCGGCCTGCTCGCGCTCCTCGCGCACCTCGCCGTCCGCCTCCGCGCCCCCTACGCGGACCCGCTCCTGCTCCCCATCGCGGTCCTCCTCAACGGCCTCGGCCTGGTGCTCATCTACCGGCTCGACCTGGAGACCCCGCACGACCGGGCCGCGCCCGCCCAGCTGGTCTGGTCCACGCTCGGCGTCGCGCTGTTCATCGCGGCCGTCCTGTTCCTGCGCGAGGCGCGCGTCCTCCAGCGGTACGCCTACCTCTGCGTCGCCGCCGCGCTCGTCCTGCTGATCGTGCCGATCTTCTTCCCGGCCGTGAACGGGGCCAAGATCTGGATCAGGATCGGCGGACTCTCCTTCCAGCCCGGGGAGTTCGCCAAGATCCTGCTCGCGGTCTTCTTCGCCTCGTACCTCGCCGCGAACCGCAACGCCCTCGCCTACACCGGCCGCCGCCTCTGGTGGAAGCTCCAGCTGCCCACCGGCCGGGTGCTCGGGCCGATCGTCGCGATCTGGCTCCTCAGCGTCATCGTCCTGGTCCTCGAACGGGACCTCGGCACCTCGCTCCTCTTCTTCGGGCTCTTCGTGATCCTGCTGTACGTGGCGACGGGGCGGATCGGCTGGATCGCGGTCGGCCTGCTGCTCGCGGGGGTCGGGGCCTTCGTGGTCGGGTCGTACGAACCACACGTCCACGGCCGGGTGGAGGACTGGCTCTCCCCGTTCGCGTCCATCGACGCGGGCCAGGGGCCGGGCCAGCTCGCGCAGTCCCTCTTCGCGTTCGCCGCCGGCGGGATGTTCGGCACGGGACTCGGCCTCGGGGAGTCCGTCCTGATCGGCTTCGCCGCCAAGTCCGACTTCATCCTGGCCACCGCCGGCGAGGAACTGGGCCTGGTCGGACTGACCGCGATCTTCCTGCTGTACGCGCTGCTCGTCGGCCGCGGCTACCGCGCCGGCCTCGCCCTGCCCCACCCCTTCGGACAGCTCCTGGCCGTCGGGCTCTCCTCCATCCTCGCCCTCCAGGTCTTCGTGATCGCGGGCGGTGTGATGGGGCTGATCCCGCTGACCGGCATGGCGATGCCCTTCCTCGCGCAGGGCGGCTCTTCGGTCGTCACCAACTGGATCATCGTGGCCCTGCTGATCCGGGTCAGCGACTCGGCCCGCGCCCCGCGCCCCGAACCGGTGGAGCCGGACATCGTGGTCCCGGTGGCCGAGGGGACGGAGGCACGCTGATGATCCGTCAGATTCGCCACACCACCGTCTTCTGCCTGCTCCTGCTGGTCGCCCTGTTCGTCAACGCGGGCCGGATCCAGGTCATCGAGGCCGACACGCTCGACAACAACCCCGCCAACCGCCGCCAGACCGTGGCCCGTTTCGAGCAGCGGCGCGGCGACATCCTCGTCGACGGCAGGACGGTCACGGGCTCCAAGGACACCGGCGAGCAACTGCGCTTCGAGCGCACGTACAGGGACGGCCCCCTGTACGCGCCCGTCACGGGCTACGCCTCCCAGACGTACGGCACGACCCTGCTGGAGAACGCCGAGGACAACATCCTCACCGGTACGAACCCGCTGCTGGCGCCCCTGCCCTTCTGGAACGACGTCACACGCGGCCGCCAGCCCGGCGGCCGGGTCGTCACGACCGTGCGGGCGTCGATGCAGCGGGCCGCGTTCGACGGGCTGGCCGGGCGGCGGGGCGCGGTCGCGGCGATCCAGCCCGCGAGCGGCCGCATCCTGGCGCTGGTCAGCAGCCCGTCGTACAGCCCGGCACAGCTGTCGGGCACCGGTCCCGCCGTGACGGAGGCGTGGACCGCGCTGACCGGCGCGGAGGCCCAGCCGATGCTCAACCGGGCGATCCGGCAGACCTATCCGCCGGGCTCCGCCTTCAAGATCGTGACCGCTGCGGCGGCGCTGGACTCGGGGGTGGTCTCGGACGTCGACGCGCCGACCTCCGTACCCGACCCGTACGTCCTGCCGGGCACGACCACCACGCTGCCCAACGAGGTGGAGGGGTGCGACCGGGCCTCGCTGGCCTTCGCAATCGCCTTCTCCTGCAACTCGGTGATGGCGGGGCTCGGGGTGAAGGTCGGGATGGACCGCATGCTCGGCACGGTGGAGAAGTTCGGCTTCAACGACACCGGGATCCGGATCCCGTCCGGGGTCGCCGCGTCCAACTTCGACACCGACATGACGGACGATCAGCTGGCGCTGTCCTCGATCGGGCAGTTCGACACCAGGGCGACCCCGCTCCAGATGGCGATGGTGGCCTCGGCGGTCGCCAACGGCGGTGAGCTCAGGCGCCCTTACCTGGTCGACCGGACGACGTCCGCCCACGGCAAAACCGTCTCCCGCACCGGCGAGCGGACCTACCGGCAGGTGATGGACCGCTCCACGGCCCGGCAGGTACGGCGGTTGATGGTCGACGTCGTCGAGGAGGGCACGGGAACGAACGCGGGCATCGACGGCGCCACGGTCGGCGGGAAGACGGGCACGGCGCAGCACGGCATCGGCAACGCCGGTGTCCCGTACGCCTGGTTCATCGCCTGGGCCCGGGCCGACGACGCGGGAGAGCCGGCGGTCGCGGTGGCGGTGGTGGTCGAGGACGCGGAGGCGGACCGCTCGGACATCAGCGGCGGCGGCGACGCGGCGCCGATCGCGCGGGCGGTGATGGAGGCGGCGCTGGCGGAGGAGCAAGGCCTGGAGTAGTAAGGCCTGGACGAGCGGGGCCTGGACGAGCGAGGCGGGGGCCTCCGGCATTCCCCGGCACCTGCCGCGCCACACGGCTCCGCTAGGGTCTGCGCATTCCCGCGTGCCGCACCGGTACGGCACGGTGGGGCCGCGCGGCAAGGGGGGCCTTCATGGCCGACGAACTGGAAGACCTGCACCACTGTTCTGTGGACGGCGAGGAGAAACTCAACGCCGAGGGCGAAATCGCCCTGGCCCGCCTGGCGATGGACGGGGGTGACCTGCCGCACGCCGCCACCCACCTCGGCAACGCCCTCGCGGAGGCGCCACAACTCCCCGAGGCGCACGAGGCGTTGACGGAGTTCGCCGGGCGCGCGGGCGGGGCGGAGGCGGCGCTGGACCTGTTCTCGGACGAGCGCCCCTACATCGGCTCGGTGGCGTGCCACGCGCATCTGCTCGCCGCCGCCGGCCGCTGGGACGAGGCCCTCTCCACCCTGGCGGCGGTGGTACGGGAACAGCCGGACCGCCCCTGGGCCGGGGTCGCCTGGGTCGCCCGGCCGGATCTCGCCGGGCTGGTCTCGCCGCAGAACCTCGCGAGCGTCATCGCCCGCATCGTCGGCGGAGGCATACCCGACCCGCTGCCGCCCGAACTGGCCGCGCCCCTGCGGCCCTTCCTGGATCTCGCGCGCGCCTCGCTCGCCCTGCACCCGGACCACACCCTCCTGCTGACCATGGCCTCGGGCCTGGCCCGGCGCTTCGCCGCGTACGACCAGGCGATCGCCTGGGCCGGCCACGCGCAGCGGCTCGACCCGGGCCACACCCCGGCGGTGATGCTCGGCTACGCGCTGCGCGCCGCCGGGCGCGTGGACGAGGCCCTGGCCTGCTGGGAGGCGGAGCTGGCACGCGACCCCTCGGACCTGTCCCTGTACGTGGACGTGGCCGAGTTGTACGCGATGTCGGGGCGCCCGGAGTCGGGCCTGCCCTGGCTGGAGCGTGCGCTGGCGGTCGATCCGGCCCATCCGCAGGCCGCCCCGGCGATCCACGGGGTGCGCTTCGCCGTGGACGGGGGCCGTACGCATCTGCTGGCGCTGGCCGACCATCTGCGGGACCACCCCGAGCACGCGTACGCGCACACGGTCCTCCAGCGCCACAGCGAGGATCTGCCCTGGCTGTCGGGGGTGACGGGGGCGCGGGAGGCCACGGTCAACGTGTTGCACCAGTTCCTGGAGCGGGCGGCGGAGGGCGGGGACCCCGCCCACCGGGACAGTGCCCTTCGGCTGAACACGTCCGTGATCGAGGCGCCCAGCGCCGTACTGACCCTCCAACGGGCCTTCCCCAAGGGCGAGGTGCGCTTCGGGGCCGTACCGGATCCCGATCCGCGCCCGGCGCGGCGCGAGGTGGCCACGGCGGTGTGGCGGTACGAGGGCCTGGTCGCCGAGGCGGCCGTGCCCGAGCCGCCCGCCGCCGTCGCGGAGGCGGTCAGGGCGGTGGCGGAGCTGCGCTGGCCGCACCTGCCCGCCGCGTACGACCACGCCGTGGAACTGGCGGCGATCGCCCCCGCCGACCTGCTCGGCGTCCTGGTCCGTCCGCCGCTGCCGCGCGAGGACGAGCAGGGGCGGTTCCTCACGGAGCACCTGCCGGAGCTGTGGATACGGAGCGTGCAGGCGTTCGCCTGCCTCGGCATCGCGCACCACGGCACCGACGAGCCGTGGGAGGGGTCGGTGCGGCGCGGGATCCTGCTGGACCTGCTGGACGGGCCGGAGGACTGGGTGACCGAGGCGGCCGGCTTCGCGCTGCTGGCGATCGCCTGGAGCGATCCGGCGACCCGCGAGGACATCGGGCGCCGGCTGGTGGAACGGATGCTGGACGCGGCGGAGGCGTTCCGCACCCGGCCGGTGGAGATCCTGGGCTCGCTGTGCCACTTCGTCCTGGCGTGCGCGTGGCTGGACCCGGCCTTCACCGGGCTCGCGGCCGATCTGTTGGAGTCGATCCGGCGGGAGGACGAGGAGGAGCCGGACGAGGAGGAAGTGGCGGCGCGGGGGAAGGAGTTGCTGGCGGGGGGCGGGGCGAGCGCGGCTCCGGGCGCGGTGGCGGGCGCGGGTGTGGCAGCGGGTGCGGGCGCGGACGGGAAAGCAGGCGCGGACGGGAAGGCGGGCGCGAAGGCGGTACGGAGGCCGACGCTGCGCGGTCTCTTCCGGCGCCGCACGTGACGGGCTGGGCGGGCCGCGGGCCGGGCGGGCGCATCGAGGGGGCGGGGGGCCGGTGACCGAACGGGTCGAGGAGGCGCTGGCGCGGATCGGGCGGCTGGACCCCGGGCTGTGCGCGTTTGTCGAGGTGTGGGGCGAGGAGGCCCGCGAGCGGGCGCGGACGGTGGACCGCCAACTGCCCCTCGCAGGAATGCCGTTCGCCGTGAAGGGCCCGACGGGAATCCGTTCGTACGCGGCGGAACGGCTGATCGCGGCCGGTGCCGTGCCGGTCGGGTCGACGGCCGTGCCGGGCCCCGGTACGTACTGGCAGACCTGGGGGCAGGGCCGACACGGCCGTACGGTCAACCCCTACCGCGCCGACCGCACCCCCGGCGGGTCCTCGGCCGGTTCGGCGGTGGCGGTCGCGGCGGGCATGGTGCCGCTGGCGACGGGCAGCGACGGAGCGGGGTCGGTACGGATCCCGGCGGCCTGGTGCGGGGTGTTCGGCCTCAAGACCACCAACGGCCTGCTGCCGTCGCCCGACCGGACGGGGCTGGCGTCGGCCGGGGTGCTGACCCGGTCGGCGGCGGAGGCGCGGACGTATCTGGACTTTGTGCTGGGCACACCGGCGGAGGTACGGATCCCCCCGCCGCTCCCGCTGCCCCTGCCCGCCGTCTTCTCGGCGGACTTGGGCTTCGCCCGGACGGATCCCGGGGTGGCGGCGGTCGTATGGGCGGCGGTGGACCGGCTGGTGGCGGCCGGAGTCGTACAACTGCCGCGCCGGCGGACGCCGTTCACGCTGCTGGACCCACGTGACGCGTGGCGGGAGGTACGGGGCGGGGCAGCGGGCACAGGGGACGCGGGCGATGCGGAGGGCGTACGGGACCCGGGCGACACGACGGGCGTGCGGGCCGAGAACGACCGGCGGCTCGACCGCCTCTTCGCCGGGACGGAGCTGCTGCTGACCCCGGTCACCCCCAACAGGCCGCATGGGCACGAGGGCCCAGGCGAGGTCTACTCCACCGCGCTGACCTGGGCGTTCAATCTGAGCGGCCATCCCGCGGCGAGCATCCCGGCCGGCTTCACCGCCGACGGCTGTCCCGTCGGGCTGCAACTGGTGGCGCGGCGGGGAGCCGATGTCCGGCTGGTGGAAATGGCCGTCGCGGCGGAGAAGGTCGCGATTAGGGTGCGGCCATGACCGCGTACGAGCTTGCCCAGGTGAACATAGCCCGACTCAAGTACCCCTTGGATTCCGTTGAGTTGAAGGACTTCGTGGACGCCCTGGACCCGGTGAACGCCGTGGCCGACCAGTCCGACGGCTTTGTGTGGCGGTTGCGGAGCGACAGCGGCAATGCCACGGACGTCCCCGTCTTCGGCGACGAGTGGCTGATCGTGAACCTGTCGGTGTGGCGGGACCAGGACGCCCTGAAAGCCTTCATGTACGAGGGGCAGCACCGCGAACTGCTCACCCGGCGCAGAGAGTGGTTCGAGCGGGTGGAGGAGGCCATGACGGCCCTGTGGTGGGTGCCGGCGGGCCACCGCCCGACGGTGGCGGAGGCGGAACGGCATCTGCGCCACCTGCGGGAGAACGGGCCGGCCGCGTACACGTTCACGCTGAGGGAGAGCTTCCCGCCGCCGGGCGGGGACGACCAGGTCTGAGAGCGGCGGGGTCGGCACGTGAGGTGCGATTACGGCAACGGCAACCCCTCCCGCCTCTCCAGCCACTCCCCCGGAACCCCGGACACCCCCGTCCGCGCCCCCACGATCCCGCCCGCGATGGCGCACGTCGTGTCCACGTCCCCGAACCCCTCCGCCGTCGACCACAGCGCGGCCGTCAGGTCGTCGGGGTGGCGGGCCGCCGTCCAGACCGCGAACGGGACGGTGTCGTCGGCCCGGATGCGCTGCCCGTTGCCGAGGACGTCGGCGGCCTTCCAGGGAGCGGTGGTGAACGGCAGCTCGGCGGCGCGCGCCAGGCCGTCCCGTACCACCCCCTCGGGAGTGGCCTCCGCCACCGCCGCCACGGACAGCTCTCCCCGTACCGAGAGCGCCGCCGCCACGGCGACCGCCACCGCGCCCGCGATGCCCTGCGGGTGGGCGTGCGTCACCTCGGCGGACAGCACGGCCTGTTCGGACACGCGCGCCAGGTCGGCGGCGAACCAGGCGCCGAGTGGCGCCACCCGCATCGCCGCGCCGTTGCCGAGGCTGCCGCCCTCGAACAGCTCGGGGGCGAGTGCGCGCCAGCGCTCCGGTTCGGTGAGGAGGGCGGGGAGCAGGACGTGCATGCCGTGTCCGTACCCCCGGGCCGGATCGGCGTCGAAGGTGAGGGCGAAGCAGGCCGCGAGACGGTCCTGGTCGACGGTTCCGTACTCCCCGAGCACCTGGTGGACGGCGAGGGCGAGCGCCGTGTCGTCCGTCCAGTGCCACTCCGCTTCCGGCGGGGTGCGCCGGGCCTGGATGTCCTTGAACGCCTGGTCGGGGTCGCGGAAGAGCGGGAACCAGCGTTCGCCGAACGCGTCGCCCAGTGCGAGCCCTTCGAGGCTGCGACGGGCGGCCGCGCGGTCGGCGCCTTCTTCACGAGCGGTCGGGATGGTCATGCGCCCATCGTCCCGCGTTCCCGGTCCGGGCGTACATCCGTTGTGCCAGCGGCCCGTGCCATGCTGATCAACAGCGATCGGTAGTGCCTGCCCCTGGTGCCCGGCGGTGAAAGGTGCGTGCCCCTTCCGTGTCCCCGCTTCCCGTGTCCCCGCTTCCCGTGTCCCCGCTCCTCTTCGACGACGATGACGTACGCGCCCTCGACGCGGCCACGGCCGTCGGTGCCGTACGGGCCGCTCTCCTCGCCCACCACACCGGCGCCCTGCACGCTCCCCCGCGCCTGAACGCCGTCCTCGGCGACGGATCCGCCCTGGTCATCACGGCAGGACACCTCCGCACGAGTACGCGAGGGCTGTACGGCTTCCGCGCGTACGACACCGTCGTCGGCGCCGAGCAGCTGGTGGCCGTGTGGGACAGCGCCGACGGCCGGTTGAAGGCGCTGGTGCACGGTTCGGAGCTGGGGCCCCGGCGGACCGGCGCCATCGGGGCGGTCGCGGTGGACGTGGCGGCCAACCCGGGGCCCGTCCGCCTGGGGATCGTCGGGGCGGGCCGGCAGGCGTGGACGCAGCTCTGGGCGCTCGGCGCGGTCCGACGGCTGGAGGATGTCGTTGTGGCGGCCCGCAGCGCGGAGCGCACCGCCGCCTTCGCGCGCCGGGCGGCGGACGAACTGGGCGTCCGCGTCAGGGCGGTGGGCTCGGTGGAGGACGCCGTACGCGAACGGGACGTGGTGATCGTGGCCACCGACAGCACCACCCCGGTCCTGGACATGGACTGGATCGCACCGGGGACACACGTCAGCACGCTCGGCCCCAAGACCGCCGCCGGCCACGAGGTCCCCGCCGCACTGCCGTCCCGGGCCGACGTGGCCTTCACCGACTCCCGCGCCCAGGCGGCCGGTTACCCCGAACCCCACCTCTTCGCGCCCGAGCGCATGGGGGAGCTGGGGGCCGTACTGGCGGGCGCGACGCCGTGCCGTACCGCTCCCGAACAGATCACGGTGTTCTGCTCGGTAGGACTGGCGGGCACGGAGGTGGCGCTGGCAGCGGCGCTGCTCCCGCCGGAGGCGACCTGACGCCCCAACTCGGCCCGGAACCGATCTCACAGAGGGATTGACGCCCCTACTGACAGGTAGTCTCATAAAGGGTGACCGCCGGTAACCCAGCGATGAGGTGTTCCCACCCATGCCCCGAGCCACTGCTCCGACGCCCGTCCCGTCCCCCGCGTCCGCTCCCGCCACCGAGCGGGACGTGGAGATCCTCCGTGACGCGCTCGGTCCGCTCAGGGACCGGGAGCAGGTCGCCGCGCGGCTCCTCGAAGCCTCCGCCAAGCACTCCTTCGACCCCGACAAGGAGGTGGACTGGGACGCGCCGGCCGAGAGCGGCAAGTGGTTCTGGCCGCCGGAGCTGGTCTCCCTCTACGACACCCCGCTCTGGCGGAAGATGTCCGAGGGACAGCGGATGGACCTGGCCAGGCACGAGGCCGCCTCGCTCGCCTCGCTCGGCATCTGGTTCGAGATCATCCTCATGCAGCTGCTGGTCCGGCACATCTACGACAAGCCCGTGACCAGCAACCACGTCCGTTACGCGCTCACGGAGATAGCGGACGAGTGCCGGCACTCGATGATGTTCGCGAAGATGATCGACAAGGGCGGCACGCCTTCGTACCCGGTGCCGAGGCTCTACCACAACCTGGCGCGCGTCCTGAAGACCGTCTCCACCACGCCGGGTTCCTTCGCCGCGACGCTCCTGGGCGAGGAGATCCTGGACTGGATGCAGCGGCTGACGTTTCCGGACGAGCGGGTCCAGCCGCTCGTCCGGGGCGTGACGCGGATCCATGTGGTGGAGGAGGCGCGCCATGTCCGGTACGCCCGCGAGGAGTTGCGGCGGCAGATGGTGACCGCGCCCAAGTGGGAGCAGGAACTCACCCGCCTCAGCTGCGGCCAGGCCGCGCGTGTCTTCTCCGTCTGCTTCGTCAATCCGAGCGTGTACGACCACGTCGGACTCGACCGGCGGGAGGCCGTCACCCAGGTCCGCCTGAGCGGCCACCGCCGGGAGGTGATGCAGTCGGGGGCGCGGAAGCTGACAGACTTCCTGGACGACATCGGCGTGCTGCGCGGCGCGGGCCGCAGGATGTGGAAGGCGTCGGGCCTCCTGGCCTGACCGGGGGCGTGTCCGCGAAGCGGGGCCGGCCTGCGCGAGGATGGGCGGGTGAGAACCGAAGACACCCTCTTTGCCGGCGGCCCGCTGGACGGGCGCGTCCTGCCCGTCCTGACCGGAGCGACGGGCAACCCACCCAAGTGGTACGAGGTCCCGGTCCCGGACGCCGAGGGCGGCCCGCCCACCGTGCTCACCTACCGCCGCGAACCGGCCGGCCACACGAAGCGCCTCGGGATCCAGCGGGGCTGGAAGTACGTGTACGCCCCCGAGGGCCGCACCCCCGGCGAGGGCGGCCGTCCCCGCTGGCCCTGGTCAAAACCGAACCGCACGGGCTGACGGCGCGCCGACCGTGGCCGGAGTTCCCCGCCCAGGGTGATGTTCTTGCGCCGAACCGCCCAATGGTGCGATAGCCACACCAGTAGCACCGCCCCACCACCCCATCATCGTCGGGTACCGGACGATCCGTCCCGCAACGGGAGGTGAGGGAGTGTCAGCAAGAACGCTGCGATCCTTCTGCACGACGGCGCTGATCACCGCCACGGCCCTCACGGTGGTGCCGCTGGCCCCGACGGCGACGGCGGAACCGGAACCTGCCCCGGTCGGCTCGGGCCGGATCGCGCCGGAGGGCCCGGGTGACGCGGGCGGCCCCACGGGTACGGCCCCGGGCGCGGGCGGCCCCGCAGGTACGGTCCCCGGCGCATCCGGCCCCGGCGCGACCGCCCCCGGTGGTATCGCGGGGATGCTCGCCAGGCTTCAGCGGCTCTATCAGGACGCCGAGGAGGCCGGGGAGGCGTTCAACGGCACCGAGGTGGAGCTGGAGCGGCTGCGGGCCGAGGCCCGGCGCCTGACCAGCGGGCTCGACCGGGCCCGTACCGCGCTCGCCCTCAGCCGCGACGACGCCGGCCGCCTGGCCCGTGAGCAGTACCAGGGCCGGTCCGGGCTCTCCGGCTACGCGCGGTTCCTCCTCGCCCGCGACCCCCGGTCCGCCCTGGACGAGGGCCATCTCATGAAACGCGCCGCCCGCGTCCGCGCCGAGACCCTCACGCGCCTGACCGGCGGCGAGCGGCGGGCGAGCGCCCTGGCGGACGCCGCGCGCTGGGCCCTCCGGCGCCAACAGGTGCTCGCCGCACGGCAGAAGAAGGAGCACGACACGGTACGGGCCCGGCTCGGCGAGGTCGAGAAGCTGCTCGCCTCCCTCACCCCCGGCCAGATCGCGGCGCTGGCAGCACTGGAGAAGGCCGCCACGGACAAGGCCCAGCGGGAGCTGATCACGTCGGGCGCGCTCGGGGACCCACCGGGTGCGAGCGCGGAGGGCGGCCCCAAGGGGCAGGGCGGGTCGGCGGGATCAGCCGGGAGGCAGGTCGGGTCGGCGCGATCAGCCGGGCCGGCCGGCCGGGCAGAAGCCGGCCTCCGGACAGGATCCGACCGCCCGGCGCGGTCCGGCGCCCCCTCCCCGCAAGGCGGCGACGCGCTCTCGTACGCCGTGGACCAGATCGGGAAGCCGTACGAGTGGGGCGCGGAGGGGCCCGGGTCCTTCGACTGCTCCGGACTGACCTCCGAGGCCTGGGCGCGCGCCGGGGTCGCCGTCCCCCGCACCAGCCAGCAGCAGTGGCGCGACCTCCCCCGCGTGCCGCTGGACCGGCTGCGCCCGGGCGACCTGGTCGTCTACTTCCCCAAGGCCACCCACGTGGCGATCTACCTCGGCGACGGGATGGTGATCCAGGCCCCCCGCCCCGGCGCCCGGATCAAGGTCTCGCCGATCGCGGCGAACCCGCTGCTCGGCGCCGTACGCCCGGACCCGGACGCCGACCCCATGACGTCGTACGAGCCACCCGTACTCCCGCCGGACGCCGACGCGGCCTCCTCCGACTCCCCCAACTCCTCCGACTCCTCCGACTCCTCCGACCTCGGCAATGACGTGAGCATGTACGACGCCCCTCGAACTGTCCCCGCCACCCCGGGCGCCTGAGGGACTGGGTCAGTCGATGCCGAGAAGCAGACGGCTGTACCGTTCCCGGTTGATCTCGGCGGTGAACGCCGGATGCCGCGACGCGGTCCCGAGATCGCGCCAGATCCGCTGCACCGGACTCGACAGGTCGAAGCGACTCGCCCCGCCGACGTCCAGCAGCAGGTCCACCGCCCGGCGGATCTGCCGTGCGGCGAAACTGGTGTCCACCCGAAGGCGCGCCTGGACCACGGGAGTCAGAGCCACTCCGGTGCGCGCGGCCCGGTCGATGTCGTCGGCGGCGCGCCCCGCCTGGAGCACCGCACTGTCGATGAGCGTGGCCGCGTCCGCCACATTCGCCTGCACGCCCGGGGCGTCGACGGCCCGCGCGTGCGGGCTCGCCGCCGAGACCACGGGACGGCCGGCCTTCAGCTTGTCCACGATCTGCTCGTACACCGCCCTGCCCATGCCCAGCAGCGATCCGATGAAGGGAACCATCAGGCCCTCGGGAAAGGGCGTACGCGTCAGGGCTTCGTCCTCACCGCCGCGCCGATAGGCGCCGGTCGCCGACCTGGCGAAGGACAGGAACCGTTCCTCCGGTACGAATACCTCCTCCGCCACCACACTGTCGCTGCCGGTGCCCCGCATGCCGGTCATGTGCCAGGTGTCCCGGGTGGAGAGTTCCGCGGTCGTCAGCAGTGCCACACCCCGCTCCGGGGCGCCTCCCCGCTCGGTCACGACGTCGAGGCCTATCCAGTCCGCGTGGTGCAGACCCGAGGCCCAGCCCCACTGACCGTCGAGGACAAGACCGCCGTCCACCGTCCGGACGGGGACGGGCACGCCGATCACCCCGCAGAGTGTCGCGTCAGGATTTCCGGCCCAGATTTGCTGTCGTACCGGGTCGCCCAGCAGACCCGCGAAAACGCCGCCGCTGTAGAAGATGGACAGCACCCAGGCCGTCGAGGCGCAGCCCCGGCCCAATTCCTCCAGAACCGCCAGCAGCGCACGCGTTCCGACCGCGTGACCTCCGTAGGCGGCGGGCACCGAGAGCCGGAGCAGACCCGCCTCCCGCAGGGCGGCGATGTTCTCCTCGGGCAGTTTCCGGTCGCGGTCCGCCCGGTCCGCGTTGTCCCGCAGGAGGGGTACGAGCTCTGCCGCCGCGGCCACGAGTGCCTGCTCTCCGCCGGTCAGGCCGGAGCGCGACGGCCGTCCCGCGACCTCGACCCCGGGGTCGGGTGTGCTGGGAGCCTTCGTATCGGTCATGCGGTCCAAGGCTAACCCCGAAGCGACCATTTCATCCAATAAAGGACAGTGGTGCTACGGTCCGCCACAGACGTCTCCTAAGCCTCGGAGCCGCCCGCCCCCGCCGCCTTCGCCGCCCCCGCCACCTTCGCCAGATACCCCTCCGCCTTCTCCTCCTCGTAGAAGAAGTCCTCGAAGTCCGCCGGGTCGTTGAAGCCGTTCGCGATGCGGTCCGCGACCGCCGGGTACTGCGTGCCCGCCGCGATCAGGCGCAGGACGTGGTCCCGGGGCGGCTCCAGCATCGCGTTGGTCCACTTGGTGACATGCCGCGCGCTGTCCCAGAAACGGTCGAACGCCGTCCGCATCCACGCCTCGTCGAACTCCCGGTCCCCGCGCGTGAGGATCGCGTCCAGATACACCGCCGCGCACTTCGACGCGGAGTTGGACCCCTGCCCGGTGACCGGATCGTTGGCGACGACCACGTCCGCGACGCCGAGCACCAGACCGCCGCCCGGCAGCCGGCCGACCGGGTCACGGACCGTCGGGGTGTAGCGCCCGCACAGCGTGGCGTTCGCGTCCGTCAGTTCGATCTTCGTCGCCCGCCCGTACTCCCACGGTGTGAACCGCTCCATCAGCTCCAGGACGAGCGAGAGCACGTCCGCCGGATCCCGTACCCCCTCGAAGACGTCCAGCGGGCCGCCCGGCACCCCTTCCCAGAACAGGATGTCCGCGCGCCCGCCGGTGGTGAGCGTCGGCATCACGAACAACTCCCCCACCCCCGGCACCAGGTTGCAGCGGACCGCGTCGTCGGCGGGGTGCTCGGGCCGGGGGCCGAGCCCGTGCACGTACGCGACGGCCAGTGCCCGGCGCGGGCTGCTGTACGGCGAACGCGCCGCGTCGCGGCCGAACATGGAGACGATCTCGCCCTTGCCCGCCGACACGAGGACCAGGTCGTACGTACGCGAGAAGTAGTCCAGGTCGGAGACGGCCGCGCCGTGGATGACCAACTGGCCCCCGCGCCGGGCGAATGTGTCCATCCAGCCCGCCATCTTCACCCGCTGGTCGACGGATTGGGCGAACGCGTCGAGCCGGCCGAGCCAGTCCACGGGACGGGACAGCTCGGCCGGCGCGGCGGGATCGGCGACGGAGACGCCGACGCCCATGATCTTGGGCGCCTGCGCCTCCCAGAAGTCCAGCCGGAGATCGCGTTCGTGCTGGAGAGCCGTGTGGAACATGCACTGGGTGGACATCACCCGGCCGGTCCTGATCTCGTCCGCCGTACGGTTCGACATCAGTGTGACCTCGTAGCCGTGCGACTGGAGTCCGAGGGCGAGTTGAAGCCCGGACTGACCGGCCCCGACGATGAGCACCCTCCGCACGGCGGTTACTCGGGTGAGGACGCGAGCGCGTGACGCACCAGGGTGAAGAGCGACTTGACCGCCGTGAGCCGTTCACGCGCGTCCATGATCAATATCGGCACGTGCTCCGGTACGGTCAGCGCCTCGCGCACGTCCTCCGGCTCGAAGGGCGGAGTGCCCTCGAAGTGGTTGACGGCCACGATGTACGGCAGCCCGCAGCTCTCGAAGTAGTCCAGCGCCGGGAAGCAGTCGGGCAGGCGCCGGGTGTCGGCCAGGACGACCGCGCCGATCGCGCCCCGCACCAGGTCGTCCCACATGAACCAGAAACGCTGCTGGCCGGGCGTACCGAACAGGTACAGCACCAGGTCGTCGTCGAGCGTGATACGGCCGTAGTCCATCGCCACGGTCGTGGTGAGCTTGTCGGGCGTGTGCGTGACGTCGTCCAGCTCGGCGCCCGCCTGGGTCATCAGCGCCTCGGTCTGGAGCGGCGGGATCTCGGAGACCGACCCGACGAAGGTCGTCTTGCCGACGCCGAACCCGCCCGCGATCACGATCTTGGTCGCGACGGGTGCGCGCGTACGGTCCAACTGCCAGGCCCTGGCGTCCTCTTCGGGCACCATGAGGGGCGCGTCGTCGGGTGCTTCCGCCGTGGCCTTCTTCCTTCCGGGGTCCCGGGTGAAGAGGTCCTGCGTGTCGGCGGTGCCGACCTTGTTCTTGTCCTCGACCTCCCGGTCGGTGGCCTCTTTTCCGGTCGCCCCCTGTTCGGCGACATCGGAGAGGTCAGATACGGCGGAGTCCACTCAGCACCCTTTCCAGCAGCGCTCTGTCGGGCTGGCCGTCGCCGTGCCCTGTCCCGTACACACGAATCTTTCCCTGGTCGGCCAGGTCGCTGAGCAGCACCCTGACCACGCCCAACGGCATCTTGAGCAGCGCCGATATCTCGGCGACCGTACGCATACGGCGGCACAGCTCGACGATCGCCAGCATCTCCGGCATCACGCCCGCGGGCGGTCCGCCGTCGGTCAACTCCTTGCGTTCCTCGGCCGGTTCGATCGCGGCGACGAAGGTCTCCACGAGCAGGACATGGCCGAAGCGGGTGCGGCCGCCGGTGAGCGAGTAGGGCCGGACCCGGGTGGGCCTGCGGTCCGATCCGCGCACCGGCAGCCTGCGTCCTCGATCGCCGCCCGGCTTGCCGCCGCCGCCTTCGGTGGCGTCGGCGGTCGCACCGGTGACACCGTCGGCGGGCGTCATTCGGCGCTCTCCATCGATTTGCGTAGCTCGTCCCGTACTTCGGGTGTCAGTACGTGTCCGGCGCGGCCCACGAACAGTGCCATGTGGTACGCCACCTCGCTCATGTCGCAGTCCGGGGTGGCGTGCACCCCGAGCAGCGAGCCGTCGCTGATCACCATGACGAAGACACTGCCCTCCTCCATGGCGACCATGGTCTGCTTGACCCCGCCGCCGTCCATGAGCTTGGCCGCGCCGATCGTGAGGCTGCCGATGCCGGACACGATGGTGGCCAGATCGGCGCTGGAGCCGCGCGGGCCTTCCCGGGTCACGGTGGTGGCCGCCTCGGCGTTCTGCTCCGGGTCGGAGGAGAGGAGCAGCAGTCCGTCGGACGAGACGACGGCGACCGAACGCGCTCCTGGTACCTCCTCGACCAGATTGCTCAACAGCCAGTGCAGGTTACGGGCTTCGCTGCTCAGTCCGAATGTGCCGGTCGCAGTCAACTGCGTGCCTCCTCGACTGTCTCCCCCGTCTCTTCGGTGTGTACCGCGGTCTGCTCTTCGGGCTCTGTCAGCTCCGCGAGCTCGGCCTCGACGTCGCGCCGGCCGTTCTTCGCCCCCTGGTGGAAGCCGCCGAGCCTGCGGCGCAGCTCTTCCGCGTCGATGCTCCCGGTCCGCTCCTGGGGGGCGAGGGGGACTGGCGTGACGATCTTGGGGGTCCGTTTGGGCAGGCCCTTGTCGGTGACACGTTCCCCCCGGGCGGGGGCGGGGGATCCGTCCCCCGTCCGGGCCGGAGCCGCGCCCGGCTGCCGGGGCAGCCGCATCGTGAAGGTGTCCTGGTCGGGGGTGCGTTCATGGGCGTCGGGCCCGATGGCGTACGGCCCCGGGGCGACGGGGGCGTTGTCGGGGTCGGTGTCGGGTCCGGGCCGGGTACGGGTGCCCTCGGGGGCGCCGCGCCCGTCTCGTACGGGAGCGTCGGACGTGGCCTCGCGCGCCGTGGCGGCGGCCCGCAGAGCGGCCGCCGCGGCCTCCGCCGCGTCCACGCCCCCGACCTGACCCCCGGCCGCGCTCCGCGCCTCGGCGGCGGCCCACAGGGCCTCCTCGGCGGCGGCGGCGTCCTCGGCGTTCAACCGGTCGACGGCCTCGCTCAGGGTGGTGGCGGCGGAGACGTGCTCCTCGTCCGGACCGCCCGACGACGCGCCGCGCGCTTCGGCGGCGGCCTCGGCCGCGTCCACCCCGCCGGCCTGACCGGTAGCGGCGCTCCGCGCTTCCGCGGCGGCCCAGAGGGCCTCCTCGGCGGCGGCAGCGGCGGCGGCGTCCTCGGTGTTCAGCCGGCTGAGGGCCTCGCTCAACGCGTCGGTAGCGGCGGAGGCGGGCACGGCACCCGTGACGGCCCCGGCCCCCTGGCTCCGGGCCTCGGCGGCGGCCCACAGGGCCTCCTCGGCGGCGTCCGCGTCCCGGCCCGGCCCGGCGGCCCCACTCCGGCCGCTCCGGGCCTCAGCGGCCGCCCACAGCGCTTCCTCGGCTTCCGCCGGATCCACACCGGCGTCCCGCCCCGGCACGGCGGCGTCCGCCGCGTCCCGAACGGATCCGGCAGCCCCGCTTCGGGCTTCCGCAGCCGCCCACAACGCTTCCTCGTCGGCCTCCGCCGACTTCCCACCGGCGCCCCGCTGCGGCAGGGCGGTGCCCGCCGCGTCCGGGCCCGCGCCCGTGTCCGTGCCTCGGGCGCGGGCAGCGCCGTCCGCCGCGTCCGCACCCGAGTCCGCGTCGCCCGCCAGGTCGTCGGCGTCGGCGTCGGCGTCGGCGGAAGCCGCGTGCAGCGACCCGGTCGCCTCTGCCTTCAGGATCGCCTGTTCCGCCGCCACCACCAACGGGTCCGGTTCCGAACGGCCCGGCAGGGCGTTGGAGTTGGACTCCGCCACCGAGCCCGGCAGCCGGAACGTGGGCGCCTTGTCCTTCGGCTTGTCCTTCGCCTTCTCCTTCGACCGCGGCTCCCGCGGCTCCGCCGCCACCGCCGGGAGCAGCGCCTGCGGCAGTACGACCACCGCGGCCACGCCCCCCTGCTCGTGCTCGCGCAGTTCGACCCGTACGCCATGACGGGCGGCCAGCAGCCCGGTCACCCGCAGCCCGAGCCCGTCGGCCACCTGGCCGGTGCCCGCCTCGGGCTCCGCCGTCGGCTCGGCGAGGAGCGCGTTCAGCTCCTCCAGCCGCGCCGCCGACAGGCCGACGCCCTGGTCCTCGACGGAGAGCATCACCTCGCCGTTCTCCAACAGCCAGCCGGAGAGCTCCACTTCGGCGTCCGACGGCGAGAACGACGCGGCGTTCTCCAGCAGTTCGGCCACGAGGTGGCTGAGGTCGTCCGCGACGAACCCGGCCACCTGGATGTGCTGCGGCAGCTCCTGGATCGTGACCCGCTCGTACCGCTCGATCTCACTGACCGCCGCGCGCAGTACGTCCACGAGCGGCACGGTCCCGGTGGGCGCGTGGGCGTGTTCGTACCCCGCGAGCAGCAGCAGGTTCTCGCTGTGCCGCCGCATGACCGTCGCCAGGTGGTCGACCTTGAAGAGCGTGGCGAGCCGGTCCGGCTCCTGCTCCCGCTCCTCCAGGCCCTCGATGACGGCTAGTTGGCGCTCGACCAGGCCGAGCGTGCGCAGCGACAGGTTGACGAAGGTGTGGTGCACGGTGTGGCGCAGCTGCTGGAGCTGGACGCCTATCTCGGCCGTGGCTTCCTGGAGTTCGGACCGCTGCGCGACGACCTTCTCGCGCGCGCCGATCAAGTCGTCGCGGTCGCTGTCCAGTTGGTCCGTACGGGTGGAGAGGTCGAGGAGCTTGCCGTGCAGCGTGTTGAGGGACCGTACGACCTGGGCGAACTCGTCGTTGCGGCCGGTGAACCTGATCGGCTCCTCGGTCTCGGGCGCACCCGAGACGCGGGCCGCGCCGATCCGCAGGACGGCGAGCGGGCGGGTGAGCGTACGGGCGACGGCCGTGGACACGCCGACGGCGATCAGCAGACAGCCGCCGAGGAGCGCGATACGCAGCTCCAGGTCGGTGACGCCGTCGTCACGCAGCGTCTCCAGGCGGGCGACCTGGCTGGAGCCGAGGCCGGACTCGACGCCGCGCATCTGGTCGATCCGGGCGGAGAGCGCGGCGCCGACCTTCTCCTGGTCGGCCTGGCGCTCGGACTCGGACAGTTCGGGCCGGTCGGTGAGCTGAGTCAGGAAACCGTCGGCGGCCTTGACGTCCGGGCCGGTGACGGTGGCCGCGAAGGAGTCGCGCGCCTCGGCGCCCGCGGCCTGGTCGAAGTCGGCGAGGGCGCCCAGCTCCCGGACGCGGGACTGCTGGGCGGCCGCGCTGAGGGAGTCGCGGAGCGCGTCGTTCTTCTTGCTGTCGCTGCCGGCGGACGGCTCCAGCGCCAGACCCGTGACCGGGTCGAACTGGGGCTCCGCGCTCTGCGCGCCGGGCACGGCGAGCGCGGCGAGCAGCAGTCCGCGGGTGGCGGAGGCCTGCTCGACGGCGCGGCCGAGGTCGGCGGGCGCGCGGGTGCCGTCGGCGGCCTCGGCCGGGGCCTTCTCGGCCAGTTCGTCGGCGAGGGCCTGGAGCTTGGCGATGACGTCCGAGTACGCGCGGTACGCCTCCAGGGCCGAGCCCTTGCCGGTGAGGGCGGCGCGCCGGAGGGAGGGGACGGTGGCGAGATCGCGGAGGAGGCCGGGAGAGGCCGTCGCGGCGGCGCGGATCTCGTCGATCTGGCGGTCGACGCGGGTGCTGCGGGTCGCGGAGACCTCGTGCCCGTTCTTCTTGTCGCCGTCGCCACCTTCGCCCTCGCCGCCGCCCGCCTGCTCGCGCCCCGCCGCGATGAACACGACGACCTCGTCGCGCTCGTCCGCGAGGGAGTGGGAGAGGGTCACGGCCTGCTGGTTCAGCTGGGCGAGGGTGACCAGGTTCTGCGCGTCGTTGAGGTCGGCGGAGACGATGAGGAGGCCGGGAGCGCCCGCCGCGACAACGGTCACCCCGACAAGGGCAACGCCGACGACGAGCCGGTTGCGCACCCGCGCCCGGCGTCCGGCGGGCACGGCAGTAGCACCCGTGGCACCGGTGACACCGGTGGTCCCGTTCGCTCCAGGGTTCAGGGGGCCGCCCGGAGTCTCACCGCGCGTGACGCCGTTGCCCCGAGGCCGCTTCTTTCGCACCGGTGCTCACATTCTTGTTCTCGTCCGCCCATGAAGCGGAGATGACATCCGGTCAGCGACGAGACATCGGCCGCTCCGCCACCTGAACGAGTCAACATCACAGAGGAGTTGACCAACAACTCTTCCCAGGGGGCGCACTACCGGAACCTGTTACGCCGGGTGGACCTTACGCGCACGCTTTGGCAGGATGCGCGCCCGCAGCTCCCCGGAGGGATGCTCCACCACCGAAACACACCGTCTGACCTGGGTGTAAAGGCCACTGACCAACCATGCAGACGGCGTGAAGGACCCATGCGGAAGGGTGCGGGGGTCGTGCAGACTGGCCTCCATGCGCATCGAACTCGTCACCGCCCCCGGCACCACCGAACGCCCCAATGAGGACTGGACAGCCGTGTCGCTGCCCGCGGGCGGCGAGGGTGGTGTGCTGGTGGTCCTGGACGGGGTGACCCCGCCGGCGGGTGACGACGCTTGTGACGGTTGTGTTCACGGCGTGCCCTGGTTCACCGCCCGGCTGGGCGGCGCACTGGTCGAACTGTCCGGTTCACGGCGGGATATGACCCTCGACGCGATCCTGTCCGCGGCGATCCTGCGCACGGCGGACGCTCACCGTGACACCTGTGACCTTTCTCACGTACGGACGCCTCAGGCGACGGTCGTCCTGGTCCGCTGGGGCACGGACGCGGTGGAGCACCTGGTGCTGTCGGACTCGACCCTGCTGCTGGAGTCGCCGGACGGCGCGGTACGGGCCGTGCTGGACGACCGCCTGGACCGGATCCCCCGGGAGGCGCTGCGCCTGGTCGCGACGGCGGACGCCCTGCGCAACGCGGAGGGCGGTTTCTTCACGGCGGCGGCGGACCCGGCGGTCGCGTCGAAGGCGGTGACGGGCCGGACGCCCGCGGCGGAGGTGCGCGGCGCCCTGGCCCTCACGGACGGGGCGGCGCGGTGGGTGGAGATGTTCCGGGAGGGCGGCTGGGCGGACTGCCTGGCGCTGGTGCGCAAGAGCGGCCCGCAGGAGCTGGTGGACCGGGTGCGGGCGGCGGAGTCGGCGGACCCGGACGGGGCGGTGTTCCGGCGCTGGAAGACGAGTGACGACGCGACGGTGGCGTACGTGGAGCTGTGACGTACGTGGACCGGTGACTTGCGTGGACCCGTGACGTACATGGAGCCGTGACGTACGCACAGATCTCCTCGCGCCCCGCCGGACAGGCCCTAGACGCGGCTGTTCAGCTGATGAAGGAGCCGGGCCAGCTCGGCGACCTCGGTGCGGTCCCATTCGGCGAGCCGGCGTACGTACATGTCGCGGCGCGCGTCCCGCACCTGGCGGAAGCGGGCCAGGCCCTCGTCGGTGATCCGCACGAGCGAGGCGCGCCCGTCGGCGGGGTCGGGCTCGCGGGTGACGAGGCCCAGCTCCTCCAGGGCGCGCAGCTGACGGCTCATGGTGGCCTTGCCGACGCCGAAGTACCCGGCGAGGGCGGTGGCGCGCTGGCCGCCGCTCTCCTCCAGCCGTACGAGCAGTCCGTACGCGGCGGGCTCCAGCTCCGGGTGGACCTCGCGGGCCATCTCGCCGGAGTTGGCTCTGGCGCGGCGCAGGAAGACGGCCAGCTCGCGCTCCAGAGCGAGGAACTCGTGGTCCACCCCGCGCCCGCCCGCCGGGGCCCGGTCGTGTGCCGTACCGCTCGCGTGTACGTCAGCAGCCATCGCGCGCTTTCCCGCTCCTGAAGGTTTTCCTGGCCGGCGGCCGTTGCCGCGGGTACCGAACAGTATTTCGCAGGCTCGTAGGAGTGGCATCAGCGTGCCGCGCCACGTGCGGGTGGGTGACCGTGCGTAGCGTCGTGCTGCCCGTCCGGATCACCATCCGGATCACCCGCCCAAATCCCCCATCCGGATCACCGGCCCGCCCCCTGGAGGCACCACGCATGCCCACGCCCGGATTCACGACGACCGGCCGCTTGTTACGGTCCACGGCGGCCACGCTCCTGGCCGTCCCCGCACTCCTCCTCACACTCCCGTCGACGTCGACGGCAACGCCCGCCGCCCCCACCTCCGTCCCCCCGGCGAGGGGGTCGGCGCACATGGGCACGGGAGTCCTGACGCACGAGGGCCAAGGCGACGCGCCCGCCGACGTACGGGTGGCGCAAACAGAGGGGGTGGACGTCTCCAGCCACCAGAAGGACGTCGACTGGGCCAAGCTGTGGGACAGCGGGGTGAAGTGGGCGTACGTAAAAGCCACGGAAGGCAGCTACTACAAGAATCCCTACTTCGGCCAGCAGTACGAGGGCTCGTACAACACCGGAATGATCCGAGGCGCGTACCACTTCGCCGCCCCGGACGACTCCGGCGGCGCCGAGCAGGCGACGTACTTCGCGGACGGCGGCGGGACGTGGTCCTCCGACGGCAGGACGCTGCCGGGGGTCCTGGACATCGAGTGGAACCCGTACGGCGCGGCCTGCTACGGCAAGACCCCCACCCAACTGGTCTCCTGGATCCGCGACTTCCTGACGACGTACAAGACCCGCACGGGCCGCGCGGCCCTGATCTACACGTCCACGAACTGGTGGCGCGACTGCACGGACAACTACGCGGGCTTCGGCACCACGAACCCGCTCTGGATCGCCCGCTACGACAAGACGGTCGGCGAACTCCCGGCGGGCTGGGAATTCCAGACGATCTGGCAGTACACGTCCTCGGGCCCGACGGTAGGAGACCACAACAAGTTCAACGGCCCCCTGTCGGGCGTAAAGTCCCTGGCCACCGGCTGAGACCACCCCGCACGACCGCCCCCGCAGGGCCACCAGGAGCAGGAGGACGTCGTGAGCGTCAGCGAGTGGGTCAGTTCCTCATTGCCGTATCTGACTCCGCGGCCCGACGGGCAGCAGGACGCCTGGGGTGCGGAGTTGGCCGCGCGGGGGCGGCGGGGCGGTCAGCGCGTCGTCCACGCGGACGAGGTGCCGATGTCTCCGGACGTGGCCGACCTGCTGGGCCTCGACGGAGAGGAGACGGTGATCGTTCGCAGGCGAGTCATGTACCTCGAAGACCGGCCCAGTGAGTTGACGGACACCTACTACCCCGCCGCCCTCGCACGCGGCACCCGTCTGGCCGGGACGGCCAAGATCCCCGGCGGGGCCGTCACCCTCCTCGCCGAGCTGGGTCACGTGGGCGTACGCGTCCGTGAGGACGTGACCGCCCGCCTGCCCGGCGAAGAGGAGCAAGAGGCCCTGGACATCCCACCCGGCGAACCCCTGCTGCACCTGACGCGCGTCACCTTCGACAGCGCCGACCGGCCCATCCAGCTCGACCTGATCACCATGCCCGCCCGACTCCAGCGGCTGCGCTACGAGATCCGGATCGGCTGACCATGCCCAGGACCGAGGAAGACGCGTACGACCGCCGGTCGCTCCACGAGCGGCTGGCCGCCGACCTGCGCGACGAGATCATGACCGGCGAGCTGGCGCCCGGCGCCAAGGTGCCCTCCACGGCCCAGCTCAAGGAGCGGTTCGACGCCTCCAACGCCACCGTGCAGAAGGCGCTGCCACTCCTCAAGGACGAGCGGCTGGTCGTCGGGCGCGCGGGCGCCGCCGTGACCGTACGGGAGCACCGGCAGCGGACGGTACGGCCCGCCGACTACATGGCACCGGCCGAGGCCGGGGAGCCGTACCGCTGGCTGAGCGAGGCGGCGAAACAGGGCGCCCAGGCCCGGAGCAAGCTCATCACCGTCGCCGAGGTCACCGCACCGGCCGATGTCGCCGCCTCCCTGGGCCTGCCGGAAGGCGGCACCGCCCTGCTCCGACACCAGCTGCTGACGCAGGACGACGAACCCGTGGAGCTCGTGCACTCGTACTAGCCACCGGACATCGCCCGCGGCACGCCGCTCATGGAACGCAGCCGGATCAAGGGTGGCACCCCGACGCTCCTGGCCGGCCTCGGCCATCCGCCCCGCCTGAGCGTCGACCACGTCTCCGCCCGCGTGCCCACGCAGGAGCAGTACGAGGCGCTGCGGCTGCCCGGCGACCTCCCCGTGCTGCGTACGCTGCGCGTCGTCTACAGCGACGACCACCGCCCGATCGAGGCCACCGTCATGATCAAGGCCGGTCATCTCTACGAGTTGCGGTACGAGTTCACGCCCGAGTGACGTGACCGGCGCGGGCCGGGATCCGGCCGCAAGGCACACAACGACGGCCGCGCCCCCCCGGAATCTACGTTCCAGGCGGGCGCGGCCGTCGTCAGCGGGTCGGGGCCCTTACGCCGCCGCCGGGACCCTCATTTCCGCCGGGGACAGGGCGATGTCCAGGACCTGGCGTACGTCCGTCACCGGGTGGATCTCCAGTTTGTCCAGGATCTCCGCCGGGACGTCGTCCAGGTCCGCCTCGTTGCGCTTCGGGATCACGACCGTCGTGATGCCCGCGCGGTGGGCCGCCAGGAGCTTCTGCTTCAGGCCGCCGATGGGCAGGACGCGGCCGGTCAGTGAGACCTCGCCGGTCATGGCGACGTCCGTGCGGACCAGGCGGCCGCTGAGGAGCGAGGCCAGGGCCGTCGTCATCGTGATGCCCGCGCTCGGGCCGTCCTTCGGGACCGCGCCCGCCGGGAAGTGGATGTGCACGCCCCGGTCCTTGAGGTCCGCGACCGGCAGTTCCAGTTCCGCGCCGCGCGAGCGGAGGAAGGAGAGCGCGATCTGTGCCGACTCCTTCATCACGTCACCCAGCTGACCGGTCAGGGTCAGACCCGAGCCACCCGTCTCCGGATCGGCCAGCGACGCCTCCACGAAGAGGACGTCACCGCCCGCACCGGTGACCGCGAGGCCCGTCGCCACGCCCGGGACCGCCGTGCGGCGCTCCGCCGGGTCCTGGGCGGACTCGGGGACGTGGTGCGGACGGCCGATCAGCTTGCGGAGGTCGTCGGGGCCCAGTGTGAACGGCAGTTCCCTGCGGCCCAGTTCGTGTTCCGCCGCGACCTTGCGGAGGAGTCTGGCGATGGACCGCTCCAGGTTACGGACGCCCGCCTCGCGGGTGTACTCGCCCGCCAGCCTGCGCAGCGCCTCGTCCTCCAGCGTGACCTCGCCGGGCTCCAGGCCCGCGCGCTCCAGCTGCCGGGGCAGCAGGTGGTCCCTGGCGATGACGACCTTCTCGTCCTCGGTGTAGCCGTCGAGCCTGACCAGCTCCATCCGGTCGAGCAGCGCCTCCGGAATCGCTTCCAGGACGTTCGCCGTGGCGAGGAACACCACGTCGGACAGGTCGAGTTCGACCTCCAGGTAGTGGTCGCGGAAGGTGTGGTTCTGCGCCGGGTCCAGGACTTCGAGCAGCGCCGCCGCCGGGTCGCCCCGGTAGTCGGAGCCGACCTTGTCGATCTCGTCGAGCAGGACGACCGGGTTCATCGAACCGGCCTCCTTGATCGCCCGGACGATACGGCCCGGCAGCGCGCCGACGTACGTACGCCGGTGTCCGCGGATCTCCGCCTCGTCACGGACGCCGCCCAGCGCCACCCGCACGAACTTACGTCCCATGGAGTGCGCGACCGACTCACCGAGCGAGGTCTTGCCGACGCCGGGAGGGCCGACCAGGGCCAGTACGGCACCGCCGCGACGGCCGCCGACCACCCCGAGCCCGCGCTCCGCGCGCCGCTTGCGCACGGCCAGGTACTCGGTGATGCGCTCCTTCACGTCCTCCAGGCCCGCGTGCTCGGCGTCGAGGATCCGCTGGGCGCCCCTGATGTCGTACTCGTCCTCGGTCCTGACGTTCCAGGGCAGTTCGAGGACGGTGTCCAGCCACGTGCGGATCCAGGAGCCCTCGGGGCTCTGGTCCGACGAGCGCTCCAGCTTCTCGACCTCCTTGAGGGCGGCTTCCCGCACCTTCTCGGGCAGGTCGGCGGCCTCGACACGGGTCCGGTAGTCGTCGGACTCGTCCTCGTCACCCTCGCCGTTGAGCCCGCGCAGCTCCTTCCGTACGGCTTCGAGCTGGCGCCGCAGCAGGAACTCCCGCTGCTGCTTGTCGACACCCTCCTGGACGTCCTTGGCGATGGACTCCGCGACGTCCTGCTCCGCGAGGTGTTCCCGGAGCTGGTCGGTGGCGAGCTTGAGCCGGGCCACCGGGTCGGTGGTCTCCAGCAGCTCGACCTTCTGCGCGGTCGAGAGGAACGGTGAGTACCCGGCGTTGTCCGCCAGCTGCGACACGTCCTCGATCTGCTGGACGCGGTCGACCACCTGCCACGCGCCGCGCTTCTTCAGCCAGTCCGCGGCGAGGGCCTTGTACTCCTTCATCAGGTCGGTGACGGAACCGGGCAGCGGGTCCGGCGCCAGTTCCTCGACGCTCAGACCCTCGACCCAGAGGGCCGCGCCGGGTCCGGAGGTCCCCGCGCCGATCTGCACGCGGCCACGGCCGCGGATCAGTGCGCCGGGGTCGCCGTCGGAGAGCCGGCCGACCTGTTCGACGGTGCCCCGCACGCCCGTGCCGGCGTACGTCCCATCGATGCGCGGGACGAGCAGCACCTGCGGCTTGCCCCCGCCCCCTTCGGCGCGGGCCGCTGCCTGCGCGGCCTCCACGGCCGCCCGGACCTCGGCGTCGGACAGGTCGAGCGGAACCACCATTCCGGGCAGCACGACCTCGTCGTCGAGCGGCAGCACGGGAAGCGTGAGCGATGTGGACGTGAGAGCCATGATCTCCCCTTCAGCATTCAAGTTGAGCTATACCCGCTCAATGCTTGTGAGCCTCCTGTTGTTCCCTCGGGGGCGTTCGCTCTGAGCGATCACTCTCGTACTCGTACTGGAGGCGGGGGCTCGGGAGCTGTAACGCCCTGAAGGGGGTGACGCTTCCCGTACCCGAAACGGTTTGTCGGCGGCCCCCGCCGCGCACCAGGATGGGACCGAGAGCGACGACACCAGCAGTCCCCCGGAGAGGCCGCACCATGCCCGTATCCGTCCAGGCACCAGGCCCGGAATCGCACCACTCACCGGATCACGACGACCGCCCCGTCGTCCTCGACCGCCGCGACGGCCCGTACGGCGAGGTCGTCCTCCGGCAGCGCGGCGCCGAGCTGGAGATCATCGCCAACGGGTGCTTCCTGATGGACACCTCCGACGGCCGCTCCGAGCGCCTCCTCATCGACGCCGCGCTCGCCGCCCTCCCCGGGGACCGCCGCGATCAACGGCCCTCCGTCCTCGTCGGCGGACTCGGCGTCGGCTTCTCCCTCGCGCACGCCGCCGCCGACCCCCGCTGGGGCAGGATCGTGGTCGTCGAGCGCGAACAGGCCGTCATCGACTGGCACCGCACCGGCCCGCTCGCCCGGATCTCGGGCGCGGCGCTCGCCGACCCGCGCACGGTGGTCCTGCACACCGATCTGGTCCCTCACATGGAGACCGCCACGGACAGCTACGACGCCCTGTGCCTCGACATCGACAACGGTCCCGACTGGACGGTCACCGAGGACAACGGGAGTCTGTACACGCCGGCCGGGCTCGCGGCGTGCCGCGAGCGCCTCAATCCCGGCGGTGTACTGGCCATTTGGTCCGCGCGGCCGTCGCCCGCCTTCGGCGAAGCGCTACGGAATGCCGGGTTCGGCCGCGTTGGGACCGAAGAGATCCCTGTTGCCCGGGGCGTACCGGACGTCGTTCATCTCGCCGCTCGCACTGCGTAGCCGTGACCCTGTTCCTGCCTCTACGCTGCTCCCGACACACGCGATCTACATCTACATGGAGATCGCATACACCGGATCGACGATCGCGGAACGCGTACCAGCCAGCAGGGGCGGGGCCATGGAGCAGACACAGACCAGCCACAACGGGGTCGCGGCGACGCCGGGAGCCCAGCGAAGGGTCCTGGTCGTCGAGGACGACGCGACCATCGTCGACGCCATCGCCGCCCGGCTGCGGGCCGAGGGTTTCCTGGTCCAGACGGCGGTGGACGGCCCCGCGGCCGTCGACGCGGCGGAGGCCTGGCAGCCGGACGTGATGGTCCTCGACGTGATGCTGCCCGGCTTCGACGGCCTGGAGGTCTGCCGCCGCGTCCAGGCGCAGCGCCCCGTGCCGGTGCTGATGCTGACGGCCCGCGACGACGAGACGGACATGCTGGTGGGGCTCGGCGTCGGCGCCGACGACTACATGACCAAGCCCTTCTCCATGCGGGAGCTGGCGGCGCGCGTGCATGTGCTGCTGCGCCGCGTGGAGCGCGCGGCGCTGGCCGCCGTCACCCCGCGCAGCGGCATCCTGCGCCTCGGCGAGCTGGAGATCGACCACGCGCAGCGCCGGGTCCGGGTGCGCGGCGAGGACGTGCACCTGACGCCCACCGAGTTCGACCTGCTGGTCTGCCTGGCGAGCACCCCGCGCGCGGTGCTCTCCCGCGAGCAGCTCCTCGCCGAGGTGTGGGACTGGGCGGACGCGTCGGGCACCCGTACGGTCGACAGCCACATCAAGGCGCTGCGCCGGAAGATCGGCGCCGAGCGGATCCGTACGGTCCACGGGGTGGGTTACGCCCTGGAGACCCCGGCCCCATGACCCGGCCCCGGGACGGCGCGCGCCGGGGAGCCACCCCGCGCGGCGGTCGGGGCGGTCCTTTCGACGGCCCGTACGGCGCACCCAGGACCGGCCCGGGCGGCCGGCCCAAGCACCCCGGCCGGCGCGCCGGGGTCCCGGAGAAGACCGGGCTGCGTCCCTTCTCCATCAAGACCAAGCTCGGCACGCTGGTGGTCGTCTCCGTCTTCATCACCACGGGCCTGCTGATGGTGGCCCTCCGTACGGAGACGGAGCTGCGCTTCATCACCGTCTTCTCGGTGATCGCCACCCTCCTCATCACCCAGTTCGTGGCGCACGGCCTCACCGCGCCGCTCGACGAGATGAACACCGTCGCGAAGGGCATATCCCACGGCGACTACACCCGCCGGGTCAGCGGCATCGACCGCCGCGACGAGTTGGGCGACCTCGCCGCCACCATCAACCGCATGGCGGACGACCTGGAGGCCGTGGACCGGCACCGCAAGGAGCTGGTCGCCAACGTCTCGCACGAGCTGCGCACCCCCATCGCGGCGCTGCGCGCGGTCCTGGAGAACGTCGTGGACGGCGTGTCCGCCGCGGACCCGGAGACGATGCGCACCGCCCTGCGGCAGACGGAACGGCTGGGGCGGCTCACCGAGACGTTGCTCGACCTGTCCAGGCTCGACAACGGCGTCGTGACGCTCAGGGCCCAGCGCTTCGAGGTGTGGCCGTACCTGTCCGGCGTACTCAAAGAGGCCAATCTGGCCGCGTCGCAGCGCGCGCTCAGCTCCGGGTCCGGCAATCACACCCGTACGGACGTCCACCTCCATCTGGACGTCTCGCCGCCGGAACTGACCGCGCACGCCGACGCGGAGCGCCTGCACCAGGTCGTCGCCAACCTCATCGACAACGCGGTCAAGCACAGCCCGCCGCACGGACGGGTGACCGTACGGGCCCGGCGCGGCCCCCGCCCCGAGTCGTTGGACCTGGAGGTCCAGGACGAAGGTCCCGGGATACCGGAGGCCGAACGGCACCGGGTCTTCGAGCGGTTCAACCGCGGCAGCGCGCCCTCGCCGCACGGTCCCGGCAGCGACGGGGGCACCGGTCTGGGGCTGGCGATCGCCCGCTGGGCGGTCGATCTGCACGGCGGGCGCATCGGTGTGGCCGAATCCGCGCGCGGCTGCCGGATACGCGTCACTCTTCCAGGAATTCCCCAGGCCCGGGATTGACGTAGAGTTCGGACTTGTAAGCGCACGATCTCCGGGTACGGAGTCGGGGACGGGCGGACTGCGGGCCGCGGACCCGCCGTAGCCGGGCACAGTGCTTCACGGGCGCTCTCCCGGCGAGGCGAACCAGGCTTGTTTCCCGCCATTTCATACGCTGAAACCTGCCGTCAGATGTGACTTGCACGACGATGGCCCGCCTGGCCTGCACCTGGGGGCCCGGTTAGGCGTAGCCTTGATTCCCGCTGTCCATCACCTTGTGAAGCGGAAGAGGGCGGTTCACGCCGTGTCGTCTCAGTCCCCCAGTAAGCCGAGTATCTCGACCGATGAAGACGGGCAGGGGAAGAACCCCGCCGCCGCCTTCGGCGCCAATGAGTGGCTCGTCGACGAGATCTACCAGCAGTACCTCCAGGACCCGAATTCGGTCGACCGCGCCTGGTGGGACTTCTTCGCCGACTACAAGCCGGGCACGTCCGGCACGGCGGACAAGCCGGCGGAGAGCGCCGTCGCGGGGGCCGCGGTGACCCCGGCCGCCGCGCCGACCGCCACCCCGGCCCCGACAGCCACCCCGGCTCCGGCGCAGGCCACGGCACCGGCACAGCCCGCCGCACCGGCGCAGGCACCGGCCGCCGCCCCGGCCCCGCAGGCACAGCCCGCCCCCGCCGCGCAGGCCCCGGCCGCCGCCGCTCCCGTACAGCAGGCACAGCCCGCGCCCGTGACCACCGCGCCGGTCACCCCGAAGCCCGCGACGGCCCCGGCCGCGGCGAAGCCGTCGACGAACGGCAACGCCCCCGCCGCGCCGGCCGCCGCCGAAGGCCCGGAGTACGTGACGCTGCGCGGCCCGTCCGCCGCGGTCGCGAAGAACATGAACGCGTCGCTGGAGCTGCCCACGGCCACGTCCGTGCGCGCGGTCCCGGTGAAGCTGCTGTTCGACAACCGCATCGTCATCAACAACCACCTGAAGCGCGCGCGTGGCGGCAAGATCTCCTTCACGCACCTCATCGGGTACGCGATGGTGCAGGCGCTCAAGGCCATGCCGACGATGAACTACTCCTTCACGGAGAAGGACGGCAAGCCGACCCTCGTCAAGCCCGAACACGTCAACCTGGGCCTGGCCATCGACCTGGTGAAGCCGAACGGCGACCGCCAGCTCGTCGTCGCCGGCATCAAGAAGGCCGAGACGCTCAACTTCTTCGAGTTCTGGCAGGCGTACGAGGACATCGTCCGGCGCGCCCGTACGAACAAGCTGACGATGGAGGACTTCACCGGAGTCACCGCGTCGCTGACCAACCCCGGCGGCATCGGCACCGTCCACTCCGTGCCGCGCCTGATGCCCGGTCAGGGCCTCATCCTCGGTGTCGGCGCGATGGACTACCCCGCCGAGTTCCAGGGCACCTCGCAGGACACCCTGAACAAGCTGGGCATCTCCAAGGTCATGACGCTGACCTCCACGTACGACCACCGCGTCATCCAGGGCGCCGCCTCCGGCGAGTTCCTGCGAATCCTCAGCCAACTGCTGCTCGGCGAGAACGACTTCTTCGACGAGATCTTCAAGTCGCTGCGGATCCCGTACGAGCCGGTCCGCTGGCTCAAGGACATCGACGCCTCCCACGACGAGGACGTCACCAAGCCCGCCCGGGTCTTCGAGCTGATCCACTCCTACCGGGTGCGCGGCCACGTCATGGCCGACACCGACCCGCTGGAGTACCGCCAGCGCAAGCACCCCGACCTGGACATCACCGAGCACGGGCTCACGCTGTGGGACCTGGAGCGGGAGTTCGCGGTCGGCGGGTTCGCCGGCAAGTCCATGATGAAGCTGCGCGACATCCTGGGCGTGCTGCGCGAGTCGTACTGCCGCACGACCGGCATCGAGTTCATGCACATCCAGGACCCGAAGCAGCGCAAGTGGCTCCAGGACCGCGTCGAGCGCCCGCGCGGCAAGCCGGAGCGCGAGGAGCAGCTGCGGATCCTGCGCCGGCTGAACGCCGCGGAGGCGTTCGAGACGTTCCTCCAGACCAAGTACGTGGGCCAGAAGCGCTTCTCGCTGGAGGGCGGCGAGTCCGTCATCCCGCTGCTGGACGCGGTCCTCGACTCCGCCGCCGAGGCGCGCCTGGACGAGGTCGTCGTCGGCATGGCCCACCGCGGCCGCCTCAACGTCCTCGCGAACATCGTGGGCAAGTCGTACGCGCAGATCTTCCGCGAGTTCGAGGGCAACCTCGACCCGAAGTCGATGCACGGCTCCGGCGACGTGAAGTACCACCTGGGCGCCAGCGGCACCTTCACCGGTCTGGACGGCGAGCAGATCAAGGTCTCGCTGGCCGCGAACCCCTCGCACCTGGAGGCGGTCGACCCGATCCTCGAAGGCATCGCCCGCGCCAAGCAGGACATCATCAACAAGGCCGGCACGGACTTCACCGTCCTGCCCGTCGCGCTCCACGGCGACGCGGCCTTCGCGGGCCAGGGTGTGGTCGCCGAGACGCTCAACATGTCGCAGCTGCGCGGCTACCGCACCGGCGGCACGGTCCACATCGTGATCAACAACCAGGTCGGCTTCACCGCCGCCCCGGAGGCGTCCCGCTCCTCCATGTACGCGACCGACGTCGCGCGCATGATCGAGGCGCCGATCATCCACGTGAACGGTGACGACCCGGAGGCGGTCGTCCGCGTCGGGCGCCTGGCGTTCGAGTTCCGCCAGACGTTCAACAAGGACGTCGTGATCGACCTCATCTGCTACCGCCGCCGCGGTCACAACGAGGGCGACAACCCGCAGTTCACCAACCCGCAGATGTACAACCTGATCGACAAGAAGCGCTCGGTGCGCAAGCTCTACACCGAGTCGCTCATCGGTCGCGGCGACATCACGCTGGAAGAGGCGGAGCAGGCGCTCCAGGACTTCCAGGGCCAGCTGGAGAAGGTCTTCGCGGAGGTCCGCGAGGCCACCTCGCAGCCCGCCCCGACCCATGTCCCGGACGCCCAGGCGGAGTTCCCGGTCGCGGTCACCACGGCCGTCTCCCAGGAGGTCGTCAAGCGGATCGCCGAGTCGCAGGTCTCCATCCCCGACACGGTCACCGTCCACCCCCGTCTGATGCCGCAGCTCCAGCGCCGCGCGTCGTCCGTGGACGACGGCACGATCGACTGGGGCATGGGCGAGACCCTCGCCATCGGCTCGCTGCTGATGGAGGGCACGCCGGTCCGGCTGTCGGGCCAGGACACCCGCCGCGGTACGTTCGGCCAGCGCCACGCGGTCCTGGTCGACCAGGAGACCGGCGAGGACTACACCCCGCTGCTCTACCTGACCGACGACCAGGCCCGGTACAACGTCTACGACTCGCTGCTCAGCGAGTACGCGGCGATGGGCTTCGAGTACGGCTACTCCCTCGCCAGGCCGGAATCGCTGGTCATGTGGGAGGCGCAGTTCGGTGACTTCGTCAACGGCGCGCAGACGGTCGTCGACGAGTTCATCTCCTCGGCCGAGCAGAAGTGGGGCCAGACGTCCGGCGTCACCCTGCTGCTGCCGCACGGGTACGAGGGCCAGGGCCCGGACCACTCGTCCGCGCGCCCCGAGCGCTTCCTCCAGATGTGCGCGCAGAACAACATGACGGTCGCCATGCCGACGCTGCCGTCGAACTACTTCCACCTGCTGCGCTGGCAGGTCCACAACCCGCACCACAAGCCGCTGATCGTCTTCACCCCGAAGCTGCTGCTGCGCCTCAAGGCGGCCGCGTCGAAGGCGGAGGAGTTCACCACCGGCGGCTTCCGCCCGGTGATCGGCGACACGGCGGTCGCGGCGGGCACGGTCGATCCGGCCGCGGTGCGCAAGGTCGTCTTCTGCGCCGGCAAGGTCTACTACGACCTGGAGGCCGAGCGGCAGAAGCGTGGTTCGACGGACACGGCGATCCTGCGCCTGGAGCGGCTGTACCCGCTGCCCGGCCAGGAACTCCAGGCGGAGATCGCCAAGTTCCCGAACGCCGACAAGTACCTGTGGGCCCAGGAGGAGCCGGCGAACCAGGGCGCGTGGCCGTTCATCGCGCTCAACCTGATCGACCACCTGGACCTGGCGGTCGGCGCCGACATCCCGCACGGCGAGCGCCTGCGCCGCATCTCGCGGCCGCACTCCTCGTCCCCGGCGGTCGGCTCGGCCAAGCGCCACCAGGCGGAGCAGGCCCAGCTGGTCAACGAGGTCTTCGACGCCTGACCTCTGGTGGTACGGCCCTGAGGGCCCGGCCCCGCGAGCACGTCTCGCGGAGCCGGGCCCTCAGGCGTTCTCCACCGCTCCACAGGGTCGTTACGCTGGTCGTATGTACTTCACGGACCGAGGGATCGAGGAACTGGACAAGCGACGCGGCGAGGAGGAGGTGACCTTCGCCTGGCTCGCCGAGCAGCTGCGCGTCTTCGTCGACCTCAACCCCGATTTCGAGGTGCCGGTGGAGCGGCTGGCCACGTGGCTGGCGAGGTCGGACGACGAGGACGACGAGTGACGCGTAGCGGCCAGTGGCGCTGGTCAGTGGCCTGCGGCCACTCCGGCCGCTGACGCCCACGACAGCGCCCGCAGGCATCCCGAGCGGATGTCGTCGAGGTGCCGGGCGAGTACCCCCGGGTCGTCGGCGTGGAAACCCTGGCGGACCGCCGTCAGACCGGGGCCGAGACGCAGGTGCGGCCCCCAGGTGAGGTGGACGGTGGCGAAGCCCACGGCGGCGGCGTGGCGCAGCTCGGTGCCGGCCAGCTCGCCGAGGGCTCGGCCGTAGGCCTCCAGGAGGGCCGGCTCGTCCAGCTCGCCGTGGCCGCCGAACGTACGGTAGAGGGAGACGAAGGTGCCCAGGTCGAAGCCCACGGGGCCGGCGCCGACGTGCTCCCAGTCGATGAGGACGAGGGTGTCGTCGCTGTCCAGGCCGGCGTTGCGCGGAGTGAGATCGCCGTGGACGAGAGTGGTGGGGAGCGAGGCGGCGCGTGAGGTCAGCTCCGCGGCCGCGTCCAGGCAGGTGTGCAGGGCGTGGACCTGCTCATGAGTGAACAGCGCCTTGAACCGCGGCTCGTGGGCCAGTGCGTCGAGGTTGTCGTGGCCGGCCGGAATGTGGTGGACGTAGGCGGCATGGCCCTCGCGCTCCAGCCACGGGACGTCGAGGAGGCCGGGGTCCGAGGCTCCCGGAACGTACAACAGCGCGGCGCGCAGGGCGGTCGTCGTGGCGGCGGCGGTGGTCCAGGGCCGGTGCAGGACGGCGCCGAGGTCGCGCATGACGATCCAGTCGAGACCGCGGTGGCCGACGACGGTCGCGTCCGGCGGTGCGGCCAGGCCGCGGGGCAGCAGAGCGGGAACGCCACTGCCGTCTCGGCGTCGGGCAGGCCGTGGCCGGTCATCTGCTTCCCTCCCGAGATGGTCGGCGGACGAAGACCATCCGACCACAGGTGCGGTGTCGGCCCAAGGGTGCGGCGCGGCGCGGGCCTTGACTTCTCATAACCACGATATATCGTGTTTCCCAGGAGACGCGATATGTTGCGTCACGTCCGGCCCCGGGAGGTCAGCACCATGGAGTGGTCCGTCTCAGAGCCGAGGAAACTTGTCTTCGACGACCCGGTCACGGCGCTCAGCGTGCGCATCGTCGACGGCACGGTGAACGTGGTCGGCACGGACGGCGCGGCCCACCTGGAGATCTCCGGGATCCAGGGGCCCCCACTGATCGTGACCCAGGAGGGCTCCACGCTGACGGTCGCGTACGAGGACCTGCCCTGGAAGGGCTTCCTCAAGTGGCTGGACCCCCAGGGCTGGCGCCGCAAGGCCGTCGTCTCGGTCGCCGTCCCCGCCGGGTCGTCCGTCGAGGTCGGGGTGGTGAACGCGGAGGCCGTGGTCTCGGGGATCCGGGGGCGTACGGACGTACGCGGCGTCACCGGAGACACCACGCTCGTCGGCCTCTCGGGGCCGGTCGGCGCGGAGTCCGTCTCCGGCAACCTGGAGGCCCAGGCCGTCAGCGGCGACCTCCACTTCCAGTCGGTCTCGGGCGACCTGACGGTCCTCGACGGCGCGGGCTCCTCCGTACGCGCCGAGTCGGTCAGCGGTGACATGGTCATCGACCTGGACCACGCGGGCAGGCCCACGGAGATCCAGGTCGCCACGGTCTCCGGCGAGGTCGCGATCCGGCTGCCGCACCTGACGGACGCCCAGGTGGAGGCGAACACGGCGAGCGGCAGGGTCTCCAACGCGTTCGACGACCTGCGGGTCGGCGGGCGGTGGGGGTCGAAGAACATCACCGGCACGCTGGGGGCGGGCACGGGGAGCCTCAAGGCGACCACGGTGTCCGGCTCGATCGCGCTGCTGCGGAGGCCCGCGGCGGAACCGTACGACTCCCCCGCCGCGCCCCCGCCCCCGGCGCCCGCGCCGGGCGCCCCCGCCGCCACGAAGGAGCTCTGACATGCCCCCGGTCTTCGCCCACGGACGACTCCGCCTCTACCTGCTCAAGCTCCTGGACGAGGCCCCGCGCCACGGCTACGAGGTGATCCGGCTGCTGGAGGAACGCTTCCACGGCCTGTACGCCCCCTCCGCGGGCACGGTCTACCCACGCCTGGCCAAGCTGGAGGCCGAGGGCCTGGTCACGCACGCCACCGAGGGCGGCCGCAAGGTCTACTCGATCACGGACGCGGGGCGCGCGGAGTTGGCCGGGCGCAGCGGTGAACTGGCCGACCTGGAGTTGGAGATCCGCGACTCCGTCTCCGAACTGGCCGCCGAGATCCGCGACGACGTGCGGGGGGCGGCGGGGCAGTTGCGCAGCGAGATGCGGGCGGCGGCGTCGGAGAACCGCCGGTCGTCGTCCAAGGCGACCGGCTCCGACGAGGCCGCCGCGCCGGGCGACTGGTGGGCGGCGAAGGAGGAACTGCGGCGCGCGCAGCAGGGCTGGAAGGAACAGGCCCGCCGGGCGAAGGACGAGTCCCGCCGGGCCCGCGAGGACGCGCAGCAGGCGCGTCGGCAGGCCAAGGAGGCGCAGGAGACGGCGCGCCAGGAGATGCAGCGGATCGCGAAGCAGGTCCAGGACCAGGTGCAGGGACACTTCGCGCGGGGTGACTGGCCTACGGGGCTGCGGGAGGGGTTGTCGGAGCTTACGGGTCAGTTGCGGGGGGTGTACGGGGGGTCGGGGGGCTCGCCGCGCCCGACCGGGTCGGCCTCGAAGGACGCCGCCGACGCGGCCGGCTGGGGAGAGGACGCCACGGGGACGGGCGACCCGGCACGCGACCTGGACCGGCTGCTGGACCGCTTCCGCGACGACATCCGCGATGCTGCGCGGGACAACGGGGTGACGGAGGCGCAGCTCGCCGAAGCGAGGCGGCACTTGTCGACGGCGGCGACGCGGGTCGCGGCGGTGCTTCGGCCTGGTGTGGGTTGAGGTCACTGCTTGTCCTCAATCGCCGGACGGGCGTTCTGGGGCCGGTGGGCCGCGCGTTCTCGGTGACCGGGTTGCGGTCCGTGTTGTCCTCAATCGCCGGACGGGCTTGATTTTGCCCGCTGCGGGCCGGCTTTTTGTGCGCGGGTCGTTGCCGGGGGCCGGGCAGGGGCCGTGTCCTGCACTGCATGTTTTACGTCGCGTTCAGCAACTCCGAATTGCGTGACGATCGCCATGCGACACAAAACACGCTCTACGTTCCGGACACGACCCCTGCCCGTCCCCCTTCCAGGCCCGCGCCAAAACAACCCGGCCCGCTCCGGGTCTTTAAGCCCGTCCGGCGATTGAGGACATCAGTAAGCCGCGCGCATGCACCGGGCGGCAGAGGCTCCGGGGCGGGCGGGGTCGTTCAGTCTCCCCGGCGGCGTGAGGGGGGCGGGGTCGGAGGAGGTGCGTGTGTCCGGACGTAAAGCGTCGCAACTCGCGCGAAGCGCGGTGACCACGCGGCGGAGCCGCCAAGCCCGTCCGGCGATTGAGGACAATCAGTAAGCCGCGCCCGCGCCCCGGGCAGACGCGCCCCCGAACATCGCGCGCTCAACCCCCGCATACGTCGCCCCATGCGACGCCAGCACCTCCGACACCACCCCCGCCCGCGCAACCAGCGCAAGAAGCATGTGTTCGCCCCCCACGCGCCGGTCCCCGCGCCCCACCGCGATCCGGAGCGATTTCTCCAGCGTCCCCTTCGCGCCGGGCGCGAACCGCAACCGCCCCGACCAGCCGCGCGCCCGCGCCCGCGCCCCCGCGCCCGCCACAGCCGGAGGCCGTCGCGCCTCCGCCAGCGCCGTCTCCATCGACGACCGGCGGTCCGTGGGCGTGAGGCCCAGGCACGCGAACGCGAAGGACGTGCGCGTGCCCTCCTGGTCCAGGAGCGCCAGCAGCATGTGCTCCTCCGTCACCAGCTCCGCCTCCACGCGCTCCGCGTGTCCGACCGCGCCGGTCACCACGCCCCGCGCGCCCTCGGTGAACCGTTCGAACATCATCGCCTCCCGTACTTCTTGTGCGCCGCCTGCCGGCTGATGCCCAGTTCGTTCGCGATCTCCTGCCATGACCACCCCTGGTTACGGGCGCTGCGCACCTGGACGGCTTCGAGCTGTTCCAGCAGCCGCCGCAGCGCGGCGACGGCTCTCAGCCCGACCCGTGGGTCGCGGTCGTTCGCCCGTTCGGCGAGATCCGTTGCTTCCGTCACGGTGTCAATGTAGGTTGACACGCCACCTGCCGTCAACCAGCGTTGACATGCTTAGAGTGGCCCGGTGATCGACTACCTCGCGCACACCCCCGCACCCGGCACCCTCGCCGGCTTGGCCGGCCCCGTCGGCCCCGCCGGCCCCGGCCGCCCCGACGAGCCCCTGCACGTGCACGTGCACACGTACAACGAACACACCCTGGTCCTGCGCCAGAACAAGTCCGTGCACTTCGAAGCACCGTTCCTGTTCCTGCTCTTCGGCAACGAGCGCGCCCTCCTGCTCGACACCGGCGCGACCGCCGACCCGGCCCTCTTCCCGCTGCGCGCGACCGTCGACCGGGAGATCGCGGAATGGCTGGCCCGCCATCCCCGTGAGGAGTACGGACTGCTCGTCGCCCACACCCACGGCCACGGCGACCACATCGCCGCCGACGGCCAGTTCGAGGGGCGCCCGCACACCACCGTCGTGGGGCCGGAACTCGCCGCCGTCACCGAGGCGTTCGGGCTGGACGCGTGGCCCGAGGGGCTCGGGACGGTCGATCTCGGCGGGCGGATCATCGACGTCGTCCCCGGCCCCGGCCACCAGGACGCCGCCGTCGTCTTCCACGACCGGTACACCGGGCTGCTGCTGACCGGCGACTCGCTCTACCCCGGACGGCTCTACGTGAACGACGCGGACGCGTACGGCCGTACCGTCGACCGGCTGCTCGGCTTCTGCGGCGCGAGGGACGTCACCCACGTCCTCGGGTGCCACATCGAGATGACCACCACACCGGACGTGGAGTATCCGCGCGGCACGGTCCACCAGCCGGACGAGGCGCCGCTCGCGCTGACCACCGCCCATCTGCGCACGCTACGGCGGGCGTTGGACGAGACCGGGGGCCGGCCGGGGTCGTATCCGTACGGCGACTTCGTCCTCGTCCACGAGGGGCCTACGCGGACGGAGTGAGCACGATCTTCCCGAACTGGCTCCCGGCCTCCAGCTTCTCGAAGCCCTCCCGCGCCCGCTCCAGCGGCAGCACCTCGTCGATCACCGGCCGTACGCCCGTCAGCGCGCAGAACGACAACAGGTCCTCCAACTCGTCCTTGGACCCCATCGTCGAGCCGACGACCTTGAGCTCCAGGAAGAAGATCCGCGTCAGCTCGGCATGGGCCGGCGCGTCGCCGCTCGTCGCGCCCGAGATCACCAACGTGCCGCCCCGGCGCAGGCACTTGAGGGAGTGCGACCAGGTCGCCGCGCCGACCGTCTCGATGACGGCGTCGACCCGCCGGGGCAGGCGCGCGCCCGGCTCGAAGACCTCCGCCGCGCCCAGTTCGAGGGCCCGCGCCCGCTTCGTCTCGTCGCGGCTGGTGGCGTAGACCCGCAGCCCGGCGGCGCTGCCGAGGGCGATCGCGGCCGTCGCGACCCCGCCGCCCGCGCCCTGGACGAGGACCGAATCCCCGGGCCGTACACCGGCGTTGGTGAAGAGCATGCGGTACGCGGTGAGCCAGGCGGTCGGCAGACAGGCGGCCTGCTCGAAGGTCAGCTCGGGCGGCTTGGGCAGGACGTTCCAGGTGGGTACGGTGACCTGCTCGGCGAAGGTGCCCTGGTAGCGCTCGGTCAGGATCGACGGCGTCTCGCGCGGCCCGACGCCGTGGCCCGTCGCCCCGATCACCGAGTGGACGACCACCTCGTTGCCGTCCTCGTCGACACCGGCGGCGTCGCAGCCGAGGATCATCGGCAGCCGGTCGTCGGGCAGCCCCACGCCGCGCAGCGACCAGAGGTCGTGGTGGTTGAGGGAGGCGGCCCGTACGGTCACGGTGGTCCAGCCGGGCCGCGTCCCGGGCGCCGGGCGTTCGCCCAGCTCCAGGCCGTTCAGCGGGTGGTCACGGTCGATGCGGGCTGCGTAGGCGGCGAACATGGCCCTGACGATAGGGCGGCGGCCGGGCGGGGCGGTACCGGAACGACGTGTGACACGGGCCGCGTCACGCGGAAGACGCGCGACGCGGCCCCCGTCGTCCCCGTCAGCGCCGCGCCACGCCCTCCGCCCGTGCCGCCGCGGCCACCGCCGCCGTCACCGCCGGGGCGACCCGGGCGTCGAACGGGGACGGGATCACATAGTCCGCCGCCAGTTCGTCGCCCACGACGTCCGCCAGCGCGTTCGCCGCCGCGATCTTCATGCCCTCGGTGATCCGCGACGCCCGCACCTGGAGGGCGCCCGCGAAGATCCCGGGGAAGGCGAGGACGTTGTTGATCTGGTTCGGGTAGTCGCTGCGCCCGGTGGCCACCACCGCCGCGTACTGGTGCGCGATGTCGGGGTGGACCTCGGGGTTCGGGTTGGCCATCGCGAAGACGAACGCCCCCGGCGCCATCGAGGCGATCGCGGGCTCCGGGACCGTACCGCCCGACACCCCGATGAACACGTCCGCGCCGGACAGCGCGGCGTCCAGCGAACCGGAGTGGCCCGCCCGGTTGGTGATCTCGGCCAGCTCCCGCTTGACGTCCGTCAGGTCGTCGCGGTCGATGCTGACGATGCCCTTGCGGTCGGCGACGGCCACGTCGCCGATGCCGGCGGCGAGCAGGAACTTGGCGATCGCCACCCCGGCCGCGCCCGCCCCGGAGATGACGGCCCGCAGATCCCCGAGGGTGCGCCCGGTCAGCTTCGCCGCGTTGTTCAGGGCGGCGAGGGTGACGACGGCCGTGCCGTGCTGGTCGTCGTGGAAGACCGGGATGTCCAGCCGCTCCTGGAGCCTGCGCTCGATCTCGAAGCAGCGGGGCGCCGAGATGTCCTCCAGGTTGACCCCGCCGAAGGACGGCGCGAGCCGCACGACGGTCTCGATGATCTCGTCCGTGTCGGTGGTGGCCAGCGCGAGCGGCACGGCGTCGACCCCGCCGAACTGCTTGAACAGGATGGCCTTGCCCTCCATCACGGGCAGCGAAGCCTCGGGGCCGATGTCACCCAGCCCCAGCACCGCCGTCCCGTCCGTCACGACGGCGACGACCTGCGACTTCCAGGTGTAGTCGTGGACGAGCTCCGGGTTCTCCGCGATCGCGCTGCACACCTTGGCCACCCCGGGCGTGTACGCGAGGGACAGATCGTCCTTGTCGCGCACCGGCACGGTCGCCCGGATGGCCATCTTGCCCCCGCGGTGCAGCGCGAAGGCGGGATCGAAGGGCTCGTCGGGCGTGCTCTCCGTACCCCCGGGGACGGTCCCGGCTTCCGCGACCCCGGGAACGCTTCCGGGGACACCCCCGGCTCCTGCCACCCTGTCCGTACCGTTCGCGCTGCGAGGATTGACGATCTCCGCTGCCATTTCTGTGACCCCTTAGGTCTTCATCAGTTGAGGGTGTCCACTCCTGGTCGAGGAGGGGTGGGTGAGCACCGCGTACGTGCCCCGGCCCGGCGGTCCAGCTGGCTCGGCCAGGGGGTGGTACATACGCGCGGGCGCGCCGCACACGCGCCCCGGGCCCCGGATGCGGGGCGTAAACGTCCTTCATACCGGACGGACAACGCCGTCTGCGACTCCACACCGACGCGGTGACATGCCTCATAACCGAAAATGTGGACACCTACGGCGGACCGCGCGAATCGCGCGCACAAGCCGGTACGAACGGGAGATTTTCCGGTCGGAAAGAGACAACTCGGTAAATGGTCCCGCCGTGATGGACGGGGCGGACGGGGTAGGGGTGAGTCCCGTTACCCGATTTTGACATGACTGGTCCCCTGAACGGGTCAGTCCGAATGGCAAGATGCCTCTCATCACACACCGTTGCGAAAATCGAAGGTGTGTGCCAGCCGGATTGTCCCGCCTTTGTGGCGGTTCATCACCCGCCCGACCCGCCGGAGGATTCTCATCATGACCGCTAGCACCACACGTCGTACGACCGCCGCGAAGTCCCGGATCGCCGCGGCCGGCGCGATCGCGGTCGCGGGCGCCATGCTGCTGACCGCCTGTGGCGACCAGACCGACAGCGGCAAGAAGGACAGCGCCGCGTCCGCCGACACCAACAAGGCACCGCTCTTCGACCAGCTGCCCCAGACCATCCAGGACAAGGGTGTCGTCAAGGTCGGCTCCGACATCGCGTACGCGCCGGTGGAGTTCAAGGACAAGTCCGGCAAGACCGTCGGCATCGACCCGGACCTCGCGGACGCGCTGGGCAAGCAGCTCGGTGTGAAGTTCGAGTTCGAGAACGGCACCTTCGACACCCTGGTCACCGGGCTGCGCGCCAAGCGCTACGACATCGCGATGTCCGCGATGACCGACACCAAGGACCGTCAGGACGGCGTCGAGGACGGCAAGAAGGTCGGCGAGGGTGTCGACTTCGTCGACTACTACACCGCCGGTGTCTCGATCTACACCCAGAAGGGCAAGAACCAGGGGATCAAGACCTGGGACGACCTCTGCGGCAAGAAGATCGTCGTGCAGCGCGCCACCGTCTCCGAGGACCTCGCCAAGGACCAGGCGAAGAAGTGTCCGGCCGGCAAGAAGCTCGCCATCGAGTCCTTCGACAACGACCAGCAGGCCCAGGTACGGCTGCGCTCCGGCGGCGCCGACGCCGGTTCCTCGGACTCCCCGATCGCCGCGTACGCGGTGAAGACCTCGGGCGGCGGCAACGACTTCGAGCTGGTCGGCGACACCGTCGAGGCCGCTCCGTACGGCATCGCCGTCGCGAAGGACAACAAGGAGCTCTCCGCCGCGCTCCAGGCGGCGATGAACGCGATCATCAAGAACGGCGAGTACGGCAAGGTCCTCGCCAAGTGGGGCGCCGAGTCCGGCGCGGTCACCGAGGCCAAGCTCAACGGCGGTTCCTGACCGGACGTTCCCGACTGTCCCGACCGGACGTTCCTGACCATCCCCGCCGGGGCATTCCGAGCGAATGTCCCGGCCGGGCGTCCCGACCGGACATCCGGCGCTGAGAGGCAACACCTGTGACTGCTGACATCGAAAAGGCGGGGCCCGTCGACACGCCCCCCGCCGGGCCCGAGGCCATCAAGGCGATCCCGGTCCGGCACTACGGCCGGTACGTGTCCGCCGTGGTCGCCATCGCCCTGCTCGTCTCGCTCATCTACGCCTTCTCGCAGGGCAAGGTGAACTGGGGCGCCATCCCCGACTACTTCTTCGACGGCCGGATCCTCTCCGGGGTCGGCAACACCCTCCTCCTCACCGTCCTGGCGATGGTGATGGGGGTGGTCGGGGGCGTGATCCTCGCGGTCATGCGCCTGTCGAAGAACCCGGTGACGTCGTCCATCGCGTGGTTCTACATCTGGTTCTTCCGCGGTACGCCCGTCTACGTACAACTGCTGGTCTGGTTCAATCTCGGACTGGTCTTCGAGTACATCAACCTCGGCCCCATCTACAAGGACTACTGGTCCTCGTTCATGACGCCGTTCCTGACGGCGCTGCTGGGACTCGGCCTCAACGAGGCCGCGTACATGGCGGAGATCTGCCGGGCCGGCCTGCTCTCGGTCGACGAGGGCCAGACCGAGGCGTCGCACGCGCTGGGCATGAGCCACGGCAAGACGCTGCGCCGGGTGGTCATCCCGCAGGCCATGCGGGTGATAGTGCCGCCCACCGGCAACGAGGTCATCAACATGCTGAAGACGACGTCGCTCGTCTCGGCGGTGCAGTTCACCGAGTTGCTGAGGACGGCGCAGGACATCGGGACCACCTCGGGCGCGGCGGCGGAGATGCTCTTCCTCGCGGCGGCCTGGTACCTGATCCTGACCACGGTCTTCAGCGTCGGGCAGTTCTATCTGGAGCGGTACTACGCGCGTGGTTCCAGCCGCTCGCTGCCGCTGACGCCGTTCCAGAAGGTCAAGAGGAATCTGGCCGGATTCAGCACTCGTTCGGGAGCCGCCGCATGACCGCCATGGTGAGGGCGGAGGGCGTCCACAAGTCCTTCGGCGCCGCGCACATCCTCAAGGGAATCGACCTGGAGGTCGCCCCCCGGGAGGTCTTCTGCCTGATCGGCCCGTCCGGTTCCGGCAAATCGACGTTCCTGCGGTGCATCAACCATCTGGAGCAGATCAACGCCGGCCGGCTGTCCGTGGACGGGGAGCTGGTCGGCTACCGCCAGAAGGGCGACAAGCTGTACGAGCTGAAGGACAGCGAGGTCGCCAGGAAGCGCCGGGACATCGGCATGGTCTTCCAGCGCTTCAACCTCTTCCCGCACATGACGGCGATCGAGAACATCATGGAGGCGCCGGTCCAGGTCCGCGGCGAGACGAAGGCCGTGGCCCGCGCGCGGGCCGTACTGCTGCTCGACCGGGTGGGCCTCGGCGACAAGGCCGCCAGCTACCCGGCGCAGCTGTCCGGCGGCCAGCAGCAGCGGGTGGCGATCGCGCGGGCTCTGGCGATGGAGCCGAAGCTGATGCTCTTCGACGAGCCGACGTCGGCGCTCGACCCGGAGCTGGTGGGTGACGTCCTCGACGTCATGCGCGGGCTGGCGGAGGAGGGCATGACCATGATCGTGGTCACCCATGAGATGGGCTTCGCGCGGGAGGTCGGGGACGCGCTGGTGTTCATGGACGACGGGGTGGTGGTCGAGTCGGGACACCCGAGGGACGTCCTGACGAACCCGCAGCACGACCGTACGAAGTCGTTCCTGTCGAAGGTGCTGTAGCGGGGCGGGGTCGGGAGGAGGGGCGGTACGGAGATGTCCGTACCGCCGCGTCCATCTTCGTACCGCCCGCCTCACTCTCCGCCTTGCGGCCTTTCCACTCCGCCCTTACCGCACCGCGAGGACAAGCGCGTCGGACGGCGAGGACCAGACCGTCCGCGCCTCCGCGAAGCCCGCCTCGCGGAGGGTGCGCGCGTGCCAGGCGGCGGAGGGGGTGTCGCCGTCCGCGTGTTCGCCGTAGATACGGAAGCGCTCGGCGGTCGGTCCGGCCAGGACCGGGTCCTTGGCGGCCAGGTCCCACCAGTCGGCCCAGTCGAGGGCCCCCTCGGCCTTCGCGCGTTCCATCGCGGCGTGCCGGTGGGCGCGCTCGGCCGCGTTGATACGGGGGGTGTCGTCGGCCGGCATGTGATCGGCGTTCATGAAGACCCCGCCCTCCCTGACGACCCCGGCGAGCTGCCCGTACAGCACCGCCAGCGGTTCGCTGTGGAGCCAGTGCAGGGCGGTGGCGGTGAGGACGGCGTCGTACGGTCCCGCGGGGAGCAGCCCCGGCCAGTCCGGGTCCTTGAGGTCGGCGGTCACGAAGGTGACGCGGTCGTCCCCGGCGAAGGAGCCGCGGGCGATGGTGAGCAGCGCGGGGTCGAGGTCGACGCCGGTGCTCGTGGCGCCGGGGAACCTCCTGAACAGCCGGTCGGTGATACTGCCCGTACCGCACGCGAGGTCCAGCACCCTCGGTTCGGGGCCGACGAGGGCCTCGACCATGTCCAGCATCACCCGGAAGCGCTCCTCGCGGTCGGGCATGTACCACTCCTGCTGGCGGTCCCAGCTCTGCTGCCAGGCCATCCAGTCGGCGTCGACAAGCGACATGAAACGTCTCCTCCACCCATCCGTAATACCCTTATAGGGCAACGGCCCATTACATCCTCTTCCGACGAACCAACCTAGACCGCAGCCGTAAGGACTACAAGTGGAACTGGCCTCTTACTCGGACTACGCCGTGCGCCTGGTCAACACCGAGGAGCCGGCCCGTGGCACGGACACGCTGACCTCGGTGGACGACATCCGTGCCCTCTTCGGCGCGAGCACCCAGCTGGCCCGCAGGGCGACGGAGGCGGACCTCACGCGTTTCCGGGCGGTACGGGCACGGCTGCGCGCCGTCTTCACGGCGGCCGACGAGGGCGAGGGCGCCCAGGCGGTCGACCTGCTGAACTCGCTGCTGCTGGAGTTCCCGGTCAGCCCGCAGGTCTCCGGGCACGACTTCCTGGACGAGGAGGGCCGCCCGCGCTGGCACATGCACCTGGCGGAGCACCCGTCCAACGCGACCGCGGGGTACGCGGCGACGGCGGCGATGGGGCTGGCCTTCCACCTCACCGGGTTCGGCGTGGACCGGCTGGGGCTGTGCCAGGCGGCGCCGTGCCGCAACGCTTACCTGGACACCTCGACCAACCGCTCGCGCCGCTACTGCTCGGACCGCTGCGCGACCCGCGCCAACGTGGCCGCCTACCGGGCGCGCAAGCGCCTGGAGACCGAGCGGTCGGCGAGCACCGGCCTCAGCGCCGAGACGAGCCACGAGACCGTCCCGAGCACGGACCGCTGACCGTCCGCCGGCGGCCGGTACCTGGCCCTCACCCGCCCCAGCAACAGCTCCTCGGGAACGGCGCCGAACACCCGGCTGTCCCCCTCGGCCCCCGGATTGTCCCCGAGCACCCACCATCCGCCGTCGCGCCGCTCCACCAGCCGCTTCACGATGAGCAGGTCCTGCTGGAGCGGGTGCTTGAGCACGGCCACGTCGCCGGCCCTGACGGGGGCGCGGTAGTGGACGAGGAGTTGGTCGCCGTGCCGGAGCGTCGGGTACATGGACGGCCCGGTCACTTCCGCGATCCCCAACGGCGCTCTCGGCTCACGCTCGTGCTCCGTCATCCGACACCCTCCCGGTCCCGCGGTCCGTTCCGCCGCCTGTCCCATTTTGGCCCCGGACTTTTGTCCTAAGCCCACGGGGGCACTCGCGAAATCACGCTTCTCACGGAGTAATGTCCCACCTGAGAAGACGATCACGAGGAAGGACAGCTCCATGCTCTCCCGCCTGTTTGCCCCCAAGGTGAAGGTCAGCGCCCACTGCGACCTCCCCTGCGGCGTGTACGACCCCGCCCAGGCCCGCATCGAAGCCGAGTCGGTCAAGGCCGTCCAGGAAAAGATGGCGGGCAACGACGACGCACACTTCCAGGCCCGCGCGACGGTCATCAAGGAGCAGCGCGCCGAGCTCGCCAAGCACCACGTGTCGGTGCTCTGGAGCGACTACTTCAAGCCGCCGCACTTCGAGAAGTACCCCGAGCTCCACCAGCTGGTCAACGACGCCCTGAAGGCCCTCTCGGCCGCCAAGGCCTCCACGGACCCGGCGACGGGCCAGAAGGCCCTGGACTACATCGCCCAGATCGACAAGATCTTCTGGGAGACAAAGAAGGCCTGACCCGCCCATGGTCACGCCCCACTTCCGCACCCGCCCCGCAGCCCGCCCCGATCCCGGCGCGCTGACGGTGCGGGTGCGGTCTTGTTCAGGAGTGGTACAGGACCCGTACGACCATGGTGTCCGCCGGCAGGGCGTCGAGATAGGTGGACGCCCAGCGGCGGTGTTCGTGGGTGGCGGCCTCTGTCCAGCGTCCGTCCAGGGTGAGCAGGGCGGTGGTCGGCAGCACGTGCGCGACCCGCGCCTCGACGTACAACTCCCGCCGCTGCCCGAAGCGCCCCACCGGGTCGCCGCTGAATCGCTCTTCCAGCTCCGGCCGTGCGTGCAGCGCCCTGATCACCGGCTGGTGTGAGAAGTCGTCCAGCGCACGCTTCTGCGGATAGCCGACGGGATCGTCGTACGTCCTCTGCAAGAAGTGACCCTGCGCCAGGGAGACCGGACAGCCGTCCGCGAACTCCTGCCACTCCGACCACGCGCGCGACGCCTCTTCCGCCACCTCCGCCCGGTCGGTCTCGAAGTCCAGCAGCCCTCGCGGCCCGCCATGACACCGGTCCGGGGGCAGAGGCGGCCGGTCGACCGCCTCGGGTCCCTCCTCCCGCACGATCCTCGGATCGCCCTCGCACCCCGCCCGCACGGCGAACTCGCAGCCGGCGCCGGAGACGTACCAGTAGTCCCATTCCCCGACCCAGTCCGGATCGGGCCGTTCCTCCGGGTAGTAGAAGTACGGCGCCATGGCCGCGCCGATGGCTTCTTGGAGATCCACGGGCTCACAGGGAGCCAGACAGACGGTCACACGTTCTTTGGCCACGAACTCTTTCCTCACCGCACCGGGCCAACGACGTTACAAGGCAACGCCTCGCCCCCGCCTCGGCGGGTGGTTCTTCATCCGGCGGGGGCTGGCGAACAGTGGCGAATGCCCGCTCCCGGCCAACCCCCGTGATCCGCGCGGTAGGTTTTTCGAGTTCAGCCTCTCTTGCCCACGTTCCTCTGCTCACGCCGAGCAGCGGTCCCGGATGATCGTCGGGAAGCATGTGAGGAAGGTACTGAACGATGATTCGACCGAAGAAGTGCGGGAAGCGCAAGCTGTCAGCCCTCCACTCCGAGTGGGGGCAGCTGTCGGTGAGCGTCCTGACTGTGGTCTGTGGTCACAGCCATCGCGGGGTGCGTGCAGCAGTTCGCGCTACAGACCGGCGCGTCCTGGCGCGAGCGCGGCGTTTCGCTTTCCTCGCCGCGTTTGCGCAGGTCACAGACTTGTACGGTGGCGTGAAAGTGCGGCGGTGGGTGGCGAAGGCCCGCAGCCGCGCGCGAGGGCCGCACCCTGTTCGTGGGTGCGGCGCTCTCGTGGGGTGCGGGGTCAGGGCGTGGTGATCAGGTCGATCGGGGGGACCGTCACCTTGCGGGTGCCTGTTTTGCCGGTCAGGACCACCTTGCGCAGGGCTACGTTGTTCTTGAGGTTCGTTTCTTGCAGGCGGTGTTCGGGGTTGGCGATGACCTCGATGTAGTACGTGCCGTTCGGCAGGTCCGTGACGTCGAAGGACTGGCCGGGGCGGTACTGGGTGTACGTGTCACCGGAGCCGACGTCGAGGACCTCGCGTACGGAGATCGAGTTCTGCTGGCCGCAGGCGGTGGACAGGTCCGTGTTGTTGGGGTGCCAGTTGGCGTTCTTCACCGTGTAGTCGATGGCGTCCGTGTTGGCGAGGCAGAACGCCTCCTTGCCGCTGCGTACGATCTCGGACTTGTCGGCGCTCAGCAGGCGGTAGCTGGCGAAGTCGGTGAAGTGCCAGTGCTCGTGGCCCACGCGGGGGTCCCACTCCATCGTGCCGGTGGGCGTGTAGCCGACCTGCTTGCCCTTGGCGTCGTAGAAGTACTGGTACGCGTCCATCAACTCCTTGCCCGGACTGCGGAATCCGTCCACGACCAGGGGCGCGGGGCCGGCGTTCCAGACGTTGGCGCTGAACACCATGTAGTCCTTGCCGGGGATGTCGCCGTCCTCCCCGTCGGAGATGCCGATGTCCCAGGCCGGCAGGGAGCGGAGGTCGGGCTTGGGTACGTCGGGCACCTTCGCCGCGCCCGTGGGGCGCTTCGCGTTGGGCTTGAGGGCGGGCGCGATGCGCGAGCCGTCGGTGTGTCCCGGGCCGTCGCCCAGGTGGGTGAGGGCACGCGGGCCGATCGCGTGGGGACGGGCGGGCGGGGTGGGGGCGTCGGCTCCGCGGCCGTTGCTGTAGACGTGGGCGGGGCCGGTGCCGGTGGGGGTGTTGGTGCCGGTGCTGTGGGTCGTGTTGGTCGAGCCGTGGGCGGTGCCCATGCTGCTCATGTCGTGGCCCTGCATCGCCGCGTCGTGGCCGGAGAGCGCCGCCGACCTGGCCGTACCCTCGCCCCCGTCCGTCTGCTCCCGTACCGTCACCTTGATCGTCTGCGGCTTGTTCGCGATGCCCAGCAGGTCGCGGTACTTCTTCCCGACCGAGACCGTGGCCGTGTAGCCGCCGGCCGGCAGGTCGACGGGGTCGGAGTAGTAGCCGTTGCTGGTGTTCGACGCCCAGCCCTTCTCCACGCCCCACACCGAACCGAGCGTGAACGGGTTGGTCGGGCAGCTCTCCGGATACTTCGAGGTGGCCGGGGCGTCGGGGCGGATGCGCCCGGACGCGTTGTTCGGGCAGAACGACTCGCTGGTCTTCAACACCTGCTTGCCCGCCGCGTTCTTGACGGACACCTCGATGAAGCCCGGCAGACCGGAGAAGTCCTTGACCAGCCCGGTCGGCAGCCGCTTCGTCCGTGTCTTCTTCCCGTCGTGGATCACCTGGTCGGCGACCACGGGCGTCTTGTACGACGCGCGCGTCACCTTGAATTCGAGGGGGCCGCCGTCGACGGTGACGTACGCGCCGAGGTCCAGATAGACCCCCGGTTCCCCCTCCCACCGGTCGAGGATCACGGTGGTGGAGGCGGCGATCAGGCTGATCTTCGGACCGGCGGGCGCCGCCGCCCCGGCGACGGGCGCGGCACCTGCCACGCCCGCGACGACGGCGAGGGCGGCGGAGGCGGCCAGCGCCGACCGCCCGAAACGATTGCGGTGATCTCTGGTCATCGGTTCCTCGTCTGCGAGTGCCACAGTGGCATCGGACCTGTGAACACCCTGTGAGATCGGAGGCACGTCGCCCCGGGTTGCCTGACGCCCTCGAAAGTCACCCATCCTTGGCCGGAACCAGACCTTTGAACGCGGATCAAGCCATTGTCGACCGGATGGAGGCCGACGGGATCCCGGGATGTGGTATTTGTCCGCCCGCGCGAGCGCGCGAGTGCGCGGGACCGGTCAGGGCAGCTCCGCCACCGCCGTGATCTCCACCAACTGCCCCGCGTACCCCAGGCACGCGACACCGAGCAGCGTGGACGTGTGCGGGCCCAGGGAAAGTCCCCCCGCGCGGACGGTCTCCCAGACGCGGCCGAGATCAGCCGGATCCGTCGCGACCACGTACACGGTCGTGGCGACGACATCACCCAGGCCGCATCCGAGCGCGGCCAGCGCGGTCGCCAGATTGGCGAGCACCTGCCCGGTCTGGGCGGTGAGGTCTCCGGGACCGACCAGTTCCCCGTCCGGGTCGAGCGGTACGGCTCCGGCCAGGAAGGCCAGGCGCCGGTCCGTCTCCACGACGGCGGCGTGCGCGTAGTCCGGCGGGGGGAACAGGCCGGGGACGGTCACACGTCGGGCCACCTTGTCGCATCTCCTCGGTCTCGCCGGCCGGGAAGCGCCTCCCCGGCCAGAAATCGTCCTCGCGGCCGGGAACTGTCCCGCCGCCCGCCGGACAGGCCCTGGCCCCCTACGCCGCCGGCGCGTGCAGCAGGGGGCTCTTGTGGTGGGTCAGCCACTGACGGTAACCCACCGCCCGCAGCGCCGCCTCCCGGTACGCCGCCTCCAGGTCCGCGTACACCTCGTCCGCCATGGACCGTATGCCCGCAGGGCGTTCCCCGGCGGCGGGTGTGGTTCCCGGGCGCGAGAACAGCTGGAGGCGTACGGCCAGCGGATCGTCGCGCAGCGGGCGGATCGCCATGTCGTCGCGCGGGCCCGACGTGGGCTGGCAGGGGGCGACCGCCTCGCCGACGGCGATCAGCGTGGCCGCGGTGAGGTAATCCCCGTGCAGGACCGCCGGGTTGAGGCCCGCCGCGACCAGGACCCGGCGCAGGCCGTCCCATTCGCCGTCCACCGTCGGGTCGACCACCCAGCGGTCCCCCGCCAGGTCGGCCAGTTCCACCACAGGGCTCGCGGCGGCGGGATGGTCGCGGGCCATGGAGACGAACTGCGGTTCACGCTCGACCAGTACGCGCCGTTCGAGGCCGTCCGGGACCGTCAGCGGGCAGCCCTCCACCTCGTGCACGAACGCCACGTCCAGCCGCCCGGCGGCGACCATCCGCAGCAACGCCCCGGCGGAGACGTCCATGTGGAGCGAGATGTCCGTACCGGGCAGCCGCCCCCTCAGCCGCCGCAGCCAGCCGCCGAGCGCCCGGCTCGCGGTCGAGCCGATCCGCAGCCGGGGCCCGCCCGCCAGATCCGCGGCCGCCCGCGCCTCGGCGACCAGCGTCGCCATCCCGTCGACCAGCGGCCGGGCGCGGCTCAGCACCGAGTGGCCCAGCGGAGTCGGCCGACAGCCCGTGCGTTCGCGGGCGAACAGCTCCGCGCCGAGCGCGTTCTCGATCCGCCGCAGCTGGGTCGTCAGCGACGGCTGGCTCATCCCCAGCTGCCGGGCCGCCTTGCGCAGACTGCCCGCTTCGGCGATGGCACACAGGGCACGCAGATGCCTGACCTCCAGCTCCATTCCCGAAGAGTAGAGCCGGGTCCTGAGCCGCACCAGACACCCAAATCGCAGTAATCCGGAGCGCATTCGAAGAAAGCCAACCAGGGATATGCGCTGGTGCTATCGCCGATTGACATCATCCGTCACGAGGCGGACTCCCCGAGACTCTCCGGTACCGAACCCGTTCACCGGACGACTAGGAGCCCCCCACATGCGTCACCCGAGAGTCTCGAAGTCCGCTCTCTCCGCGATCGCCGGCCTCGGCCTGGCCCTCGCGACCGCGCTGAGCGCCGCACCCGCCTCCGCCGCGCCCGCCGACGCCGCCCCCACCGGCGTCCCGGCCGCGTCCTCGTACGCCGCCTACGAAGGCTCGAAGGCCGAAGCCGCCAACAACAAGGCGTTCTTCGACGCGGTCCTCAAGTCGGTCGCCGAGAAGCGCGCGGCGAACCCCGGCGCCGCCGTGGTGACCGTCGTCTACAACGCGTCGGCCGCGCCCAGCTTCCGCAGCCAGATAGCCAGCAGCACCTCGATCTGGAACAGCTCCGTCAGCAATGTGAAGCTCCAGTCGGGCAGCAACGCCGACTTCACGTACCGCGAGGGCAACGACCCGCGCGGCTCGTTCGCCAGCACCAACGGCCACGGAAGTGGCTACATCTTCCTCGACTACGCCCAGAACCAGCAGTACAACTCGACCCGCGTCACCGCGCACGAGACCGGGCACGTGCTCGGCCTCCCGGACCACTACAGCGGTCCGTGCAGCGAGCTGATGTCCGGCGGCGGCCCCGGCACGTCCTGCCAGAACTCCCAGCCGAACGCGGCGGAGCGCTCGCGCGTGAACCAGCTGTGGGTCAACGGCCTCGCGGCCGCCGTGGCCAAGCTGTCCTGACCCTCGCCACAAAGGCCCCTCACAAGGCCCCTCACCAGGCCCGTCACAGCGCGACAACCACGTACGACACGCGCATGACAGCGCGGCTTCACAGGGGCGTCCCGAAGTGCACCACGGGGCGCCCCTCCCCCTTGGTAACGTCGTGCGGTGGACTTCAGTACGGATATCGGCAGGACGGATATCGCCGCCGCGGCCCGGCGCGATCCAGCCCTGACCGTCGAGGGCGACTTCGCGACACGGCTGACGGTACGGGCCGACCGGCCGGAGTCGGCCGCCCGGCTGGCCGCCTGGGCCGGCGCCCAGGGGCTCGACCTCACCACCGGTGTACGGGACCGCGGCCGCACGCCCTCCCGCCCGGTGCTGACCCTGCGGGGTACGGGCAGCCTCGACGCCCAGCGGCGCGTTGCCGAGCTGTGGTCCGGCCGGCTCGCGGAGAGCGGATTCCCGGTGGTACGGACGACGATCGCGGCGGCGCCCTGGAACGCGGGGGTGCCGGGGACCGACGCCGAGGCGTCCGTACTGCCCGCGCACTGCCACTTCGCCCACCGCGTCACGCTGCGGCCGCGGATCCCGTACGACACCCAGCGGCTCGCCGCCGTCGTGGAACAGCACACCGCGCGGGTCTCGCGCACCGCCCGGCGCGCGCTGTCCGGCGGGGTCCAGGAGCGGTACGTGACCCAGCGCGCCTTCGGGGCCGGCCGGCCGTCTGCCCGGGCCCGGCTGGACGCGCTGCTCGACGCCCTGGCCGGGGCCGGCTTCCGGCCGGCCGACGTCGAGGAGGAGTTTGTCCTCCTCGACGACCACCCGGGCGCGTAGGGGTCGTCCGGCGGCCGGGCGGCGCGGCGCACCCGTACAGCGACAGCAGAAGGTTCGCCGGCGGGGGAGCGGGCACGGGCCGGTCGCGGGCCGGGCATGGGTCAGGCACGGGTCAGGCTCCCACCAGCGGCCTGCCGCCCAGCTCCGTGTCGGTCGGCAGCTGGCGGCGGATACGGCCGAGCGCCTCCTCGAACCCGCCCCCGGCGATGCCCGATTCGTACGCCGCGCCGCCGCACCGCAGCGTCAGGCTCAGCTCCGCGCGCCCGAGCGGGTCACCGGACGCCCGTTCCCCCAGCGCCAGCAGGCAGTTGAGCGTGGCCCGCTGGACCGCGCCCTCCGTGCTGACCGGCATCGGCATGTCCCACTCCATGACGCAGGAGGACAGCACCGCGCCCGCGCCCACCGGCTCCAGCGTGGCGAACTCCGTGCCCTCGTACTCAACTCCCCTGATGCTGGTGCGTACTTGCTGTCCACCCGAGAGGATCGTGATCGCTTCCGCGCCCAGGCGGTCCCGGTACCAGCCTGCCCATGAATCCGTCGACTCCGCTGTCATGGCGCGGACTGTAGCGGTAAGGGATCTTCCCCCGCAGCACGGGTCACCGCTTCCTGACGTATTTCCGGACCACCACACCATTTCCGAACGTCTCCACGGACTCCAGCGTGAACTCCCCGATCGCGAAATCGGCCGCGAACATCGGCATTCCCGAGCCGAGGACCAGCGGATAGGTCTTGATGACCAGTTCGTCCACCTCCTCCTTCAACTGTCCGGCCAGATCGGCGCCTCCGCAGAGGTAGATCCCCAGGTCGCCGTCCTCCGCTTTCAGTTCCCGAACCTTTTCGGCCAGATCTCCGGCCACGATCTCCACGGCCGGATCCGGGCTCTCCTTGATGCTCCGTGAGGCCACGTACTGCCGCATGTGCGCGTACGGACTGGTCACGTTCTCGGCCAGCGCCAGGTCATAACTGGCCCGGCCCTGGACGACGGTGTCGAACCGTTCGTTCTTGAGGTGGTCGATGCCGAGCGCCCGGCGGCCGGGGCTCGCCATCGTCTCCGGACAGTCCGACGTCAGGTAGGCGAGGAACTCCTCGTCCACGAAGCGCATGAAGCAGGTGGCGTCCCCGGTCGGATCGCCGATGAAGCCGTCGATCGAAGCAGCGACAAAATAGGTCAGCTTGCGCACACGGATCCTCTGGGTCGCGGGACAGAAGGCGGTCAGGCGCCCCAGGACGTGACGGAGCACCTGACCACTTCATCCATAGTGCTCAGACCGTAGTGGTGATGCAACCCCTTTCCCCGCCGCACCTCACCGCGTGCGGCGCGTCACGAACTCCGCCAGCGCCAGCAGATCGCCCGCCGCGGTGAGGTCGGGCACCGCCCGGGACAGCTGCTGTACGGCCCTGGCCATCCGGTCGGCCGCCTGGACCTGCGCCCAGTCACGCCCCCCGGCCCGCTCCACCGCGTCCGCCGCCCGGCGGATCGCGGCGCCGTCCATCGGCGACCGGTACAGCTCGGCCAGCTCCTCCGCCGCCTCAGTCCCCGAGGCCAGCGCGGCGACCACCGGCAGCGACTTCTTGTGCGCGGCGAGGTCGGCGCCGGCCGGTTTGCCCGTACGGTCGGGGTCCCCCCAGATCCCGATCAGGTCGTCGATCAGCTGGAAAGCGAGGCCCGCCTCCCGGCCGAAGGCGTCCATCGCGGCGATCTCCTCCTCGCCCGCGCCCGCGTACAGCGCGCCCAGCGCGCACGAACTGCCCAGCAGCGCACCGGTCTTGGCCATCGCCATCGCCACGCACTCGTCCAGGGAGACCTCGTCGGGGGCCCGCTGTTCGAAGGCGCAGTCCGCCTGCTGCCCCGCGCACAGCTCGATGACACACGCGGCGAGCCGGGCGGAGGCCGCGCCCGACGCCGGATGCGGGTCCTCGGCCAGGAGCCGCAGGGCGAGGGCCATCATCGCGTCGCCCGCGATGATGGCGTCCGGGGTGCCGAACACCGTCCAGGCGGTCGCGCGGTGGCGCCGCGTGAGGTCCTCGTCGATGACGTCGTCGTGGAGCAGCGTGAAGTTGTGGGCCAGTTCGACGGCGACCGCCGCCCGGACGGCATGGAGCGGGTCCCCGCCGAGCGCCCGGGCCGAGGCGAGCACGAGCGCGGGCCTGATGGCCTTGCCCGCCCTTCCCGAGGCCGGCGTGCCGTCGGCGTGCTCCCAGCCGAAGTGGTACATCGCGACACGGCGTATGGAGTCCGGCAACGACTCCACCGTGGAGCGCAGTTGGGGATGGACGGCGGTGCGGGTGCGGTCCAGGAGGGCTACCGCCTCGTGGCCCTCGGTGGCGGCATCCGTACTGGTCATGGTCACGGTCACTTCCTCTGTCACTGTGTCGGACCGGGCGTGCGGGTGCCGGGAGGGGCCGGCGCGGCGCCGACCCCTCCGGCCGGCCGGCTCAGCTCCAGCGGCCCACTTCCACGTTCTCCAGCACGCCCACCGCGTCCGGCACCAGGATCGCCGCCGAGTAGTACGCCGTGACCAGGTAGGAGATGATCGCCTGCTCGTCGATCCCCATGAAGCGGACGGACAGGCTCGGCTCGATCTCGTCCGGGATGCCGCTCTGCTGGAGCCCGATGACGCCCTGCTCGGCCTCGCCCGTACGCATGCAGAGGATCGAGGTCGTCCTGGCGGCCGAGATCGGGATCTTGTTGGACGGGAAGATCGGCACACCCCGCCACGCGGGCACGTGGTGCCCACCGACCTCCACGCTGTCCGGGTAGATCCCGCGCTTGTTGCACTCACGCCCGAAGGCCGCGATGGCCCGCGGATGCGCCAGGAAGAGCTTCGAGCCGCGGCGGCGCGAGAGCAGCTCGTCCATGTCGTCGGGGCTGGGCCCGCCGCCGTGGGGCTGGAGCCGCTGGCCGTAGTCGCTGTTGTGCAGCAGACCGAACTCGCGGTTGTTGATCAGCTCGAACTCCTGGCGCTCGCGCAGCGCCTCGACCGTGAGCCGCAACTGCTGCTCGGTCTGGTTCATCGGCTGGTTGTACAGGTCCGCGACCCTGCTGTGCACCTTCAGCACCGTCTGGGCCACGCTCAGTTCGTACTCCCGCGGCTCTCCCTCGTAGTCCACGAACGTGTGAGGAACGACCGCCTCCCCCACGTGCCCGGCGGACAGCTCGATCTCGGCCTCGCCGTACTTGTTGGTCCGCTGGTGCGGCACGCTCGCCAGCGCGTCCAGGTGCTCGCGCAGCGAGGTGGCGCGGTCCGCCAGGTTCAGGACGTCCGCCCTGGTCAGGACCAGCACCGTGCACGCCGTCGCCGCACGGACGCTGTAGTCCCAGGTGGCCTCCCCGTCCACCAGGGCCTGATCGCCGAAGTACGCCCCGTCCGCGAGCGTCTCCAGCACCGCGTCGTCCCCGTAGGGCCCCGTCCCGACCTTCTCCGCCCGGCCGTGCGCCAGCAGGTAGACCCGGTCCGCCGTGTCCCCGGCGGACGCGAGTACCTGCCCGGCCGCGAACTCCTGCTGCTCGCAGCGCCCCGCGAGCTCGGCGAGCGCCGCCTCGTCCCCGTACCCCCGCAGGGCGGGCAGCTCGCCCAGCTCCGCGGGGATGACCGCCACCCGGTCCCCGGTCTGCACGAACGTCACCCGCCCGTCCCCGACCGCGTAACTGAGCCTGCGGTTGACCCGGTAGGTGCCGCCCTGTACCTGCACCCACGGCAGCATCCGCAGGAGCCACCGCGAGGTGATCTCCTGCATCTGCGGTACCGACTTGGTGGTGGTCGCCAAGTTGCGCGCGGCGTCCGTTCCCAGACTCTGCTGGGGCGGCGCCTGCGACTCGCGGACCTCGTCACCAACCGACATGAAGTCTCCCCTTCAGTTCATGTACTGACCTGCACGACAGACACTTTCAGCACGGAGAGTCGGCGCGCCATTACACAAATGAGTGGGACTGGATCACCTGGAACGGGGCACAACACGCCGAAAATCATCCGGTCGGCCCATCGGGGGCCCGTTTCGGCGCCCTCTTCGTTCCCGTGTCCGGATCGGTTCGCACACCGTGCGAACGCCGTGCGAAGGCGATACGAACGGCTGTTGGTGGCGCGGCCCTTGGGGTAGGAGCGCGGTACGGGATATTCCGCTTACCGTCCGAAGGGGCCGGCCGTGTCCTCACCCATGTCCGCGAGCAAGTTTCTCGACGTGTTGAAGAACGAAGGGCTGACCGTCGTCCAGGTCGGCGACTGGCGTACCCACAACCGCAACCACAAGGGCCCCTGGGGCCCGGTCCACGGCGTGATGATCCATCACACGGTCACCAAGGGGACCGCGGCCACGGTCCGCATCTGCCGGGACGGGTACGCGGCCCTGCCGGGCCCGCTGTGCCACGGTGTCATCGCCAAGGACGGCCGGGTCCACCTGGTCGGCTACGGGCGGGCCAACCACGCGGGGAGCGGGGACGACGACGTCCTGCGCGCCGTGATCGCCGAGAAGGCCCTCCCGGCGGACAACGAGTCGAACACCGACGGCAACCGCTACTTCTACGGCTTCGAGTGCGAGAACCTGGGCGACGGGAAGGACCCCTGGCCCGCCGTCCAGCTGGAGGCCATCGAGAAGGCCGCCGCCGCGATCTGCCGCTACCACGGCTGGAGCGCGCCGTCCGTCATCGGCCATCTGGAGTGGCAGCCGGGCAAGGTCGACCCGCGCGGGTTCACGATGGCGTCGATGCGGACCCGTATCCGCGACCGCCTGAAGTGACCACACGCGGCCACGGGGTGAACACACGCGGCCGCCCCGCGACAATGGGGCCGTGACCCCGCCCGGAGCCCCCGACCTCGCCGCCCTGCGGCCCCGGCTCCCGTCCCCGCTCACCGCCGTGGAGGACGAGCGCTTCTCCCGGCACGGCGTACGGCTGCTCCTCAAGCGCGACGACCTGATCCACCCGGAGCTGCCGGGCAACAAATGGCGCAAACTCGCGCCCAATCTCCGGGCCGCCGCCGAGGCGGGCCGGCACACCCTGCTGACCTTCGGGGGCGCCTACTCCAACCACCTGCGCGCCACGGCCGCCGCGGGCCGGCTGCTGGGCCTCGCCACGGTCGGTGTCGTCCGGGGCCAGGAGCTGGCGGACCGGCCGCTCAACCCCTCCCTCGCCCGCTGCGCGGCGGACGGGATGCGACTGCTCTTCGTCGACCGCGCGACCTACCGCCGCAAGACCGAACCCGCCGTCCTGAGCGCGCTTCTCACGGAGGCGGAACTCCGCCCCGACGCCGTCCACGTCGTCCCGGAAGGCGGCAGCAACGCCCTGGCCGCACGCGGCTGCGCCGCCCTCGGCGAGGAGCTGCGCGGGACGGCCGACGTCGTGGCCGTCGCCTGCGGGACGGGCGGGACGCTCGCCGGCCTCGCGGCCGGGCTCGGCCCCGGACAGCGCGCGCTGGGGTTCCCGGTGGTCGGCGGGGACTTCCTGGAGGCGGGGATACGGGAGCTCCAGCGCGCCGCGTTCGGCGGCCCCACGGGCGACTGGCGCCTCGACGGCCGCTTCACGTTCGGCGGCTACGCCCGTACCACCCCCGCCCTCGACACGTTCGCCGAGGACTTCGGGGCGCGGCACGGGCTGCCGGTCGAGCGGCTGTACGTGGCCAAGATGCTCTACGGCCTGACGGCGCTGACCGAGGAGGGCGCGTTCCCCGGGGGCACGACGGTGGCCGCGGTGATCACGGGCGCCCCCTGACGAAGGCTAGGGCGTCTCCTCCCGGTACGCCGACGCCTCCTCCAGGTCCAGCCGCCGCAGCAGCGTCCGCATCATCTCGTCGTCGATCGCCCGGCGGTCCCGCAGCTCCACGAAGACCGAACGTTCCGTCTCCAGGATCTCCCCCGACAGCCGCCGGTACGTGTCGTCGGCCGACTCCCCCGTCACCTCGTTGACCGTCCCGAGCCGCTCCCACACGGCGTTACGGCGGCGCTCCAGGACGGCGCGCAGCCGCGTGGCCAGCGGCTGCGGCAGCGCGTTGCTCTCGTCGGCGAGCAGCTCGTCCAGCCGCTCCTCCGCCGCCCTGGACGCCTCGCTCTGCGCCTGCGCCTCGGCCAGCGTCTCGGCCTGGACGTCGCGCCCCGGGATCCTCAGCAGCCGGATCAGCGGCGGCAGGGTGAGCCCCTGCACGACCAGCGTCCCGATGACGGTGGTGAAGGTCAGGAACAGGACGAGGTTGCGCCCCGGGAAGGGCTGGTCGTCGTGCATCGTCAGCGGGATCGAGAAGGCGATCGCCAGGGAGACCACCCCGCGCATCCCCGCCCACCCGACGATCAGCGGCGACCGCCAGTCGGTGTCGGGCTCACGCTCCCTGATCTTGGGGAACAGCTTGCGCGGCAGGAAGGTCGCCGGATAGACCCAGATGTACCGGACCACCACCACGGTGACGAAGACGCCGACGGCGTACAGGAGCGCCTCCCCGACGCCGTACTCCCCCAGGCCCCTGAGGACGAAGGGCAGTTGCAGTCCGATCAGCGCGAAGACGGACGACTCCAGGACAAAGGCGACCATCTTCCAGACCGCCGCCTCCTGGAGCCGCGTCGCGAAGTCGACCTGCCAGGAGCGGTGGCCGAGGTAGAGGGCGACGACCACGACGGCCAGCACCCCCGAGGCCCCGACCTGTTCGGCCGCCGCGTAGGCGACGAACGGGATCAGCAGGGAGAGGGTGTTCTGGAGCAGCGCCTCCCTCAGATGCGTACGGAGCCAGTGCAGCGGCACCATCATCACCAGCCCGATGCCGACGCCTCCCAAGGAGGCGAGCGCGAACTCGGCGAGCCCGCCGCCCCAGCTCGCGCCCTCGCCGACGGCCGCGGCGAGCGCCACCTTGAAGGCGGTGATCGCGGTCGCGTCGTTGACCAGCGACTCGCCCTGGAGGATGGTCGTTATCCGGCTCGGCAGACCCAGTTTCCGGGCGATGGCGGTGGCCGCGACGGCGTCCGGCGGCGCGACGACGGCGCCGAGCACCAGGGCGGCGGTCAGCGGCAGGTCCGGCACCAGCAGATAGGCGAGATAGCCGACCACGACCGTCGCGAAGAGCACGTACCCCACCGAGAGCAGCGCGACGGGCCGGATGTTGGCGCGCAGATCGAGGTACGAACTGTCCACCGCGGCCGTGTACAGGAGCGGCGGCAGCAGCAGGGGCAGCACGATGTGCGGATCCAGCGTGTAGTCCGGCACGCCCGGCACGTACGCGGCGATCAGCCCCACGGTCACCAGCAGCAGCGGAGCGGGCACCGGCGTCCTGCGGGCCGCGCCGGCGATCGCCGCGCTCCCCGCCACCAACGCGACCAGCGGCAATACGTCCATCCCCAGATCTTCGCAGGATATCCCGGGCTCCGGACAAGGCGGGAATACAATCCCTGGCCCAGAAGCGGAGTATTGAGTGCTCCGTGCGTATCGGAGGGGGTGGCGGGGTGATCCGTGCGTACAAATTCCTGATGCGGCCCACCGTGCGGCAGACGGCCGCCCTGGGCGAGATGCTCCGTGACCACTGCTCCCTCTACAACGGGGCCTTGCAGGAACGCCGCGACGCCTACCGGCACCCGTCGAGGACCAGCGTCAAGTACGGCACGCAGTCCGCACAGCTCAGGGATATCCGGGCGTTCGACCCGGAGCATCAAGGACGCTGGTCGTTCTCCTCGCAGCAGGCGACGCTGCGCCGCCTGGACAAAGCCTTCGCCGCGTTCTTCCGCCGGGTGAAAGCCGGAGACGCACCCGGCTACCCCCGCTTTCGCGGGGTGAACTGGTTCGACACGGTCGAGTTCCCGAAGGACGGCGACGGCTGCCGCTGGGACGCGGCCCCGCACGATCGGGCCACCCGTGTCCGCCTCCAGGGCGTCGGGCAGGTGAAAGTCAACCGGCACCGACCGGTGATCGGCAGGGTCAAGACGGTGTCGGTGAAGCGTGAGGGCCGCAAGTGGTTCGTCGTGCTGACCGCCGAGCAGGAGCGACCCGAGCCGCTCCCTCCGACCGGCAGCGTGGTCGGGATCGACCTGGGTATCGCCCACTTCCTCGCCGACTCAGACGGCGGATTCGTCCCCAACCCACGCCACGGCCGCACCGCCGCCGCGAAGCTCGAAGCCGCACAGCGGGCCCTGTCCCGGTTCCCGCGCCGCAAGGCGAAGGACCGCACCGCCCACCACCGGCGAGCCGTGGAGAAGGTCGCGGGGCTGCACGGCAAGGTACGACGCCGACGCCTCGACCACGCGCACAAGACCGCCCTCGCTCTGGTCCGTACGCACGACTTCATCGCGCACGAGGACCTCAAGATCCGCAACATGAAGAAGGCCCCCGCACCCAAGCCCAATCCCGACCGTCCGGGCGGATTCCTGCCCAACGGGGCAGCCGCGAAGGCCGCACTCAACCGCAGCATCGCCGACGCCGGATGGGGGGTGTTCCTCGCGATCCTGCACGCCAAGGCTGAAAGCGCCGGACGGGAAGTGATCGCCGTGGACCCCCGCAACACCTCCCGCGTGTGCCCCGAATGCGGGCACACCGCCAAGGAAAACCGGCCCACACAGGAGAAATTCCACTGCGTCGCCTGCGGCCACACCGGACACGCCGACACAGTCGGAGCCACCAACGTTCTACGGGCCGGGCTGGCCCGTCGTCACGCCGACCCGGCAGAGCGAGAAGCCCGCGGCTCCGGCCGGGGGCGGAGTCACCACACCGTCCTCACGAGTCGCCGTCGCCCTCGTCGGGCGTCGTAACCTGGCCATCATGAGCGAGTGCCTGCATGCCGCGGAACTGCCGCGCCCCGAGCCCGAACCGCAGAGCGACACCTGTCTGGAGTGCCTCGCGGTCGGGAGTCATCCGGTCCAGCTACGGCTCTGCCTCGTCTGCGGGAACGTGGGGTGCTGCGACTCCTCGCCGTACCAACACGCCACACAGCATTTCAAGAACACCGATCATGAGGTCATGAGGAGTATCGAACCCGGAGAGAGCTGGCGGTGGTGTTACGCGGACGGTTCGATCGTCTGACGCTTGGGTACGTCAACCCTCCGCCGGTTTCTTGTATTTGAGGGCGCCGCACGTCCGGCGACTTTCCGTACTCATAGGCTTACCATGAGTGACACCCGTCGGACGGGGGTCCGGCGACAGGGCACTATGGATCGCGATAGCGTCGCCAGTCCAGACCGGCTGCGTACCGACTACGTACCGCGAGGCTTCGGGACGTCCCTTGTCCGGAGCCCTGAAGAGCTTGTGCCACCTTGGAGGTGAGGGTGTCCCAGATCGCAGGCGAGCCCGGGACCCAGGACTTCGTGGAAGTCCGGCTGCCCGCTGCGGGTGCCTACCTGTCCGTGCTGCGTACGGCCACGGCCGGCCTCGCGGCGCGTTTGGACTTCACCCTCGACGAGATCGAGGACCTCCGCATCGCGGTGGACGAGGCCTGCGCGATCCTGCTCCAGCAGGCCGTGCCCGGCTCCGTCCTCAGCTGCGTCTTCCGGCTCGTCGAGGACTCCCTGGAGGTGACCGTCTCGGCGCCGACCACCGACGGGCGGGCTCCGGAACGGGACACCTTCGCATGGACGGTGCTCTCCGCACTGGCCGGAAAGGTCGACTCGACGGTCGCGGAGGACCGTACGGTCTCCATCAGCCTGTACAAACAGCGCGGCGCGGGACCCGGGCCGGCGTGAGGAACGGGGAAGGGCCGGTGCGTGACGAGGGGCGCGTCCCACGGGACGCGCGGCCGGAAGGATCCCGGCCGGCGGGACCGCGAGAAGGGCACGGGGCTCCGGTGGAGCCCGTGCTCGCTCCCGCGGGCATCCCGGAGCAGCAGGCCCGTCCCCACCCGGAGGACGGGCTTGACGGCCAGAAGGCCGCGGCGGAGCAGGCGCAGGCAGAGCGGGCGGCCACGATGAGCGAGCAGAGCGAGCAGCAGCACCCCAAGCAGACCGAGCAGACCGAGCGCACCGAGCGCACCGAGCAGAAGCAGCACGATCCCCACGACCGCAGCGGTGCGCGGCTGATGTTCGTCACGCTGCGCGAGCTGCCGGACGGGTCGCCGGAGAAGGCGGATCTGCGGAACCAGCTGGTGCGGATGCACCTGCCGCTGGTGGAGCATCTGGCGAGACGATTCCGCAATCGCGGCGAACCGCTGGACGATCTGACGCAGGTCGCGACGATCGGTCTGATCAAGTCGGTGGACCGGTTCGACCCGGAGCGCGGTGTCGAGTTCTCGACGTACGCGACGCCGACGGTCGTCGGGGAGATCAAGCGGCATTTCCGGGACAAGGGCTGGGCGGTGCGGGTGCCGCGGCGGCTCCAGGAGCTGCGGCTGTCGCTGACGACGGCTACGGCGGAGCTGTCGCAGCAGCACGGGCGGTCGCCGACGGTCCATGAGCTGGCCGAGCGGCTGGGCATCTCCGAGGAGGAGGTCCTGGAGGGGCTGGAGTCGGCGAACGCCTACTCGACGCTCTCGCTGGACGTCCCGGACACGGACGACGAGTCGCCGGCCGTGGCGGACACGCTGGGCTCGGAGGACGAGGCGCTGGAAGGCGTCGAGTACCGCGAGTCGCTCAAGCCGCTGTTGGAGGATCTGCCGCCGCGCGAGAAGCGGATCCTGCTGCTCCGGTTCTTCGGCAACATGACGCAGTCCCAGATCGCGCAGGAGGTCGGCATCTCGCAGATGCACGTCTCCCGCCTCCTGGCCCGGACGCTGGCGCAGCTGCGCGAGCGCCTGCTGGTCGAGGAGTAGGACAAGCATCAATCGGTACGGCTCCGAGGCTCCCCGCCCCCGCCCTCCGGGGCCGGGCCGGTGGACAGCCCGCCGGGTGGCGGGGGCCGGGCCGGGCCACCGGGCGGTCGCCGGGCGGGCCACGCCCCGCCGGGGCCGCGACGGTGCACCGCCGACGCGGCGCCCGCACCCGGTGCGGTGGCGATCAGGGCCGACCGCCGCCGAGAGTAGCGGGCGGAGTCACCTGCCGAACCGCCCCTGGGGCGTGACCGCTCAGAGGCGTCGTTCGCCAGCAGGGCGTGGCCCGCAGGGCGTGGCCGCGGCGTCCCGCGCGGGCCGGCGCAAGGCCGAGGACCGGGCGCGTAGCCGGTGCGCTCGCCCGGTCGGACGACGCGACGCGTGCGGGTACCGGCCGTCGGGGGCGGGACGACGCGCGCAGGTACCGGCCGTCGGGGGCGGGACGACGCGACGCACGCACGTGGCCGCCGTCGCGGGCCGGACGGCGCTTCGCGGACACGCCTCAGGAGTCAGTCGCCGGTCGAGTCGCGCGCCCCGGGGCCGATCCCGAGCGCCTCGGTCGTCGTCGGGTGGAGCAGCAGGACCAACCCGGTCACGGCCACCGCCGCGAGCGCGATGCCGGCCGGGATCCAGATGCCCGACGCCTGGAGCAGGGTCCACGCGACCGGCAGCGCCATGATCTGGATGATCAGCGCGGGGCCCCGGCTCCAGGAGCGCCGCAGCAGCAGGCCCCGGACCGCCAGCAGCGGGAGCAGGGCGAGGGCGATCACGGTGAGGCCGCCCGTCTCGGCCTGCCGGGGGCTGTCCGGCCGTCCCAGCAACCCCATGACCAGCAGATACCCGCCGGCGCCGAGCAGCGTGAGGGCCTCGAGCCCGCAGAGCGCCGCCAGCGCGGTCACACGCGGGGGCCGCGGGCCGGACGCGGGGGCCTGCGCGGGCGGGGACGCGGGCGTGGACGCGGGGCCGGTCTCTTCGCTGCTGCTCACCCCAGCAGGGTAGCCGCCGCCTTTTCCCGCGCGGCCGGCCAGGCCTCTTCCCGTACCGCCGGGTAGGCCTCCCCCGTCCCGAGGCGACCTGACCGCGCCCCGGCCGGTAATCTGCTGACCATGCGCGCACTCCTCGTGGTCAATCCGGCAGCAACCACCACCAGTGCCCGCACCCGTGACGTGCTGATCCACGCGCTCGCCAGCAAGATGAAGCTGGAGGCCGTGACGACGGAGTACCGCGGGCACGCCCGGGACCTGGGCCGGCGGGCGGCGGACTCGGACGACATAGAACTGGTGGTCGCCCTCGGCGGGGACGGGACGGTCAACGAGGTCGTGAACGGGCTGCTCCACAACGGGCCCGACCCGGACCGGCTGCCGCGTCTCGCGGTGGTTCCCGGCGGTTCGACCAATGTGTTCGCCCGTGCGCTCGGACTGCCCAATGACGCGGTCGAGGCGACCGGCGCGATTCTGGACGCCCTGGCCCGGCAGAGCGAACGTACGGTCGGCCTGGGACTGGCGGCCGGGACTCCGGGGACGGAGGACGAATCGGTTCCGTCACGATGGTTCACTTTCTGTGCCGGATTCGGATTCGACGCGGGAGTGGTCGGAAGGGTCGAACAACAGAGGGAGCGCGGGAAAAGATCGACGCACGCCCTCTATGTGCGCCAGGTGGTACGGCAATTCCTGGAGGAGCCCCACCGCCGGCACGGGATGATCACCCTGGACCGCCCCGGCGAGGACCCCGTGACGGACCTCGTCCTGTCCATAGTCTGCAACACCGCCCCCTGGTCCTACCTGGGCAATCGTCCGCTGTACGCGTCTCCCGGCGCCTCGTTCGACACCGCGCTGGACGTGCTCGGGCTGAACAGTCTGAGCCCTGCGGCGGTGGCGCGGTACGCGACCCAATTGCTCACTTCGTCCCCTGAAAAAGGACCCCACGGGCGCCATGCCGTGTCGCTCCACGACCTGACGGACTTCACCTTGCATTCCAAGGCGCGTCTGCCCTTCCAGATGGACGGCGACCACCTGGGACTGCGCACCAGTGTGACGTTCACAGGCGTTCGCCGTGCACTGCGTGTGATTGTGTGAGTGGAAGGACACAAAGTCCTTCCACTCGAACGTTTAGGCTGGCATCCACCCCATGGAAGTACGGCTGTGACGGAGTCGTCACCGAGGAATCAAAAAAAACTTTCCTGAAGGGGTTGTATCCGCCGCCGAGGTTTGCGAATCTCTACATGGCGATCGGGACGGCCCGCAACACCGGCCTCCCTGAGAACCAGAACCCCTCCTCATTCAAGGACCACACCAGCTTGTCTGGCGGTCGGCCCTTCCCTTGTCGGGGGATTCGTGAAAGCGTTCACATTCACAAGCAACATGTTCGTCACACCAAGAGAGGTAGCAGCCATGGACTGGCGTCACAACGCCGTTTGCCGCGAGGAAGACCCCGAGCTCTTCTTCCCCATCGGCAACACCGGTCCTGCGCTGCTGCAGATCGAGGAAGCCAAGGCCGTCTGCCGTCGCTGCCCCGTCATGGAGCAGTGCTTGCAGTGGGCGCTCGAGTCCGGCCAGGACTCGGGTGTCTGGGGTGGCCTCAGCGAGGACGAGCGCCGCGCAATGAAGCGCCGCGCCGCTCGCAACCGGGCGCGTAACGCGACCGCCTGACCCACCCCGCAACGAGCCCCGGCCAGGCGGAGCGCACAGAGAGTGCGCACGGCCCCGCCCCCGAAACGCAGCGCGCAGTACCCCCCGATGCGCATCGCAATGTGAGCTTCGAACCGAGCCCCGGACCGTCACCACGGTCCGGGGCTCGATGCTTGGGGTGAGGGGCTCGATGCTTGGGGTGAGACGAACGGGGTCGAACGGCCTCACCCCTACGGCTACTTCTGGCGACTACTTCTGCGGCTCCACCGGTATGTCGAGGACCACACGGGTGCCGCCCCCGGGGTTGGGGACCATGTCGAAGCTGCCGCCCAACTCCCCCTCCACCAGGGTCCGTACGATCTGGAGCCCCAGATTTCCGGTCCGCTGCGGGTCGAACCCCTCGGGCAGACCGACACCGTCGTCCTGAACGGTGATCAGCAACCGGGCGTCGGAGCGCACCCCTTCGCCGCGTTTCGCCGCCGGCTGTTCGCCGCTGCGGACCGCCGAGACCTCGACCCGGCCCTGTTCGCCCGGCGCGAAGGCGTGTTCCAGCGCGTTCTGGAGGATTTCGGCGAGGACCATCGAGAGCGGGGTGGCGACCTCGGCGTCCAGGATCCCGAAGCGTCCGGTACGCCGGCAGGCGACCACCCCGGGAGAGATCTCCGCCACCATCGCGAGGACCCGGTCGGCGATCTCGTCGAACTCAACCCGCTCGTCCAGATTCTGGGACAGCGTCTCATGGACGATCGCGATCGAACCGACGCGCCGTACGGCCTCGTTGAGGGCCTCCCGGCCCTGCGGTGAGTCCATCCTCCTGGCCTGGAGCCTGAGCAGCGCGGCGACCGTCTGGAGGTTGTTCTTGACCCGGTGGTGGATCTCCCTGATCGTGGCGTCCTTCGTGATCAACTCCCGCTCGCGGCGGCGCAGTTCCGTCACGTCACGGCAGAGGACCAGCGAACCGATCCGGACGCCCTTGGGTTTGAGCGGGATGGCGCGCAGCTGGATGACCCCGCCGCTGCCCTCGACCTCGGTCTCCCGGGGGGCGTAGCCGCTGGCCAGTTTGACCATGGCCTCGTCCACCGGGCCCCGGGCGGGCGCCAGTTCGTCGGTCGTCCGTCCGAGGTGATGTCCCACCAGGTCGGACGCCAGTCCCAACCGGTGATACGCCGAGAGGGCGTTGGGGCTCGCGTACTGGACGACCCCGTCGGCGTCGAGCCGGATGAGTCCGTCGCCGACGCGCGGGGAGGCGTCCATGTCGACCTGCTGGCCGGGGAACGGGAAGGAGCCGGCCGCGATCATCTGGGCGAGGTCGGAGGCGGACTGGAGGTAGGTCAGCTCCAGCCGGCTGGGCGTGCGGACCGTCAGCAGGTTGGTGTTGCGGGCGATGACGCCGAGGACGCGGCCCTCCCGGCGTACGGGGATGGACTCGACGCGTACGGGCACCTCCTCGCGCCACTCCGGGTCGCCCTCGCGGACGATCCGCCCCTCGTCCAGCGCGGCGTCCAGCAGCGGTCTGCGGCCCCGGGGGACGAGGTGGCCGACCATGTCGTCCTGGTAGGAGGTGGGGCCGGTGTTGGGGCGCATCTGGGCCACGGAGACATAGCGCGTACCGTCCCGGGTGGGCACCCACAGCACGAGGTCGGCGAAGGACAGGTCGGAGAGCAGCTGCCACTCCGAGACCAGCAGGTGAAGCCACTCGAGGTCGGATTCGCTCAGGGCGGTGTGCTGGCGGACGAGGTCGTTCATGGAGGGCACACAGGGGAGCGTACCCGCGGCAGGAACCAGGACGAACCGCGATCAGGCCTCCCGGGCGGGCCGCGGGCCGGCCACCGGCCCGCTCTCTCCGGGGCCGCCAAGGGCCGGAAATCGCCTGCCGAATGGATGGACAGGGCGGAATGGTCTAGTCCACAATGATTCGGTAAAGAGCTTCCGCGCTCCCCGCACAGGAGCGCGGAACGAGGTACCCGGCGCTCTCTGCCCTGACTGCGCCGAGGCCTCCCCCACGGCCGTGCGGGACCGCACACCTGCCGGCCGTAGTAACTCCGGGCTGCGGTGCCGGACGGGTTGAGGGTCCCGTCGCGGCGCCGCGGCCCGCGGGTGTTTCGGCCCCCGGGGGCGCCCGCCCCGGCCCCGCGCCCCGGCGCGTTTCCGTCATCCGCGCCCGGCGCACGCACCCGCCCGCCCGGCCCTCTGGACCCCTGGACCTGTGCGTCCCCTCTGCTAGATTGGTCTATACCACAAAAAGCCCTCTCCTCAGATCGGCAGGCCCCAGCGTGGAAGTTGTCATCGTCCAGGACGCCACGGCAGGCGGCGAACTCATCGCGGACACCATCGCCGCGCTGCTGCACCGCAAGCGCGACGCCCTCCTCGGTGTGGCCACGGGATCGACCCCGCTGCCCATCTACCGGGCGCTGTCGGCCCTCGTCGGGTCCGGGGCGGTGGACGCCTCGGGCGCCAGGATCGCCCAGCTCGACGAGTACGTGGGACTGCCGCAGGGCCACCCGGAGTCGTACCGCTCGGTCGTCCTGCGCGAGGTCCTGGCGCCGCTGGGCCTCTCCGAGGAGTCCTTCCTGGGCCCCGACGGCAGTGCCGAGGACATCCTGGCGGCGTGTGAGGCGTACGACCGCGCGCTCGCCGAGGCCGGCGGAGTGGACCTCCAGCTGCTCGGCATAGGCACGGACGGGCACATAGGCTTCAACGAGCCGTGCTCCTCGCTCGCCTCGCGCACCCGCATCAAGACGCTGACCCGGCAGACCCGCGAGGACAACGCGCGCTTCTTCGACAGCATCGACGACGTCCCGCACCACGTGATCACCCAGGGCATCGGGACGATCCTGGAAGCACGCCACCTGATCCTGCTCGCCACCGGCGAGGGCAAGGCGGAGGCCGTGGCCCAGACGGTCGAGGGACCGGTCGCCGCGCTGGTGCCCGCCTCCGCGCTGCAACTGCACCCGCACGCCACGGTCGTCGTGGACGAGGCCGCGGCCTCGAAGCTCAAGCTCGCGGAGTACTTCCGGGACACCTACGCCGCCAAGCCGGACTGGCAGGGGCTGTAAGGACCACCACGCTTTCTCCGGACGTACGAAGACGAGTGCCGGACCACCCACGGGGGGCGGTCCGGCACTCGTCATTTCCGTCCCGGCCAGGACAACGCCACCGGCCGGGACTCAGCTCCTCAGACGCGGCCCGCGATGACCTCGGCCGCCGCCGTGCCGCACACCCGTGCCGCGCCGTGCGTGGCGATGTGCAGCGCGCCCCTGGGCTCCGCCTCGTTCACGCCCATCTCGACCACCACCGTCGTGGGCCGCGCCGCGAGGAGCGCGTCCAGGGCGTCCGCCATCCACGCGTGCCGGTGCACGTCCCGCACGACGGCGACGATCGTGCGGTCACCGGCGGCCGCGAGCACCTTCCCGGTCAGCGCGGCGGTGTCCGTACCGTCGATCCCGGCGCTGTTGTACGCGCCCGTCTCGGTGCCGGGCAGCAGCCGCGCCAGCTCCGGGGCCACGCCCCACGGCGTCTCGTCGCCGACGGCGATGTTCGCGATGGGGGTGAAGGCGGCGACGTACGGCGCCTCGTCGAGCGGCTTGCCCGCCCCGGTGACCCGCACCGCGCGCCGCGCGGCCACCAGGCCGATCGGGGCGTCGTCCGCGGTGCCGGTCGCGGGAGCGCTCACAGCGCCGTTCAGGGTCACGCTTGTGGTGCCGGGCGCGGTCCCCTCCGGTGAATCCGCGCCCGGCTCCGAAGCCCCCCTGACCCGAACCGTCCAGTCGGCGAGCGCGCGCACCCGCGCGGCCGCGTCGGCCAGACGCTCCTCGGCCAGTTCGCCGTCCCGTACCGCCGCCACCAGCGCGTCGCGCAGCCGCAGTACGGTTCCCTCGTCCGACGGGCCGCCGCCGACGCAGATCGCGTCGGCGCCCGCCGCGATCGCGAGGGCGGTGCCGCGCTCGATCCCGTACGTGGCGACGATGGCTTCCATGTCCATGCCGTCGGTGACGATGAGGCCGTCGAAGCCCAGTTCCTCACGGAGCAGGCCGAGCAGGATCTGCGGGCTCAGCGTCGCCGGGCGGTTCGGGTCGAGCGCGGGAAGCAGGATGTGCGCGCTCATCACCGCTTTGGAACCCGCCGCGACGGCCGCCCGGAAGGGCAGCAGGTCACGGGCGTGCAGTGTGTCCAGGTCCACCTCGATGCGGGGCATCGCGTGGTGTGAGTCCACGGCGGTGTCGCCGTGCCCGGGGAAGTGCTTGGCGCAGGCGGCGACGCCGGCGCTCTGGAGACCGTCGACGTACGCGGCGGTGTGCCGGGCCACCAGGTCGGGATCGGCGCCGAAGGACCGTACCCCGATGACCGGATTGTTCCGGTTCGAGTTGACGTCGGCGGAGGGCGCCCAGTTGAAGTTCACCCCGCACGCGGCGAGCCGGCGGCCCAGCTCCCTGGCGACGCCCCGGGTGAGGTCGAGGTCGTCGACCGTACCCAGCGCGTAGTTGCCGGGGAAGGACGAGCCGTGCCTGACCTCCAGGCGGGTGACGTCACCACCCTCCTCGTCGATGGCGACGAGGAGGTCGTCGCGCTCGGCCCGCAGCTGGGCGGTGAGCGCGGCGATCTGGTCCGGGGTGCGGATGTTGCGGCCGAACAGGGCGACGGAGGACAGGCCTTCGCCGATCCGCCGCAGGACCCAGTCCGGGGCCGTGGCCCCGGCGAAGCCCGGCTGGAGGACGGCGAGGGCGTCGCGGGTGAGGGTGTCCGTACCCGTCAGGAGTGTGGTCATGGGTGGTGTTATCCCTTCACCGCGCCGGCCGTCAGACCGCCGACGGCGCGGCGCTGGAGGAAGGCGAAGACGAGGAGCACGGGGAGGGCGAAGAGCGTGGACGCGGCCATGGTCGCACCCCAGTCGCTGCCGAAGGCGGTCTGGAACTGGGTCAGCCAGAGCGGCAGCGTCTGCGACTCCTTCTCCTTGTTCAGGATCAGGACCATCGCGAACTCGTTCCAGGCGGTGATGAAGCCGAAGAGCGAGGTCGACATCAGGCCGGGGGCCAGCAGGGGGAAGATCACCTTCATGAACGCCTGGCCGCGGTTGCAGCCGTCGATCAGCGCCGCCTCCTCCAGCTCGACCGGGACGGCGGCGATGAAGCCGCGCAGGGTCCAGATGGTGAAGGGCAGCACCATGACGAAGTAGATCGCCGTCAGGGTGCCGAGGCTGTTGAGGTAGTCGCCGTCACGGGCGATCATGTAGACCACGATGACCATGACTTCCCACGGTGCCATCTGGGCCATCATGACGCCGAGCACCAGGCCCTTGCGCCCGCGGAATTTCATCCGTGCGATGGCGAAGGCGGCGGCCAGGGCGACGACCAGCGAGATGAGCACCGCGCCGATCGTGACGATCAGGCTGTTCGTGACGTACGTCCAGAACAGGTCGACGCCGGTCGCCTTGGTGTAGTTCTCGAAGGTCGGGGTGAAGACGAAGACCGGGTCCTTGGTGAGGATCTGGCTCTGCGGCTTCAGCGAGGACGCGAACATCCAGTAGACCGGGAAGATCAGGACCAGGGCGATGAGGAGCGCGCCGACGTTCTTGGCGATCGCGCCGGGCCGCACGGGCTTCTTGTTGCGGACCGCGGGGGCGGCGGGGACCGCGTCGGCGGGCGGCTTGGTGAGGGTGGTGCTCACTGCTCCTCCTCCTGCTTCAGGATCAGGCGGAAGTAGAAGGACATGATGGCGATCAGCATCACGATGGTCAGTACGGAGATCGCGGCGGCGAGGCCGTAGCGGAACAGGCCCTGGCCGGTGATGTACGCGTACACGGGGAGGGTCTCGGACGCGTGGTCCGGGCCGCCCTGGTTCATCGCGTACACCTGCGCGAATGCCTTGAAGACCCAGATGATCTCCAGGAACGTGGTGATCATGAAGAAGGGCCTGAGGTTCGGGAAGACCACCGACCAGAAGGTGCGCCAGCCGTTCGCGCCGTCCATCTTCGCGGCCTCGTACAGCTCGCTGCCGATGGTGGTGAGACCGGCGTACATGTTGAGCGCGACAAAGGGGATCGAGCCCCAGACGATCAGCAGCGTGACGATGACGAGGGTGGAGAAGCCGGTCTCGAACCAGTTGTGCTGTTCGTAGCCGGAGAATCCGAGGGTACGGAGCACCCAGTTCGCGACGCCGAACTGCTCGTCGAAGAGCCACCGGAAGACGGTCACGGAGGCGACGATGGGCATGGCCCAGGCGAGCATGAGCGCGAGCGAGAGGACCAGGCGCATCTTGGTGCCGAGGCGGTTGAGCAGCACGCCGATCAGCGATCCGAGGAGCATGATCAGGACGACGTTGGCGACCGTGAAGACGAGGCTCCGGACGACGACGGTCCAGAAGTCCGGGTCCTTGAGCAGCTCCGTGTAGTTGTCGAAGCCGACCCATTCGGGGAGCCGGGTGATCAGTTCCTTCCTGTTGACCTGCTGGAAGGAGAGGATCACGTTCTTGACGAGCGGATAGAGGAGCAGCACCGCCATCGAGAGGACCGCGGGGGCGATCAGCAGGTACGGCACCAGCCCGCCGAGCCGGGAGCGTCTACCGCGTGGAGGGGTGTGGATTTCCTGGGATCCGGTGGGGGGAGGCGGAGTCGTCGACTCCCCTGCCGCCCTTCCGGGCGCGTCCTCGGGTGCGGCGGTCACCGCTCCCTGGGAGTGCACGGTCATGGTCTTTCCTCGCGGTTCTGGGGCTCCCGCGCCCGCCGGGCGCGACCCGTGGACGACGGGCCGCTGTGCACGAACAAAACCCGGTGGCGCGGCCGGTGCAGAACACCGCCCGCACCACCGGGTGGTGACGACTACTGCTGGTTGAGGCGCTCGTTGATGACCTTGTCGGCCGCTTCGCCGGCCTTCTTCGGGTCCTCACCGTTCAGGACCTTCGTCATGAAGTCCTTGATCGGGTTGGGCGCGGTCTCGACGTTCGCCCAGCCCGGGGTGACCGGGGTGATCTTGCCGACGGGCGCCGACTTGGCCATGGCCTCGGCGAACGAGGCCGCGGGGGGCGCGAACTGCGACGCGTCGTTGTTCGGCAGCAGGGCGCCGCCGGTGGCCTCCGCGTACTTGGCCATCTGGTCCTTGCCCGCGGCGAGGGCCAGCCACTCCTTGGCGAGGTCCTTGTTCGGGGAGCGCTCGGCCACCGCGAGGTTGGAGCCGCCGAAGAAGACGGAGCCCGGCTTGTCGGCGGTCTTGCCCGGGATCGGGAAGTAGCCGAAGTCGGCGGTCTTGCCGGCCTTCTTGATGGCGTCGATCGCGCCGCCGGCCTCCCAGCCGAGGCCGATCCAGGACGCGACGTCACCCTTGGGCACGACGTCGGTGGACTGCTGAGGGGTCGCCTCGTCCTTGTCCTTGGGGCCGGTGGAGAAGGACTGGAGTTCCTTGTAGAAGTTGATGGCGGCCGTGGCCTCGGGGGAGGCCAGGTTGCCCTTCCACTGGTCGCCGTCCTTGACCGCGAGGTCGCTGCCCTCGTCCCAGACGAAGCCGGAGTACACGTACCAGCTCTGGCCGGGCAGGTAGATCGGCTGGACCTTCTTGTCCGACGCCTGGATCTTCTTGAGGCCGGCGATCCACTCGTCACGCGTGGTCGGCGGGGTCACCTTGGCCTTCTTGAAGATGGCCTTGTCGTAGACGACGACGCGGCTGGCGGCGTACCAAGGGGCGGAGTACAGCTTTCCGTCCAGCTCGGTGGAGGCCAGCATGCCCTTGTTCCAGCCGTCGTAGCCGAGCGCCGCCTTGTCACCGGTGAGGTCCGCGAGACCGCCGGTGACCGCGTAGCCCGCGGTCTGGGTGTTGCCGAGTTCGAGGACGTCCGGCGGGGTGTCCTCGGAGAGGGCCGTGGTGACCTTCTCCTGGATGCCGTTCCACTGCTGGATCTCGACCTTGACCTTGACGCCCTTGTGGGCCGCCTCGAACTCCTTGTTGACACCCTTGATCCAGGCGTCGGGGGCGGAGCCGTCCATGACCCAGACGGTCAGGTTCTTGCTGCCGCCGGCCTTTGTGTCGCTACCTTTGTCGTCGTCCGAACCACATGCGGCGATGCTGACCATCATGCCCGCGACACCTATCGCCGCGACGAGCTTGCGCTTCACGCCACCCTCCTCAGGGATGCCTGCAACTGCTGCCCACCGCGAAGCCATACGACTAGTAGTGACTGTGGGGTCGGGGGCTTGGCCTTAAATGGTTTAGACCAGTACCGGGAGCTTGGCCTAGACCTTTGGGGGTGTCAAGGGTGTATAAGAAGGACAGTCGCGTCCGTTATCGGACCGACACCTGAGGAGGGGCGACGACCCGTGAGCGGTCCGTGCCACCATGTGAGCCGCGACAGACGGAGGAGCCGGTGACGGCAGCAGCACAGTCGGGAAGGCAGGCCATGGCCACGGACGGGAGCGGTACGGAGTCCGAGGGTACGGCTCCCGTACGCACGGCGCGCGTGCCCAAGTACTACCGTCTCAAGCGGCACTTGCTCGATATGACGGGGACGCTGCCCCCCGGCACACCGGTTCCGCCAGAGCGTACTCTCGCCGCCGAGTTCGACACGTCGAGAACGACGGTTCGGCAGGCACTCCAGGAACTGGTCGTCGAGGGACGGCTCGAACGCATCCAGGGCAAGGGCACGTTCGTGGCCAAGCCCAAGGTCTCGCAGGCCCTCCAGCTCACCTCCTACACGGAGGACATGAGGGCCCAAGGACTGGAACCCACATCCCAGTTGCTGGACATCGGGTACGTCACGGCGGACGACACGCTCGCCGGGCTGCTCGACATCACCGCAGGCGGGCGGGTGCTGCGGATCGAACGGCTGCGGCTCGCCAGCGGGGAGCCGATGGCGATCGAGACCACGCACCTGTCGGCGAAACGCTTCCCCGCGCTGCGCCGCTCGCTCGTCAAGTACACGTCGCTCTACACGGCGTTGGCGGAGGTGTACGACGTGCGCCTCGCCGAGGCCGAGGAGACGATCGAGACCTCGCTCGCCACCCCGCGGGAGGCCGGGCTGCTGGGCACCGACGTCGGGCTGCCGATGCTGATGCTGTCGCGCCACTCGATCGACGGGAACGGCGAACCGGTGGAGTGGGTACGGTCGGTGTACCGCGGCGATCGTTACAAGTTCGTGGCGAGATTGCGCAGGCCGACCGACTGACCGACCGACTGACCGACTGACCGACCGGTCGCGGTCTTCCCTCGGCCGGGGCCGTCCCCTAGATTTCCTGCGCGTTGCGAAAGCGATCAGTCACACGGCGAGCAGTGAGGGGACGGAGCCGCGCATGTCAGAAGCACCTCCAGCAGCACCTTCAGAAGCACCTGAGGAGAACCCTCCACCGACGGTCACACCCGCACGTGTGATCATCGCCTTCTGCCTGATCGCGCCCTTCGTGGCGCTGCTCTGGGTGGGTTCGTACGCGAAGACCGAACCGACGTACATCGGGATCCCGTTCTTCTACTGGTACCAGATGCTCTGGGTCGTCGTGTCGGCCGTGCTGACGATGATCGCCCACCAGCTGTGGAAGCGCGACCAGCGCTCCCGTACGGGGTCCCGCGCGGGAGGTGCGTCGCGATGAACGACGGTGTGAACGGCGTCGCCCTCGGCGTCTTCATCTTCTTCTTCCTGGCCGTCACGGTCATGGGGTTCCTCGCGGCGCGCTGGCGCCGCGCGGAGAACGAGCAGAGCCTCGACGAATGGGGCCTGGGCGGGCGGTCGTTCGGGACGTGGGTCACCTGGTTCCTGCTCGGCGGTGACCTCTACACGGCGTACACCTTCGTGGCCGTGCCGGCGGCGATCTACGCGGCGGGCGCGGCGGGCTTCTTCGCCGTGCCGTACACGATCCTCGTCTATCCGCTGATCTTCACCTTCCTCCCCCGGCTCTGGTCGGTGTCGCACAAGCACGGGTACGTGACCACCTCGGACTTCGTCCGGGGCCGGTTCGGCTCGAAGGGCCTGTCGCTGGCGGTCGCCGTCACCGGCATCCTCGCGACGATGCCGTACATCGCGCTGCAACTGGTCGGCATCCAGGCGGTGCTGGACGTGATGGGCGTCGGCGGCGGCGAGGACACGAACTGGTTCGTGAAGGACCTGCCGCTGCTGATCGCGTTCGCGGTGCTCGCCGCGTACACGTACTCCTCGGGTCTGCGGGCGCCCGCGCTGATCGCGTTCGTGAAGGACACCCTGATCTATCTGGTGATCATCGTGGCCATCATCTACATCCCGATCAAACTGGGCGGCTTCGACGACATCTTCGCGAAGGCGGGCGACGCGTTCGCGCAGAAGAACCCGGCGACCGGGGCGCCACGCGGCGCGCTCGCGCCGGGCGAGGCCCAGCAGTGGGGCTACGCGACGCTGGCGCTCGGCTCGGCGCTCGCGCTCTTCATGTATCCGCACTCGGTCACGGCGACGCTCTCCAGCCGCAGCCGTGAGGTGATCCGGCGCAACACCACGATCCTGCCGCTGTATTCGCTGATGCTGGGCCTGCTGGCGCTGCTCGGCTTCATGGCGATCGCCGCCGGGGTGAAGGTCGACAACGGGCAGCTGGCGATCCCGCAGCTCTTCGAGAACATGTTCCCCGACTGGTTCGCCGGGGTGGCCTTCGCGGCGATCGGCATCGGGGCGCTGGTGCCGGCCGCGATCATGTCGATCGCGGCGGCGAATCTCTTCACCCGCAACATCTACAAGGACTTCATCAAACCGGACGCGACCCCGGCGCAGGAGACGAAGGTCTCCAAGATGGTGTCGCTGCTGGTGAAGGTGGGGGCGCTGGCCTTCGTCCTGACGATGGACAAGACGGTCGCGATCAACTTCCAGCTGCTGGGCGGGATCTGGATCCTCCAGACGATGCCGGCGCTGGTCGGGGGCCTCTTCACCCGCTGGTTCCACCGCTGGGCCCTGCTCACGGGTTGGGCGGTGGGCATGCTGTACGGCACGATCGCGGCGTACGGCGTGGCGAGCCCGACGCAGGCGCACTTCGGCGGCTCCTCGAAGGAGATCCCCGGAATCGGCGAGATCGGCTACATCGGCCTGACGGCGTTCGTGCTGAACCTCGTGGTGAGCGTGGTCCTGACCTTCGTCCTGAAGGCGGCCAAGGCCCCGGAGGGCGTGGACGAGACCAGCCCGTCGGACTACACGGCGGACATCGGCGACCCCGGCGTGAAGAAGGACCTCCCCCTGGCTCCGGCGGACCCGGACCCGGTGCGCTGAGGGGCTGCGGGAACGCATGACACACGACGGGCCGCCGGAACCATCCGGCGGCCCGTCCGTCGTCAGCGCACCCATTCCTTGAGCTGCTCGGTCTCCAGGGTGATCCCCACGGGGTCAGGGAGCCTGACGTCCTTGCCGAACGGCACGGTGTGGGTGTTCTCGTACCTAGCGCCATCAGGCTCGCTGTAAACGGTCACTACGCAGCTGTCCCTGTCGATCAGCAGATAGACCGGGATGCCGGTCTGGGCGTACGCACGCGGCTTCTGCACGCGGTCCCGCTCGTCGGTGTCGGAGTCGTACGAAGTGACTTCGACGGCCATGAGGACGGGGGTGGGGTCGGCCCATTCTCCTTGGCCTGCGAAGACGCGGCTGGGGGCCAGCACACCGTCCGGGCGTGCCCTCCCGCTTCGGTACTCCTGTACCTGGAGCCCGCGATCGGGGTAGAGCCACAGCTCGGGCCGGGACTGCATGCAGATACGCGTCAGCCATTCGACGATGGTGTCGTGGTCCCCGTCCGGCACAACCCTGCTCCTGATCTTCCCGTCGATGAGTTCCAGCCGGATGCCCTCTATCGTCCGGGCCAGTATCCGGGTGGCTTCGTCGAACTCCTCGGGAAGGATCTGGGTCGTGTAATCAGGGGCTGTCATGACGCACCTCCTTGTCCCAACGACGATAGCGGAGAGGTCCGACACAGGCGGGCGAAGTGGGGCGCGACACAACATCTAGGGGGTGCTTCACCGTGCGCCCCCCAGATGTATGCTCAACCTCGTTGTCGACGCAGGGGAATCCGGTGTGAATCCGGAACTGTCCCGCAACGGTCTGCTGTGGTGTGCTTTGTCATACCCGTGAGTCCGAATACCTGCCGGCGACGCGTCCGGCTCGACCGAACCGGATGCCAGGACGTCCGGGCCCCGAGGCTGGGCCGGAGACGCCGTGGTTCGTGCTGCCCGGAGACGGGCCGTGCCGGATCCACGCGCCCCCGCTTCCCCGCCGACGGCCCAGAGCCGAGCGAGGGAGAGCACCACGTGACCATCGCGCCAGCCGATCCGGCTTCAGGCATCTCCGAGGTCTCCGCGCAGGAGACCGACGGACCCGGGACCGCGTTGTTGCGGCTCCTGACCGACCTGACCGCCGATCTGCCCGACACCGACCCCGGACGCGTCGCCGGCGCCGCGCTGCGCGGCCGCAACGCCCGGTCGGACGAGGCCGAGCTGCGCGAGCTCGCCACCGAGGCGGCCGCGGGGCTCATCTCCGAGGACCCGGCCTACTCCCGGCTCGCCGCCCGGCTGCTCACCCGTACCATCGCCGAAGAGGCCGCGAGCCAGGGCGCCGTGGCGTTCTCCGCGTCCGTCGCGGTGGGGCACCGCGAGGGCCTGATCGCGGACCGTACGGCCGACTTCGTCGCGCTGCACGCCGACTTCCTGGACGCGCTGATCGACCCGGACGCCGACGACCGCTTCGGCTACTTCGGGCTCCGTACCCTCTTCAGCCGGTACCTGCTCCGCCACCCGATCACCCGCAAGGTCGTCGAGACCCCCCAGCACTTCATGCTGCGCGTCGGCGCCGGTCTCGCCGAGGACACCGGCGTCCGCGCGCTGGAGGAGGTCGCCTCCCTCTACCGCCTGATGAGCCGCCTGGACTACCTCCCGTCCTCTCCGACGCTCTTCAACTCCGGTACGCGCCACCCGCAGATGTCCTCCTGCTACCTGCTGGACTCCCCGCTGGACGAGCTGGACTCGATCTACGACCGCTACCACCAGGTCGCGCGCCTGTCGAAGCACGCGGGCGGCATCGGCCTCTCGTACTCCCGCATCCGCTCGCGCGGCTCGCTGATCCGCGGCACGAACGGGCACTCGAACGGCATCGTCCCGTTCCTGCGGACCCTGGACTCCTCGGTCGCGGCGGTCAACCAGGGCGGCCGGCGCAAGGGCGCGGCCTGTGTCTACCTGGAGACCTGGCACGCGGACCTGGAGGAGTTCCTGGAGCTGCGCGACAACACCGGTGAGGAGGCCCGCCGTACGCACAACCTGAACCTCGCCCACTGGATCCCGGACGAGTTCATGCGCCGCGTCGAGGCGGACGGCGAGTGGTCGCTGTTCTCCCCCGCCGACGTGCCGGAGTTCGTGGACCTGTGGGGCGACGAGTTCGACGCCGCGTACCGCGGGGCGGAGGCCGCCGGCCTGGCCCGGAAGACCATCCCGGCCCGTGAGCTGTACGGCCGCATGATGCGTACGCTCGCCCAGACCGGCAACGGCTGGATGACCTTCAAGGACGCGTCGAACCGTACGGCCAACCAGACCGCCCTGCCCGGCAAGGTCGTCCACTCCTCCAACCTCTGCACGGAGATCCTGGAGGTCACGGACGACGGCGAGACCGCCGTCTGCAACCTCGGCTCGGTCAACCTCGGCGCCTTCGTGCTCGATTCGGGCGAGATCGACTGGGAGCGGCTGGACGAGACCGTCCGTACGGCCGTCACCTTCCTCGACCGGGTCGTGGACATCAACTTCTACCCGACCGAGCAGGCCGGCCGCTCCAATGCCAAGTGGCGTCCGGTGGGCCTGGGCGCGATGGGCCTCCAGGACGTCTTCTTCAAGAAGCGCCTGCCGTTCGACTCCGCCGAGGCCGCCGCGCTCTCCACGAAGATCGCCGAGCGGATCATGCTGGCCGCGTACGAGGCGTCCTGCGCGCTCGCCGAGCGCAACGGCCCGCTCCCGGCGTGGTCGGAGACCCGTACCGCCGCCGGCGTGCTGCACCCCGACCACTACGACGTCGAGCTGAACTGGCCGGAGCGCTGGGACGCGCTGCGCGCCCGCGTCGCGAAGAGCGGCATGCGCAACTCCCTGCTCCTCGCGATCGCGCCGACGGCGACCATCGCCTCGATCGCGGGCGTGTACGAGTGCATCGAGCCGCAGGTCTCCAACCTCTTCAAGCGCGAGACGCTGTCGGGCGAGTTCCTCCAGGTCAACTCGTACCTGGTCCAGGAGCTCAAGGACCTGGGCGTCTGGGACGCGCAGACCCGTGAGGCGCTGCGCGAGTCCAGCGGCTCGGTGGCCGGCTTCACCTGGATCCCGGCGGAGGTGCGCGAGCTCTACCGCACCGCGTGGGAGATCCCGCAGCGCGGTCTGATCGACATGGCGGCGGCCCGTACGCCGTTCCTCGACCAGAGCCAGTCGCTGAACCTGTTCCTGGAGACGCCGACCATCGGGAAGCTCAGCTCGATGTACGCGTACGCCTGGAAGAAGGGCCTCAAGACCACGTACTACCTGCGCTCGCGCCCCGCGACGCGCATCGCCCGCGCGGCGGGGAGCGCCCAGGCGGCGGCCACCGTGCCCGCGCCCGCCGGCGCGGCCGCCACCACCATCCCGCTCCAGCAGGCGTCCCCGGCCCCCGCGAACCCGATGGTTCCGGACGCGGACGCGATCGCCTGCTCCCTGGAGAACCCCGAGTCCTGCGAGGCCTGCCAGTAATGAGTTCCCCCGAGAAGAGTCCCGCCGAGAAGAACCTGCTCGACCCGGGCTTCGAGCTGACCCTGCGCCCCATGCGCTACCCGGACTTCTACGAGCGCTACCGCGACGCGATCAAGAACACCTGGTCGGTGGAGGAGGTCGACCTCCACTCCGACGTCGCCGACCTCGCCAAGCTCTCGCCCGGCGAGCAGCACATGATCGGCCGGCTGGTCGCGTTCTTCGCGACGGGCGACTCGATCGTCTCGAACAACCTGGTGCTGACGCTCTACAAGCACATCAACTCCCCCGAGGCGCGGCTGTACCTCTCCCGCCAGCTCTTCGAGGAGGCCGTGCACGTCCAGTTCTACCTGACGCTGCTCGACACCTATCTGCCCGACCCGGACGACCGCGCGGCGGCCTTCGACGCGGTGGAGGAGATCCCGTCGATCCGCGAGAAGGCGCAGTTCTGCTTCCGCTGGATGGACTCGGTGGAGAAGATCGACCGCCTGGAGACAAAGGCGGACCGCCGCCGCTTCCTGCTGAACCTGAGCTGCTTCGCGGCGTGCATCGAGGGGCTGTTCTTCTACGGAGCCTTCGCGTACGTGTACTGGTTCCGCTCGCGCGGTCTGCTGCACGGCCTGGCCACCGGCACCAACTGGGTGTTCCGTGACGAGACGATGCACATGAACTTCGCCTTCGAGGTCGTGGACACCGTACGCAAGGAGGAGCCGGAGCTGTTCGACGACGCGCTCCAGCAGCAGGTCACGGACATGCTGAAGGAGGCCGTCGAGGCGGAGTTGCAGTTCGGCCGCGACCTGTGCGGCGACGGCCTGCCGGGCATGAACACGGAGTCGATGCGCGAGTACCTCCAGTGCGTCGCCGACCAGCGCCTCCAGCGGCTGGGCTTCGCGCCGGTGTACGGCTCGGAGAATCCGTTCTCCTTCATGGAGCTCCAGGGTGTGCAGGAACTGACCAACTTCTTCGAACGCCGCCCGTCGGCGTACCAGGTGGCGGTGGAGGGGTCGGTCGGCTTCGACGACGACTTCTAGGCCGCTGTTGTACGACCGGGGCGCGCCCCGCCTCCGCTGCGGCGGGGGGGGGGCGCGCTTCTGGGAGCTTCCCGAGCAGGCCGAACGGCCGTGCGTCCCCCTGGGGTTCGTCCGCTGCGGCCGTCGGTACGGAGTCCCAGTCGACGGGCCGCCCGAAAGCGGCCGAGCAGGCGGTCCGTACGGCGGCCAGCTGCGCGGCGGCGAACGTGGAGGCGGCGAGCGCCTCGGGCCCGTGCCAGGCCAGCGCCCGCATGAGCCGCTCGGGGGTGGCGTACCGCGCCTCGAAGGCGGCGGTCTCGCCGGCGTCCCTGTCCTCTTCGAGGTACGTCCACCGCCCGGCCTCGGCACGGTCGCCGTAGAGCCGGTGGATGTCGGCGAGCCGGCGCCGGAGCGTCAGGTCGCACGGGTAAGAGGCGACGAGGCCGCGCAACCGCTGACGCGCCAGAGGTGTCCGCCCGGCGGCCAGGTCCGCCTCGACCCGCGCCAGGGTGTCTGTGGGTGCCATGCGCCCATGGTCGGTGAGCCGGCGGATCGAGGCGAAGGCTTTTCCGGGAGGGTGCGGGGCGGGCGCCGCGTTGTCAGGGGCGGGCGGCGCGTTGTCAGTGGGGCCGTACACGATGGGCACATGACGACGAACACGCGGCACGGCCGTCCCCACCCGGGCGAGGAGTTCGACTGGCGGCCGTTCCTGCGCGGGTGGAGCGCGGAGTCGGCCTCGGTCGATCCGGCCGTGGCGGACAGGCACGGGCTGCGTGAGGCGCGGGAGCGGCGGTGGCTCGGGTTCGAGCCGGCGGATCCGAAGGCCGTCGCGGTGTTGGAGGCGCGGGCGGGGCGTCCGCTGCCGCCGTCGTTCCGGGCGTTCCTGGAGGTCACCGACGGGTGGCGGATGATCGGCCCGTCGGTATGGCTGCTGGCACGGACGGAAACGATCCGGATCGACGGTGGCCCGGCCGATCCGGGGGTGATACGGAAGGAGCACGCCGGCCGGGACGACAAGAACGCCCGGGACGGGGCGGGGCCGGGGGGCCGGTCGCTGCGGCTCGCCGACGACTCGGCCCTCGTGGACGTGCTGCTCGACCCGCTGGACGTGGCGGAGGACGGCGAGTGGGCCGTGCGGGTCCGGTCGGCGTGGAGCGGCTCGGAGCCCGCCCGGTACCCGTCGTTCCGGGCGTACATGGAGTCCGCCCACGAGAGATTCCTCGCCGACGCCGCTGTCCGCGATCCCCACTTCGTGAGCCCCTGCACAGACGCCCTGGACGCGGACGTGGAGCGCGCACGGCGGCTGGCCCTGGCCGGTGATCCGGACGGGGCGTTGACGCTGCTGGCGCCGGCGGTGCGGGCCGGCCGTAAACGCGCGGCCTCGATCCAGAATCAGCTCGCCGTCCTGCTGGGCGGACCTCCGGCGGGCGGAGGATCCGCCGCGCGCTTCCCCGACTCGGCGTACACGGTGCGGGAGTTGCTCCCGATGAGATGCCGGGCCGCGGCAAAACGGGACTATTCCGGCGAGGGGCCCGAGCAGAAGTGGTTGCGGAAGGATTTCCCGGCGGTCGATCCCGCGGTGATCGAGTCGGTGTCGCACGCGGTCGCCGACGGCACGTACCGCCACACCGTCGAGGGTCCGTTCGGGGAAGCGGTGGCACGGGCATGGGAGCTCGCGCGCTGGGGTTCCGTGGACGAGGCGTGGGCGACGCTGCGCGACAGCATGCGGGAGTGGCGCCCCTACGACGAGGAGCACGTGGTCCCGCTGGGGCTCGTCGCGGACGGTGTGCTGGGGCCGCTGCTGACACCCCGGCGGGGACGGGAGTTGCTCTCGGCCTCGCACAGGGCCGCCGCGGCGGAGGCCGCCGTGGAGCCGGACGGGCTGGCGTGGCTGGTGGCGGAGGAGCGCGGGTTCCGGGCCAAGTGGTGGCTGGTGTTGGCGCGCGGAGTGGAGCCGACGGAGCTGCCGGGTCTCCTGGGCACCGGGCGCGGGCTGTCGCCGCATCCGGTGACGGAGGAGAGGCGGCGCGAAACGGCGTTCCCGCCGCCGGAGCCACCGCTGGTGATGAAGGACCGGCCGGGACAGTTGGTGGTCCCGCCCGTGTTCGCGAACGGGTTCCCCTCGGCGGCGGCGGTGGGCCGGGCCGGCACGGACACCGAGGCCGGGGGCTGGGCCTTCGCCCTGGTGGAGAGGGCAGGACAGGGAGTGATGCGGTCGCCCGCCCCGGCCGCGTCGGCGGTTTCCGGCGGCCTCGTCCTGAGTATGGGCAGCACGATGAACCTCGAACCGGACGCGCCGATTCTGCGGGTCACGGCCGCCGAGGCCGGGCGGATCGTGTGGGAGGTCACCGTCGGGCCGCCCGGGATCACCGAACCCGAGGCCCGGGGAGAGGTCCCGCCCGCCCTCGACCCCCGCCGCCGTCTCGCGACCGGGCCCGTCACGGACGACCCGGCCGCCGTCGACCACAGCGCACCGGCGCGGTGGCTGTGCGAGGCCCTGACAGCGGAGTTCGGGGTGTCGGTGAACCACGACGCGGTGGTGCTGGGCCGCCTGCACAGCCTGGAGGTCCCGCCGTGGTCCGGCTCTCCGCTCACGCCGTGATCCGTACACGGCTGACAGCTCTCGCGTGTGCCGTGTCGACCGTCGCCGCGGGGCTCGGGATCAGGGCGTGGGCGGACGGCGATCTCGCCAAGTACGCGGGCGACGCGCTGTACACCGCGCTCGTCCACACCCTCGTCGTGTGCGCCGTCCCCCGGGTACGGCCCCGCACCGTCGCCGTCGGCGCGTTCGTGTTCAGCTGCGCGGTCGAACTGCTCCAGCTCACCCCGGTCCCGGCCGGCCTCGCCGCGCGCAGCGGGCTCGCCCGGCTGGTGCTGGGTTCGACCTTCAACGCACCTGACCTGCTGTGGTACGCGGTCGGCGCCGGCGCGGCAGCAGTCCTGCACTCGGTGCCGGCGCGCTCGGCCCGCTCGGCGCCCGTCCGTCGCCCCGTGCGGCCTTCGGATCCCCCCTCCGGACCGTCGCGTGGCGCAACTGGCGGTCGATCGACAGATCCTTGAGGAGCCAGAGCAGGGCCGGGAGGGCCAGGAGGACGAACAGGGCCGTAAGGGCGACAAACGCCAGGAAGGTGTCCATGCATCCAGCGTCGTGGAGATGTTCGACAGAAGGCAGTGGCAGGACTGTCGTCGAACCTCGAATTACTGCCACACTGGTCGCATGATGAAAAACGTCGCCGCCGTCCTGCTCGACGGAGTCCACCCCTTCGAACTCGGAGTCGTCTGCGAGGTGTTCGGGCTGGATCGCAGCGACGACGGGCTGCCCGTCTACGACTTCGCGGTGGTCTCCGGGGAGGGGCCCGTGCTGCGTACCCACGCCGGGTTCACCCTCGGCTCGCTGGCCGGGCTCGAACGGCTGGAGGAGGCCGACCTCATCGCCGTACCCGCGGGCGACGCCTACGCGGTGCGCGAGTTCCCCGAGGAGCTGCTGGCGGCGCTGCGGCGTGCCGTGGACCGGGGCGCACGGGTGCTCAGCGTCTGCACCGGCGGCTATCTGCTCGGCGCCGCGGGCCTCCTCGACGGGCGCCGCTGCACCGTGCACTGGCGGCACGCGACCGACCTCGCCCGGCGTTTTCCCGAGGCGCGGGTGGAGCCCGCCGTGCTGTACGTCGAGGACGGCCCCGTGATCACGTCCGCCGGTACGGCCGCCGGCATCGACGCGTGCCTGTATCTCGTACGGCAGGAACACGGCCCGGAGATCGCCAACGCGCTCGCCCGCCGCATGGTCGTCCCGCCCCACCGCGACGGCGGCCAGGCCCAGTTCATCGAGCGGCCGCTGCCCGTCGCCTGCGACACCGTCGGGGAGGTGCTGTCCTGGATGGAGCGCCACCTGGACCGCGAGATGACCGTGGAGCAGCTGGCCGCGCGGGCCCACATGTCACCGCGCACCTTCGCCCGCCGCTTCCAGCAGGAGACGGGGACCACTCCGTACCGCTGGCTCCTGCGCCAGCGGGTGCTGCTGGCGCAGGAGTTGCTGGAAGGGACGGACGAGACGGTCGACCGGGTCGCGGGGCGCGCCGGGTTCGGGAACGCGGCGGGGCTCCGCCATCACTTCCTGCGGACCCTCGGGACGACGCCGAACGCGTACCGGCGCACGTTCCAGGGGCCGGCCCCGGCCCCCGCTTCCGTCCTGGCCTCAGGCGCTCAGGCGTTCGGGACCGTCTCGTAGCGCGGCGTTCCCTCTTCCATCTGCTTGAGCGCGTCCTTGCGGTCCCGCTTCGACAGCCGGTCGATGTACAGGTATCCGTACAGGTGATCCGTCTCGTGCTGGAGGCAGCGGGCGAAGTAACCGGTGCCCGCCACCTTGACCGGATTGCCCTGGGCGTCCTGGCCGCGCACCACCGCGTAGTCGGGGCGGGGCAGGGCCGCGTACGCCGTCGGGACCGACAGGCAGCCCTCGTTGGAGTCGTCCAAGTGGCGCTCCTCGGGCGGCAGTTCCTCCAGCACCGGGTTGCAGATGGCCCCGACGTGGCGCTTGCCGTCGTCGTCCGGGCAGTCGTACACGAAGACCTTGAGGTCCACGCCGATCTGGTTGGCGGCGAGGCCGACGCCCTCCGCCGTGTGCTGGCTGGCGAACATGTCGTCGATCAGCGCGGCGAGGGAGTCGTCGAACTCCGTGACGTCCCGGCACTCCTTGTGGAGCACCGGATTCCCGACGACGGTGATCGGGCGGGGCGTGCCGCGCTCGCGGTGTGCCAGCTCACGCTCCGCGGCGCCCTCCGTGTCGTCGGCGAACCCGTCCGCCGTCCCCGCCACGGTGGTCCCACTGTCGATCCGCTGGTCCGTCTCCTGCTGCGCCATGTCCGCAGTACGCCTTCCTCGGTTCCCGATGCTGCCCGCACGATCGGCACGATGTGCCCGTACAGCCTAAGGGCAGCACTCAGTGCCGTTCAGCCGTCGGCGGGATCCGGCCGGCGTCTCCTGCCTCTGCCCGGCGAAGGCGGACCTCAGCAGACCTCTTCGAGATCGCGCCACTCCCGGGTGTCCGGACTGTCCGCGACCCACCCGTCCAGCAGCCCCCGCACCAACCCCTGCGGCGCCGCGATCCCGCACTCGCGCTCCGGCACCCACAGCTCGCCGGCCGTACGGTGCCCCAGCGGACCCGGGTGCCCCGGCTCGCTGTGGTCGTGCGGGTCCAGGTGCTCCCCGTCGCCCTCGGCGCTCGGCATCCGGCTCTCCGAGCAGGCCCGGCACAGCAGTCGTACGGACGACGACCAGTCCTCGGCCGCGAAACCCGCGTCGGCCGCGAGGCGCTCCAGGGCGTCCCGGTCCTCCTCGGTGGCCGCCTCCAGCAGCACCACCCAGGTCGGGACGGGCGACGGCGCCCACAGCTCGATCTCGTCGAAGACGGGGTACGCGCGGGTGTTGCCGTCCGGCCCGGCGGCCGTCGTGCGCTCACCGTGCGGTACGCCGTCGTGGAGCACGACCTCGCCCCAGCGCCGGCCCGACGACGGCAGCGGGATCGAGAGCAGCTCGATGCGGGCCGGGTCGAGCCTGCGGCCCCACACGACCTCGGCCTCGCCCTCCGGCGAGAGCCGGACGGCGGCGCTGCCCAGCTCCATGCCCTCGGGCTCGCCGTTGGCCTCGACGCTGTGCGGATTGCCGGGCACCTTCAGCCCGTACGCCTGCCAGGCACGGCGGGCCAGCGGCCAGTCCTGGAGGGCGGTGGCGGCGATGCCGACGTTCCACCAGTCGGGAGCGCCGGTCTCCTTGTCGAGCAGCGCGACGGCGCGCAGCCCGGCGGCGCGCGCCTGCTCCCAGTCGTGGCGGAACTTGTGCAGCAGCGCCAGGTTGAACCACGACTCCGAGAGCCAGGGCTCCAGGTCCGCCGCACGGGTGAGCAGCGCGCCCGCGTCCTCGTACCGGCCGTCACCGATCAGCGTGAACGCGCGGTCGGTGGCCTGCCGCCACGAGGCGGAGGGCCGATGCCGTACCTTCCCGAAGATCCTCACGATTCCCGCCTGCCGGTCGCTCGGGTCTGTGCCCCCGGACACCCTCTTCTTCCTCTTCTTCGCATCCAACCATGCCCGGTCCCACGCCCGCTCATTACCCATGGGTTACCCGACCCTGCCGGGGGCGGGGCCGCCGCGGGACAGCACGCGTGCCAGGGATTCCACGACCTCGGGCTGGTAGTCGTGCCCCGTCCCGAGCCGCAGCCGCTCCAGTGCGCCGAGCGGTCCGCTGAGCGGTCCGCCGGGCGATCCACTCGCACTGGCACATTCCCCGGTGAGGTCGTCGTACGCATTGACGGTGCGGACGATCCTGGCGGAGAGGGGTTGTTCGCGGTACGGATCGGCCTGGCGTTCCACCACGACGGCGACGGCGGCGGGCACTCCGGTCTGGCGGACGACCGCGCCGCCGAGCAGGGCGATACGGCGCTGTTCGTCGGCCGGGAGGAGGGCGGTGGCGCCTTCGGGGACGGGGTCGACGAGGGAGAGCTGTCCGATGTCGTGCATGAGGGCGGCGTATTCGAGGACGGTCAGCTCCGGTCCGGAGAGGCCCAGCTCACGGCCGACGGCGCGGCTCAGCTCCGCGACTCTGCGGGCGTGGCCGTGGGGGGTGTAGCCGGCGATCTCGGTGGCGCGGGCGAGGGAGGCGATGGTCTGGCGGTACGTGGTCCGCACGGCGGCGTACCGCCGGTAGGACAGCTGGGTCAGCAGCAGCGGTACGCAGAACACGGGCAGCGCCCAGAGTCCCGCGACGGCGACCCCGAGGGCGATGACGGCGCCGGTGGCGCAGACGGCGGAGCCGATGTGCAGGAGGGCACGCAGCTCGTCGCGGAGGAGGGGGCCGAAGGGGTGGCGGGTGCGGGCGCGGACCATCACGGCGGCGAGGACGGCGTCGCAGAGGGCGGTGAGGACGAGGAGGAGCAGGAGCGTCACGGCGTAGAAGGGGCCCTTGCCGAAGCGCTCCGGAAGGCCGTCGGAGCCGCCGGGGAGGTAGGCGGAGGTGTAGCCCGCGTTGTACAGCGGCTGGAAGCACACGGCGGCGAAGGCGACGGTCAGGACGCGGCGGACCAGGTGGTCGAGCGCGGGGCCGCGGCCCTTGGCGATGTGCGGTACGGATCCGGCGAGGGTGGCCGCGACCACGACGGCGAGGGTCTGGAGGACGCCGTGGGTGGTGCGCTGCCCGGCGTTCTCGCCGAGGAGGGCGTACGCGAGCGCACCGGCGGCCCCGAGGGGCGCGGGCTCCCGCTCGCCGGGGAGTGCGCCCCAGCGGGCGAGCTCCCCGACGACGACGAGCAGGCCGAAGGCGAGGGCGGTACGGGGCTCGGCGAGCCCATGCCAGAGCGTCGCGCCGAGCGCGGCCCCGGTGAGGAGGGCGGCGGCGCCGTACACCCCGACAACGGCGAACGCGGGCCGCGCCCCGCCCGCGAGCGCCGGCGTCGGAACCGCGCCCGCACTCACTTGCGCCCCCTGGGGGGCACGCGCGGGGAGACGGAGAGACGGGACGCGGGCGGGAGACCGCGACGGCGGGTGTGGGGGCCACCGGGGGCTGGAGCGGGGGCCGGTACCCACCCCAGGGCGGGAGGCTCCGCGACCGGGCCGGAAGCGGGCTTCGGTGGAGGCAGCGGCAGTGCGGGGCCCGGCTGTGTCGTCGGCGCCGTCCCGCCCGCCCCCGGCGGCGGTCCCGCCGTCGGCGGCCCGGCGGCCGGGTGGGGACCCGCTGCCGACGGCGGCGCCGCGCCCGGTGGCGGACCCCCACCCGGCGCCGGAGGCGCCCCCGCCTCGTCCGCCGTCACCGTCGTCTGCCAGCCGTGCCGGGACAGGGCCCGGACCAGGGCGTTCACCATGTGAGGGTCGAACTGGGTGCCCGCGCAGCGCTCCAGTTCGGCCACCGCCGTGCCCACCGGTCTCGCCCTGCTGTACGAGCGGGTCGACGTCATCGCGTCGAACGCGTCCGCCACCGCCACCACCCGTGCGAACTCGGGGATCTGGGCGCCCGACAGCCCGTACGGGTACCCGCTGCCGTCCAGCCGCTCGTGGTGGTGCAGGATCGCCTCCCGCGCCTCCCCGAGGAAGCCGATGCCGCGCACCATCTCGTGCCCGTACTCGGGGTGCAGCTCGATCACCCGCCGCTCGTCGGGTGTCAGCGGCCCGTCCTTGCGCAGCACCCGCGTCGGTACGCCGAGCTTGCCGACGTCGTGCAGGATCCCGGCGAACCGGAGCACCTCCACCCGGTCCCGGTCCATGCCCAGCTCCTGGGCGATCAACACCGAGGCGCGCCCCACCCGTTCGCTGTGCCCGCGCGTGTACTTGTCCTTGATGTCGACGGCCTGCACGAGCGCCCTGATCGTGGCCTGGTGCGCGGCGGACTCGCGGTGGTACTGCGCGAAGACCCAGCAGGAGATGTACATGGGCAGCAGGACGAAGAACGCGGAGAGCGGGCCGTACGGGCTCCGCCACAGCACCGCCATCATCAGCCCGGCGAGGCCGTGCGCCCCGTGCGGGGCCAGCGAGCGGACGAACAGCCCGCGCCACGCGCTCCGCAGCGGCAGCCGCTCGGCCGCCGCCAGCACCCCGCCGTCGAGCGTGGCGAGAACCAGACAGAAGGCGAGCGTCGCCGCCCCGGCGGGTAGCAACACATAGGGAAAGTCCGGCGTCTTGAGCCCGTAGCCACCACCCCCGAGGGCGACGGGACCGCCGAACAGGACCTGGACCCGCGCCGCCGCCCAGGTGGCGAGGGAGAGCTGCGCGGCCCGCCAGACCCGGCGCGCGCCCTTCGGCCGCTGCTCGACGCGCCCCAGCAGCGCGCCGGGCACGGCGACCAGCGCGGCGGCGGCGGGCGGCAGCAACAGGGCGGAGGCGAGGAGGACGGGAAGGAACGATCCGGCGGCGACCGGCACGGAGCCGTGCAGCGAGCGCCCGAGGAAGCGGCAGCGGGCCGGCATCTCGCAGAAGGCGTACAGCGTGGCGAGCAGCGCGACGGCCCGCCACGGGGTGCCGGGGCGGAACGCGGGAAGGAGGCAGACGGCGGCGCAGAGCGCGGCGCCCAGAATGTACGCGCGCGCCGCACCCGGTATGGCCCTCACGGGTTCTCGCCCTTCCTCGGCTCCTCGATCCGGCCCGGAAGGGCCCGAAACAAAGCGTCAGGCTAGCGAGTCGGGGGACGGACGGAGGCCGGATGAGGACGATTAGCACCTTTGAGTGACATGGCCGGTCCGCCGGTGATACGGCGGTACGGGCGGCACAGCGCCGCGGACACGGCTGAGGGCGCACCGCGCGATGCGCGGCACGCCCTCGTGCCCCGTGCGAAGGGGGGCTGTGGGGTGGTGCGAGGCCCGTGGTGCGAGGCCCTGCTCGGAGGGCCCGTACCGTACGTCAGTCCTGCGCCGCCCGCGGCACGTCCGCGCCCGCCGCCGACACCTGCCGCTCCGGCCCGATCTCGCCCGACCGGATCAGATCGATCCGGCCCATGACCTTGGCCCGCAGGTCGGACGGCACGTCGTCCTGGCCGCAGCAGCGCTTGACGAGCTTCTTCACGGCCTGCTCAAGGCCGTACTTCTCCAGGCACGGGGAGCACTCCTCGAAGTGCACCTCGAACTTGGTGCAGTCGTTGTCCGGCATCTCGTTGTCGAGGAACTCATACAAATGATCGAGTACCTCGGAGCAATCCGTCTCATGCGGCTCTCCGCAGCTCATGAGCCCGAACCTTTCCGATCGTCCGACGACTCCCCGGCACCGGCCGGGACGAGCCCGCGCTCGCGGGCGTAGTCCTCCAGCATGCCGCGCAGCTGGCGGCGCCCCCGGTGCAGTCGCGACATCACCGTACCGATGGGTGTCCCCATGATGTCCGCGATCTCCTTGTAGGCAAAGCCCTCTACATCGGCGAGATACACCGCGATGCGGAACTCCTCCGGGATCGCCTGCAACGCCGACTTCACGTCGGAGTCCGGGAGGTGGTCGAGCGCCTGCGCCTCCGCGGAGCGCAGACCGGTCGACATGTGCGACTCGGCGCGCGCGAGCTGCCAGTCCTCGATCTCCTCGGCGGCACTGCGCTGGGGTTCACGCTGCTTCTTGCGGTACGAGTTGATGAAGGTATTGGTGAGGATGCGATACATCCAGGCCTTGAGGTTGGTCCCCTCGCGGAACTGGTGGAAGGAGCCGTACGCCTTGGCATACGTCTCCTGCACGAGGTCCTCGGCGTCCGCCGGGTTGCGCGTCATGCGCAGCGCGGCGGAATACATCTGGTCGAGGAAGCCCAGCGCGTCCCGCTCGAAACGGGCGTTGCGCTCGGCCGTGGTCTCTTCGATGCCGCCGTCGTCGGTCCCTGCGTCGGTCCCAGTGACCGGACCCACCTCCTCCAACGCTGTGGCGGGCCCGAAAGCGGACCCACTCGAATCGGAGAATAGTCGACCTTGTGACAACGAGGGCCGGTGGTCCGCTCCGCCGGCCGCCCGGACCGGAGCGTTCTTGGACGCGGAAAGCACCGTCCACTCCAGTTCACTGGCGTCTGAGCGGCGCGGGCAGATGGTCGAACCCATACGACGGACTCCCTCTCCATGCTCTGTGTTCCGTTGCCTAGTGGAACAGTGGACATCTGTCCCACATTCCCGGCCACGACCCGGTCCTCAGGCCAATTTCGCCGCCCATTCCGCCACGTTCGCGGTGATGATCGCGAGGGCCTGCTCCTGCGACACGGCGGCGCCCTTCGCCACGGCGAACGCGTGGTCGGCGCCCGGCACCTCGCACAGCGCGTACGCGCCTCCACCGTCCGTACCCGCGAGGTTCTCCCCGCCCGCGTCACACGCGTCACCCGCGTCCGGGAACTCCGCGGGCTTCCCGAACGGGTCGTTTCCGCCCTGGACCACCAGCGTGGGCACCCCCGCGCCCAGCAGTTCGGCCGCCCGGGACTTCTCCGGCTTCCCCGGCGGGTGCAGGGGGAAGCTGAGGGCCAGTACGGCGTACGCCCCCAGCTCCGTGGCCGTACGGCAGGCCACCCGCGCGCCGGCGCTGCGCCCGCCCGCGACCACCGGCGACCCCGCCTCCGCCAGCGCGGGCCACACCGCGCGCCATCCCGCGTCCAGGGTCTTCGGCGCCGGCGCGAGCTTCCTGCCCGCCACCCGCCAGGGCTGCTCCACCAGCGCGACGGTGACGCCGAGCGGGGGCAGCGCGGTGGCGAGGGCCCGGAGGTCGCGGGCCTCGACACCGCCGCCCGCGCCGTGGCCGAGGGCGAGGACCAGCCGGGGGGCCTCCGCCGGGTGCCAGGTGATACGGGCGTCGCCGCCCGGAGTGCCGACGGTCTGGATCCGCGTCCCACGCGTGTCAGGAGTCACAACGCACATCCTGCCGCGCCCGCGCTCCGGAACGCCTCAGCACGTGTCATCCACGCTTCAGAACGCCTCAGCCCGCCTCAGCCCGCCTCAGCCCGCCTCAGAACAGCGTGCTCTCCTCCGGCGCGGCCAGTTCCTCCAGCAGCTCCGGCCCGTTGTTGCGGACATTGCTGACCGCCGTCGCCACCGGATACGCCCGCATCAGCCCGGGCGGCGGCGGCGCGAGCAGCTCACGCAGGTCGTCGGGGTCCGTACGGGCCGGGTCCAGCCACGCGTCCCAGCGGTCCGGCGTCAGCATCAGCGGCATACGGGGGTGGATGTCGGCGAGCGATCCGGGACCCTCGGCGGGCGCCACGGCCAGCGGGGACTTCTCCGCCTCGGTCGTGATCACCGAGCAGGTCACCCACCAGGCGCCCGGGTGCTCGTCGGGCAGCGTCCGGTCGCGCCAGAACTCGTACAGACCCGCCAGCGCCATGACCGAACCGTCGGCCGGCGTGACGAAGTACGGCTGCTTGCGCGGGCGCTTCTTCTTCCCCCGCACCTCCAGCTCCCGCTCGTCGACGCCGGTCACCCACTCGTAATACCCGTCGGCCGGCAGGATGCAGCGCCGGGCGAGGAAGGGACGGCGGAAGGACGGCTTCTCGTGGACGGTCTCGGCCCGCGCGTTGATCATGCGGGCCCCGCCCTCGGGCGTCTTCGACCACGACGGCACGAGCCCCCACCTGAGCCTGCGCAACTGCCGAACCGGATCCGGCTCTTCCGCGTCCTTCACAGGACGTTCCAGAACCGCGTAGACCTCTTTGGTCGGAGCCACGTTCCAATCGGGCGCCAGGGTCTCCTCGGGCTCCCACTTCTCCACCCCGAAGAGCCCTTGGAGGTCCTCGGGCCGCCGGCTCGCCGCATACCGTCCGCACATAAGTGCCAGACTGCCACGACGCCGTCCCAGTTGAGGAGCCGACCGAGAAATGGCCAGCATCGACGTCACGTCCATATCCAACCTGTGGGACCGCGTCTTCGGCAGTCAGCCGGCGCCGGCCCAATGGCTGGTGGTCGTGACGGGGGTCGTCGCCCTCGCCACCGTGGTGCCCCACCCCGTCTGGCGGGTGTCGCGCAACACCATCACCATCGCCCACGAGGGCGGCCACGGACTGATCGCACTGGTCACCGGCCGCCGCCTGAACGGGATCCGGCTGCACTCGGACACCTCGGGCCTGACCGTCAGCCGCGGCAAGCCCGCCGGGATCGGCATGATCCTGACGGCCGCCGCCGGCTACACCGCGCCCCCGCTGCTCGGGCTCGGCGGCGCCTGGCTGCTCTCCGCGCACCACATCACGCTGCTGCTGTGGCTCGCGACCGCTCTGCTGATCGCGATGCTGGTGATGATCCGCAACGCGTACGGGGCGCTCACCGTGATCCTGACCGGCGCGGCCTTCCTGCTGATCTCCTGGCTCACCGGCCCGACGGTCCAGTCGGCGTTCGCGTACACCGCCGTGTGGTTCCTGCTGCTCGGGGGCGTACGGCCGGCCTTCGAGCTCCAGTCCAAGCGCCGGCACGGCGGGGCGGGCGACTCGGACGCGGACCAGCTGGCGCGGCTGACGAACGTACCGCCCGTGCTGTGGCTGTTCCTCTTCCACGCCGTCTCGGTCTGCTCACTCATCGGCGGCGGGCGCTGGATGCTGGGTCTCTGACCCGCGCCCGATCCCGCGCCGCCCGTGTAGCCGCCTTACCAAACCTGGGTTACGTCCGGGTTTCCGCGCTTTTTGTCAGGATCCGAGTCGGCGCGAAACCACTAAAGTGAAGGCATGACCGAAAGCTCCGTGCAGCCCGCCCTCTGGCCCGCCCCCTACGCGCGCGGGGCCGTCGAAGCGACGGTCACCGTGCCCGGATCCAAATCGGTCACGAACCGCGGACTGATCCTCGCCGCGCTGGCCGCCGAGCCCGGGTGGCTGCGCCGCCCGCTGCGCTCCCGCGACTCCCTGCTGATGGCCGAGGCCCTGCGCGCCATGGGCGTCGGGATCGAGGAGACGGTGTCGTCCAGCTCCGCCGCCGCGGGCCGGGACGGCTTCACGGGCGAGGCGTGGCGGGTCATCCCGGCGGGTCTGTACGGCCCCGCGACCGTCGACGTCGGCAACGCCGGCACGGTGATGCGCTTCCTGCCGCCGGTCGCGGCCCTGGCCGACGGCCCGGTGCACTTCGACGGGGACCCCCGGTCCTACGAGCGCCCCCTGGGCGCCGTCATCGAGGCGCTGCGCGTCCTCGGGGCGCGGATCGACGACGAGGGCCGCGGCTCGCTCCCGCTGACCGTGCAGGGCGGCGGGGCGCTGGACGGCGGCTCCGTGGAGATCGACGCCTCCTCGTCGTCGCAGTTCGTCTCGGCGCTGCTCCTGTCGGGCGCGCGGTTCAACCAGGGCGTGGAAGTACGGCACGTGGGGTCGTCCCTGCCGTCGATGCCGCACATCCGGATGACGGTCGACATGCTGCGCGCGGTCGGCGCCCAGGTCGACGAGCCGGAGACGGGCGGCGAGCCGAACGTCTGGCGGGTCTCCCCCAGCGCGCTGCTCGGCCGGGACCTGACCGTCGAGCCCGACCTCTCCAACGCCCAGCCCTTCCTCGCCGCCGCGCTGGTGACCGGCGGCCGGGTCACGATCCCCGACTGGCCGGAGCACACCACGCAGCCCGGGGACGCGCTGCGCGAGATCTTCACGGAGATGGGCGGCTCCTGCGAGTGGAGCGTGACCAACGAGGGCAGTGCCCTCACCCTGACCGGCACGGGCCGGATCCACGGCATCGACGTCGACCTGAGCGAGGTCGGTGAGCTGACGCCGGGCATCGCGGCCGTCGCCGCCCTCGCCGACTCCCCGTCCACCCTGCGCGGGGTCTCCCACCTGCGGCTGCACGAGACGGACCGGCTGGCCGCGCTGACCAAGGAGATCAACGAGCTGGGCGGTGATGTCACGGAGACCGCCGACGGGCTGCACATCCGCCCCCGCCCCCTGCACGGCGGCGTCTTCCACACGTACGACGACCACCGCATGGCCACGGCCGGGTCGATCATCGGCCTGGTGGTCGACGGCGTCGAGATCGAGAACGTGGGGACGACGGCCAAGACGCTGCCGGACTTCCCGCAGATGTGGACCGACATGCTCGCGGGAGCGAGCCCCGGCCCGGGTGCGGGCGCGGGAGCCTGACGCGATGCGCCGCTACGGCAAGAACCCCGACGAGGACGACATCCGTACCCGCCCGAACCCGAAGGGCAACCGGCCTCGTACGAACATCAGGCCCAAGCACGAGGACGCCTCGGAAGGCATGGTCCTGACCGTGGACCGCGGCCGGCTCACCTGCCTCGTCGAGGACCGGGTCGTGCTCGCGATGACCGCCCGCGAGCTGGGCCGCAAGGCCGCGGTGGTGGGCGACCGGGTCGACATCGTCGGTGACCTGTCGGGCAAGAAGGACACGCTGGCGCGGATCGTACGGATCGGGAAGCGCACCTCGGTCCTGCGGCGCACGGCCGACGACGACGACCCCTACGAGCGGGTGGTCGTCGCCAACGCCGACCAGCTCGCAATCGTCACCGCGCTCGCCGACCCCGAGCCGCGCCCCCGGCTGATCGACCGCTGCCTGGTCGCGGCGTTCGACGCCGGACTCGAACCGCTGCTGGTGCTGACCAAGTCCGACCTGGCGTCGGCGGACGAGCTGCTGGAGACGTACCAGGACCTCGGCATCCACTATGTCGTCACGCGGCGCGACGAGTTGGAGAGCGGGTTCGCGGCGGACCGGGTGCGGGAGTATCTGGAGGGCAAGGCGACCGCGTTCGTCGGGCACTCCGGCGTCGGCAAGACCACGCTCGTCAACGCGCTCGTCCCGGAGGACAGGCACCGGAGTACGGGCCTGGTCAACGCGGTCACGGGGCGCGGCCGGCACACCACCACCTCGGCGCTCGCCCTGCCGCTCGCGAAGGCGGACGGCTGGGTCATCGACACCCCGGGGATCCGGTCCTTCGGGCTGCACCACGTCGACCCGTCGCGCGTCATCCTGGCCTTCCCCGACCTGGTGCCGGGGACGGAGGGCTGCCCGCGCGCGTGCAGCCACGACGAGCCGGACTGCGCGCTGGACGCGTGGGTCGCGGAGGGACACGCGAGCCCGGCCCGGCTCTACTCGCTGCGGCGGCTCCTCGCCACACGCGAGCGACGCGAAGGCGACTGACACAACACGTTTGCGGACCCCGGGCGTTGGTAAGTGCATAATCGCACCGAGCGACACCGAGCAGTCACCGACGCGGGAGGCCCCAGAAGATGGCGTGGCTGCTGGTAGTGGTCGCCGGGATCCTGGAGACGGGTTTCGCGGTCTGTCTCAAGCTCTCGCACGGCTTCACCCGGCTGTGGCCGACCATCGCCTTCGCGTGTTTCGCCCTCGGCAGTTTCGGTCTGCTGACGCTCTCGCTGAAGAAGCTCGACGTCGGTCCGGCGTACGCGGTGTGGACGGGCATCGGCGCGGCGGGCACCGCGATCTACGGAATGATCTTCCTCGGTGACATCGTCTCGGTCCTCAAGCTGGTCTCCATCTCGCTGGTGATCATCGGCGTCATCGGCCTCCAGCTCTCGGGCTCGGCGCACTGAGCCTCACGGGGCGGGCGCCGTCTGTCAGCCCTGCACGCCGGGCGCCGCCGTGACGGCCCTGCGGACCAGTTGACCCACCGGTTGTGCGCCGGGCGCGACCAGGTGGGAGAGCGCCAGGCGTACGGCCAGTTCGCACCGGTGCAGATTGTGATCCGTACGCCCCCCGTCCAGCGTGCTCGCCGACCGGTCCCGTACAAGGGCCACCAGTTCAGCCGGTACGAGCGCCACCAGTTCGGCCGGTACGGGCGGTCCCGCGTCGGCCGCGCGCCGCGCGGGGACCGCCTCGGGCGCCCCAGGGGTACGTAACGGGCGCGGCGCGGGCAGCCACTCCCTCCAGCAGCCGGTGAGCAGCGCCCGCAGCAGGGGCCGGTCCCCCGCCCGGGCGACGGTCCACTCGGCGACGGCCGCCAGCCGGTCGGCCGGTTCCGCCGGGGTGTCCGTACCGGCCAACTGCCCTTCCACGCCCCGCAGATAGAGGTCGGCCTCGCGGCGCACCAGCGCGCGGGCGAGTCCGTCCTTGCCGCTGAACTCGTTGTAGAGGGTCTGCCGGGACACCCCGGCGGCGGACGCCACCTCGACCATCCTGACGGCCTGCCAGGGCAGCTCGGCGAGCGCCGACTGGGCGGCGTCGAGCAGGGCTTCACGTGCGGTAGGCATCGTTGCCTCCGGGGGTGTCGGCTCTGCGCTCAGAGTTGACGGGCCGTCGCGCAGTGTCAAGAGTCGCGGCAACGCGCGCGGTGCGCGTCCCCGTACCGCGTCAACGCCGCCCCCCGCCCCCGGGCCGTGCCCCGTAGCCCGGCCCGGTGACCGGTCGATACTGTGACGCCCATGCCCGACTACCACGATGATCTGCGCCTCGCCCACGTTCTCGCGGACGCCGCCGACGCCGCGACGATGGACCGGTTCAAGGCGCTCGACCTCAAGGTCGAGACCAAACCGGACATGACTCCGGTGACCGAGGCCGACAAGGCCGCCGAGGAGCTGATCCGTGGCCATCTCCAGCGGGCCAGGCCACGGGACGCGATCCTGGGCGAGGAGTTCGGCATCGAGGGCACGGGGCCGCGCCGCTGGGTGATCGACCCCATCGACGGCACCAAGAACTACGTGCGCGGGGTGCCCGTCTGGGCGACGCTGATCTCCCTGATGGTGGCCACCGAGGGCGGGTACGAACCGGTCGTCGGCGTCGTGTCCGCGCCCGCGCTGGGCCGGCGCTGGTGGGCGGCGAAGGGCGGCGGCGCCTACACCGGCCGCAGCCTCTCCTCGGCGACCCGGCTGCGGGTCTCGGACGTCGCGAACGTGGGCGACGCGTCGTTCGCGTACTCCTCCATCACCGGCTGGGAGGAGCAGGGCCGGCTCGACGGCTTCCTCGACCTGTCCCGGGCCGTCTGGCGCACCCGCGCCTACGGCGACTTCTGGCCCTACATGATGGTCGCCGAGGGCTCGGTGGACATGTGCGCGGAGCCTGAGCTGTCGCTGTGGGACATGGCGGCGGTGGCGGTCGTGGTCCAGGAGGCGGGCGGCAGCTTCACGGGGCTCGACGGGCAGCCGGGACCGCACAGCGGCAACGCGGCGGCCTCGAACGGCGTGCTCCACGAGGAGCTGCTCGGCTACCTGAACCAGCGCTACTGAGCGTGAGGCATGCCTCGACGGCGCTTTGTGTGATCTTTTCAAGCCCCCTCCGCACTCCTACGCCCCTCTTGTTGACCCGGCGCATCGGTGCGACTCTGGGAGTCCCCCCACTTGTGAACTTGTGAATCGCTTCTCGTTACGTTCCGTACGCATCGCGCACGCGCCGTGTGCGCCCCGCGTACCCCGCGCGACGATTCACCTAGGAGGTGGCTCCATCCCATGCTCGTCCGTGACGCCATGAGTTCGGTGGTCCTCACCATCGGCCCCGCCCACACCCTCCGCCAGGCCGCCCGGCTGATGGCGGCCCGCCGGGTCGGCGCCGCCGTCGTCCTCGACGCCGACCACTGCGGGATCGGCATCCTCACCGAGCGGGACATCCTGGTCTCGCTCGGCGCGGGACAGAGCCCCGACGCCGAGACCGCGGGCACCCACACCACGGGCGACGTCGTCTTCGCCGCCCCGTCGTGGACGCTCGAACAGGCGGCGGAAGCGATGACGTACGGCGGCTTCCGCCACCTGATCGTGCTCGACGATCACGAACCGGTCGGCGTCGTCTCCGTACGCGACATCATCCGCTGCTGGGCCCCGGCCAAGACCCGGGCCGCGGTCATGGCGGGGTGATACGACCGGGCCGGTGGCCCCGACAACACCGCGAAACACGGCGAAAGGGGCCGGATCCCGAAGGATCCGGCCCCTGACGTCTCGGCGAGGCGAAGCTGTCAGCCGCGCAGGGCCTGGACCGCGGACTCCAGCCGCTTGCCGAAGTCGCCGTCCGCCTGGCGGAAGTTGTTCACCGCGCGCTCGGCGATGTCGTCACGCGACACCTTCGAGATGAAGCCGGCGAGGTTGTCGATCAGGCGGCTCTTCTCGTCCTCGGAGAGCAGCCGGTACAGGTTGCCCGCCTGGACGAAGTCGTTGTCCTCCGCGTGCACGGGCGCCTCGGTGTTGCCGGTGACACCGGTGACCGGGGTCGGCTGCCACAGCGGACGGTCGCTCTGGAAGGGGCCGCCGAAGCTGTTGGGCTCGTAGTTCTTGGTGCCCTTGTGACGGCCGTCGTACAGGAAGCCGTCCCGGCTGTTCGTCCGCGCCTCCGTGGCGTGCGGGCGGTTCACCGGCAGGTGGTCGGCGTTGATGCCGACGCGGTAGCGGTGGGCGTCGCCGTACGCGAAGAGACGGCCCTGGAGCATCTTGTCCGGGGAGGGACCGATGCCCGGCACGAAGTGCGCCGGCGAGAAGATGGACTGCTCGACCTCGGCGAAGATGTTCTCCGGGTTGCGGTTGAGCTCCAGCTTGCCGATCTCGATCGGCGGGTAGTCCGCGTGCGGCCACACCTTGGTCAGGTCGAACGGGTTGAAGCGGTACGTGGCCGCCTCGGCCGCCGGCATGATCTGGACCTGCACGGTCCAGGAGGGGAAGTCGCCGCGCTCGATGGACTCGCGCAGGTCACGCTGGTGGCTGTCCGGGTCCAGGCCGGAGACCTGGACGGCCTCCTCCGTGGTGAGGTTCTTGATCCCCTGGTCCGTCTTGAAGTGGTACTTGACCCAGAAGACCTCGCCGGCCTCGTTGTTCCACTGGTACGTGTGCGAGCCGTACCCGTTCATGTGGCGCAGCGTCGCCGGGATGCCGCGGTCGCTGAACAGCCACGTCACCTGGTGGGTGGACTCGGGCGACAGACCCCAGAAGTCCCAGACGTTGTCCGCCTCCTGCGAGCCCGTGTACGGGTCGCGCTTCTGGGTGTGGATGAAGTCGGGGAACTTGATGGCGTCCTTGATGAAGAACACCGGGGTGTTGTTGCCGACGAGGTCGTAGTTGCCCTCTTCGGTGTAGAACTTCAGCGCGAAGCCGCGGGGGTCGCGCACGGCGTCCGCCGAGCCCAGGTTGCCCGCGACGGTGGAGAAGCGCAGGAACGTCTCGGTCTGCTTGCCGACCTCGGAGAGGAACTTCGCCCGGGTCCACTGCGAGACGTCACGCGTGAGCGTGAACGTGCCGTACGCGCCGGCGCCGCGGGCGTGCACGATGCGCTCCGGGATGCGCTCGCGGTTGAAGTGCGCGAGCTTCTCGAGCAGCGCCTGATCCTGCACCAGGACGGGACCACCGGCACCAGCGGTCTCACTGTTCTGGTTGTCGGCCAGCGGAGCCCCGGACTCCGTCGTCAGTGGTCCCTGCGTCACGTGCGCCTCCAGCGTCATTACTGCGTTCAGTCCCTTGGCGTTTGCCGATCCCGATCCTACGATGGACTCTGTCTAAGTCAAGTAAACATCCAAAGTCACACTCGTTCGGGACCTGAGTCCCTTCACTGTTAGGCTGGGCCCATGAGTGACCTGTTGGAACGACTTCGCGAGCGCGGCTGGCGTATGACCGCACAGCGGCGTGTCGTGGCCGAGGTCCTCGACGGCGACCATGTGCACCTGACAGCCGACGAGGTGCACGCGCGTGCCGTCGCCAGGCTCCCGGAGATCTCCCGCGCGACCGTCTACAACACCCTTGGTGAGATGGTCACGCTGGGCGAGGTCATCGAGGTGTCCACGGACCGCCGCGCCAAGCGGTACGACCCCAACGCCCATCACCCGCACCACCACTTGGTCTGCGCCCAGTGCGGCGCGATCAAGGACGTGCATCCGACGGGTGACCCGCTGGCGTCCCTTCCGGACGGCGAGCGGTTCGGGTTCTCGATCTCGGACGTCGAGGTGACGTACCGCGGTACGTGCCCGAACTGCGCGGCGGCGTAAAGCAGCGGTGTAAAGCAGAGACACAGAAGTGCCCGGCTCCTGATCCTGGGGAGCCGGGCACTTTCCGTCGTCGCGCAGAACCGAGGCCCGGATCCCTTGCGGGATCCGGGCCTCGGTTATCAGTAGCGGGGACAGGATTTGAACCTGCGACCTCTGGGTTATGAGCCCAGCGAGCTACCGAGCTGCTCCACCCCGCGCCGTTGAACTGAACATTACGTCAAGGCGTCGACCAGCGCAAATGACCTCCGCCGGGCTCACGCCGTCAGCTCCTGGTGGAGTGCCTCGCGCAGCCGCGCCGCCCGTTCCGACACCTCCGAGGGGCCCAGCTCGACGGCGCGGGCGCACCAGCGCTGCCCCTCGGTCAGCTCGCCCCGGCGGGCCGCGAGCAGCGCGAGGCGCAGCGCGGCCCGGCCGTGCCCGGCCTGCGCGGCCCGGGTCCACCACAGGGCCGCCTCCCGCTCGCCGCCCTCACGGGCCAGTAGGAGGCCGAGGTTGAAGGCGCCGTTCCGGCTGCCCGCCTCGGCGGCCTCGCGGTACCAGCGGGCGGCGTCGGTCATGTCCCCGCGGCCCGCCGCGAGCATGCCGACGCGCACCTGCGCCCGGCGGTGGCCCTGCTCGGCGGCGCGCTCGTACCACTGCTCGCACTCGCTCTTCTCCGGATACGTCTCCCCGAGCGCGGGCGGCCCCGGGGGCGGCCGGCGCGCGTCGAGCACCGTGGCCAGCCGGAAGGCGGCCTCGGCGCTGCCGCCGCCCGCGGCGCAGCGCAGGTGCCGCTCGGCGGACTGCTCGTCGCCGTCCCGCAGGTAGGCGATGCCCACCTGGAGGGCCGCTTCCGTGTGCCCGGCCGCCGCCGCGCGTTCGTACCACCGCAGGGCCGTACGGTCCTCGTCGCGGCCCGCGTGCAGGATGCCCAGGTTGAACGCGGCGTCCACGCTGCCCGCCTCGGCGGCCTTGGAGAACCAGGGCTCGGCGCCGGTCGCGTCGTCGGCCTGGAGGAGCAGGACGGCGAGCGCGTTGGCGGCTTCGCGGTGGCCCGCGTAGGCGGCGCGGCGGTACCACTGCTCGGCCTGGACGGTACGGTCCTGGGCGGCGCAGAGGAGCCCGAGGTTGTACGCGCCGTTGACGTCGCCCGCGTCCATCGCGGCGCGGTACCACCGCTCGGCGGTCTGCGGCTCGCCGCGGGCGGCGTGGAGCGCGCCGAGGGCGTTGGCGGCGTTGCCGTCCCCGTCCTGGGCGGCGCGCAGCCACCAGACGGCCGCGCTCTCCTCGTCCCCGGCGTCTCGCAGCAGGAAGCCCAGCGCGCAGGCGGCCCTGGCCTCGCCGTCCTTGGCGGCGGTCAGGTACCAGCGGCCGGCCTCCTTGAGCTCGCCGCGTTTCTCCAGGATCGCGCCGAGGTGCAGGGCCGCACGGCGGTGGCCGCGTGCGGCGGCCTGCTGGTACCACTGCGCCGCCTCGCTGATCAGCGTCGGCCCGTCGGCCCCGGCACGGCGGTCCTGGCGGCCGGGGCGGCCCGGCCGGTCGAGGCGGTCGAGACGGTCGAGACCGTCGGCGCGGTCCGTGCGATCGAGGCGGACTGCGCGGTCCGTGCGGTCAGCGCGGTCCGCACGCGGCGGGGAGGGCGCGGCGGAGCCCCGGGCGCCCGGGGGGACCGGCCGGCCCGTACCGGTCTCGTACTGGCCCCTGTTGCTGCTGTAGACGACGTCCGCGCCGGAGCGCGCGCTCTCCTTGGCCCGGCGCTCCAGCGCGCGGGCCAGCCGGTACGACGCCTCGCGGTGCCCCTGCTCGGCGGCGGCGCGCAGCCAGCGCTCGGCGCCGACGTCGCTGCGGTGCTCCAGCAGGTCGGCGAGCGCGTAGGCGCCGAGGGCGTGGCCCTGCTCGGCGGACTGGCGCAGCCAGTACTCGGCGGCGGGCTCGTCGCCGCGCTCGCGGTAGTGGCGGCCGAGGGCGTGGGCGGCGGCGGCGGATCCGGCGACGGCGGCGATCCGCCACCAGCCCGCCGCCTCCTCGACATAGCCGCGCTGGTGGAGCAGGACACCCAGGTTGTTGGCGGCGGCACGCTCGCCCTCGGCGGTCGCGGCGCGCAGGTAGGGCTCGGCGGCGTCGAGGTCGCCACGGCGCAGCAGCAGGGCGCCGAGCACGCTCATCGACGCGGTGTCGCCGTTCTCGGCGGCGCGGCGGTGACGCGCTTCCGCCTCGGCGTCCGAGGCCTCGTGTTGCTGCACAAACCGCCCTGTCTCCAACAGAGTTGCCCTATCCCCCATAAATACCATCGTCGCACCACCTGTCCACCCACGTACAGCTGGTATATCGCGGCCGGAGAGGTCATCGTTGCGTTTTGTCGACTTGCCCACAGAGAGACAAGTCAAACCCGATGGGGAACCAACGCGGCCTACCTGAGACACAGGTGGCGGCGGCACACGTCAAGGGCCCGGATCCTAGAAGGATCCGGGCCCTTGACTTCGCGTAGCGGGGACAGGATTTGAACCTGCGACCTCTGGGTTATGAGCCCAGCGAGCTACCGAGCTGCTCCACCCCGCGTCGTTGTGTCCCAACCGTACCACGACGCGGGGGTGACGCTTTCTCAGTCACTCAGGGGGCTCGCGAGGCTCACCGGCTCACGTTCCGGTTGACGGCTTCTCCGTGGACGAGCCCGAGGGCTTGTCACCGGGCTTCCCCGACGCCGAGCCGGACGGCTTGTCGCCCGGCTTCTCCGACGTGCCGGCCGTCGCGTCCGCCTCGGCGGCCCGCTTGAGCGCCGCCTGGAGCTCGTCCTGGGCCTTGCCGTACGCCGTCCAGTCCTGCTTCGCGAGCGCCGCCTGACCCTCGTCGTACGCCTTCTGGGCGTCGGCGATGGCCTGCTTGAGCGCCGTGCTGCCGGTGGGCGGCGGCTTGGTGGTGTCGCCCGGCGGTGGTGGCGTGGTCGACGGTGGCTGGGAGCCCTCCGTACCGAACACCGCGTTGAGCGCCTGGGTCAGGCTCTCCTCAAAGACCGGTTTGCCTCCTCCGTAGGAGGCGGCCACCATCTTGAGCAGCGGGTAGTTGGCGCTGCCACCGCGCGCGTACACCGGCTCGATGTAGAGGAACCCTCCGTCGAGCGGCACCGTCAGGAGATTTCCGTACTCGATGTCCGAGTCGGTGCCTCTCAGGTTCCGTACGAACTCGGCGACCTTGTCGACACCGTTCAGCTCGCTCTGGACCTGTTGTGGACCCTGGACGTTGGAGGTCACTCTCAGGACTCTGATCTTGCCGAAGTCCGGACTGGTCGCGTCCGCGTCCACCGCCATGAACGCCCCCAGGTTGGGGCGCCCGTTGGGCGTGAAGGTGGTCGTCAGCGAGAACCGCTGGTCCGTCTGGCCCGGCATCTTGAGGCTCAGGTAGTACGGCGGAACCGCACTGCTGTCCTTGTTGGTCGGGTCGTCCGGCACCTGCCACGCGTCACTGCCGCTGTAGAACTGCGAGGCGTTGGTGACGTGGTAGCGGGTGAGCAGTTCGCGCTGCACCTTGAACATGTCCTGCGGGTAGCGCAGGTGCGCCAGCAGGTCCGGGTCGATGTCCGCCTTGGGCTTCACCGTGCCGGGGAAGGCCTTCATCCAGGTCTTGAGGACCGGGTCCTCGGTGTCCCACTGGTAGAGCGTGACCTTGCCGTCGTAGGCGTCGACGGTCGCCTTCACCGAGTTCCGGATGTAGTTGACCTGATTCTGCTGCGCCACGACCGCGCGCTGGTTGTCGGTCAGCGAGTCGGCCGTCGTGTCCCCCAGCGTCGTACGCGACGCGTAGGGGTAGCCGTTGGTCGTGGTGTAGGCGTCGACGATCCACTGGATCCGCCCCTTGACCACCGCCGGGTAGGCGTCGCCGTCGATGGTCAGCCAGGGGGCGACCGCCTCGACCCGGTCCTTCGGCGTCCGGTTGTACAGGATCCGCGAACCCTCGCCGATGGCACCGGAGTAGATCATCTGCGGCTCGCTGAACGCCACGGCGTACGCCGCGCGGTTCACCGGGTTCGAGAGGTCCACGCCGCTCTTGCCGGCGTAGCTCGTCGTCTTCTCGCCGTTCTTCTCGTAGTCGAGCTCCTTCTGCGGGCCCCCGACGATCGAGTACTGCTCGGTCTTCTCGCCGTAGTAGATCCGCTGCTCGTACGTGGGGAGCCCGCCGGTCGTCGGCAGACCCGACTCGGTGAAGTCGGGGGCGCCGATCGTCTTCCCGTTGTCGTTCGACATCACCGGGGCCGTGCCCTTGGCCGCGATCGCACCGTACCCGTGGGTGTACGTGAAGTGATCGTTGATCCAGTTGCTCTTGGGGATACCGTTGATGTTCAGCTCGCGCAGGCCGATGACCGTGTCCTGCGGCTTGCCGTCCGCGCCCGCGTAGCGGTCCACGTCGAGCGTCGCCGGGAACTGGTAGTACTTGCGCTCCTGCTGGATCTGCTGGAACGCGGGCGAGACCACGTTCGGGTCGACCAGCCGGTAACTGGCCGCGGAGTCGGCCGCCTTGCGCTGGTCGGTCCGCTTCGCCGGATCGCTCTGCCCCGAGTAGTCCTGCACATCGGCGTCCGCGATGCCGTACGCGGTGCGCGTCGCGTCGATGTTCTTCTTGATGTACGGCGCTTCCTTGGCCTGCTCGTTCGGCTCGACCTGGAACTTCTGCACGATCGCCGGGTAGAGGCCGCCGATGAGGACCGCCGACAGCACCAGCAGGCCGAAGCCGATCACCGGCAGCTGCCACGTGCGGCGCCAGATGGTCGAGAAGAACAGCACCGCGCAGATCACGGCGATGCAGAACAGGATCGTCTTCGCCGGCAGGTACGCGTTGGCGTCCACGTACCGCAGACCCGTCCAGTTGTCCGCCGCCTTGAAGTCACTGGACTTCACGGCCAGTCCGTACCGGTCGAGCCAGTACGCCACGGCCTTCAGCGAGACGAAGACGCCGATCAGCACGGAGAGGTGGCCGGTGGCGGCGCCGGTCGCGCGCGCTCCCGGGCTCGTCACCCGCAGCCCGCCGTACAGGTAGTGGGTCACGGCGGCGGCGATCACGGAGAGCACGGCGGCCGCGAAGCCGAAGGCCAGCAGGAAGCGGTACCACGGCAGGTCGAACGCGTAGAAGGACACGTCCAGGTGGAACTGCGGGTCCTTCTGCCCGAAGGACACCCCGTTGACGTACATCAGCCACGTACGCCACTGGCCCGAGGCGGACGCTCCGGCGATCAGCCCGACGAGGGCCGTGATCGCGAGAAGCACCCACTTCTTGTACGGGGCGATACCCATCCGGTAACGGTCGAGGTTCTGCTGCTCCATCGACATGGCGCTCAGCGGCGGCCTCAGCCGGTGCGCCAGCCAGATGTTGAACCCGACGGCGGCGGCCATCAACAGGCCGAAGACCGCGAACAGTCCGACCTTGGTCCAGAGCGTGGTGGTGAAAACCGATGAGTAATCGACCGAGCGGTACCAGAGCCAGTCGGTCCAGAACCCGGCGAACATGACGAAGAGCATGGCCAGTACGGCCAGCACCCCCAGCGTCATGAGCAGGGTCCGGACACGCCGGGACGGGCGGGCCACTCTCATCCGTGGCCCGGCGGGGCCTGCGCCGCGGTCCGGCATCTGGAAAGCCAACGTGCGCACCTCGAAGTTCGCGGTCGTATGGATCAGCGTCGTTAAAATCAGCGTCGAACGGATCAGCCTTGCAGCGGTCCCGCGATCGTAGGACCCACTCATGCAACTTACTGAGGCTTTACCTAGTTCCCGTCCGCGGTCCCCGAGGGGGCAGGATATCGGCCATGTCCAACGTTTCCTCAGGTACCCCCATGGCCGCGAGCCCGCTGACCCGCGCGGTCCTCGAAATCGACGAGTACGCGGCGGGGCTCGGCTGGGACCAGCCGGCCCGGCTCTTCGCCCTCGTCGACACCGCCCGGCTGCGCACCGACGAGCCGGAGCTCGCGGCCCAGCTGGGCCTCGACGACGGCGACGCGACCGCGCCCCTCACCCCTATCGAGCAGGACGAGATCCCGGCCGGCACCCCGCTGGACGAGTTCCTCGCCACGATCGCGTGGCCCGGGGCGGTGGCGGGCTGCGCGATGACCGTCGAGCGGCTGATGCTGCCGCCGTCCGCGGAGGCGTCCGTCCCGGACGGCCTCGACGAGGCCGGCCTGGCCGACTGGGTCGCCTCCCACCCCGACCGTCAGGAGGTACGGATGACGGTGGCGGTGCTGCGTGACGGCGCGCGGGACTCGGCGCTGCGGCTGCGCGAGAAGGACTCGCCGACCGAGGTCCTCACCGGCTCCGGCCTGGTCCCGGGCCTGGCCGAGGCACTGTCCGCCACCTTCGAGGCGTAATCACCCGGTCCGACCCGCTGTGACGGTGGCGCGGCCGGTCAGCTTGCCGAACAGCTCGGCAGGCCGGCCGTGTCCCCCGAGCGGACCTTGTCCAAGGACGTCTTGGCGTCGGCGATGGTCTTCACCTTGATCAGCGTGAGCCCGTCGGGGATGTCCGAGGCCGCGGCGGCGCAGTTCTCCGCCGGGGTGAGGAAGTACCCGGCGCCCGCGTCGCGCGCGCCGACAAGCTTCATCTCGATCCCCCCGATGGGGCCGACCTTGCCCTGGTCGTCGATCGTGCCCGTACCGGCGACGAACTTGCCGCCCGTGAGGGAGCCGGGGGTGAGCTTGTCGACGATGCCGAGGGCGAACATCAGCCCGGCGCTCGGCCCGCCGACGTCGGCGAGCTTGATGTCGACCGTGAACGGGAACGTGTGGTCGGTCCCGGCCTGGATGCCGACGATCGCGCGGTCGCCGTCGTCGGACTTCTTGGTGGTGATGGTGACGTCCTTGGTGCCCGTCGGCTCCTTGCCGGCCTTCTCGGCCGCCTTCGCGTCCTTGGCGGGGACCACCGTGAAGACGACGTCCTGGCCCGGCCGGTGCTTGGTGACGAGCTTGGCGACGTCCGCCGGGTCCTTCACGGGGGAGCCGTCCACCGCCTTGATGACGTCCCCGGCGTGCAGTGTGCCCTCGGCGGGGCTGTCCTTGACGACGGACGCGACGATGATCCAAGAGGTGACCGGGATGTTCAGCTCCTCCAGGGCGGCGACCTTGGCGCTCTCCTGGGACTGGCTGAACTCCTCGGCGTTCTCCTGTGTGGACTGCTCTTCCGTCTTGCCGTCCGGGTAGAGGGTGTCGTGCGGCACCACGACGTTGTCGTGTGCCAGCCAGCCGTACACCGCTTCGACGACGTTCATCCTGTAATCGGCTCCGGTCACCCGGACCGTCGTCATGTTCAGATGACCCGACGTCGGGTACGTCTTGTGCCCCGACACCTGCAACACCGGCTCGCCACGCGCTTCACCGAGGGTGTTCACCGTCGGCCCGGGGCTCATCTCCGCGTACGGCACGGGGAGCAGCAGGCCCGCGCAGAGCAACCCGATGAGGGCGAGGGTGGAAGCGAGCATGGTCGCGGTGCGCCGTGGCATGGAACGACAGTACGGGAAGGGTCTGTCAGTGCACCCCTGGGGCCGGTCCGTACGAGGAGCCCCCGGCCGTCGTCGTCAGGCCGGTCCTGAGCCGGAATGTACCTTTTCCATCGCGTCACGGAACCGTGCGTAGCCGTTGAGCGTGGCTATGTCTCCCGTCGTGCGGTTCCTCTGGGCCCAGCTTCCCCATATCGCGGCACCTACCGCGGCAAAAAGTGGAATGAGCAACCAGGTGAGTGCGGCCATTCGGACCTCCCGACCCCCATGAGCGTTCGCAGCGCCTGCGACCGACCGATCAGCAGATTAACCATCTGCTGGTCCAACGCTCCGGGCAGGGCACCGGTTACGCAAATCGGGCCGTACGGGTGCCCGACCGGTTTGGGCCCCGCCGACCCGTCCGCGGGGGCCCGCCCGCGGGTCGGCGGGCGCATCCGGAACCGGATTCAGTCGTTCCGCGCCCCCACCCAGTCGTCGGTCCCGTCGGAATAGGTCTGGTGTTTCCAGATGGGAACCTCGCGCTTGAGGTCGTCGATCAGCCTGCGGCAGGCCTCGAACGCCTCGGCCCGGTGCGGGCAGGAGACGGCCACGACCACCGCCAGATCGCCGACCGCCAGATCGCCCACCCGGTGGACGGCGGCCAGCGCGCGCACCGGGAAGTCGGCCACGACCTTCTCCGCGACGCGGCGCAGCTCCTCCTCGGCCGACGGGTGGCCGGTGTAGCCGAGCGCGTCCACGTCCGCGCCGCCGTCGTGGTTGCGCACCGTACCGACGAACAGGGCGGTGCCGCCGGCGGCGTCGTCCCCGACCGCGTGGAAGACCTCGTCCACGCTCAGAGGGGTGTCGCGTATCGCCAGCAGCCGGATCGGGTCCTGTGCCGTCTGCTCACCGGGGTGGGTGGGAGTGGTCGCCATACCGCCCATCGTGCCGTACAAGACCGCATGGTGGAAGCCGTCTTCCGCTGGGCGGCGCGCCCGGCCGTACGACTGGCTAGATGCGGCGGCGGGCCTTGCGGGCCCGGCGTACCAGCGCGGCCGTGCCGAGCAGGGCCACCGTCGCCCCCGCCGCGCCCGCCGCGGTGGCGTCCTTGCGGCCGAGCCGGCGGCCCGCGACCGTGTGGCGCCCCTCGACCTCCGCCAGCAGGGCGGCCAGGACCTCCTCGTTCGTCCAGGTGGCCCGCCAGCCCGCGTCGTGCAGCCGGCTGACGCTGACCACCCAGGGATGCATCGTGTACGCGAGGTCACCGGCGGGCGAGGGGGTGAGCCCGATGCGGTGCAGGCGGGCCGCGGCGCCCAGGGCGACCGCCGACGGCAGCTCCATCCGGCGGATCCCGCTCAGCTCCTCGACCTCCTCCTGCTCCAGCCAGCCGTCGCAGCCCACCGCCAGCTCGCCGTCGACCTTTTCGAGAGCGGCGTACTCCAGCGCGCTGACCAGGTCCTCGACGTGGCAGAACTGCCAGGTGGGGCGGGAGCCCGCGACGACGAGCAGCCGGGGCGACTCGAAGTAGCGGGTGAGGGCCGTGTCCGTACCGCCGACGAGGACGGCGGGCCGGACGACCGTGACATGGAGCCCGGGGTGCGCGCGGGGCGCCCTGCGGCCGAGCCGCTCGATCTCCAGGAGATCGCCGACCCCCGTGGCCTCGGCCGTGGCGCGCAGCTCGGCGTCCTCGGAGAGCGGGATGCCGTTGTCGGGCAGCGCCCCGTAGACCATGGCGGAGGTGCAGAGCACGACCCGGTGGACGCCGGCGGCGGCCGCCGCCGTCAGGACGGTCTGGGTGCCGCGCACGTTGTACGCGGTACGGGCGGCGGCGTCGGTCTCCAGATCCAGGTCGAGCGCGAGGTGCACGACGACGTCCACCCCGCGCAGTTTCTCGGCGATGGCCGGGTCGCGGATGTCGAGGATGTGCCACTGGGCCTCCGGCACGTCCCCGCGGCGCTCGTCGAGGGCGACGACCTGTTTGATCTCCTCCGAGGCCGCCAGACGGCGGGTGAGCAGGTCACCGACGCCGGAGGCGGCGCCGGTGACCGCGACGACCGGGCCTCGGGACGGGGTCGGAGTCGATCGGTTTCGCGCTGCGCGAACCTGCGGATCTGGGGAACTCACCGGGCGTCTCCAGCGGTTGTCTTCAGTACGGATGTGAACGCACGCGTCCGTACCAGGTGATGTCCATCCTGCCGCAGACCGTCGGCCGACTCAGCACCGAGCCCGGAAGCCGCCCGGGTGTCGGCGCAGTTCGAGGCGGTGGCGGTCCGCAGATCAGCCTGCTGACGCCGTGCCGCTCAGACCGACGCCCCAGGTGCCGGTCGGTCTTAGGCTGGGTGTGTAGTCGGGCAGCCGCCGTCGGCGAGAAGCCGCCGGCCCTACGAGCCGAGGAACCCCGTGAGTGACTCTCCATTCGGATTCGGCCTTCCGCCGGAGGAGCCGGAGGACGGCGACGGCAAGAAGAAGGACCCCGCCGGAGGTGGTCAGGGTGCCGGTGGTCCCGGCAATCCCTTCGGGAACTTCGGGTTCGGCCTGCCGGGCGGCGCGGGCGGCGGAGACAATCCGTTCGCCGCGATGTTCGGTTCTCTGAACCCGAACGACCTGGGGGCGGCCTTCCAGCAGCTCGGCCAGATGCTCAGCTACGAGGGCGGTCCCGTGAACTGGGACATGGCCAAGCAGATCGCGCGCCAGACGGTCGCGCAGGGCACCTCCGACGGGACGAAGGACGCGAGCGTCGGCCCCTCCGACCGCTCGGCGGTCAACGAGGCGGTGCGGCTGGCCGACCTGTGGCTGGACGGCGTGACGTCCCTGCCCTCCGGGGCCCACACGGCCGTGGCGTGGAGCCGCGCGGAGTGGGTCGAGGCGACGCTGCCCGCGTGGCAGCAGCTCGTGGACCCGGTCGCGGAGCGGGTGGGCGCCGCCATGGGCGACGTGCTGCCCGAGGAGATGCGTGATGTGGCGGGTCCGCTGATCGGCATGATGCGCTCCATGGGAGGCGCCATGTTCGGCCAGCAGATCGGACAGGCCGTGGGCGTGCTCGCGGGCGAGGTGGTCGGCTCGACGGACATCGGGCTCCCGCTGGCGCCGGTCGGCAAGGCGGCGCTGCTGCCGCTGAACATCGAGGCGTTCACGAAGGACCTGGGCGTCCCCAAGGACGAGGTCCGGCTGTATCTGGCCCTGCGCGAGGCCGCCCACCAGCGGCTCTTCACGCATGTGCCGTGGCTGCGGTCGCATCTGTTCGGCGCGGTCGAGGCGTACGCGCGCGGGATCAAGGTCGACACCAGCAAGCTGGAGGACGTGGTCGGCCAGTTCGACCCGGCCAATCCGGAGGAGCTCCAGGAGGCGCTCCAGTCCGGCATGTTCCAGCCGGAGGACACGCCCGAGCAGAAGGCCGCCCTGGCCCGTCTGGAGACGGCTCTGGCGCTGGTGGAGGGCTGGGTCGACGCGGTGGTGCACGAGGCCGCGAAGGACCGGCTCTCGGCGTCCGACGCGCTGCGCGAGACGCTGCGCAGGCGGCGTGCCTCGGGCGGTCCCGCCGAGCAGACCTTCGCCACGCTCATCGGGCTCCAGCTGCGCCCGCGCAGGCTGCGGGACGCCGCTCGGCTGTGGGCCTCGCTCACGGACGCGCGGGGGGCCGACGGCCGGGACGCGCTGTGGGAGCACCCGGACAACCTGCCGACGGCCTCGGACCTGGACGATCCCGACGGTTTTGTCCACCACGAGCAGCTGGACTTCTCCGAGCTGGACAAGATGCTCGGTGAGGCGGCGGGCGGCAAGCCGGATCTGAAGAAGCACGATGCGGAGCCGGACGAGCCCGCCGGGAACGACGAGGACAACCCCGACAAGTGAGCCTGCACCACGACGCAGTTCTCGTACTGAAGGAATACGACTCCCGGGGCGGTCAGGAGGAGTTGCGCGGGCTCTACCTGGACCATCTGGCGGCTCATCCGGACGGGATGTGGAAGGCGTGCGAGGCCGGGCACGTGACGGCCAGCGCGCTGGTGATCGACCCGGAGCGGGGGAAGGTGCTGCTCACCCTGCACCGGAAGCTGAACATGTGGCTCCAGATGGGCGGCCACTGCGAGCCCTCCGACAAGACGCTGGCGGGGGCGGCGCTCCGGGAGGCCACGGAGGAGTCCGGGATCCCGGACCTGACGCTGCTGCCCGTGGGACCCGTACAGCTGGACCGGCACCCGATTCCGGCGCCGTGCAACTGGCACCTCGACGTCCAGTACGCGGCGCCGGCGCCGGCCGGGGCGCTGGAGCGGATCAGTGACGAGTCCCTGGACCTGCGCTGGTTCGGCTTCGAGGAGGCCGCGAAGGTGGCGGACGGCTCGGTGCTGAGGCTGATCGAGCGCACCAGGGCGGCGCTCGGAGCCTGAGTGTGACGGAAGGGGGCGTCCTCCTTGGGAGGACGCCCCCTTCCGTCTGTCACCTCAGCCCGGTGGACAGGCCCTAACGGCTCCAGGCGTTGCCCTGGTTCTGGGCGTGGGCGCCCTGGGCGCCCACGCCGAACTGCGCTGCGACGCCCTGGCCGATCCCCGCGTTCTGCGGCGGCATGACCTCGCTGGGCTGGACCAGCGCGAACCCCTGTCCCAGGAAACTCAGCTCCCAGCCCTCGCCGGTGCTGCCGCGCCGCCGGGTGACGCCCGACGAATGGGTCTGCGCCTGCATCTGGACCCGTAGCGACGTCGACCACGCGACCACCGCGTCGGCGTCCGCGTTGACGTACTTGTCCGGCGTGACCTGCAACATCAGCGGCTGGCCCGAGGTCATCAGCGCGACCTTGCCCCGGCCCGAGATGTTCAGCTGGTACTTGCCGGAGCCGGAGATGCCGTACTGGCTGTCCACCGCGATGACCTCGGTGTGCAGCGCGGAGTCGAGCGCCAGGACGTAGGCGCTGTCGACGGTCATGCCGTCGTGCTCCACGTCCACGACGTGGATGTACTGCGCGAGGTTGGCGAGATAGACCGTGCCCTGCCCGGAGCAGCGCATGAGGTCGAGGCCCTCGCCCGTACGCGCCCTGGCGCGCCGCTGGCTGCCCGACTGGTACTCACCGTCGAAGTCCATCAGTCCCTGGTACGCCACCATCGCGCCCTTGCGGGCGAGGACGTCGTCCTGGCCGGTCAGGGCGACCCGCAGCAGCTGCGGGTTCTGCACGACGTAGCGGTCCTGGGACTGCTGTTCCGTATATGCGAAAAGCGGACTCTGCATGGTTCCCTGCTCCCCCTCAGCCCCGGATCCGCAGGCGGTCGGTGCTGTCCTCGCTCGGCTGTACGACCACGATTCCCTGGCCCGAGAAGGCCATCTGGTAGGCCTCTCCGCTGCCCCTGCCGACCAGGGCGGAGGCCTTGAAGCTGCGCTTGCCCTTCACTTTGAGCGCCGGTGACCAGGCGACGAGCGCGTCCGGGTCCACGTACGTCTCGTCCTCGCCCCGGCCGCAGTCGACGACGATCGGGGTGCCGCGCGAGGTCAGGGCGACCCAGCCGCTCCCGGAGATCTGCACATTCCAAAGGCCCTGGCCGGCGAACTTGGCCATGCCCTTGACCTTCTCGACGCCCCACTGGAGGTGGGCGTCGAAGGCGAGCAGGTTGCTGCCGTTGACCGAGAGCGCGTCGTTGTTGAGATTGATCACGACGACGTCCGCGCCGTAGTCGGCGAGGTAGAGCAGGCCGTCACCGGCGCACTTCATGAGCGGCGCGGCCTCGCCGGTCACCCACTGGGAGGCGACCTGGCGCAGGGCCGGCGGGTTGGGCTCGTACTGGATGAAGCCTTCGTAGGCGACCATCGAGCCGGTACGGGCGAAGAGATCCTGTCCCGAGGCCATCGCGACCTTGAGCATGGCGCGGCCGTGGTTCTCCATCCGGGCCGCGATGGGGGTGGGGGCGTAGCCCGCGAGCTGCTGGTTCATAGTCCGGGCTCCCTCAGACCTCGTACGGCTGGACAATGACAAAGTTGCCGGGGGCGCCCCGGAACTGGAGGTTCACGGTCTCCCCGCTGTGGCCCGGGTACGCGTTGCGGCGCAGCCTGACCTGGCTGGAGATGATCACCTGGGAGGCGGACGACCAGGCGACGACGGCGTTGCAGTCGGCGAAGGTCGTCGGGGTGACGGGCAGGACCACCGGGGTGCCGTGCGTCTTGACGACGACGGTGCCCGTGCCCTGGAACTGCATGGTGAACAGCGCGCCGCCGGGGATGCCGTGGCCCTCGATACGGCGGACCTCGTACTGAAGGCCCTCGTCGAAGGCGAGCACGTTCTCCGCGGAGACGCAGATGCCGTCGCCCTGGAGTTCGATGGGGTGGAGGTGCGCGGCGTCCTCGGCGAGGAACACCTGGCCCCGGCCTGAGCAGCGCATCAGCTGCATCTCCTGGCCGGTCGCGTTGCCGACGATCCGGCCCGCGAAGCCCGCGCCCTTGTGGCCGAACTCGACCTTGCCCTGATACATGACCATGCTGCCCTGGCGGGCGAGGACCGGCGTACCGCCCATGGCGAGGTCGACCCGCATGAGCTGGCCGTTCTGCGGGGTCCAGCGCTGGCCGGTGGCCAGTTCCTTGTACGGCTGGAGGGCCGCTGTCAGGCCGGCTCCGCCCTGGGGGACGCCTTGCGGGACACCCTGGGGAAGGCCCTGGGGCGGGCCGGGCGGCGGGACCTGGCCCGGGATCTGACCGGCGGCCTGGCCCGGCACCTGGCCGAACTGCGGTGGCTGGGGCGGCTGGCCGAACTGCGGAGGCTGGGGCGGTTGTCCGTACGGGGACGGCGCGGGCGGCGGGGGTACGGTGCCGCCCGGCGGGGACATCGGCGCCATGAGCGTGGGGGCCGCGTGCACGGGCGGAGGGGTCGGCGCGGGGGCGGGAGGTCCGGCCGGGGCGCCGAACGAGGGCGCGGGCGGCGGGGCCTGGGGCGCCGGGGCCGCGGGCGGTGCGCCGAAGGACGGGGCGGGGGCGCCACCCGGCGGGGGCGCGAACGACGGCGGGGCGAACGACGGCGCGGGGCCGCCGGCCTGCGGCTGGGGCGCGGCGGGCTCCTCCTCGGCGACCTCGCCGCCGAAGTTCTTGAGCAGCGCGTCCAGTCCGCCGTCGAAGCCCTGGCCGACGGCGGCGAAGCGCCATACGTCCTTGAGGTAGAAGTCGCCGAGCATCACGGCGCGTTCGGTGGTGAACTCCGAGCCGTTGAACGCGTACCGGACCACTTCCTCACCGCCCGCGACGATGCGGATGTATCCCGGGGCGACCTGGGACATCTGTCCGGCGCCGTCGATGGTGGCGGTGAACGAGAGCTTGTGGATGGTCGCCGGGATCCGGTCGAGTGTCACGCGGAACGACTCGGTGTCGCCCGCCTGCGCGCCCAGCAACTGGACTGATTCCTCGGGGGACTTCGGCTGGTTGAAGAAAATGAAGTAGCGGTCGTCCGAAAGCTGTTCGTCGGCGTCGAGGCCGAAACAGCTGATGTCGAAGCTCAGCCCGGGAGCGGCGATCTGCACACCTACGTACAGATCCGTCCCCGGAGTGAGATCACTGATCTTGGCCTTGTGCCCGCGTTGGAATTCCCTCGCCATGCGTAACGACCGTCCCCCATCCCGAATGAAATACGTCGCGTCAGGCTAACGGCTGTGTCCGACATTGGACCAAGCCGGTACGCATTCGGTACAGGATCGGGCAGAGACGCGGATCAAGGATGATCAGCCGTCTCCACGGTGATCGGCCGCCCCAGGGTGTTCAAAGGGCGTTCAGTCGTCGCGGGTCGACGGCGAATGGGGCAGCCGGTCCGCCGCCACGACGCCTTCCAGATAGCCGCGGGCGCGTTCGGTACGGGGATAGGACTCCAGCAGCCGCCAGAAGCGCGGCCCGTGGCCCGGGACCAGCAGGTGCGCCAGCTCATGGACGAGGACGTAGTCGACGACGTACTCCGGCATGCCCTGGAGCCGGTGCGAGAGGCGGATGCTCCCCTCGGCGGGGGTGCACGAGCCCCAGCGGGTGTTCTGATTGGTCACCCACCGGACCGACACCGGCCGGGCACGGCCCTCGAAGTACTGGGCGGACAGCCGCTCGGCCCGCTCGATCAGCGCCTCGTCGCCGATGACCCGCTTGCTCTCCTGGGCGGCGAGCTTGTCGAGCATCACCGTCACCCAGCGCCGCTCCTCCGCCTCCGACATGCGGGCGGGAATGAGCACGATCGTCCGGTCGCCCTCGCGGTACGCCGACACGGTCCGGCTCCTGCGGGCGCTCCGGCGCACCTCGACGGCGCTCGTCGCCGTGAGGCGGGGTGAGGGATCGGCGGACACGCCACGACGTTACCCGCTGTGTGTGCGGGAAGTCCCGCCTCCGGGTCGGTCCTTTCTTGATCCACTGAGTGGCGTCCACCATTTGAACGACTGATATCCCACGCCTGTGGATAACTTTTCGCGCCGGGATGCGGTTCCTTGCATTCTGGAAACAGCTGGACGAGCGGGAAACAGGGCGGGGACGGAGTTCGGGGAGCCGGAAAGGAACGGGGGACGGCGAGATGCATCCGAGGGTGAAGCCCGCGCTGCGGCGGGCCTGGCGGGAGCGGCAGACGGTCCAGTTCGGGGTGACCCGGGCGCACGCGGTGCTGGTGGGGCCGGTCGACACCGCGACGGGGAGCTTCCTGGAGCTGCTGGACGGGACGCGGGGGCTGCCGCTGCTGCGGGAGGAGGCGCGGGCGATCGGGCTGCCGGACGGCCGGGCGGACGCGCTGGTGGAGCGGCTGGCCGCGGCGGGGGTGCTGGACGACCCGGCGGGGGGTGGCGCGGCGGCGGACGCGCTGCGGGAGCGGGCGGGGGTGGTGGAGCGGCTGCGGCCCGACCTGGCGTCGCTCTCCGTCATCCACCGGGAGCCGGGGGCGGGGATGGCGCGGATGGCGGCGCGGCGGGCGCTGCGGGTCCAGGTCAGGGGCGCCGGGCGGGTCGGGGCGGCCGTGGCGGCGGTGCTCGCGGCGGCCGGGGTGGGGCGGGTGGATGTGCTGGACGGCGGGTTCACCCAGGAGGGCGATGTGGCGCCGGGCGGGCTGCCGTACGGGTCCGTGGGGGAACGGAGAGACACGGCGGCCCGGCAGCTGGTGCGGCGGTCGGCGCCGGGCCGGGCGCCGAGGGAGGCGGAGCGGGCGTGGTCGCCGGCCGGCGGGGAGCCGCCGCTGGCCCTGGTGGTCGTGGCGCCGCGGGACGGCCTGGCGGTCCACGCCCCCGATCCGGTGGTGGCGGAGGCCTGGATCGCCTCGGGGACGCCGCATCTGTACGCGGGCGTGATCGAGGCCACGGGTGTGGTGGGGCCGCTGGTGCTGCCGGGCGGCTCGGCGTGCGCGGGGTGCCTGGCGCTGGAGCGGGCGGACCTGGACCCGGGGTGGCCCCGGCTGCTGGCCCAGTGGCGGTCCGGGCGGGGGGCCGCGGGGGCGCAGGCCTGCGATGCCGGACTGGCCACGACAGTGGCGGGACTGGCGGCGGCGCACGCCCTGTCGTTCCTGGATGGTGAACTGCCGGCCACGACAGGTGCACGATGGGAGGTGTCACTTCCCCAGCTCGACTGGCGGTCACGCCGGATGGCACCCCATCCGGAATGCCCCTGCGGGGCGGCCGGGCGACAGGAGGGGGAGCGCCTGGCGGAAGCCTTGCCACAGCACGACACAATGACTGGGTAACCGCCGTACGCGGCATGGCTGTCTGGAGGGCTTGATGTCTGATCTTCCCCGGAAGGCGGTCACCCGCACCGCGAAGCTGGCGGCGCTGCCAATCGGTTTCGCGGGACGGGCCACCTGGGGCCTGGGCAGACGGATCGGCGGGAAGTCCGCGGAGATCGTCTCCAAGGAGTTGCAGCAGCGCACGGCGGACCAGCTCTTCAAGGTCCTCGGGGAGCTGAAGGGCGGTGCGATGAAGTTCGGGCAGGCGCTGTCCGTCTTCGAGTCCGCGCTGCCCGAGGAGGTCGCCGGGCCCTACCGGGCGGCGCTGACCAAGCTCCAGGAGGCGGCGCCCCCGATGCCGAGCAGCACGGTGCACGCCGTGCTGACCGAGCGGCTGGGCGAGGACTGGCGCGAGCTGTTCCTGGAGTTCGAGGAGAAGCCCGCGGCGGCGGCGTCGATCGGGCAGGTGCACCGGGCGGTGTGGCACGACGGCCGGATCGTCGCGGTCAAAGTGCAGTATCCGGGCGCCGGGGAGGCCCTGCTGTCGGACCTGACCCAGCTGAGCCGGTTCGTCCGGCTGCTGGGGCCGCTGATCCCGGGCATGGACATGAAGCCGCTGATCACCGAGATGCGCGACCGGGTCTCCGAGGAGCTGGACTACGCGCTGGAGGCCGAGTCGCAGCGGGAGCACGCGGCGGAGTTCGCGGACGATCCCGATGTGCTGGTGCCCGACGTGGTGCACCAGAGCGAGCAGGTGCTGATCACCGAGTGGATCGACGGAAAGCCGCTGGCGGACGTGATCTCCGGTGGTTCCGCCGAGGAGCGGGACCGCGCCGGCCAGCTGCTGGCCCGCTTCCTCTTCTCGGGTCCCGCGCGTACGGGTCTGCTGCACGCGGACCCGCATCCGGGGAACTTCCGGCTGCTGCCCCCGGAGGAGGGCGTGGAGGACGGCGAGTACCGGCTGGGGGTGCTCGACTTCGGGACGGTCGACCGGCTGCCCGGCGGGCTGCCCGACACCATCGGCTACGCGCTGCGGATGACGCTGGAGGGGGACGCGGAGGGGGTGTACGACCTGCTGCGTGAGGACGGGTTCGTCAAGGAGTCCATCGATCTCGACCCGGACGCGGTGCTGGACTATCTGCTGCCGATCATCGAGCCGGCGGCGGCTGATGAGTTCACGTTCACCCGGAGCTGGATGCGCAACCAGGCCGCCAGGATCGCCGATCCCCGGTCGCCCGCCCACCAGTTGGGCAGGCAGTTGAATCTGCCGCCCGCCTATCTGCTGATCCACCGCGTCACGCTGAGCACCATCGGCGTGCTCTGCCAGCTGAACGCGACCGTGCGGCTGCGGGACGAGCTGGAGGACTGGCTGCCCGGTTTCCTGCCGGACGAGGAAGAAGAGGACGCCGCCGAGGACGGCACCGCCGAAGAGGCCGGGCCGGACGAGACGTGACGTGACGACGGGGGGCCGGTCCTGAGGACCGGCCCCCCGTTTCCTGGGACTCACCGCGTACTGATGTGCTGTGGAGCGGTGGGTCTGTTACTGCATGACCGCCATGGCCAGCGCGCGGCGGGCGCGCATCGAGACGCGCTCGGCGCGGCGCTGCATCCGACGGGCGGCGACCAGGCGCACGGCCCGGCGTTCCGCGTCGGCTTCACGCATGCGGTCCGCCATATGGACACGAGCCATGGCTTCTGGAATGAGTTGCATTTCGCGGGTCCTGTTCTGACGCGAGTCGTCCGCGTCGGTGGTGCTGCTGACGGCTGGGGCCGCGGAGCCGGTGGGCTCACGCAGGGAAGAGGTCATCGGAGCCTGCTTCTTGGGATCGTGCGTGTAGGGACGGTCGATGGTTCCGCTGATGGTCATGCCGCTGCGACCGGGTTCTTGCGCGGACGGCCGCGGGGCCGCTTGCGGGCCACGACCACGCCCTGGACGAAGAGCTCGCCACCCCAGACGCCCCAGGGCTCGCGGCGCTCCTTGGCCCCGGCGAGGCAGGCCTCGACCAGCGGGCAGGTGCGGCAGAGCGCCTTGGCGTACTCGACGTCGGCCGGGGACTCCGCGAAGAAGACCTCCGGGTCGTAGGCACGGCACGGAACGGGTACGCCGAGGTTCTCGATGGCGTCGTCGAGCGCGGTGAGCGCGGTGAGGGGGATCAAGGTGGAGTCCTCCGTGAGGCCGGGCGGGGGGATCGTTTCGGAAGGCGGTACGGACGGGGCGTGCGCTTCGAGTTGCACGGGGTGTGATTCCTCGTCTGGTCGTTCCGGCCGGTCGGCCGGGCTGCGGCTGGTACCTGTTGTTCTCAATCCCGAGGCCCCTTCGCTCCGTCCGTCCCGTTCGGGACAAACAGAAGGGCCGCGGATCCCGGGTGGGGTTCCGCGGCCCTGAAGGCGCCGGCCTGATGGTGGATCAGGCTGGATCACTCCAGGGTTCAGGCCCACGGAAGGCCCACATCTTGTGGTGCTTGGTCGTCTTGCTCGTCTGCCGTCCGGTCTCGGCACTGGCCGCCGCGTAGGCGTAGGCCTGGGCCTCCACCGCTGCCGCTCCTGCTTCCAGTGCCTGGATCGGTCGCTCATCGCGTGCCACCGGCAGGACGGGAAGACCCGCGAAGCCGGCGGACGGCACGACGGAGGAGACGCCGGGCAGACCATTGCCGTTCAGTTCGATACGCGACACGTCGAGCGAGCACACGGAGGCGACCAGCAGATCGGTCATTTTGACGGTGCTGACAGCGGAGCCGCCGGTGTTGACAACGGTGGTACCGGTCTTGATCTCAAAAATCCTGGACACTGGAATCGCCTCCTCTCGGCGTCTCTGGGACCGGCCGGAGCCAGTCATGCGTATGGACAAGTAGAGCACGGGGAGAGAGCTTCGTGAAGCTCTTGTTCCCGTGGTTAAGAACCTATGGGGATTCCCGGGGCGGGCGCAAACTATTTTCCCGTCGATTTTCCTTCACTCGTCCTCCGGACCGCCCTCAACCTCTTCACCTGCGCAGATGGCCAGTACGTCGGCGCCGAACCGGTCCAGCTTCCGGCCGCCGACCCCGGCGATCCCGGTCAACTCCCCCTCGCTGCCCGGCACCGCCTCGGCGATCGCCATAAGCGTCTTGTCGGTGAAGACGCAATAGGCCGGCTGGCCCAGCCGCTTGGCCTGCCCGGCGCGCCAGTCGCGCAGCCGCTCGTACAGCGCCTCGTCCATGTCGGACGGGCAGTCCTCGCAGCGCGTCAGTTTCATCTCGCCCGCCTCGGTGAGCGTCTTCCCGCACACCCGGCAGAGCACGGGGCCGCGCCGTTTGCGCCGCGCGCCCGCGGCCCCGCCCAGGGCCCCACCCACAGTGCCGCCCGCGCCGGGGCGCTCGGAGGACCCGCCCTGTCCCGCGCCGGCGCGCCTGCTGCCCGGCACCGCGGAGCCCGGCCGCAGTCCGTTGAGGAAGCGCGAGGGACGCCGGGAGGCCCGGCCGCCGGGCGAGCGGGAGAGCGCCCAGGAGAGAGAGAGGTGCACCCGCGCGCGGGTGACGCCGACATAGAGGAGACGGCGCTCCTCCTCGACCTGTTCGTCCGTCTTCGCGTAGGTGATCGGCATCATGCCCTCGGTGAGCCCGACCAGGAACACGGCGTCCCACTCCAGGCCCTTGGCCGAGTGCAGCGACGCGAGCGTGACGCCCTGCACGGTGGGCGCGTGCTGGGCGGCCGCGCGCTCGTCCAGCTCGGCCACCAGGTCGGAGAGCGTCGCGGACGGCTTGGCCCGTACGAAGTCCTCGGCCAGCCGCACCAGCGCGGCGAGCGACTCCCAGCGGTCCCTGACCGCGCCGGAGCCCGTCGGGGGCTCGGTGGTCCACCCCGACGTCGAGAGCACCGCACGCACCTGCGAGGGCAGCTCGACCACGTCGTCGAGCACCGCGTCGTTGCCCCCGAAGCGGGCCGCGCTGCGCAGGGCGGCGCCCGCTTCCCGTACTTCCTTGCGTTCGAAGAAGCGCTCCGCGCCGCGCAGTTGGTACGCCACCCCCACGTCCGCCAGGGCCTGTTCGTAGACCTCCGACTGGGCGTTGATCCGGTACAGCACGGCGATCTCGCCCGCCGGGACGCCCGCGGCGATCAGGTCACGGATCCGGCGGGCGGTGGTCTCGGCCTCCGCCGGCTCGTCCGCGTACTCCGTGTAGACCGGTTCGGGGCCGGCCCCCCGCTGGGAGATCAGCTCCAGGCGGTGTTCGGCGGCCCGGCCGCGCGCCTGGTTGAGCAGGCCGTTGGCCAGGTGGACGACCTGGGGGGTGGAGCGGTAGTCACGGACCAGCTTCACCACCGTGGCGCCCGGGTGCCGCGTGCGGAAGTTCAGCAGGTGGTCCGGGGTCGCGCCGGTGAACGAGTAGATGGTCTGGCTGGCGTCGCCGACGACGCACAGGCTCTCCCGGTCCCCCAGCCACAGCTCCAGGAGGCGCTGCTGGAGCGGGCTCACGTCCTGGTACTCGTCCACCACGAAGTGCTGGTACTGGCGGCGGATCTGGTCGGCGATGTCGTGCCGGTCCTGGAGGATGCCGACCGTCAGCAGCAGGACGTCCTCGAAGTCGATCACCGAGCGGTCGCGCTTGAGCTGTTCGTACATCCCGTAGACCTGGCCGATCTCGGCCGCGTCGCGCGGGGCGTCGCGCAGCGACTTGGCGACCGCCGCCGGATAGTCCGCGGGCACGGTCTGGGTGACCTTCGCCCACTCGATCTCGCCCGTGACGTCCCGCAGCTCGTTGCGGTCCAGCCTGATCCGGCAGCGCGCCGCCGCCTCGGCGACCAGCTGGACCTTGCGCTCCAGCAGCCTCGGCATCTCACCGCCGACGACCTTGGGCCAGAAGAACTGGAGCTGGCGCAGCGCCGCCGAGTGGAACGTACGCGCCTGGACCCCGCCCGCGCCGAGCTGGCGCAGCCGCCCGCGCATCTCGCCGGCGGCGCGGTTGGTGAACGTGACGGCCAGCACGCTGCCCGGCTGGAGGATCCCCGCCCGCACGCCGTACGCGATCCGGTGGGTGATCGCGCGCGTCTTGCCCGTACCGGCCCCGGCCAGCACGCACACCGGGCCGTGCAGGGCCGTCGCGACCTCGCGCTGCTCGGGGTCGAGCCCTTCGAGCACCGCGTCGGCGTCCCGCGGCGGGTCGACGATCTGACCGGGACCGGCGGTCCGGCCCTCGTGCGGGTCCTGCGGGAACAGTGGGGAATGCGTTGCTGCTGTCACCCCGCCATGCTGTCAGGTCGCCGGAGACAGCTGTTCCCGTTGTCCACAGCTGTGCCGCGTCTGTCATACGAATACGGTCCGGACCGTTACGGGAATGGCCGCCGCCCCGCGTACGTTCCACGGATTGCGGCGGACGCCGGTGCACCCACCGGGGCCCACGGCCCACGGCCGGCGCACAGAGCGAGAGCGAAGCAGAGGAGCGCGAGGGACATGGCGGGCACTGTGACGATGTACAGCACCACGTGGTGCGGATACTGCCGTCGGCTGAAGGGCCAGTTGGACCGCGAAGGCATCGCGTACACGGAGATCAACATCGAGCAGGACGCCGCGTCCGCGGCCTTCGTCGAGAAGGCGAACGGCGGCAACCAGACGGTGCCGACCGTGGTCGTGGTCGCGCCGACCGGCGTCGACGTCACGATGACCAACCCGAGCCTCGCGCAGGTGAAGCAGGCGCTCGGCGTCTGACGCCGCGGCCACCCCGCTCCTCCGACACCGATCCCCTCCGAGGCCGACGCCTCGGAGGGGATCAGTGCTGTGCGTGTGACCCTGCCGGGGACCGGCTGTTACTCCTGCGGCAGCGGCTTCGGCAGGGGCTTGCCGTACCAGAGCTCCACCAGGCGCGCGGCGATCGAGATGCCCGCCGGGGGCAGGATCTCGCCCGTCTCGATCGCGGTGCGCAGGTCCTCCCGGGAGAACCAGCGCGCCTCCTCGATCTCCTCGCCGTCCACGGTGATCTCCGAGGACGTGGCCCTGGCCATGAAGCCCAGCATCAGGCTGGAGGGGAACGGCCACGGCTGGCTGGCCACGTACTCGACCTCGCCGACCGTGACCCCCGCCTCCTCGAAGACCTCGCGGGCCACCGACTGCTCGATGGACTCCCCGGGCTCCACGAAGCCCGCCAGCGTGGAGAACCGGCCCTCGGGCCAGTGCACCTGCCGCCCGAGCAGCGCCCGGTCCTCCTCGTCCGTGACCAGCATGATCACCGCGGGGTCGGTCCTCGGGTAGTGCTCGGCGCCGCAGGCCGGGCAGCGGCGGATGTGGCCCGCCGCCGCGATCACCGTGCGCTCGCCGCAGCGCGAGCAGAAGCGGTGCAGCCGCTGCCAGTTCTCCAGCGCGACGGCGTGCACCATCAGGCCGGCGTCCCGCTGCGACAGCAGCAGGCCCGCCTCGCGCAGGCCCGCCGCGCGCGCCGACTGGTCCATGCGGCCGGGCAGCGCGTCCTTCTGGAGCGCGAAGAAGCTGACGCCGTCCTCGTCCGTGCCGAGGAAGTAGCGGTGGGTCTCGGTGACGGGCGCCTCGAAGGCGGGGGTCATGACCAGCTCGGTGCGGCCGTCCGGGGTGTCGTCGATCAGCACCTGTCCGCCCGACACCACGAAGACCCGGGTCGTGGGGTGGCTCCAGGCAGCCGCCAGCCAGGCCTCGTCGAGACGGTGGTGTGCGGCGCGGTCGACACCGCTGGGCGCGGTGAGACCGATCGGTCGGTGTGCGAGATCGGCACTGCTGATGGTGCTCACAGGTACTTCCAACTCCCCCGGATGGATGGGTTCTGTTCAGCGGAGAGCGGCGGCAAGGTCGCCCCAGAGGTAGGCGGTGGTCTCCACGCCCTTGAGCAGCAGGTCCAGTTCGACCTTCTCGTCGGGTGCGTGCCAGCCGTCGGACGGTACGGAGATGCCCAGGAAGAGCACGGGTGCGGCGAGGACGTCCTGGAGGTCGGCGGCGGGTCCCGAGCCGCCTTCGCGGGTGAAGAGGACCGTGCGTTCGAAGGCGCGGCCCATGGCCCGTACGAGCGACTGGAGGGCCGGGTGGTCGAGCGGGGTCAGACAGGGGCGGGTGGCGGCGCCGAAGGTGATCTTGTGGCGGACGCCGTTCGGGACGCGGGCCTCGATCCAGTCCCGTACGGCCCGCTCGATCCGGTCGGGGTCCTGTCCCGCCACCAGCCGGAACGAGAGCTTCACCTGGGCGGAGGACGGCACGATCGTCTTGCCGCCGGGGCCCTGGTAGCCGCCGCCGATGCCGTTGACCTCGGCGGTCGGGCGGGCCCAGATCCGCTCCAGGGTGGAGTGCCCGGCCTCGCCGAGGGTGCCGTGCGACTTGGCCGTACGCAGCCAGCGCTCCTCGTCGAAGGGCAGCGCGGCGAACAGCGCGCGCTCTTCGCCGGTGAGCGGGGTGACGCCTTCGTAGAAGCCGGGGACCGCGACCCGTTCGTCCTCGTCGTGCAGGGACGCGACGATGCGGGCGGCGACCGTGGCCGGGTTGGGGACGGCTCCGCCGAAGGAACCGGAGTGGATGTCCTGGTCGGGGCCGTACAACTCGATCTCGCAGTCGGCGAGGCCGCGCATGCCGGTGCAGACGGTCGGGGTGTCCTCCGCCCACATGCCGGTGTCGGAGACGATCACGACATCGGCGGCGAGGCGGGCCGCGCGGGCCTCGGCCAGGGCGCGGAAGTGCGGGGAGCCGGACTCCTCCTCGCCCTCGACGAGCAGTTTCAGGTGGACGGCGGGGGTGGTGCGGCCGGTGGCGGCGAGATGGGCGCGGACGCCGAGTGTGTGGAAGAACACCTGCCCCTTGTCGTCCGCGGCGCCGCGTCCGTACATCCTGCCGTCCCGTACGACCGGTTCGAAGGGGTCGCTCGACCAGCCGTCCTCGCGGGCGGCGGGCTGCACGTCGTGGTGGCCGTAGACCAGCACGGTGGGCGCCTCGGGGTCGTCGGAGGGCCATTCCGCGAAGACGGCGGGGGCGCCCGGGGTCTCCCAGATCTCGGTGACCGGGAAGCCCGTCTCCTGGAGTTTGGCGGCCAGCCAGTCGGCGCTGCGGCGCACGTCGGCGGCGTGATCGGGCTGGGCGGACACGGACGGGATGCGGAGCCAGTCCGCCAGGTCGTCGAGGAACGCGGCGCGGTGGGACTCGATGTACGTACGGACGACGCTGTCCGGGGTGTCGCTCATGACATCGAGCCTAACCGGATCCGGCGGTCGTCCGGTCTGCTGTCCGTTCTCCGCCCCCTTCTCCGTCTCTGTCGCCGTCTCCGCCCCCGTCTTCACCCGTGAGGATCGCTTCCAGCTCGGTGCGGGAGAGGAGGCGGTCGGGGCGGACGACGTCACCGGTCCGCACGTACAGGAACGCGGCCGTGACGGCGGACGGCGGGAGGGCGTGCTGCTCGGCCCAGGCGAGGCGGTACACGGCGAGCTGGAGGGGGTCGGCGGTACGGGCACGGCTGGTCTTCCAGTCGATGATCTCGTACGTGTCCGCGCCGGTCCCGGGGTCGGTGGTGCGGTAGACGGCGTCGATCCGGCCGCGGATCACCCGCCCCGCGAGCGTCAGCTGGAACGGCGCCTCCACCCGGTACGGCGTCCGGCGCGCGTACGGGGTGCGCTCGAAGGCCGCCTTGAGCGCGGCCAGGTCGCGCTCGTCGGCGATCTCCGGCTCGTCCTCGTCGCCGCCGGGCAGCTCGTCGGGGCCGAGCAGGGGCAGTGGCAGCTCCTCGAACCGCGACTCCACCCACGCGTGGAACCGGGTGCCCCGGCGGGCGGCGGGCTGCGGCGGCCGGGGCATGGGGCGCGCCAGCTCATGGGCGAAGCCGTCCGGATCGGCGGCGAGGCGCATCAGCTGGGAGGCGGAGAGCGAGGGCGGTACGGGGACGTCGCGGACGCCCGCCCGCGAGCGGCGCAGCTCTCGGGCGAGCGCGTCGAGATCACGGTCCCAGGAGGCGAGGATCCGGGCCTCCTCGGGCGCGGGGCGGGGGGGCGCGGGCGCTCCGCGAGGAGCGGGGACGGAGGCCGCGGATCCGGTGCGCGCGGGTGCGGCGGGCGCGGGCGGAGGCCCGGGCTCGGCCTGCTCCGGCTCGGGCTCGACACGCGCGTGCGCCGGCCCGGCGTGCTCGGGTACGGGCCCGGTGTGCGGCGTTTCGGGCCCCGGCGGCCCGGCCGCGTCGAGGTCCACCGGGCCGGCGGCGTCGGGGTCCGTCGGCCAGTCGTCCCAGTCCAGGAGGTCCTCGTGCGCCGCCCCGGCGGGAGCGGCGGCATTGTTGTCGTCTTCGGCCGGAGCGTGGTCGACGTCCGGCGGTGCGTACGTGTCCTCCAGGTCGTCCGGCTCCTCCCCGAAAGCCTCGTCTTCGAAAGGGGACTCCCACGGCTCGTCGGCGAGGGCAGGCGGCGGCTCCCCGGCAGCGCCCGAGCGCAGCTCGTCCAGATGGGCCAGCACCGTGTCCGCCGCCGCGCGGCGGCGCTCCAGGGCGTCGGGGTCCAGCGGGAGGGGCCAGGGCTGGGGCGCCGAGGGGGCCCGCAGGGACGGGTTCTCCTCGCCCTCGGCCGGTTCGCCCGCCCACGCCTCGATCTCGCCGTGGCCGGCCACGCAGTGGTCATACAGCGCGTGCAGGAAGTCCGACGGGCCGCGGGTGCGCTTCTGGGTCGGGCCCCACCAGTGGCCGGAGCCGAGCAGCAGCGAGCGCGGGCGCGTGAAGGTGACGTAACCGAGGCGCAGTTCCTCCGTGTGCTGGTGCGCCTTCATCTCGTCCTTGAACGCCGTGAGGCCCCTCGCGTCCCAGGAGGCGACCTCCGGCAGCGTGGGGGCGTCGCCTCGCAGCGGGTGCGGGAGGACCTTCGCCTGGGACGTCCACGCCTCGCGCGCCCGGTTGCTGGGGAACTGGCCGGCGACCAGCCCGGGGACGGCGACCACGTCCCACTCCAGGCCCTTGGCCTTGTGCGCGGTGAGCACCTTCACGGTGTTCTCGCCGCCAGGCAGCGCGTTGTCCAGCCCCTTCTCGTACTGCGCGGCCGTCCTTAGGAAGGCGAGGAACGCCAGCAGTCCTGCCTCCCCGTCGAGCGCGGCGAAGGAGGCCGCCATGTCCAGGAAGTTGTTCAGCGTCTCCCGGCGGCGGGCGGCCAGCGCGTGCGGTGACGCGGCCAGTTCGACCTCCAGGCCCGTCGTGGCGAGGACGCGGTGCAGGACGTCCATCAGCGGGTCGGCCAGCGACCGGCGCAGGTCGCGCAGCTCGGTGGCGAGCCGCGCGAAGCGGACCCGGGCGGCGGCGGAGAACGGCAGACCGTCGTCCGGGGCGCCCGCCGACTCCAGGAACGTGTCCAGGGCGTCCGCGAGGGAAATCACCTCCGCCGGGTCCGTCCCCTCGACGGCCGCCGCCAGCCGCGCCTCCGTGCTGTCCTCCCCGTCCGGCCCAGGTCCCCGGTGCACCAGCAGCCGCGCCCTGCGCCCCAGCAGCGCCAGGTCGCGGGCGCCGACGCGCCAGCGCGGGCCGCTGAGGAGCCGTACGAGCGACGCGTTCGCCCCCGGGTCCTGGAGGACCTCGCACACCGCGACGAGGTCGGCGACCTCCGGGAGGTGCAGCAGCCCGGAGAGCCCCACCACCTCGACCGGCACCTCCCGGGCCACCAGCGCGCCCTGGATCTCGGCGAAGTCGCCTGCCGTACGGCACAGGACGGCCACTTCGCCCGGTTCCTTGCCCGTACGCACCAGATGCGCGAGGGAGTCGGCGAGCCAGGCGATCTCCTCCGCGTGGGTGGGCAGGAGGGCGCAGCGCACCATGCCGTCGCGCTCCGCGCCGGGCGCGGGGCGCAGCGCCTCGACGCCTTCGTGCATGGCGCGCAGGGGCGTGGCGAGGCCGTTGGCCAGGTCGAGGAGGCGGCCGCCGCTGCGGCGGTTCTCGCTGAGGGAGAAGCGGGTGGCGGGCGTCCCGTCCGCGTACGGGAAGTGGACGGGGAAGTCGTCCAGGTTGGCGACGGACGCGCCGCGCCAGCCGTAGATCGCCTGGCAGGGGTCGCCGACGGCGGTCACCGCGTGGCCCGTGCCGCCGCCGAAGAGGCCGGACAGGAGGAGCCGCTGGGCGACGGACGTGTCCTGGTACTCGTCGAGGAGGACCACCCGGAACTCCTCCCGGAGGATCCGGCCGACCTCGGGTCTGGTCGTCGCCAGCTCGGCGGAGAGGGCGATCTGGTCGCCGAAGTCGAGGAGGTCGCGGGCGCTCTTCGCCGCGCGGTAGCGCCCGACCAGGTCGAGCAGTTCACGGCGGGCGATGGCGGCCTCGGGGACCTTGCGCAGCTCGGCGTTGCTGAGCCGGACGCCGTCCAGGGTGCGCAGCAGCGCGACGTCGTGGGCGCCGAGGGTGCCGGGCCGTACGAGATGCTCCGACAGCTCGGCGTCGAGCGCGAGGAGGTCGCTGACCAGCGCGGGGAGGGATTTGGTCAGAGCGGGGTACGGCCCCGGCGCGTCCCGCAGCACGCGCGCGGCGAGCTGGAAGCGGGTGGCGTCCGCGAGCAGCCGGGCCGTGGGCTCCAGGCCTATGCGCAGGCCGTGGTCGGTGAGGAGCTGTCCGGCGAAGGCGTGGTACGTGGAGATGCGGGGTTCGCCCGGGGGGTGGTCGGGGTCGATCGTGTCGGGGTCGGTGACACCGGCCCGTACCAGCGCCTTGCGGACCCGCTCGGCCAGCTCGCCCGCGGCCTTGTTGGTGAACGTCAGCCCGAGGACCTGCTCGGGGGCGACCTGCCCGGTCCCCACCAGCCACACCACCCGGGCGGCCATGACCGTCGTCTTCCCCGACCCGGCTCCGGCCACGATGACCTGCGGGGCGGGCGGCGCGGTGATGCAGGCCGTCTGCTCCGGGGTGAAGGGGATGCCGAGGAGCTCCTTGAGCTGCTCGGGGTGGGTGAGGTGTGCGGACACCCCAGGAAGGCTATCGGCCACCACTGACAGCGCCGGGCGGCGGGCGTCCGCCCGGAGCCGGGGGCCGGCGGGTGTCTTGGACTCCGGGGCGCTGGTGTCCAGGACTCCGGGGCGCCGGGGCGCCGGGGCGCCGGGGGCGTCAATTCCGGCGGCCCCGCGCTCACTCCACGATCTGGCGGCCCTCGGGCTGCGCGCTGCACGACGCGCGGAAGGCGCAGTGCGCGCAGTGCTGGCCGGTGGCCGGGGTGAAGCGTTCGTCCAGGACGCGGCCGGCCGCGGAGGCCAGGAGGTCGCCGACCCACTCGCCCGCGAGCGGCTCCTGGGCCTGGACCTTGGGGAAGTCCTCGCCGCCCTCCTTCTTGGGCGCGGCCTGGCGCAGTTGGACGAGTTCGGCGCCGCCCGGCTCGGGGCGGCGGCCGTCGAAGACCTCGTCGAGGGCGCCCTCGCGGACCGCGAGCTGGTAGACCGCGAGCTGCGGGTGGTGCGCCACCTCGTCCTTGGTGGGCGCGGCTTTGCCGGTCTTGAAGTCGACCACGTACGCCCGGCCTTCCGCGTCCTGCTCGACGCGGTCCATGGAGCCCCTGATCCGTACTTCGTACGGACCCGCTTCGAGGGTGACGTCAAAGCCGTGCTCGGTGGCGGTGGCGGTACGGCCGCCCCGGTCCGTCACGTGCCAGCGCAGGAAGCGTTCGAGCGCCACGCGCGCGTGCTCCTTCTCCTGCGTGGACTTCCAGGGGGCGTCGAAGGCGAGTCCGTCCCACACGGAGTCCAGGCGCTCCATGAGGACGGCGAGATCGGCGGGGGTACGGCCGGAGGCCACCTCGTCGGCCAGGACGTGCACGACGTTGCCGAAGCCCTGGGCGGCGGTGGCGGGGGCGTCCGCCTTCACCTCGCGGCCCAGGAACCACTGGAGGGCGCAGGTGTTCTCCAGCTGGTCGAGGGTGCTCCCGGAGAGCGCGACGGGGAGGTCCCTGTCGCGCAGCGGGACCGTGCTGCGGGTCGGCTCGTACAGCCCCCACCAGCTGTGCGGGTGCGCGGCGGGGACGAGGGCGTGGCCGTCCTCGTCGGTCAGCGCGGCGAGCCGGGCGAGGCGGCGGGCGGCGGCGTCGCGCAGGGCGGGGGTGGCCTCCGGGTCGACGGTGGTGGCGCGCAGTTCGGCGACGAGCGGGGCGACGGCGAGGGGGCGGCGGGGGCGGCCGGTGACGTCCCGGGGTTCGACGCCCAGTTCGGCGAGGAAGCGGGAGGGCTGGTCGCCGTCGTCGGCGGGCGCCTTGACGGCGGTGACGACGAGGCGTTCGCGGGCGCGGGTGGCGGCCACGTAGAACAGGCGGCGCTCCTCCGTAAGAAGGGCGCCGGGACTGAGCGGTTCGGCGAGTCCGTCGCGGCCGATCCTGTCGGCCTCCAGGAGGGACCCGCGGCGCCGCAGGTCGGGCCAGAGTCCCTCCTGTACGCCCGCGACAACAACGAGCCGCCACTCCAGGCCCTTCGAGCGGTGGGCCGTCATGAGCCGTACGGCGTCGGGGCGTACGGCGCGGCGGCTGAGGGTGTCGGCGGCGATGTCCTGGGCGTCCAGCTCTTCGAGGAAGTTGAGCGCGCCCCGGCCGCCGGTGCGCTCCTCGGCGCGGGCGGCGGCGTCGAAGAGGGCGCAGACCGCGTCGAGGTCGCGGTCGGCGTTGCGGCCGGCCGCGCCACCGCGCAGGGCGGCCCGCTCCAGCCGTCCCGGCCAGGGCGTGCCGTCCCACAGCTCCCAGAGGGCCTCTTCGGCGGTGCCGCCGCCTTCGAGCAGCTCACGCGCCTTGCGCAGCAGCGCGCCGAGGCGCTGGGCGCCCCTGGCGTACGCCGGGTCGTGGGCGACGAGCCGCTCGGGCTGCGCGAGCGCGAGGGCGAGCAGCGTGTCGGAGGGCGGCGGCAGCCGGTTCCCGGCGGCGCGCTCCTCGTCACGCAACGCCCGCCCGAGCCGCCGCAGATCGGCGGTGTCCATCCCGCCGAGGGGCGAGGCGAGCAACGAGAGCGCGGTCTCGACCCCGAGCCACCCGACGCCGCGCCCGTCCGGGGGACGGGAATCGCCCACGCCGCGCTCCTCCGGGGACCGGGGATCGCCGACGCCAGGACCGTCCGGGCCGTCGCCACCCACACCTCCGAGACCGTCCCCCGTCCCGCGCGCCCCGGGCCCACCTGCCGCGTCCGCACCGACGGTCACCGCACCGGCCGACGCGTGCACGGCCACATCGTCGCCATGCGGCGCGTTGCCGGACCCACCCGTAGCCGATACAGAGTCGGTCCCGTCCACGGAGAGCCCCCGCCCCCCAGGGGCGGCGGCCCCGTCCCGCGCACCCTCAGGGGACGCGGACGCCCCGGGCGCCCCCGGGGGGCCGGCCTCAACCACGGGCCGTGCCTGGCCGGGCACGGCCGGTCCGCCCGCCCTGCCGGGCGGGGGCGCCTCCGGCAGCCCGGGGGCGGGTTCGTCCTCGGACAGTGCCCGGCCGGAACCGGCCGCCTCGTCGGGCGCCCCCGGTGCCGGCAGCAGAGCCGGGGCCGGAGGGTGGGTCGCCGCCTCCGCCACCGCTCTCAGGGCCGTCAGGAGGGGGGACACGGCCGGTTCGTGGCGGAGGGGGACGTCGTCGCCGTCCACGTCCAGGGGGACGCCCGCCGACGTCAGGGCGCGGCGGATCGAGGGGATCGTGCGGCCTCCCGCGCGGACCAGGACCGCCATGTCCGACCAGGGGACGCCGTCCTCCAGGTGCGCGCGGCGCAGGATGTCCGCGATGTTCTCCAGCTCCGTGGAGGCCGTCGGGTACGTGTACGTCTCGACCCGGCCGCCCTCCCGGACCGCCGCCAGTTCGCGGTGCGCCCGGATCTTCTCGGCGGGGAGCCGGGGCAGCGGCATCCGGCGGGTCAGCAGCCGCGTCGCGGCCAGGAGCCCCTCGCCGGAGCGGCGGGACGTCGTCAGGACCTCCACCCGCGCCGGGCAGCCGTCCTGGCCGGGGAACGCGTACGGGAAGTCGAGGATGCCGTTCACGTCCGCGCCGCGGAACGCGTAGATCGACTGGTCGGGGTCGCCGAAGGCGACCAGCGTGCGCCCCTGCCCCGCCAGCGCCTCCAACAGCCTCACCTGCGCCGGGTCCGTGTCCTGGTACTCGTCCACGAACACCACGTCGTACCGCCCGGCCAGCTGCGCCGCCACCTCGGGACGGGACGCCAGCAGCACGGCCCGGTGGACCAGTTCCGCGTAGTCGAGGACCCCCTGCATGTCCAGGACGTCCAAGTACTCGGCGAGGAAGGACGCCGCCGCCGACCAGTCCGGCCGGCCCGTACGCCGCGCGAACGCCGCCAGCGCGTCCGGACCCAGGCCCAGTTCACGGCTGCGGGCCAGCACCGCCCGTACCTCGTCGGCGAAGCCGCGTGTGGTCAGGCACGCCCGCAGCTCGTCCGGCCACCGGACGTGCGACCGCCCCTCCCGTTCCAGGTCGAGCTGACCCGCCAGCAGGTCCCTTACGGCCACGTCCTGCTCGGGCCCCGACAGCAGCCGCAGCGGTTCCGTGAAGAGCTCGGCCTCCTGGTGCGCGCGGATCAGGGCGTAACAGAAGGAGTGGAACGTGGTCGCCTGCGGCCCGCGCGTGCCGCCGAGTCGCACCGCCGTACGGTCGCGCAGCTCCACCGCCGCCTTGCGGCTGAACGTGAGCACCAGCATCCGCTCCGGATCCGCGCCCCCCTCGACCCGCGCCGCCACCGACTCCACGAGCGTCGTGGTCTTGCCCGTGCCGGGACCCGCCAGCACCAGCAGCGGCCCGGCGCCGTGGTCAACCACCGCGCGCTGCGCCGCGTCCAGCACAGGGGGGTCCACCGGCGCGGGCGCGGTACGGACCAGTCGGTACGCGCCAGGAGTCCGCTGCCGTACCCGACGGTGCGGGGTACGCCCGGTGGAGGGGGAGGAGGAACTCACGTGGATCGCCGGTCCTGGAGAGGGTGCTGCTGGAGCTGGAGTTGGGGAGCGTACGGGAGCGGGAGAGAGCGGTGGGAGTACGGGGCGGGGCGGGACGCCCGGGCCGTGGCGACGCGCACGGGGCGCGTGGCGCCGACGCTACGCCGTTCCCGGGTGGGGACGCGGGCGCTCCGGGCCGTACCGGGGGCCGCGCGCGGTACCGCCGTACGCCGCCCCGTACACAGGTCGGTACGGAGATCCGTACTCCGTCCGGTCCCCCGCGCCGCCGCCGGATTCCCCGCCGCGCGGCCGGATGGCGGAAGCTGTCATATATGAGCCCCGTCGCCGGCGTCCGCGTCAGCAGCCCCGCCGTCCCATCGGGCCCGTCTCATGTCGAGGCGCGGCAGATGGCCCTCGGCGCTGCGCGCGGCCTCGCGCAGCGGGGTGCCCTCGTCGCGGTAGTGGTCCAGGGCCCGCAGTTCGTGGCCGGCGAGCAGCACCCCGTCCGAGCGGACGACACGCCACCACGGCACACCGCCGCCGTACAGCGCCAGCACCCGGCCGACCTGGCGCGGGCCGCCCTCGCCGAGCCACTCCGCGACATCTCCGTACGTCATCACGCGGCCGGCCGGGACCAGCTCGGCGACCTCCAGCACCCGCTCCGCGTACGCGGGCAGGTCGCCCGGCTCCTCCGGCCCCTCCCGCTCCCCGGACAGCCCCGTGTCCGGCTTGTCCCGCTCCTCGTGCCTCATCCGACCCATCCTGCCGCACGCCACCGACAACCCGCCCGCCCCCGTCACCCCCTCGCGCCCCAGCGCATTCGTTCGGTCACCGTGTGTGCATACACACGCAAAGGGACGTATCTCGCACACTCCACGCCCCCGCAATGCACCCTGATGCCCCCGTCTGTCGGCCGCTCGTGCCACCATCATGCGGGCGGTGACTGGTGATACGAGATCAAGAAGAGACGGACTCGGCGGAGGGGCAGGGCGTGCAGCCACCTGCGGCGGCGGACACTTCAGGGGCTGAGTCGCGCCCCGACGCGTCCACCGGGCCGCGGCCGGGACGGTCCTCCGACGACGGCCGCGCGAGGGCGCACTCCGGGCCGGGCCCCGGGGCGGCCTCCGGATCCGGCGGAGGGCCGGGGGCTGGGGCTGGGGGTGGGGGTGGCGGAGGATCAGGTACGGGGTCGGGTGCCGGCTCCGGGTCACGGCCCGAGCCGTCCCACGCGCCCATCACGCCCCACGAACCCCCCACGTCCCACGGATCACCGACGCAGTCGGACCCCGCCGACCCGTCGGACCCCTCCGGCTTCCCCACGTCGCGCGGCGAGCACACCGGAGCCACCCGCTCGGACGCCAAAGCCAAGGCCGACGCCAAAGCCGCCACCGACGCCGACGCCGACGCCGACGCCGACGAAGCCTGCGACGACACCACCGGCGGCGCCACCCGCGTCGACCGCCTCTCCGGCGACGAGCCGCTCCTCGCCGCCCGTGTGCACCGCCCCTCCGACCTGCTCCGCCTGCTGATCGGCCTGCTCGCCATCGGCCTGGTCATCGGCCTCTCCGCCTTCGCCCACGGCACCACCGCCGGCCTCGAACAGGACATCAGCAAGGGCACAGGACAGGCCCCCGACCTGATGGTCAAGCTGGCCGGCCTGGCGTCCTCCATCGCCGTCCTCCTGGTCCCGGTCGCCTTCGCCATCGAGCGGCTGATCAAGCGCGACGGACTGCGCATCGCCGACGGCGTCCTCGCCGCCGTCCTCGCGCACGGCGTCACCCTCGCCACCGACCTCTGGGTCGCCCGGTCCGCGCCCGACTCCATCCAGGAGGCGCTGACCAGACCTCAGCTGGGCGCCGGGCTGACCGACCCCGTACACGGCTATCTCGCCCCCGTCATCGCCTACATGACGGCCGTCGGGATGGCCCGCAGACCCCGCTGGCGGGTTGTCCTGTGGGTGGTGCTGCTGCTCGACGCCTTCGCCATGCTGGTCGCCGGGTACACCACCCCGTTCTCGATCATCCTCACCGTCCTGATCGGCTGGACCGTCGCGTACGGCACGCTCTACACGGTCGGCTCGCCCAACGTCCGTCCCACCGGGCAGACGCTGATGGCGGGTCTGCGCCGGGTGGGTTTCCGCCCGATCAGCGCCATGCGCGCCGAGGACGTCCCCGACTCCGCCGAGCAGGGCGACCGGGGCCGCCGCTACTTCGTCCCCCTGGAGGACGGCTCCCCGCTCGACGTCACGGTCGTGGACCGCGAACAGCAGGCGCAGGGCTTCTTCTACCGCGTGTGGCGGCAGCTGACCCTGCGCTCCATCACCACCCGCAGATCCATCCCCTCCCTGCGCCAGGCCCTCGAACAGGAAGCCCTGCTCGCGTACGCGGCCATCGCCGCCGGCGCCAACGCCCCCAAGCTCATCGCCACCTCGGAGCTGGGCCCCGACGCCGTCATGCTCGTGTACGAGCACCTCGGCGGCCGGTCCTTGGACGCGCTCGCCGACAACGAGATCACCGACGAGCTGGTGCGCAGCGCCTGGCGCCAGGTCAGCGCCCTCCAGTCGCGCCGCATCGCGCACCGCAGGCTCACCGGCGACGCGCTGGTGGTGGATCGTTCCGGCAGGGTCGTCCTGACCGAGCTGCGCGGCGGCGAGATCGCGGCGGGCGACGTCGTCCTACGGATGGACACCGCCCAGCTGCTCACGACCATAGGGCTGCGGGTGGGCGCGGAGCGCTCGGTCGCCGCCGGGGTCGAGGTGCTGGGCCCCGACGCGATCGCGGACAGCCTGCCGCTGCTCCAGCCGATCGCGCTGAGCCGCTCCACGCGCGCGACGCTGCGCCGGCTCGCGCGCGAGCGCTCGCAGCGCGAGCGGGACGCGGTGCTCAAGGCGTCCGCGGCGAACAAACACGCCCGGCTGGAGGAGACCCACGCGGCACACGCGGGAGACCACCCCGCCGACGGCGCCGCACACGCGGGACAGACAGCCGAGGGCGCGGCCCGTGCGGCCGCCGTCGAGGGCGAGGGTCCCCGGCGGGCCGTACGGAAGTCCCTGCGGGCCGAGAAGCAGGCGGAGAAGCGCGCCATAGACGACGCGCTGGACGAGGCGCGCGAGGAGGATCTGCTCTCGCAGATCCGCCAGCAGGTGCTGCTGATCAGGCCCCAGGCGCCGGTCGAGCCGGTGCGCCTCGAACGGATCAAGCCCCGTACGCTCCTCAGTTTCATCGCGGGCGCGGTCGCCGCGTACTTCCTGCTGACGCAGATCACCCAGGTCGACTTCGGCACGGTCGTCGGCGAGGCGCACTGGGGCTGGGTGGCCGCCGCGGCGGCGTTCTCGGCGCTCAGTTACGTCGCCGCCTCGATGAGCCTGCTGGGCTTCGTACCGGAGCGGGTGTCGTTCAAACGGACCGTCGAGGCGCAGGTCGCCGGGTCCTTCGTCAAGATCGTCGCCCCGGCGGCGGTCGGCGGGGTCGCGCTGAACACGCGCTTCCTGCAACGGTCCGGCGTCCGGCCGGGGCTCGCCGTGGCGAGTGTGGGCGCCTCGCAGCTCTTCGGGCTCGGCGCGCACATCGTGCTGCTGCTCTCGTTCGGCTATCTCACCGGTACGGAGAAGACGGCCTCCCTGACCCCGTCCAGGACGGTGATCGCGGGCCTCCTCACGGTCGCGGTGCTGGTGCTGGTCGTGACGGCGATCCCGTTCCTGCGGAAGTTCGTGGTGACCCGGCTGCGGTCGCTGTTCGCCGGGGTCGTGCCGCGCATGCTCGACGTGCTCCAGCAGCCGATGAAGCTGCTCACGGGCATCGGCGGGATGCTGCTGCTGACCGGCACGTTCGTGATGTGCCTGGACGCGTCGATCCGGGCGTTCGACAACGGCAACCAGCAGCTCAGCTACGCGAGCATCGCCGTGGTCTTCCTGGCCGGCAACGCGCTGGGCTCGGCGGCGCCGACGCCCGGCGGTGTGGGCGCCGTGGAGGGCGCGCTGACGCTGGGTCTGCTGGCGGTCGGCCTGCCCAAGGAGGTCGCGGCGCCGGCGGTGCTGCTGTTCCGCCTGATGACGCTGTGGCTGCCGGTGCTGCCGGGCTGGGTGTCGTTCAACCACCTGACGCGCAAGGGAGCGCTGTAGGTAGTCTCCGCACCCGCCCGGCAGCGCGAGAGCCGTGCGGTGTCAGTTCGCGCTCTTCAGGAAGGCCGTCAGGCTGTCCAGGAGCATCGTGGTGCCCTGCTCGGCGGTGTCGCGCTGGTCGGCGGTGTCGCACGTCTGGGCCACCGTGAGGCGGGTCCCGTGGGCACCCTCCTCGGCGAGTTCCACGGTCATGAGCGCGGGCTCGTCCTTCCCCGGCACGTCCATGCCGGTCACCAGGCGCCGGTTCACCTCGACCTCGGCGTACGAGCCGGTCAGCGGGAACTCCCCGCCGTCCGGGGTGACCACCGTCGCCTTCCACTTACCGCCCGGCCGCACGTCCATCTCGACGGACCCCGGGGCGGCGTAGGCCCACTGCGCGTAGGGCTCCGGGGTGGTCCAGGCGTTCCACACCGCCGCCACAGGAGCCTCCAACGTGCGCTCCAGCGTGTAGGAGAAACCGTCGGCGGTCGTCTGTTCCTTGGTCATCTCAGGCTCCATGTCTCACTCTTGCCGGGTTGTATCAGTGCAGACCGGGGCGGGCCCCGAAAGTCATCGGTCCAATTCGGTCCGGTGTACGTCGGGCCCGCCACCCGCTTGGCCCGCGGCCCCGGGCGCCCCGGCGGGACCGGGCGCAGGATGGATCCATGCCGACCCCCTCCGCCCGGCGCACCGCGCCGCTCGCCGCTGCCACCGCCGCCGCCCTCCTGGCCGTCACCGGATGCTCCGACAGCGGGGGCTCCATGAGCGCGGGCCCCGTCAGCAGGGACGGCGGCGACCGGAACAGGCCCAAGGACCTCGCCTCCCAGCGGCTGGACTGGACGGCGTGCAAGGCGCCCAGCGCCGCGCAGGGCGGCGGTACGGCCCCCTCGCCGCTCCCCGGGGGCGTGCGGTGGCAGTGCGCGTCCATGGACGTGCCGCTCGACTACGCGAAGCCGGACGGCGACACCATCGCGCTGGCCCTGATCCGGGCCGAGGCCCGTGACAAGAGCAAGCGCCTCGGCTCGCTCGTCTTCAACTTCGGCGGCCCCGGCGGCTCCGGGATCACCGCGCTGCCGTCCTTCGCCCCGGACTACGAGACCCTGCGCGGCCGGTACGACCTCGTCAGCTTCGACCCGCGCGGAGTGGGCCGCAGCGACGGCGTGGAGTGCGAGAGCGACAAGCAGCTGGACACGTACTACGCGCAGGACGCCACCCCCGACACCGCGGCGGAGGAGAAGACCTTCACCAAGAACCTCTCCGCCTACGCCTCGGCCTGCGAGAAGAACTCGGGCCAGGCACTCCCCCACGTGGGCACGACCAGCGCCGCGCGGGACATGGAGATGATGCGCCAGGTCCTCGGCGACAAGAAGCTGAACTACTTCGGGATCTCGTACGGCACCGAACTGGGCGGCGTGTACGCCCACCAGTTCCCGAAGTCCGTCGGCAGGACGGTCTTCGACGCGGTGGTCGACCCGAGCCAGGACTCCGAGCAGGGCTCGCTCGGCCAGGCGCGGGGCTTCCAGCTCGCGCTGGACAACTTCGCCAAGGACTGTGTGTCGCGCGGCGGCGCGTGCAAGCTGCCGGGGACCACCCCGAAGGAGATCGAGGCGTTCATCACCGGGCTGCTCGGGCAGCTCGACAAGAAGCCCATCGCCGGCATCGGAACCCGGAAGCTGACCCAGACCGAGGCCACCAACGGCATCGCCCAGACCCTGTACTCCCAGGAGTTCTGGCCGCTGCTGGAACAGGGGCTCGACGAGGCGGACGCGGGCAGCGGCGCCCTGCTGCTGGCCCTGTCGGACTCGATGAACGGCCGCGACCAGCAGGGCCGGTACAGCAACCTCCAGGCGGCGAACGCGGCGATCAACTGCGTCGACTCCAAGGACCGTTACACCCTGGAGCAGACCAGGGCGAGGCTGCCCGAGTTCCGGAAGGCGTCGCCCGTCTTCGGGGACTTCCTGGGCTGGGGCATGATGTCCTGCTCGCGCTGGCCGGTCCCGGGGCAGTGGGCCCACCCGGACGTCAGCGCGCCGGGCGCCGCGCCGATCCTGGTCATCGGCAACACCGGTGACCCCGCGACGCCGTACGCGGGGGCCAGGGCGATGGTCGACGCGCTCGGCAAGGGCGTCGGCGTGGAGATCACGTACAAGGGGCAGGGCCACGGGGCGTACAACAGCGGCAACGCCTGCGTCCAGAAGGCGGTGAACGGCTTCCTGCTGAACGGGAAGGTGCCGAAGGCGGGCACGGTCTGCACCTGAAAGCCTGAGAGACAGCCGGACATGACTGTGGGGCGGGCCGCGTCCGGCCCGCCCCACAGTCGTACACCTGACGTCCTAGGACGCGGTCTAGTAGACCGGCTTCTCCGGCTCGATCGTGTTGACCCAGCCGATGACCCCGCCACCCACGTGCACCGCGTCCGAGAAGCCCGCCGACTTCAGCACGGCAAGCACCTCGGCGCTGCGGACACCCGTCTTGCAGTGCAGGACGATCTTCTTGTCCTGCGGCAGGCCCGCCAGGGCCGTACCCATGATGAACTCGTTCTTCGGGATCAGCTTGGCGCCGGGGATCGAGACGATCTCGTACTCGTTCGGCTCCCGGACGTCGATGACCTCGATGTTCTCGCCGTCGTCCATCCACTCCTTGAGCTGCTTGGGAGTGATGGTCGAGCCGGCCGCCGCCTCCTGGGCCTCCTCGGACACGACGCCGCAGAAGGCCTCGTAGTCGATCAGCTCGGTGACGGTCGGGTTCTCCCCGCAGACCGCGCAGTCCGGGTCCTTGCGGACCTTGACCTGGCGGTACTGCATCTCCAGGGCGTCGTAGATCATCAGCCGGCCGACGAGCGACTCGCCGACGCCCGTGAGGACCTTGATCGCCTCGGTCACCTGGATGGACCCGATGGACGCGCAGAGCACGCCCAGCACGCCGCCCTCGGCACACGAGGGGACCATGCCGGGGGGCGGGGGCTCCGGGTAGAGGCAGCGGTAGCACGGGCCGTGCTCGGACCAGAAGACGCTGGCCTGGCCGTCGAAGCGGTAGATCGAACCCCATACGTACGGCTTGTTCAGCAGTACGCAGGCGTCGTTGACGAGATAGCGGGTGGCGAAGTTGTCCGTGCCGTCCACGATCAGGTCGTACTGCGAGAAGATGTCCATCACGTTCTCGGCTTCGAGCCGCTCTTCGTGGAGGACCACGTTCACATAGGGGTTGATCCCGAGGACGGAGTCACGGGCGGACTGCGCCTTGGACCGGCCGATGTCGGCCTGGCTGTGGATGATCTGGCGCTGGAGGTTCGACTCGTCGACCTCGTCGAACTCCACGATGCCGAGCGTGCCGACACCGGCCGCCGCCAGGTACATCAGGGCCGGTGAGCCGAGGCCACCGGCCCCCACACACAGCACCTTCGCGTTCTTCAGCCGCTTCTGCCCGTCCATCCCGACGTCCGGGATGATCAGATGACGGGAGTACCTGCGGACCTCGTCGACGGTGAGCTCGGCAGCGGGCTCGACCAGGGGGGGCAGCGACACAGGGACCTCAACATGGGGTTGGTCGGTCATTCAATAAGGATTCTTCCCTGTAACACTGCCACGGCCCGGCTCATTCCGAGACACCTGGTCCGACTCGCGAGACGATTTCGTCCCAGTAGCCGGGCAACGTCGCAAAGGGGTTGTTCTCTCCCGTCCTGTCGCCCCGGTCGGTGAAGCGGTCGGTGAAGAAGATCGTGCCCGCGCCCTGCCAGCGGGCGACGCGCATCGCCTCGTCGAGATGGGTGCGCGGGACCCCGTGGACGAGGTGGACGAACCGCTCCGGCGGGTGGTCGGCGGTCCACTCGGCCGCCTGTGACCAGCGGTATCTGTCCCAGGGCCCGGAGAACGTGACCAGTTGGCCGGCGATCTCGGCGTACCCGGGGTGCGGATGGGTCCCGTGGCCCAGGACGAGGTGGCCGCCGCCGGACACCACCTCCAGGGTGGCCGCCGTCAGCCGTATGCCGGTCAGGTCCGAGCCGGTCGAGGGACACCGGTCCAGGTAGAAGCCGCCGACCCGGTACCAGTCGGTGTAGTCCTGTGCCTCGGCGACGATCTCGCCGAACGACCGCTCCCCGTACGCCAGGTCGAGATGCCCGAGCACCCGCACGCCCGCGTTGCCGAGGCGGCCCGCGGCCTCCAGGCAGTGCGGGTCGGGACGGGAGCCCGGGCCGTCCGCGACGTTGAGGACGGCCCAGTGCAGGGGCGTGCCCGCGCGGGTCAGCCCGGCCCACTCGACGGGGGCGAGCAGCGGGTGCGCGTATCCGGGGACACCGAGGCCGAGGCGGTCCGCGCCGGTGGCGGAGAGACGGCCTCCGGCGGTGGTCAGATGCGGCATGCCGCCTCCATCCAGATGTCCGCGAGGGACTCCTCCAGGTTGATGCGGGGACGCCAGCCGAGCCGGTCGCGGGCGGTGCGTACGTCCGCCTGCTGCCAGTTGCCGCAGCCGTCGGGGTACGGGGAGGGCCCGATGCCCAGGTGTTCCACGAGCGGTTCACCGCGCTGCGCGCCGAGGGCGGCGTGACCGGTGCGGACCGGGCCGCCGGGCGCGTCCAGTTCGTGCAGGGCGCCCGCGTAGCCCGCGACCCTGGCGAGGACGGCGGCGGCGTCGCGCAGCTTCACGGCGCGTCCGGTGCCGATGTTGACGACGCCCTGCGCGGCGGAGAGGGAGGCGGCGTGGACCGCGCGCGCCACGTCCCGTACATCCACGAAGTCCCGCTGCACGCCGAGGCCGGCGAGCTTCAGCTCGCCGTCGCCGGACTGCATGGCGCGGCGCATGGCCTCCGCGAGGCGGCCGAGCGGGGAGCCGGCGGGGGTGCCGGGGCCGACGGGCGAGAAGACCCGCAGGACGACGGCGTCGAGGCCGGAGCCGAGGACGAGTTCGGACGCGGCGAGCTTGCTCACGCCGTACGGGCCGCCCGGCCGGGGCACGGCGTCCTCGGCGGTCGACGAGCCCTGCGGGGAGGGCCCGTACTCGGACGCGCAGCCGAGCTGGACGAGGCGCGCGCCGCAGCCGCTGCGGCGCAGGGCCTCGCAGACGGTGGCGACGGCGACGGTGTTGTGGCGGACCAGTTCGCGGGCGCCGCCGCGCGTGGCGCCGGCGCAGTTGATGACCACCCCGGGGTGGACGGCGTCCAGGAAGCGGGTGAGCGCGCCGGGGCTGCCGCCGGCGAGGTCGAACCGTACGTCGGCGTCGTCGCCCCGGCCCAGTGCGGTGAGATGCACGGCGGGGTCGGCGAGCAGCCGGTCGGCCACGAAGCGGCCGAGGAAACCGTTGGCGCCGAGCAGCAGGACCCTCATCGCGCGACCGCCCCTCTGTGCCGACGGGGGCGGTGGTCCGGCGCGGGCGCCGGGGCCGGGGCTGGGGAGTGCGGGGTCATGTGGGTCGTCTCCTTATGGGGGCGTACAGGGGTGGTGCTCGTAGGGGCATACGGGGGTGGTGCGGTCCTAGGGCATACGGGGGTAGGGGGGTGGCTCCTCAGGTGTGGGCCGAGGCGCGGGCGAGTACGAGGGCGGCGTGGGCGAGCAGGCCGAGCGCGGCGCCGCCGCAGGCGAGGGCGGGGACGGCGCCCGGGCCCCAGGCCTGGACGAGGCCGGCGACCGGTACGGCGAGCAGGTCGGCGCCGGGGAGGCGGCCCGCGAGCACGGACGCGCAGGCCAGGGCCTCGACGGCGCAGGCGGTGACGAGTCCGGTGGCGGCGGGCCCGGGGAAGCCATGGACGGTGAGCAGCCGGGCGAGGAGGAGGAGCGTGCCCACGGCGACGGCGTGCGCGGGCGCGCCCCCCTCGCCGAAGACCCGCCCGGCGGCCGCGACAAGCCCGGCCAGCGCCACGGTGTACAGGCCCACGAGCGTGAGCAGCAGGGGGCGTGCGCGGGCGGTGAAGTCGGCGAGACCCCGGCTGTGGTGGAGTCTGCGCCGCGCCCGTACGGAGAAGAGGTGGGCGCACCAGGCGGCGGGCGCGACGGCGAACGAAAGCGCGGCGAGCGGGGTGAGGGACGCGGGCCAGGGGCCGTCGGGGCCGCCGCCGACCAGCTGGTCGAGGAGTCCGTCGCCGCAGACCAGATAGACGAGCAGCCAGTGGACGGAGAGGCCCGCGGCGGGGACGGTACGGCGGTCGTCGGCGCGCAGGGGGCCGCGCCGCAGGCACGCGGACAGGGCGCCGGAGAGCGCGAGGGCGCCCGCGAGGCCGACCGCGAGATGTCGCTGTCCCCCGCTGTGGTCGAGGCCGAGCAGGGTCAGGGCGCTGACAAGCCCGGGGAGGAGGACCAGGAGGGCCCAGCCGCCGCGTCCGGTCCGCCCCGCCCACCCGGCGCGGGCATCGGCGACGCGCGCCGGGCGGGCGGTCCCGTGTGCCCCGCGCGGGACGCGTGCGTACAGCTCCTCGGCGAGCGAGAACACGTCACGGTGCCGGAACCGCGCGGCGGTCCGGTCGGTCATTCCGTACGCCTCGAGTCCGGCGGCGATCTCCAGGGGGTCGACGGCCCGTTCGCACAGCTCCCGGTGCCGGTGCATCAGCCCCCGGACGGGATCGGCGGATCCGCCGTGGGCGGCGGGCCGCCGTACGGGCCCGCCGGTGACGAGCGGCGTGAAGACGACGGCAGCGGGGTCGGCGGGCCCGGCGGCCGGGGCGAGGGGGCCCGCCGTCATGGCGGGCCGGGCTATGCGCGTCTCGCCGGCCGGGACGTGGCCCGTCAGAGGGGTCGACGGCTGGGGGGCCGTCGGCGGGGGCGTGTCGCGGTGCGCGGGCGGGGTCGCGCGGGCGGGGGTGCGGGGCGTGCGCGCCGGGGTGGGGGGCGTGCGGGGGGCGTGGTCAGACATGGAGGCCTCCGGCTCCCGCGCGGGCGCCGACCGGTTCGCGGGAGGTGGTCCAGCGGCCGGGGACGTATCCCTCCGCCGGGCGGGCGAAGGGGAGGGGGGAGCCTGCGGCGTCCACCGTGTCCGCCGGGCGGTGCACGGGGGCGCGCGAGATGAGTTCCAGGTAGATGCCGTGGAACGCGGCGCGGTTCTGTTCGACGGTGAAGAGTTCGAGCGCGCGGGCGCGCGCCACCGCGCCGAGCCGTTCGCGGCGCTCCGGGTCGCGCAGCAGCGCGACACACGCGTCGGCGAGTGCCCGCGGATTGCGCGGGGGCACGACGAGCCCGGTGCCGCCGACGATCTCGACCACCGCGCCCACGTCCGTGGAGACGGTCGCGCGGCCGCAGAACATCGCCTCCACCAGGCTGACCGGGAAGCCCTCGACCACGCTGGAGAGCACGACGACCCCGCCCGCCGCGTAGGCGTCGGGCAGTTCGGGTGCCCCGGGGCCGCCGATCTCCTCGAAGGAGACGGGGTGTTCTCCGGCGGGGTGCGCGTCGGCGGCCCCGCCGGGGAAGAGCCGGTCGGCCAGGGCCCGGCAGTGGGCGAGATACGCCGCCGCCTCGGCCCCCTCTGCCGCCGCGCCCATGATCCGCAGCCGCGCCCCCGGCTCCGCCCGCCGCACCTGGGCGAAGGCGTGCAGGAGCGAGATGAGGTCCTTGGCCGGTTCGATCCTGCCGACCCAGACGAGCGTGCCGGGATCGCCGCCGTGGCCGGCCTTCCCCGCGGCCTCCCCGACCGTGGAGAAACGCTCCGCCTCCATCCCGGGGTAGACCGTGCGCAGTTTTGTACGGTCGGCCCCGCACCGCTCCTGCCAGCGGCGCGCGTGGGTGTTGCCGGGGGTGACGAGGTCGGCCCGCCGGTACACCTCGGCGGCCAGCAGGCCCTCGAACGCGGCGAGCAGCGTCCGGAGCGGCGCACCCGACCCGGGGTCCTCGGCGGAGTCCCCGAAGGGCGCGTCGGGGCCGCCCGTCGCCAGGTAGTGCGCCCGCAGCCGCACGCCGTACTCCGTGACCAGCAGCGGAACGCCGAAGAAGCGTTTGGCCAGCAGACCCGGCAGCGCGGCCGAGCCGCCGGACGCCGCGTGGCAGAGGTCGACCGCCCCGAGGCCGTCCCGCGCGCCGGGGTCCGTACCCCGGTCCGCGCCGGAGGCGCCGTCCCCGTACCAGGAGCCGCTGTCCCCGTACCAAGGGAGCGAAAGGGGGCGCAGCGCGCGCTCCAGCCGGTCGGCGAAGGCGAGGTAGTCGGGGACGGTCGCGTGCTGGACACCCCGGCGTGCGCCGGGCGCGCGGCAGGCGGCCTCCAGGATCCGTACGGCCACCTCGGAGCGCAGGGCCGCGTACAGCCCGCCGCGCTCCCGCGCCAGGTCCGCGAGCCCGTACAGCCCTTCGCTGAAGTCGTCACTGAAGCCGTCGCTGAAGGTGTCGCTGAAGGTGTCGCCGAAGCCGTCGCTCAAGCCGTGCCCCGCCCGGCCGCTCCCGGTGGCGCAGATCCCCGTGGCGAGCCGGCCGAAGTGCGCGGCGAACCGGCGGCGGTCGCGGCGTCCGTACGTACGGCCGTCGTCCGCCGGGGCCCAGAGCGGCGCGGTGCGCACCCGCCGGACGTGGGGCGGCAGTTGGATCCAGCCGCCCCGCTCCTGGCGTGCGCTGCGGCTCAGCGCGTAGAGGTCGAACTCGTGCCGCGCGAGCCCGCGCACGAGCCGGTCGCACCACAGCCTGGACTCACCCGTCGCATACGGATAGCCACCGTCCGTGAGCAGTCCGATCCGCACGAGGACACCCCCGATCTCCCTTGTGAGCGGCCGCCGTTGATCGGCGACTCGCAGCGGGACGACCGTAAGCGGACATGACGGTGGTGCGACGGACGGTTGTCCGTCGCACCACCAGAAGGGGTGAATCCACGTAACTTTCCCGCACCGGTGGCGTTCCGTCGCGCTACGGTGCGCTTACGTCACGCACCGTCAGACTACGGCCACGTCCTTGCGCGGTCCGGTACGCGCCGCCCTGCGCTCGGCGGCGACCGCGGGATCGAGCGCGGGCACGGCGGCGAGCAGTTGGCGGGTGTACGGGTCGGAGGGCGCCCCGTACACCTCCTCGACCGTGCCCTGTTCGACGATCCGGCCCGCCCGCATGACCGCGACCCGGTCGCTGACGTGCCGGACGACGGCGAGGTCGTGCGCGATGAAGACCAGCGCGAGGCCCAGCTCCCGCTGGAGTTCGGCGAGCAGGGCGGTGACCTGGGCCTGGGTCGTGACGTCGAGCGCGGAGACGGGCTCGTCACAGACGATCAGCCGGGGTTCGGCGGCCAGGGCCCGTGCGATGCCGACGCGTTGGCGCTGGCCTCCGCTGAACTCGTGCGGGTACCGGTCGTACCGGTCGGGGTCGAGCCCGACGCGCTCCAGCAGTTCCCGTACACGCGCGACGGTCTTCGCCTGGTCGAGCACGCCGGCGGCCCGCAGCGGGTCGGCGACGGACTCGCCGATGGACCTGCGCGGGTTGAGCGAGGAGACGGGGTCCTGGAAGACCATCTGGAGTTCGCGCCGGTAGGGGCGCAGCTCCTTCTCGGACAGGGCGCCGATGTCGGCGTCCCGGTAGCGGAGCTGTCCGGCGGTGGGGTCGAGGAGGCGGACGAGCATGCGGCCGAGGGTGGTCTTGCCGCTGCCGCTCTCGCCCACGATGCCGAGGGTTTCGCCGGGGCGGACGCTTAGGCTGACGCCGTCGACCGCGGTGATGGTTGTGCGGCCGCGCTTGAACTCTCTGCGGAGGTCCACGGCCTCCAGGAGGACGTCGTCGTCGCGGTGCGCGCCCACGGGGTGGGCGGTTCCGTCCTCAAGCGCCGGACGGGCTGGGTGTGGCCCGGACGTCCTCGTCAGGGGTGAGTCCACCCTTGGGACCGCCGCCAGCAGTGCCCGCGTGTACGCCTCCCTCGGGGCGCTCAGGACCTCTGTCACCGTGCCCGTCTCGACCTGGCGGCCGTGGCGCATCACCAGCACCTCGTCCACGCTCTCCGCCGCCACCCCCACGTCGTGCGTCACCAGCAGCAGGCCCATGCCCGTCTCCCGGCGCAGGTCGTGCAGCAGGTCCAGGATCTGGGCCTGGACGGTGACGTCAAGGGCCGTCGTCGGCTCGTCCGCGATGAGCAGCCGGGGTTCGCACGCCAACGCCATCGCGATGAGCGCGCGTTGCCGCATCCCGCCGCTGAACTCGTGCGGCCGGGACCGGGACCGCCGCGCCGCGTCCGGGATGCCGACCCGGTCGAGGACCTCGACGGCCCGCGCCCGCGCCGCCTTGCGCGAGGCGTCCGTGTGCACGCGGTAGACCTCGGCGATCTGGTCGCCGACCGCGTAGTACGGGTCCAGGGAGGACAGCGGGTCCTGGAAGACCATCGCCGCCACCGCCCCGCGCAGCGCCCGCAGTTCGCGGTCGGAGGCCGTGCTCACGTCCGTACCGTCCACCAGGACCGTGCCGCCGACCTCCGCGCCCGTCCCCCGGTGCAGCCCGAGCAGGGCGGCGGCCACGGTGCTCTTGCCGCTGCCGGACTCCCCGACCAGGCCGATCGCCCGGCCCGCGTCGAGCGTGAAGGACAGGCCGTCCACGGCCCGTACCGACTCCTGCCCCGTCGTGAAATCGACGGTGAGTCCCTTGACGACAACCAAGGGCCCACCTTCCGTCACCAGTCGTTCGGTCACTGGAGCACCACCCTCCGGTCGGCCACGGCGTACAGCAGATCGGCGAGCACGTTCGCCAGGACAACGGCGGTACCGATCACCAGGACCACCCCGACCACCACCGGCAGGTCGATCACCTTCACGGCGTCGATCAGCGTCTTGCCGATGCCGGGGATGTTGAAGAGCGATTCGGTGAGGACGGCGCCGCCGAGGACCGTACCGACATCGAGCGCGTTGAGCGCGATGACCGGCGGTACGGCGCCCCGCAGCGCGTGCTTGCCGACCACCGTCCGCTCCCCCACGCCGTACGCGCGGAAGGTGCGGATGTGGTCCTCGGCGAGTGTCTCCAGTGTCGAACTGCGCGTGAGCCGCGCGTACTTGGCGCTCTCGAACAGGCCGAGGGTGAACCACGGCAGGAGCATGTTCCACGCCCATTGCTCGGGGTCCTCGGTGAGCGGCACGTACGACGGGAACGGCAGCCACTGGAGGTACGCGCAGACCACCATCAGGATCAGCAGCCCGAGGATGAAGACGGGGGTGCTGGTGCCCGCGAGGGTGAACAGGGTCAGGACCCGCTCGGTGATCCCCCCGCGCCGCAGCGCGGACAGCAGGCCGGTGCCGACCCCGATGACCAGCCACACCACCATCGCGCCGAACGCGAGGGAGGCGGTGGCGGGGAGCCGCTGGATGATCAGCTGCGTGACCTGCTGGTCGGTCTGGTACGAGAAGCCGAGGCAGGGCGCGTCGCAGTGCAGCATGGCCGTACCGGTCGAGTAGTCCCGGCCGGCCACGATGCCCTGGATGAAGTGGGCGTACTGCAACCACACCGGGTCGGTCAGCTTGAGCTGTTCCCTGACCTGCGCGACCTGCTGCGGCGAGCAGCGCTCCCCGCAGGCGAGCCGGGCCGGGTCGCCCGGGGCCACGTAGAAGAGTGCGTAGATCACGACGGACAGGACGAGCAGGACGAGCAGCGCGCCGCCGAGCCGTCTGAGCAGGTAGCGCGTCATGAGGCCGTTCCCTCGGGCGTCTTGCGTGCGGTACGGGGGGTACGGGCCGCGTTCTTGCGGGTGCGGCCGATCCGCAGCCGGCTGGCCTCGCGCGGGTCGAGCGCGGTGCGGACCGCGTCGCCGAGCACGGTGAAGGCGAGGACGGTCACGAACAGCACCCCGGAGGGCAGCAGCACGTACATGGGGTCGGCGCGGAACCACGTCTGCGCGCTCGACAGCATCTGTCCCCAGGAGGGGGTCGGCGGTTTGACGCCGACGCCGAGGAAGGAGAGCGAGGCCTCGGTCACGATGTTCGAGGGCAGCAGGATCGAGGCGTACGTGATGACGGGCGCGGCGAGCGACGGCAGCAGTTCGCGCCGGGCCACCCGCAGCTTGCCGGAGCCGCCGAGGCGGGCGGCGGCGACGAAGTCGAGTTCTTTGAGGCTGAGGGTCTGGGCCCGCACGATCCTCGACGTACCGCCCCAGTTGAGCAGGCCGATGATCAGGATCAGCAGCAGCGAGCGGGGGAACTCGGAGGGGACCACGGCCGTCAGGGCGATGCCCATGACCAGGAACGGCAGCGCGACCATCACGTCGGTGACGCGGCTGAGGAAGGTGTCGAGGAAGCGGTTGCCGAGGCCGGCCGCGAGGCCGACGGCCACCCCGATGGCGAGCTGGACGACGGTGGCGCCGAGGGCGACGAGGAGGGAGACCCGGGCGCCGTACAGCATCCGTACGAACAGGTCGCGCCCGGTGCCGGGTTCGACACCGAGCCAGTGGTCGGCGCTCACCCCGCCGAAGGAGCCGGTCGGCACCCCGCCGCGCGCGGAGTCCACCAGGCTGTCGTGGTACGTGTTGGCGTCCTGGCCCTCCAGCGCGGCGAGCAGCGGCGCGGCGAGCGCCAGAACCACCAGCAGGACGAGGACGACGGCCGCGACGACCGCCGAGGGGCGGGAGCGCAGCCGTCGCCACACCTGGCGCCCGCCCGAGGCGGCGACGGGGGTCGCCGCCTCGGACGTCAGGAGATCAGCGGCGGTCACTTGACGGAGACCTGCGAGATGTCGAGGACGCCGGTCCAGTCACTGATGACGACGTTCTTGACGTCCTTGCCGACCAACCGCTTGTACACGGGGTGGAAGAGGGGGACGTCGAGCGCCTGCTCGCCGATCTTCTTGTCGAGCGCGCCCCAGCGCTTCGCGGCGGCGGCCGGGTCGGTCAGCTTGTTGATCTCGTCGATCTCCTTGTTGACCGCGGGGTCGTTCAGCTGCGCGTGGTTGAAGTTGCCCGCGCCGTCCTTGACGATCTGGCGGCCGTCGAAGATCGGGGCGAGGAAGGGACCGCCGGACGGCCAGTCGGCTCCCCAGCGGGAGAGGAAGAAGCCGGGCTCCTTGGAGACGGTCTTGCGGGCCTCGCCGAAGGCGTTGTTCTCCAGGCCGTCGAGCTTGACGGTGATGCCGGCCTTCTTGAGCGCCTCCTGGACGGCGGTGGCGACCTCGGGGCTCGTCTCGCGGTTCTGCTCGGTGGAGTGCGTGAGGGTGATGGTCAGCCCCTTCGGGTAACCGGCCTCCTTCAGCACCTCCTTGGCCTTGACCGGGTCACCGGTCTTGCCCGCCGGGAACGGGTCGTACGGCGTGTAGCCGAAGGCCGGCTGGTTGGGCAGGAAGGTCGTCGCGGGCTCGGCGAGCGCGGAGCCGCCGGCGGCGTTGACGACGCTGGTGCGGTTGATCGCGTACGAGATGGCCTGGCGCACCTTGGGGTTGTCGAACGGCTTCACCTTCGGGTTGAAGGCGAGGTAGTTGGTGTACCCGAAGTGCCCGGTGCCGACACGCGAGGCGAGGTTCTTGTCGCTGCCGACCTGGGCCAGCTCGGCCGGTCCCAGGTTGGTGTCGGTGGTGATCGCGGCGGCGTCGGCGCCCGTGCTGGTGGACAGGCGCTGGTTGATGACGGCCGCGTCGAGGCCCGCCTTCACGTCGATCCTGTCCGGGTAGGCGTGCCGCTCGTCGTCGGTCTTCTCCGACCAGTTGGGGTTCCGCTCCAGGACGAGGTGCTCGCCGTCGCCCTCGTTCTTGACGACCTTGTAGGGGCCGGACGAGACGGGCTTCTCCTCGTACTTCGTCCCGGTGTCCTTGGCCTTCGGCACCGGCGCGAACTGCGTGGCGGTGGCGAGGAAGGGGAAGTCGCCCTCGGGCTTGTTGAGCTTGAAGACGATGGTCTTCGCGTCGGGCGTCTCGATCGAGGCGAGGCCCTTCTTGTCCTTGTACGGGCCCTCGTACGTGGACCCGCCGATGAGCCAGTCGCGCAGGTACGGGGCGCCGCCGGACAGTTCGGCCGCGAAGGAGCGCTCGATGCCGTACTTGATGTCGGCGCTGGTGATCGGGGAGCCGTCCTCGAACTTCAGCCCGTCCTTGAGGGTGTACGCCCACTCGGTGGCGTCCGCGTTGGGGCGGCCGGTGTCGGTGGCGAGGTCGGGGACGACCTTGTTGCCCTCCGCGCCGTTCTCCCGGTTGCGGGTGGTGAGCGTACGGAACACGAGCGAGGGGACGTTGCCGCCGCCGGACGTGTAGAGGCGCGCCGGGTCGAAGTCGGTCTGCGGCTCGTTGTTGAGCACCGAGAGCGTCCCGCCCTTCTGCGGCTTGCCGGAGGCCGAGGCCGCGCCGCCGTCGCCCTTGGCATCGTTGTCCTCGGGGCCGCAGGCGGCGGCGCCCGCGGCCATGGCCAGGGTGACGGCTGCCACTGCCACGCGGCGGGAAATGACGGACGGTTGACGCATCGGAAGAAGCCTCTCGGTGTGCTGCACAGGCAGGGGGGTTGGGGTGGTGCCGGGAGATCGGACGGCGGGAATCGCCCTCCGGCCGGAGGCAGGCAGCAGTGACCGAGGTGGGGAGAGTGAACCGGCTGGCCGCGCCTGCGTACGGACGGAGTACGCCCAGTGCGGTGAACGACGGCGGGAAGGCCGGCGCGCGCGAGGGCAGGCGTCAGCGACAGAGAATGTCCGCCACGCACAGCGCGGTCACGCCGATGAGCGCGAGCTCAATGGCGGCATGACCGGAGGTGGCGGTGCGGCGGGGAGACATGCCGAGAAATATGAACGACCCCGCGTCCGGATGTCAATGTGATTTGAGACGGCGGTCTCAACGTGTGGGATACACCCAGGGGTTCGGCTTGCACCTGATCCCCTCCACGTTCAGGGACTTGGTCTGTTGCTGCATGACGGGCGCGAGGGTCCCCGGCGTGCGGCAGCTCACATGACTGTGCCCGAGCCGGTGCCCCACCTCGTGGTTGATCAGCATCTGCCGGTACGCGAACATCGCCCGGTCGCCGTACGTCTCCGAGCCCCGCGCCCAGCGGAACGCGTTGATCATGACGCGGTCGGTGGAGGCCGAGTCGCAGGACACGTTGTCGACGGTGGTGTCGAGACCGGACTTGGCGCACCAGAACGCGGTGGTCCCCGGGCTGGCGAGGGTGATCACGAAGTCGGGATCGCCGCTGGAGATCCGCTCGAAGGTCATGGCGCCGTTGTGCGCCCAGCTCCGGTCGTCGTTGAGCGTCTTCTGCACGGCCTCCGCGAACAGCTCCCCGTCCAGGCCGAGTCCCTTCTCCACGTCGACCCGGTAGCGGAACTTCTGCCCCTTGCCGGGCCCCTTGTCGAGTCCCGGTACGGCGCCGAAGTCGCCGGACGCCTTGAGCTTCGGGTCGAGCGGGAACTGCTTGGTCATCAGCTGTGCGTACGTGAGGGGCGCCGCCACGACCCGCTCCGGCGCCGCCTCCAGGGGCGGGGTGGGCCGGCCCTCCGAGCGGGAGGTGATGTCGTCCGCAGTGCCGCGGTCCGTACCGCCGGACGCCTTGGCGCTCACCTCGCGGGGGCCGCCGTCGGCGACCTGTCCGGCCACGACGACGGCGAGGACGGTGGTCACCGCGGCGGCCGCGATGCCGGTCAGGGCGCGGCCCTTGCCGCCCCGGGCGGGGCGGGCGCTGTCCGTCGCCGCGCCGGGCGGACCGGCGGGCGGCCCGTCGAGGTCGCAGGGCGCCGGGCCGAAGCCGGGCGCCGTCCCCGGTCCTGAGACCGTACGGAGGGAGCCGGTGGTGTCGAACGCGTCGAAGCCGTCGAACGCGTCGACGAACTCCCGCCGGGGCCCCGGGACACGTGACACGGTCCCGGCGCCGGAGCGGGTACGGCCCGTGGGCATCGCCACGCCCTGCCGGTCGCCGTAGCGCTGCGGGGAGCCCCAACCGCCCCCGGGCTCCCGCTGTTCGGGATGCCCGCCGCGCACCTGCGGTCCGCCGGGCGCGGCGGGGGCGTCCGGCGTGCCCCGGTGCTGCTCGGACCCGGCGGCGCCGTCGGAGCGCCGCCGCCCGCCCCCGGGGCCTTCGGGTCCGGCGGCCGGGGGGTCGGCGACCGGTGCGCCGGGCGCCTGGCCGCCTCTGTTCCGCGAGCCCTGCGGCACGGGGCCTTTGCGACTGTGTCGTCCCACGCCCCGGTCAGCTCCTGTGGTTGTCGTCGATGAGGTCCCGGCAGGCCTGGGCGACCCGCTCCGGATACTCCATCATGGCAACATGCCCGGCGTCGGGAAGCGTCAGGAGCCGTGAATCACGGAACGCGGCCGACGCCCGGCGGGCCATACGGTACGAAACGAGCTGATCCCGGCCCCCGTACACCAGCAGCGTCGGCGCCAGGACCCGTTCGGCCTGCCGCCACAGACCGTGTTGACCGCCGAGGGTGTACTCGTTCACGATGCTGCGCGCCGAGCGCGCCATCACGTCCCAGAAATAGGGGAGTTCGAGCCTGCGCTCCATCTCCTTGACCGCGTTGGCCAGTTCCTCGTCGGTGACGAGCGAGGGATCGCCGTAACAGAGGGCCAGCAGTCCGCGGGTGCGCTCCTCCGCCGTCCAGCCCCGGGTCAGCCGCCCGAAGAGCGCCGTCATGCCGGGGAGGGCCACCAGCGCGGTGGGGACGGCGCTGCGCTGGATCCGCAGCTCGGGCAGCGCCGGCGAGATCAGCGTGAGCGTCCGGACGAGATCGGGGCGGGCGGCGGCGACGCGCGTGGCGATCGCGCCGCCGAGCGAGTTGCCGAAGAGGTGCACGGGCCCGCGCCGGTCCGCGTCCAGCAGCCGGACCACCGCGCGGGCCTGGCCGGTGATCGAGTAGTTCCCGTCGTCCGGCGGCGGCGAGTCCCCGAAGCCGGGCAGGTCGACGGCCTCGCCGTCCACCACGTCCTCCAGGAGCGGCATCAGCGCCGACCAGTTCTCCGACGAGCCGCCGAGCCCGTGGACGTAGAGCGCGGGCGGTGCTCCGGTGTGCGTCGCGGGCCGGGACCGTACGGTCAGGGTGAGCCCGGGAAGCACCACCGGGCGCAGCCGCTCCCCCTGCCTGATCCGTACGGCGCTGACCCGTGGAGCCACGGCGGCGGCAAGGGTTTCCGGCAGCTCGGTCGAAGACATGCGGGCAATGTTACGAGACGATCACGCACGGATTCGTGTGTTCGCCGTCACAGTCCCCCATGGCGCCGCGCGGCCCCTGCTCCTACCCTCGGAGGAAGGGGCCTTCGCCCCCCGCCCCTTTCCTACGCGAAGAGAAAGGGCAGTGATGACGGCCGACCCCAGGGACGTCGAGGGCATCGACGAGATCGACGACATCGACGAGATCGGCACCGAGACGCCGGAGGACGACGCCGCGGAGCAGCGCGCGGAGGTCCGCCCCGACGACGAGGACGACAACGACGCCGCCTCCGGCGGACCGCTCGGCGGCGACCCGGCCGAGGTGGACGAGGGTGACGCCGCGGAACAGGCGAGGACGGTGATCCTCGACGAGGACGAATACCGCTGATCCCGCCGTACGGGAGGATCAGGGACGTCACCGGCCGTCCGGTCCGTGAAATTGTGCTTCCGCACCACACGCGGCCCCGTTGCCCAAAAGTACGATGGCGGCGCGGCGCACCGCGCGCACAGAACGAATTTTTGGGAGGCGGCGTGACAGCCATAGAGCAGACCGAGGCGGCACGCCCGCGAGGCACCCGTCTGCCGCGCCGCGCGCGACGCAACCAGCTGCTGGGCGCGGCGCAGGAGGTATTCGTCGCGCAGGGCTACCACTCGGCGGCGATGGACGACATCGCGGAGCGGGCGGGCGTCAGCAAGCCCGTCCTCTACCAGCACTTCCCCGGCAAGCTGGAGCTGTACCTGGCGCTGCTGGACCAGCACTGCGAGTCACTGCTCCAGGCGGTCCGTACGGCGCTGGCGTCGACCACGGACAACAAGCTCCGGGTCGAGGCGACGATGGACGCCTACTTCGCGTACGTGGAGGACGAGGGCGGCGCGTTCCGCCTGGTGTTCGAGTCGGACCTCACCAACGAGCCCGAGGTGCGCAAGCGGGTCGACCTGGTCGCCCTCCAGTGCGCCGAGGCGATCTCGGACGTGATCGCCTCGGACACCGGGCTGTCCAAGGAGGAGTCCATGCTGCTGGCCGTGGGCCTCGGCGGGGTCTCCCAGGTGGTGGCCCGGTACTGGCTCTCCAGCGAGTCCGCCATCCCGCGTGAGCAGGCGGTCCAGCTCCTCACCTCCCTGGCCTGGCGCGGTATCGCCGGCTTCCCGCTGCACGGGAGCGAGCAGCACTGACCGGCGGCGTTCCCGGGGCGGGCGTCCCGTGTTCGCTGCGGGCGTGCTCGTCCGGCGCCTTCCCGATGGTCTCTCCGGGCTAATGTGTGCTGCGTACAGCGCGGCTCGCCGCGCAACGCACTGACCGTTCGGAGGGACATAGCGGTGGAGGTCAAGATCGGCGTGCAGCACACGCCCCGCGAGATCGTTCTGGAGAGCGGGCAGTCCGCCGAGGAGGTCGAGCGCGCCGTGGCCGACGCGCTCGCCGGCAAGGCGCAGCTGCTCAGCCTCACGGACGACAAGGGGCGGAAGGTCCTCGTACCGGCCGAGCGGATCGCTTACGTGGAGATCGGTGAGCCGGCGACACGACGCGTCGGATTCGGCGCGCTCTAGCCTTCGGCAAGGAGTGACGGGAAGGCCCGGCGGGGTTCCGCCGGGCCTTCGCGCTGCGAGGGTTGTGTCCGGTCCACCGCGGGTAGTGACGGGTCAGCGGTTTCGCATGATCGTAGGACCCACTCCCGGCGTCGTGAGGTGAACAGCAGTGGTCTCGGAAGCTCTTGTCTCGGTCCTGCTCGGACTCGGTCTTTCGTGGGCCGCGGCCCACCTCCTGCCGCACCGGCTTCCGGCCCGCCGCACGGTGTTCCTCGCGGGCACCCTGGGCACGGTGTTCGGCGCGTACCTGACGCACATGGCCCTCGGCCCGGGCCACGCCCTGCCGACCCTGGCGGGCGCGGCGACGGTGGGAGCGGTGGTGGTGTCCTTGCTCCTGCGTCCGGCACGCCGGCGTTACCGGGAAGCCATGCCGTCCTGAGGCAGCCACTTCAAGCCCGTCGGGGCTCTCTCAAGCCCGTCCGGCGATTGAGGACACTGCGGCCGAAGGCCGCGCCGCACCCCCGGCCGGAGCCGTAACCCGAAACGACCCGCCGTACACCCCGAACCTAGGCCGCCAGGCCAAGCGCGGCCATCCGCTTCGTGTGCGCCTCCGTGATCCGGGAGAACATCCGCCCGACCTCCGCGAGGTCGAACCCGTCCGCCACCCCGCCCACCAGCATCGTCGACAGCGCGTCACGGTCGGCCACGACCCGCTGCGCCTGCGACAGTGCCTCACCCATCAGCCGCCGCGCCCAGAGCGCGAGCCGGCCGCCCACCCTCGGCTCCGCCTCGATCGCGGCCCGTACCTTCTCGACGGCGAAGTTCCCGTGCCCGGTGTCGTCCAGGACGGCCAGCACCAGGGCGCGGGTGTCGGTGTCCAGCCGGGCCGCCACCTCCCGGTAGAAGTCGCTGGCGATCGAGTCGCCGACGTACGCCTTGACCAGGCCCTCCAGCCAGTCCGACGGCGCGGTCTGGCGGTGGAAGTCGTCGAGCGCCTTGGCGAACGGCTCCATCGCCTCGGTGGGCTCGGCGTCGATCGCGCGCAGCCGGTCGTTCAGCCGGTCGAAGTGGCCGAATTCCGCGGCGGCCATTTTGGCCAGCGCCGCCTTGTCGGCCAGCGTCGGCGCCAGCTTGGCGTCCTCGGCGAGCCGTTCGAAGGCCGCCAGCTCGCCGTACGCGAGCGCTCCCAGCAGATCCACGACCGCGGCGCGGTACTGCGGCTCCGTGGACGCCGTCTCCCAGTCCTGGGCGGCGATTCCGGTGGGTTCCTGGGCTGCGGTTACGGGCGCGGTGGCGTTGTCGGGCGTCTCCATGGACCGCACAATAGCCCGCTCCGCGCACCCCGGAAGGGGCCGGTCGGACACGGCCGCCACACCGTTCCGACGAATTCGCCCGACACATGTGCGCGATTCCGGGGTACAGTGGTAATGCGCCTGCCGAGTATTCGGCGGGCCATCGCAGTGTCTGACTGTGGGATCCCCCGCGGCCAGGCCTTACGAGGATGCCCGGTCGGTGGCCCGATCGGCTCCGCCCCGACCGCCCTCCGCGCGGAATCGTACGCACAGGTGCGAACGACTCCCAGATGAGGGGCCCCCTCAGCGGCACGAGCGCTCGAGCGACGGCAGTGGTCCCGCGCCATCCGGCCAATCCACGGCCGGCCGAGTACCCAGGTGCGGTACGACCCCCAGCGTTCGCCTCGCGTCGCGTCTCACAGAAGAGGCAGCACCCTGACTACGACTTTCCGAGACCTCGGAATCCTCCCCGAGACGGCAGAAGCACTCGAAGCCGTCGGCATCATGTCCCCGTTCCCCATCCAGGAGATGACCCTCCCGGTCGCCCTGTCCGGCAAGGATGTCATCGGACAGGCCAAGACCGGCACGGGCAAGACCCTGGGCTTCGGTCTCCCCCTCCTGGAGCGCGTCACCGTCCCCGCGGACGTCGAGGCGGGCCGCGCGGCCCCCGAGAAGCTCACGAACGCGCCGCAGGCGCTCGTGGTCGTACCGACCCGCGAGCTGTGCCAGCAGGTCACCAACGACCTCCTGACCGCCGGCAAGGTGCGGAACGTACGCGTGCTCGCCATCTACGGCGGCCGGGCGTACGAGCCCCAGGTCGAAGCACTCAAGAAGGGCGTCGACGTGATCGTCGGCACCCCGGGCCGGCTGCTCGACCTCGCGGGCCAGAAGAAGCTCGACCTCTCGCACATCCGCGCCCTCGTCCTGGACGAGGCCGACGAGATGCTCGACCTGGGCTTCCTGCCCGACGTCGAGCGGATCATCCAGCTGCTGCCGCCGAAGCGCCAGACGATGCTGTTCTCGGCGACCATGCCGGGCGCCGTCATCGGGCTGGCCCGCCGGTACATGTCGCAGCCGACGCACATCAGCGCCACCTCGCCGGACGACGCGGGCGCGACGGTCGCCAACACGACCCAGCGCATCTACCGCGCCCACTCCATGGACAAGCCGGAGCTGGTCGCGCGCATCCTCCAGGCCGAGGGCCGCGGCCTCGCGATGATCTTCTGCCGTACGAAGCGCACGGCGGCGGACATCGCGGACCAGCTCGCCCAGCGCGGCTTCGCGTCCGGCGCCGTCCACGGCGACCTGGGCCAGGGCGCCCGCGAGCAGGCGCTGCGCGCCTTCCGCAACGGCAAGGTGGACGTGCTGGTCTGCACGGACGTCGCCGCGCGCGGTATCGACGTCGAAGGTGTGACGCACGTCATCAACTACCAGTCGCCCGAGGAGGAGAAGACGTACCTCCACCGCATCGGCCGCACCGGCCGCGCGGGCGCGTCCGGCATCGCCGTGACGCTCGTGGACTGGGACGACATCCCCCGCTGGCAGCTGATCAACAAGGCGCTGGACCTCGGCTTCCCGGACCCGCCGGAGACGTACTCGACGTCTCCGCACCTGTTCGAGGAGCTGAACATCCCGGCCGGCACGAAGGGCATCCTGCCCCGCACCGACCGGACCCGCGCGGGTCTGTCGGCGGAGCAGGTCGAGGACTTGGGCGAGACGGGCGGCCGTGGCCGCAAGTCGCCTGCGGCGGCGGTTGCCACCGCGGTACGGGAGGAGCGCCCCGCCCGTACGCGTACGCCGCGTCAGCGGCGCCGGACGCGTGGCGGTTCGGAAGGGAACACGGCTGCGGTCGTGGCGTCTTCTTCGGCGCCGGCCCAGGCTTCGGCCCCTGCCGAGGTCGCGGCCCCGGTTGCGGCCCCGGTCTCGGCGAAGGCGCCTTCTTCGGCCCGGAGCTCCAGGGCCCAGCAGTCCTCGGCCCAGCCCCGGGTCCGGCTGGAGCCGCTGGCGCCGCCGACCCAGGCGCCTGAGCCCCAGTTCCAGACGGCCGTCGTGCTGGAGACGCCGGACGCGGTGGAGTCGGCGGAGGCGCGCACCCCGCGCCGCCGTCGCCGCACCCGCGCGGCGGTGGACGCCGCTCCGGAAGCGACGTTCCAGACGGCGACGCCGGTGATCGTGGCGGAGCCGCCGGTGGCGGAGCCGGACGCGGAGGGCGCGGCCAAGCCGCGTCGCCGCCGGACGCGTGCCGCGAAGCCTGCGGAGGCCGCCGAGGCGGCCGAGGCGGCTGTTGCGGAGGCCGTGGCCCCCGAGGCCGTGGTCGCCGAGACGAAGCCGCGTCGGCGTACGCGCGCGAAGGTCGCCGTGGAGACGCCGGAAGCCTGACCGGGTGGGCGGTGCGCCCGGCCTGGCGGCCGTGCCTGTTGTCCTCAATCGCCGGACGGGCTTGGTTTGTCGTGGTGACGGGGGGCGGGGCCTCCGGAGGCACGTATGTCCGGACTGCATGTTTTACGTCGCGTTCAACCGGTCCAATTGATTGACGGTCGCCACGCGACACAAAACACGCTCTACGTCCGGACACACGCACCTCCTCCGACCCCACCCCCCTCACGCCGGACGGGAGACTCAACGACCCCGCCCGCCCCGAAGCCTCTACCGCGCAGTGCATGCGCGCGGCTTACTGATGTCCTCAAACGCCGGACGGGCCGAGTTGTTTTGGCGCGGGCCTGGAAGGGGGACGGGCAGGGGTCGTGTCCGGAACGTAGAGCGTGTTTTGTGTCGCATGGCGACCGTTGCTAAGACAAGGTGCTGAACGCGACGTAAAACATGCAGTGCAGGACACGACCCCTGACCGGCCCCCGGCAACAACCCGCACCCGAAAAGCCAGCCCGCAGCGGGCAAATCAAGCCCGTCCGGCGATTGAGGACATCGGTAACCCGCGCCGCCCGCCGGGCACACCGCGCCCAACGGGTTAGCCTCAGGAACATGAGCCGGCCCCCCACCTGGACGCCCCCGCCCCGCACCCGCGCCACCCACCTCCAAACCCGCCGCGGCCGCTTCGCCGCGCTCGACGCGCGCCCCGTCGGCGTCCCGCAGGGCACCGCGCTGCTCGTTCCCGGGTTCACCGGCAGCAAGGAGGACTTCATCGCGCTGCTGGAGCCCCTCACCCAGGCCGGCTACCGGGTCGTCGCCGTGGACGGCAGGGGCCAGTACGAGACCGACGGGCCCGACACCGAAGAGGCCTACACGCAGGGCGAGTTGGCCGCCGACATCCTCGCCCAGGCCGAAGCCCTCGGGGCAAACGGCGCAGGCGGGGCAAACGGCGCAGGCGCCCCCCTGCACCTCCTCGGCCACTCCTTCGGCGGCCACCTGGCCCGCGCCGCCGTCCTCCTCGACCGCACCCCGTTCCGTTCGCTGACGCTGCTGTCCTCCGGCCCCGCCGAGGTCGCCCCCGCCCAGCGGGAGAAGCTGAAGCTGCTCCGCGACGCCCTCACCACCATGTCGATGGAGGACGTGTGGGAGGCCATGCGGGCGATGGACGCGCCCACCGAGGAGACCCCCACGGACGGCGCCGACCTGCGCCGCCGCTGGCTGCGCACCCACCCCGCCCAGCTGATCGCCGCCGGCCGCCAGCTGTGCTCCGAGCCGGACCGGGTCGCCGAGCTGGCCGCCGTACAGCCGCTGCCCAAGCACGTGATGTCGGGCGAGCGCGACGACACCTGGCCCGTGGCCTGGCTGGACGCGATGGCCGTCCGGCTGGGCGCCCGCAGGACCGTGATCACAGGCGCCCAGCACTCGCCGAACACCGACCGCCCCGCCGCGACGGCCGAGGCACTCGCCGACTTCTGGGACGACGCGTACTGGACAACGCGCACCCCGAAAGAACGGCGTCAGTAGTTGGACTGGAGGTGCTGCCAGAACCCGTCCCGCAGCGCCCGCCGCAGCATGGAGTGCCCCCGCAGCGACCGCTGGAGCAGCTTCTCCGCCTCGATCAGCAGATCCTGGTCCACCGGCCCCGGCAGGTACGGATGGCCCGGCAGCAGCTCCCCCATCGCCATCCGGCCCCGCTCCGCCAGCCACGTCGCCGCGATCTGCGCGCCGATGAAGCGCACCTGGTCGCGGGAGGGCGGCGGATCGCCCTCGTGCTCGTACGTCGTGACCGGCCGCCGCGTGACGAAGGGCTTGTAGAAGTCCAGGTCGAACGTGCGCTGGCTGTCGACCTCCCACAGCAGCGGCTCCGCCTGGTTCCGCCCCTCGGACGCCTCGATGCCCCACAAGTGGACCCGGGCCCCGTACCCCTGCGCCGCCTCGACCGCGGACACCAGGTCCTCGTCCCCGCCGACCAGGGCGGCGTCGCTGATGGCGCGGTGCCGGGCGAGCGATTCGAGATCCGTGCGGATCAGCGAGTCGACGCCCTTCTGCTGGTTGTTCGCGTTCAGGTTGCCGAGCCTGACCTTGACGTCCGGCAGCTCGGCGATGAACTGCTGCTCCGGGGTGTGGATCCGCCGTCTGGCCCCGTCGTACCAGTAGACGCGCAGCAGCCGGCTGTCCGCGAAGATGATCCTGGCCTTGTCGATGAAGGCCTCGATGATGCCTTCGGCGTCCAGGTCGAAGGACCGCCGGTCTTCCGTGCCCGCTACAAGCAACCCGGCCGCAGCATAGACGTAACCCGCGTCGACGAAGATGGCATGCGTGGACGGGGTCTTGGCGACCTCGGCGAGCATGCGCTGGAGCAGCTCGTTGGTGCGCTCCAGACGGGCACCGATGTCGTGGAGCTCTGGATTGATCTCTGCCTCGTTCATACGCGCTTCATTCTCCGTGGACCGCACCGTACCCGCCAGTAGTTAGCCACCCGAAAAATTTCCTTAGCGTAGGGAATGTTTGCAGAGGGCAAGCCGTTGCAGACTCTTGTAAGCAACGGTGGGCAAGCCCGCCATCCATAGTTCTCCAGCAGGAGGATCAGACGAAGGGAGAAGCGCGTGCGCTTCGAAATCATGCGTCTTGACGATGTCGACGGTTCCGCAGTGGACTCGACCGTCGTGGACGCCGCCTCCGTCAATCGGATCGTGCAGCAGGCCGCAGCGATGGGGCAGCGCATCTACATCCGACCGGCCGAGACCTCGGCCTCGTAACACTTACCCCATACCCGGACCACCGCTCGACGACCGATCACGCACGACGGACGCCTGACGACCGACGCCTTGTGAAAGCGCCCCTGTACGGATCACCCGTACGGGGGCGCTGCTGTCTGCTCAGGCGTTCTGGACGACCTGGGTGATGCCATTGATGATCTGCTGAACGGCGATCGCCGAGAGCATCATCCCCGCCAGCCGGGTCACCAGCACCACCCCGCCGTCCTTGATCAGCCGGATGATGACCAGCGAGTACCGCATCGTCACCCAGAGCACGGCGTGCATCGCCACGATCGCCGCCCAGACGGAGATCTGCGCCGCCGCGCCGTCCGCGTGCTGCACGGCCAGGATGACGGAGACGATCGCCCCCGGACCGGCGAGCAGGGGCATGCCCAGGGGTACGAGGGCGACGTTGACGTCCTTGGTCTGCTTCGGCTCGTCGGTCTTGCCGGTCAGCAGGTCGAGCGCGATGAGCAGCAGGAGCAGTCCGCCGGCGATCATCAGGGCGGGCACGGAGACGTGCAGGTAGTCCAGGATCTGCTGGCCGGCGACGCCGAAGACCGCGATCACGCCGAAGGCGACGGCCGCCGCCTGCCAGGCCATGGAGCGCTGGACCTTGGCAGGCCGGCCCGAGGTGAGGGCGAGGAAGATCGGCGTGATCCCGGGCGGGTCCATGATCACGAACAGGGTGAGGAAGAGGGAGCCGAATATGGCGAGGTCGAACACGGTGAGGGCCTAGCGGGAGTGACGGGCCGTCGGTCGGGCCCGTTCGGTGGGTGGGCGGAGAAGCGCAGAACACGGCGGGGCCGCGCGGGTGTGCGGTGAGAGGTGTGGGGTGGGGTGTGCGGAGGTACGGAATCGGCGCCGGGAGGCGTACCGCGTCGTCGGTTACGGGCGTCCGCCCGCGCCCGGTACCGGGAAGGCGCCCGAGGCGCGCCGGGTGATCTCGCCGTAGATCTCCGGATCGGTGGTGCACGCGCCGAGTTCCACGAACTTCCGGGTGCCGTGATAGTCGCTCGACCCCGTGCCCAGCAGTCCCAGGTCGGCGGCGAGGCCGCGCAGCCGGGCGCGGGTCGGCGCGTCGTGGTCCATGTGGTCGATCTCGATGCCGTCGAGTCCCGCGGCGGCGAGGCGCTCGATGGCAGACTCCGGCACCACCGCGCCGCGCGTGACGGCCTGGGGGTGGGCGAAGACGGTGACCCCGCCGGCCGCCTTGACCAGGCGGATGGCGTCGAAGGGGTCCAGCTCGTGCTTGGAGGCGTACGCGCGGCCCCCGTTGCCGAGCCACTGGGGCGTGAAGGCGTCGGAGACGGTCTCGACGATCCCCAGGTCGACGAGGGCGGTGGCGATGTGCGGGCGGCCGAGGGAGGCGTCGCCCGCGATCCGCGCGACCTGCTCCCAGGTGATCGGGACGCCCATCTCCTGGAGCTTGCGGACCATCGCCTGTGCGCGGGGGACGCGGTCGTCCCGTACCAGTTCGCGCTCGCGCAGCAGCTCGGGCTCGTCGGGGTCGAAGAGGTACGCGAGCATGTGCAGCCCGACGCCGTCGATACGGCAGGAGAGTTCGGCGCCGGTGACGAAGGTCAGGTCCCGGTCCAGGCCGGGCAGGGCGGCGATCGCCTCGGCGTGGCCCCGGGTGGAGTCGTGGTCGGTCAGGGCGACGACGTCGAGTCCGGCGGCGGCCGCGTTGCGGACCAGTTCGGCGGGGGTGTCCGTGCCGTCCGAGGCGGTGGAGTGGGTGTGCAGGTCGATGCGCACGACGCGGGACTCCGGGGCTCGGGACGGGCTGGGGGACGCTCCAGGATAACGGGGGGAACAGGGGATTCGAACGCCCGGTTCCGGATGCCGGAGGGAAGCCGCGTCAGGAGGGAAGCCCCGTCAGGACAGCAGTCGCGGCGAGAGCGCCCCGCAGGGCAGCAGCTCCACCTCCGCGCCCGCGTCCCGCAGGTCCGTCAGCACCAACTCGTCGTACAGGAGCAGCCCCGACTGCTCCGGCCAGACGATCGCCCAGAGCCACAGCCCGAGCGCCTCCCCCGCGAACACCGCCCGGTCGTCCGGAGCACCGTCCACCTGCCACAGAGGAGTGGGCCGCCCGGCGGCGAGCAGCTTGGCGTGCGGCGGGCGGTCGACCCGTATCCGCGGCCCCGGGTCCGGGCCGCCGATCCCGGCGTACCGCGCCCCGAGCCCGACCCCCAGCTCCTCGGCGACCAGCAGCAGTTCCCCGACCCCGCCGAGCGGCGCGGGGCCCGAGCAGGCGACGGCGGTGGCGCGTCCGCCGCTGCGATCGTCGCCCGCGTAGGCGACGCCGGTGTAGAGCCAGCCGACGGGCAGGGGCCAGGGCATCCAGACGGGGACGCGCGCCCGGTTCACCACCACGCCGAGCGCTTCCACGCTGGGCGGTATCACCGGCTGGAGCGGCTGGATCGCGCCGTGCGCGCCACACTCCCACGAGTCGGCGAAGAGGCCGGGCGCCCTGATCCGGCCACCGCACTTCGGGCAACTGGGTTCGCCCCTCATAGCGCCCCACGGTCCTCCCCGCTCGACGCCCCGTCAAGGACGATCACCTGGCCGGTCCGGGGAGACGTCCCTGATCGTCCCCGATCGTCCCTGATCGTCACTGATCATCGCGGACGGGCGGTTCGCCGACCGTCGGGTTCGAGCCAGGGCGCTCAGTCCAGCGGGACCGACCGGCGCAGCGGATCACGCAGGTCGGTGCCCCGGGACAGCCACCGCTCCTGGAGTTCCCGCGCCCCCCGCACCCGCTTCCACGCCGCCTCGTTCACCGTCATCGGCAGCAGCGGCAGGAACCGCACCGGATCCAGCGGCGCGTCCAGCGCCAGATCCGCCACCAGCCCGCCCGGCTCCCCCACCAGGACCGAGTGGAACGGCGCCCCCGGCCACAGCGGCCCGCCGACGTCCAGCGAGGCACCCGGGGCCACGACCACCCCTTCGACCTGCGGCGACGCGGCCAGTACGGCCAGCGGGCGCAGCACCTGGTCGGTGGCGGCGAGCCCGGCCCGTACCGACAGGACCAGCTCCGCCCGCGGCCCCTTCACCGGGTCGGCGAGCATCTGCGCCGGGTCCCCCATCGGCTGCGCGGACATGCCGAGCGTCGCGTACCGCACCACCTCGTCGTCGCCGCCGCCCGGGGAGTCCTGGAAGCGCAGCACCTCGAAGCGGTCCGTGCCCACGAAGGTCACCGCCGCGCGCGCGTCCGGTTCGCCCAGAGCGGTCCTGAGGTGGGCCTCGACCCGAGCAAGTATTTCTCCCATGCCGGGAGCATAGATCGCGTCAGGAACGGGCAGGAGGATCTATTGGCCCGCTGTCAGCTGATAGTCTTGGCCGCCGGTAGGGACAGCACGCAGAAGCGTGTCTCTCGAGTCCCGACACACGTCGTCCCCCACGGGGGACCGGCCGGAGGAGGTGGGGCTGCGGTGGATCGAAGTCACCCGGCCAGTACCAGCCGCTCTTCCGCACCTTTCCTTTCCTCTGTGATCTGAGGCCCCGCCCCTCTCGGGCCTGCGGCAGTTCGCACGACGGAAGAGCGCTTCAGCTCCCTTTTTTCTCGCCTGTCTGTAGCGAACGCCGTTACCGCGACTCCGCGGTACCGCCCGCTTTGCGGACGTACGCATCACGTCCCCATTCCGGGCTGTGCCACGCCTCGCCGACGGCCTCTCCGTGAAGGAGCCCGCCATGTCGATGATTCGTGACCTGCGCGCAGCGGTCCGTCCGTCCCTGCGCAAGACCAGTTCCAGTTACGGCAAGTACGACACGTACGACGCCACCCGCGACCCCTCCGCGTCGACCGCGGTCGTGGACTGCGCCGTCTACCGCGACGGCCGGCGGGTGAAGAAGGACCCGTGTGTCACGCCCCACGAGGCGATGCTGCGGGTGCGGGAGAGCGGCGGATTCGCCTGGATCGGCCTGCACGAGCCGACGGAGGAGGAGTTCGCCGGGATCGCCGCCGAGTTCGGGCTGCACCCGCTGGCGGTGGAGGACGCGGTGCACGCGCACCAGCGGCCCAAGCTGGAGCGGTACGACGACACCTTGTTCACCGTCTTCAAGACGATCCACTACGTCGAACACACCGAACTGACCGCGACGAGCGAGGTGGTCGAGACCGGTGAGGTGATGTGCTTCACGGGCCGGGACTTCGTGATCACCGTCCGGCACGGCGGCAAGGGCTCGCTGCGCACCCTCCGCCACCGCCTGGAGGAGGACGAGGAGCTGCTGGCCAAGGGGCCCTCGGCGGTCCTGCACTCCATCGCCGACCATGTGGTGGACGGGTACGTCGCGGTGGCGGCGGCCGTGCAGGACGACATCGACGAGGTCGAGATCGACGTGTTCTCGGCGCCGTCGAAGGCGGCGGGGCCGCGCGGCTCGGACGCGGGGCGGATCTACCAGCTCAAGCGCGAGGTGCTGGAGTTCAAGCGGGCGGTGTCACCGCTGCTGCGGCCGATGCAGCTGCTGAGCGAGCGGCCCATGCGGTTGGTCGACCCGGACATCCAGAAGTACTTCCGCGACGTGGCCGACCACCTGGCCCGGGTGCACGAGCAGGTCATCGGCTTCGACGAGCTGCTGAACTCGATCCTCCAGGCCAACCTGGCGCAGGCGACGGTCGCGCAGAACGAGGACATGCGCAAGATCACCTCCTGGGCGGCGATCATCGCCGTCCCGACGGCGGTCTGCGGGATCTACGGCATGAACTTCGACCACATGCCGGAGCTGCACTGGAAGTACGGCTACCCGATGGTGCTGGTCGCGATCGGGGTGGCCTGCCTGACGATCCACCGCACCCTCAAGCGCAACGGCTGGCTCTGAGCCGTATCAGCCCGCGTTTGCCGGTCGGTCTAAGCTGCGGCGCATGACTGAACCACTGCTCGGCCAGGCGCTCGTCGAGGAGGCCACGAAGAAGTCCGGCATCGTCTGGGTGCGGGGCTCCGGGCCCGAGAGGGCGCTCTGGTACGTGTGGCACGAAGGCGCCCTGTACCTCGTCGGCGACGGCCCGGGAGAGCAGCCCCTGCCCGGTCTCGCCGACGGGGCAGCCGCCGAGGTGACCGTACGGAGCAAGGACAAGGGCGGCCGGCTGGTCGCCTGGACGGCGTCCGTGGCCGAACTCGTACCGCGCTCGGAGGAGTGGGAGGCGGCCGTCGCCGAGCTGAAGGGGAAGCGGCTGAACGCGCCCGACGCCGAGGTGATGCCGGAGCGCTGGGCGCGCGAGTGCCGGGTCCTGCGGCTGACGCCCGGTGACGTACTGCGGGACCTGCCCGACGGCTCGCTGGCGGCCGCGCCGCTGCCCACCGGGGCGACGACCCGTCAGCCGGTTCCGGCGGCCCTGGGACGGCTCCTCTTCCCGCGCGGGAAGCGCGCCAAGGGCTGAGCCCGCCGTCCCCGCGCGAAAACCACCCGCGGGCCGGACGGGCCGTCAGCCGCCCTGGAGCGCGTCGCGAGCCGGACACCACTTCGCGGACACGCCCTAGGAGGACGACTCCGGCAGGTCGCTGCCGTAGTCGACCGTCTGCCCCTTCGGCGGCGCCTCCAGGGTGAACTCCTTGCCCCAGTCCGTCAGCGTCAGCGTCCCCGCGCCGCCCGCCCGCATCAGCTGGAGCGGATACGGCACCCCCACCAGCGACACGTCGAGCGTGCCGCCCGCGCCCTTGCTGGCGATGACCTTGATCGTGCGGATGCCGCCGACCTTGCTGTAGTCACCCTTCGTCAGTTCGCCGTGGAGCGACAGCAGTCCGCCGAGCAGCACCTTGATGTCGGTGAAGCCGCGCAGCTGCTTGTACGAGGGGTCCTCCCGCGGCACCTTCACGTACTTGTCCTGGAGCTTGTCCGCCGCCTCGGTGTCGCTCGTGCTGGGCGGCACGCCCTCCTTGCCGTCCGAATCGCTCTCGTGCGTCCAGAAACCGGCGTCGGCCTTGAGGAACAGCTCGTCCTCGATGCGCAGCAGCTCGAAGGTGTCGTCCTTGGACGTCACCGACCCGGTGCCGCCGTTCTCCTTGAGACGCATGTTGAGGCGGTACGTCTCCCCCTGGCTGACCAGGGCCCCGGAGAGCCGCACGGCCCCCGCGCCGTCCACCGCCGCCTGCGCCTTCTTCTCGATCCCGGCCGCCGTCAGCTTCCCCACCCCGTTGGTCCCCGCGTCCGGGTCCTCGGGGCTGCTGCACGCCGCGAGGAGTGCCACGAGCCCGGCGCACAACGCGAGGGAGAACACGGCCCGGCGGGCACGGCCGGAGGACATGGGAGCGGTCACGTACACACTGCCTCTCATACGCGGTGGGAGGTGGCAGACCGCAGCGTACCGGGGCCGGGCGAGGGGTCGGGCACGGAGCCTCGGGGACGCCGTACGGACGGATCCACCAGGGCGTGCCGCACGGGTACGGGCTAGCCTGAACCCGTAATCCCGCAGGATAGAAGGACAATCACGGGCAAGAGCCCGGTCGGCGGAACAGCGGCGGAACGACAACGGACGATCAAGGAGGCGCTCGGATGGCGGCAGGCGCGCCTCGGGTCTTCGTCTCGCACCTCGCCGGGGTGCCGGTCTTCGATCCCAGTGGCGACCAGGTGGGGCGGGTGCGCGACCTGGTCGCGATGCTCCGCGTCGGGCGGCGTCCCCCGCGGCTGCTCGGCCTCGTCGTCGAGGTGCTCAGCAGGCGCCGGATCTTCCTGCCCATGACCCGGGTCACCGGCATCGAGTCGGGCCAGGTGATCACCACGGGTGTGGTGAACGTGCGCCGCTTTGAACAGCGGCCGACGGAGCGTCTGGTCCTCGGCGAGCTGCTGGACCGCCGGGTGCGGCTGGTGGAGAGCGACGACGAGGTGACGGTCCTCGATGTGGCGATCCATCAGCTCCCGGCCCGCCGCGAGTGGGAGATCGACAAGGTCTTCGTACGGCGCGGCAAGGGCGGCGCGCTGCGGCGGCGCGGCGAGGCGCTGACCGTCGAGTGGTCGGCCGTCACCGGCTTCTCGCTGGAGGAGGACGGGCAGGGCGCGGAGAACCTGGTCGCGACCTTCGAGCGGCTGCGCCCGGTCGAACTGGCCAACGTGCTGCACCATCTGACGCCCAAACGGCGCGCGGAGGTGGCGGCGGCCCTCGACGACGACCGGCTCGCGGACGTCCTGGAGGAGCTGCCCGAGGACGACCAGGTGGAGATCCTCGGCAAGCTCAAGGAGGAGCGCGCGGCGGACGTCCTGGAGGCGATGGACCCGGACGACGCGGCCGACCTGCTGTCCGAGCTGCCCGACGAGGACAAGGAGCGGCTGCTGACCCTGATGCAGCCGCACGACGCGGCGGACGTGCGGCGCCTGATGTCGTACGAGGAACGCACCGCGGGCGGTCTCATGACGACCGAGCCGATCGTGCTGCGCCCCGACGCGACGGTGGCGGACGCGCTGGCGCGCGTACGGCAGCAGGACCTGTCCCCCGCGCTCGCCGCGCAGGTGTACGTCTGCCGGCCGCCCGACGACACCCCGACGGGCAAGTACCTGGGCACGGTGCACTTCCAGCGGCTGCTGCGGGACCCGCCGTTCACGCTGGTCAGCTCCATCGTGGACACGGACCTGCCGCCGCTGTCCCCGGGCACCCCGCTGCCGGCGATCACCAGTCATCTGGCCGCGTACAACATGGTCTCGGCGCCCGTCGTGGACGAGAGCGGCTCGCTGCTCGGCGCGGTGACGGTCGATGACGTGCTGGACCACATGCTGCCGGACGACTGGCGGGAGACGGGCTTCCGCGGCCTGGAGGAGGGCGGCCGTGGCGAGTGACCGTACGGAGAAGGACGGCGCCGCCAGAGAGCGGGCCCGGGCTGGGTCGACGGCGCTGACCCGCGGGCCCCGCGTACGGCTCGACCAGCCCCGGGCGCAGCGGCGCAGGCTGCTCCCCGACTACGACCCGGAGGCCTTCGGGCGGCTCTCGGAGCGGGTGGCCCGTTTCCTGGGGACGGGGCGCTTCATCGTCCTGATGACGCTGGTGATCATCCTGTGGGTGATCTGGAACATCACCGTCCCGAAGGCGCTGCGCTTCGACGAGTACCCGTTCATCTTCCTGACGCTGGCCCTGTCCCTCCAGGCGTCGTACGCGGCGCCGCTGATCCTGCTGGCGCAGAACCGCCAGGACGACCGGGACCGCGTCACGCAGGAGCAGGAGCGGGTGCAGAACGAGCGGTCGATCGCGGACACCGAGTACCTGACGCGGGAGATCGCGGCGCTGCGGATGGGGCTCGGCGAGGTCGCCACGCGCGACTGGCTGCGCTCCGAGCTCCAGGACCTGATGAAGGACCTGGGTGAGCAGCGGGACCGTCTGGCGGAGGGCGGCCAGGCGCGTGAGGAATCCGACCGCTGACGGTCTTCACGGTGGCGGTGCCGGGCGCCGTACCATCTCGGTATGGCTACCGACACGTACGGAACCGTCCTTCCCGCGGAAGACGCGGTGCGCGACGCACTGGCGACGGTGAACGACCCCGAGATCCACCGGCCGATCACCGACCTGGGCATGGTCAAATCGGTGGAGATCGGCGGCGACGGCGCGGTGGCCGTGACCATTTACCTGACCGTGTCCGGCTGCCCGATGCGCGACACCATCACCCGGACCGTCACGGAGGCGGTCGCCCGGGTGGCGGGCGTCACCCGCGTCGACGTCACGCTGGACGTGATGAGCGACGAGCAGCGCAAGGACCTGGCGGCGTCGCTGCGCGGCGGCAAGGCCGAGCGCGAGGTCCCGTTCGCCCAGCCGGGGTCGCTGACCCGGGTGTACGCGGTGGCGTCCGGCAAGGGCGGCGTCGGCAAGTCGTCGGTGACCGTGAACCTGGCGGCGGCGATGGCGGCCGACGGGCTCAAGGTCGGGGTGGTCGACGCGGACATCTACGGGCACAGCATTCCGCGGATGCTCGGGGTGGCCGGCAAGCCCACCCAGGTCGAGAACATGATCATGCCGCCGTCGGCGAACGGGGTGAAGGTCATCTCGATCGGGATGTTCACGCCGGGCAACGCGCCGGTGGTGTGGCGCGGGCCGATGCTGCACCGGGCGCTCCAGCAGTTCCTCGCGGACGTGTACTGGGGCGATCTGGACGTGCTGCTGCTCGACCTCCCGCCGGGGACCGGCGACATCGCGATCTCGGTGGCGCAGCTGGTGCCGAACGCGGAGATCCTGGTGGTCACCACCCCGCAGCAGGCCGCGGCCGAGGTGGCGGAGCGGGCCGGCTCCATCGCCGTACAGACGCATCAGAAGATCGTCGGCGTGGTCGAGAACATGTCGGGTCTGCCGTGTCCGCACTGCGACGAGATGATCGACGTGTTCGGTACGGGCGGCGGCAAGGCGGTCGCGGACGGGCTGACGAAGACGACCGGGGCGACGGTGCCGGTGCTGGGCGCGATCCCGATCGACGTACGGCTGCGGGAGGGCGGCGACGAGGGCAAGCCGGTCGTGCTCTCCGACCCGGAGTCGCCGGCGGGCGTGGCGCTGCGGGACATCGCGAACAAGCTGGGTGCCCGTCAGCGGGGCCTGTCGGGCATGTCGCTGGGGATCACCCCGAGGAACAAGTTCTGAGCCTCTGAGCCCGTGGTGACGCGGGCCGGGGACAGGGTGAGGGGGGGGGGGCGCGGCCGCCCCCCCCCCCCCCGGGGGGGGGGGCCGGGGGGGGGGGGGGCCCGGGGGGGGGCGGGGGGGGGTGCGCGCTCGCCCCGGACCCCCGGCCGGACGCCCCCCTGCCGCCGCCGGTCGCGC
>NZ_JBIUXU010000012.1:0-348043 GCF_044744165.1 Streptomyces sp. NPDC087420
ACAACACAGCCCACTCAGCATCCGACAACTCATGACGACGAATCACACCCGCCATAATCCCGCATCACCCGATCGGCTTTGAAGACGACCCCTAGGACACGGTCTAAATCGGGAAAGGCCCAGCCCCCTTCGCGGGGTTGGGCCTTTCCCATTGTTCGGCCGTAGATTCCCTCTGCTGCGCCTGGACGGGCGTGTGCCGTGAACGCAGCGGGGCACGGTGGCACAGAGTCAGTTCACGAAGCGGGCCTTGGTCAACGCCTCGTTCACATGGGCATCGACAAGGGCGGGTGAACCGGCGAGCAGGACCACCGTGGTGCCGGTGCGGATCGCCGTCTGCTTGACCACGCTGCTGCTTCCGCCAGCGGTGAAGGTCATCCGCAGGCTCCACCGCTCGTCACCGAGCCGGGCCGTGGGCATCTTCTGCGTGGTGACGTCAGAAGCGCGCGGGTTCGCAGATTCCTGGAGGGGAACGAGCGAAAACTCGCGCGTCGGTCTGCCGATTTGGAAGCCCTGACGCGCAGGTTCTGCACGTTCGTGGTTGGGCGTAGAGCTACACCCGGCGGTGTTCTGGCTCTCGTGCGGTTGGGTCTGCTTGTGGGGATGGCCGCCAGCATAGGCTTTCACCTGCGGCCCCTCGCCGACCGATTCGCCAGCCGCACCACCGGCCCCAGCCCGCCGTACGCGATCAGATTCGGGTCATCGAACGCGGATGAGACCGCCGCCGCGGCATGGGAGGATTGCATCTCAGAAGTGCCTTGCCGATCGTGCGTGCTGGAAGCCTGGAGAACTCCCATCATCGCAGGTCGCAAGGCACTTCCTCGTTTCCCGAAAGGCCATCCACAGGCATCAGGCCGGTGGATCCGGGCTCAGCTGAAGTAGGCGACGTCCAGGCCGCCGCTCACCGAGGATGTGCCGCTCGGGCAGTACGCGTAGGACTTGGTCCGGTCACCGGCCCACTTCCACGGTCCGTAGTACTCGTAGCCGTTGCTGCAGCGGACCCAGCCGCTGTAGTTCCAGTTCGGGCCGTTTCCGTCGCACCAGCCCCCTGCCCGGGTCGCCGACCGCTCCGGGTAGCAGGTACCGAGCCAGCCGGCGAGCGCCTGCGGGTCGGAGGGCTCCTGGATTCGGACTGTCCCCTCCCGGGAGCCGCGGTCAGTGGCGTCGGCGGCGTATGTGGGCGTTGCCATCGCCAGTGCGAGGCCGAGACCTGTGGCGGCAACGGCGGACAGGGCTGAGGTCTTCCGCATATCTTCCCCTTGTGTCGTGGTGTCGCGTGATCTTGCACGTGAAACATGTGGCCAATTGGTGCGGCTTCTGTGTCGCTCGTCCTAGGTATAGTCGCGACCGGGTTGTCCAGCATGGGCATGCCATGGTGGACAAACAATGTCTGACCAAGGGGGTTGGCCGTGGGGCGTCCTGAGCGTGGGCTGGATCCCGAGGCAGGGCCGCTTGAGCAGTTCGCTTGGGAGTTGCGGCAGTTACGGCTGGCAGCGGGGCGGTTGAGTTATCGAGAGTTGTCCAGGCGGGCGCATTTTTCGGTGACGGCGTTGTCCGAGGCGGCCGGTGGGCGGGAAGTGCCGAGCCTGGCAGTCACGCTGGCGTATGCGGAGGCGTGCGGAGGGGACCGGGAAGCATGGGAGGAGCGGTGGCGGCGGCTGGCCGCCGAGTTGGCGCCCGCCGAGTCCGCCGGGGCCGTTGACACGGCGACAGATGAGCCGTACCTGGGGTTGGCCACCTTCGAGCCGGGAGACGCCGACCGGTTTTTCGGGCGCGAGCGGTTGGTGGGGGAGTTGTGCGCCCGGCTGGGCGATGCCCCGTTTATGGCGGTGTTCGGTGCCTCCGGTGCCGGGAAGTCCTCGGTGCTGAGGGCGGGCCTTCTACCCTCGGTCCGGGCGGGAGCCGTCGAGGGCAGCCAGGACTGGCCAACCGTATTGCTGGTGCCCGGTGAGCGCCCGGTCGAGGAACTGGCCCTCCATCTGGCGAACCTGAAGAATATCGAGGCGAGTTCGCTGTGTGACGCGCTCAGCGCCGATCCCGAGGGAATCCGGCTCACCGTCCGGCAGATCCTTATGGGTCTTCCGGACACGGCGCGCTTGCTGATTGTGGTCGATCAGTTCGAGGAGGTCTTCACACTCTGCCGGGACGAGCGGGAGCGGGCACGATTCGTCGCACTGCTCCTGGCCGCAGTAAGGGAACCCCGGGCACGGGTCATGCTCGGGGTACGGGCCGACTTTTACGCCCGCTGCGCGGAACATGCCGACCTGGTGGCGGCGCTCGACGGCCGGCAGGTGCTGATCGGGCCCATGGACGAGGCCGATCTACGCCAGGTCGTCATCGGGCCGGCGAAGCGGGAAGGTGTGAAGATCGAGCCCGAACTGGTCGAGGCCGTCGTGAGCGATGCCCTCGGCCAGCCCGGGGCGTTGCCACTGGTGTCGCACGCACTGCTGGAGACCTGGCGCAGACGGCGGGGGACGGCGCTGACCGCGGCCGGTTACCGGGCAGCGGGCGGGGTGCGCGGGGCGATCGCGCAGAGCGCCGAGCATGTCTACAGCACGCTGGACGTCATACAACAGCGGCTCTGCGGACATCTGTTCGTACGGCTGACCGCTCTGGGCGAGGGTACGGAGGATATGCGCAGACGGGCGCCACGTGGGGAGTTGCTGGGGGGCGCGGATCGCGAGGCGGTGTCCGTCGTACTGGACCGGCTGATCGCAGCACGCTTGGTGACGGCCGACGAGGAATCCGTAACGGTCGCACACGAGGCGCTCATTCGCAGCTGGCCGCGGCTGCGCGCCTGGCTGGTGGAGGACCGCGAGCTGCTGCGTGCCCATCGCCGGCTTACCGAGGCCGTGGCCGAGTGGGAGCAGCACGGCCGGGACGAGGGCTATCTGTTCCACGGGGCCCGGCTTCGGGCCTGGGACGAGCGCGGTCTGGAGCGGCTCAACGACGCGGAGCGGGCCTTCCTGGACGCCTGCCGGTCCCGCCGAACGCACGAACACACAAGCCGCCAAAGACGTGTGCGGCTCGGTGTAGTCGCGCTAGCGACGGTGGTGGCGGTGGTGGGCGCCCTGGGCGGCGCGACGCTGGTGCAGGCGGAGCGGACGGCGGCCGAGCGAGGCCGGGCCACGTCCCGGCAACTGGCCGCCGAGGCACGCAGCGCGCTGGAGGCCGACCCCCGCCAGGCGCGGCTTCTGGCCCTGCGGGCATACACGACGGCGCCGACGGCGGAGGCCGAGACGGTGCTGCGGCAGGCGGTGGCCGACGACCGGTTGACCCTCACGCTCCCCGGGAACCGCGGCCGGGCCCTGGGCGTGGCCTTCAGCCCGGACGGACGTCAACTGGCCGACACGAGTACGGACGGCACCGTACGGGTGTGGCAGTGGGCCAACGGCCGGGTCGCCGGCAGCACACCCCGCGTGCTGCGCGGGCACGGAGGCGAGGCATGGAGCCCCGAGTTCAGCCCTGACGGGCGGTACCTGGTCACCGCGGGCCTGGACGGCACGGTACGGGTGTGGGTCCTGGGCGGCACCGCCAAGCCGCTGGTACTCCATGGCCACAAGGGCCCGGTATGGACCGTGGCATTCAGCCCGGACGGGCGACAGATCGCCAGCGCGGGCGACGACGGAACAGTGAGGATCTGGGACGCTCAGGGCAAGGGCGTACCGACGATCCTCCGCGGGCACGAGGGCGCGGCGGTGGGGGTGGCGTTCGACCCGCAGGGGCGACGGCTCGCCAGCAGCGGCCATGACGGCACCGTACGCATCTGGGATCTCTCGGGACGGCGAGTCCTGACCGTGCTGCGTGGCCACAGCGATGACACGAAAGAACTCGCCTACAGCCCGGACGGCACACGGCTCATCAGCGCCGGCATCGATGGCACAGCCCGGGTGTGGGACACTCGCGGCAAAGTGGCCCCGGTCGTGCTGCGCGGTCACAGCGGCACAGTGGAAGGTGCGGCCTTCAGCTCCGACGGACAGTTGGTGGCCACCGCCAGCGACGACGCCACGATCCGTGTCTGGAATCCCTCCGGCGGCGGGAATCCGCTCGTACTGCGCGGCCACCAGGGCGTGGTCTGGGCCGCCTCCTTCAGCCCGGACGGTCGCTACCTGGCCACTGCCAGCTCGGACGGCACGGTACGGATCTGGGATCCGCGCGGTCCCGGTGACCCGGTGATGCTGCGCGGCCACGAGGGCGCGGTATGGACCGTGGACGCAGGCGGCCCCGGGGGGCGGCCAGTCGTCAGCGGCGGCCAGGACGGGACGGTGCGCGTCTGGGATCCGGCGCGAGGCCGCGCGCGCGTGCTGGGCGGACACGACGGGGACGTGCTCGGCCTCGCCGTCAGCCAGGACGGACGGCGCGCGGCCAGCGCAGGCGCGGACGGAACGGTAAGGATCTGGGACCTCACGGGTGGCACCGCACCAATGGCGGTACTGAACGACCATAAGGACGGCGCATGGTCCGTGGCCCTCAGCTCCGACGGGCAGCGGGTCGCCAGCATCGACGGCGACGCAACCCTGAGAGTCTGGCATCTCGCCGAAGGCCACCGCCCGGCATTCGTCCGCCCTTCCGCAGACGGCACCAACCTCCGGTCCGTGGCCTTCAGCACGGACGGACAGCAGGTGGCCACCGGCGCCGACGAGAAGACGCACGGCACGGTGCGGATCCGGGACGCGCGCAACGGGCGTACTCTGCACGTCCTGCGCGGGCACCGCGGGCTGGTATGGACAGTCGCCTTCAGCCCCGACGGGCACCACCTGGCCAGCGGCGCCGACGACGGCACCGTACGCATCTGGGACCTCACCCAGGACCGCGATCCGCTCATCCTGCGGGGCAACCAGGGATTCGTGTGGAACGTCGCCTTCAGCCCTGACGGCGACTGGGTCGCCAGCGCAGGCAAGGACGGCACCGTACGACTGTGGCGCACCCACACCGGAGGAGAACCCCTCACCTTCGAGGACTTCGGCACCTCCGTAGAAGGCATCACCTTCCTCGCCGAGAGCCGTGACATCGCCACCTCCCACGGCGACGGCACGGTCCGCCTCTGGCACTGCAACGCCTGCAGCCCGATCCGAGAACTCCTCGCCCCCGAGGGCATGCAGGCGGAGTGACCGGATTGCCTGCGGCCCCATGCAACCGACCATCCCGAAAGGGTGTAGCTACACCCTTCGTGGTTGGTCAGCTCTGGCAACCGCGGTCGCTCGCAGCCTTCGCCTCGGCCACCGTCGCCGCGGCAGCTTGGCTGTGCGCTCCGGGTGGGCGGCTTTGATGTAGCGCATGGCTGTCTACGCGGTGATGCCGAACAGCCGCATCAGGTGCAGCGGATCGGCCTTGTCGGACGACTCGTTCAAGATGCGGTCCTGACGCAGCCCGTCCATCGTCACGCCCTTCGGGAAGACCATCCGCACGGTTTCGATAGACACCGGTGGCCGCTCCTGGTCGAGGGCCGAGCACCTGCTGACCAGCAGATGCGGGTTGGCCGAGGCAGGCCAGCGGCGGTGCCGGTAGGTGAGCCAGTCGGCGGCGAGTTGGTGGGTGAACTCCTCCAGACACACGGTGTGCCACAGTAGCCCGCGGCGGATCTGAAGTGTGCCGGCGGGACAGGTCGAGGTCCTCGGTGAGCAGGGTGCGGACCTCGTGCCCGGGTAGCGCGTGGACGGCCATCAAGGCGATCACGAGGCAGCCGAAGGCGGTTTTCACCTGGGCCAGTAGCCCGGCGAGCACGTCGGAGGGCACCGACTTCGGCAGGCCGCCGACACCGCCGACGACCAGGTTCCGGGTGGGATCTCGGAAGACGACCCGCTCCTGCCGTAGGGCCCGGAACAAGCCGCGCAGGCAGACGGCAAGGTGACGTCCCGGCGCGCCGCGCCGGTCGGCGACAGCAGTCTCGATGTCGTCGGGGGTGATCGGGCGCAGGGTGGTCATGCCGTCGGCGGCCCAGCCGGTCAGGACGGGCTGGAGGGTAGCGAGGTAGCGGCGGATGTACTCGTAGCCGCGAGGCCGGTGTTCGCGCCGGCCCTGGCCGCGTAGCACGGTCACCCACGTTCGCACCTCTTCGGCGACCGCGTACTTCCGCGCGTACGGCAGCTGCTCGCGCCAGCGCGAAGAGAACTCCTTCATCGCCGTCGGGTTGTTGACGCAACTCGCCGGCCCGCAGGGACGATCGGGCCTGCGCGGCGCTTGCACAGGCTAAGCAGGGCAGTGAACACAGCGATTTGCCCGCATTGACGTCTACGCTTTCCTGTCCGGCTTCGACAACGCCGACCGCGCCTGGAAGAACTGGGTCGACTCCTGCGCCGGCAGGCGCAAAGGCCGGCCCGTCGGCCACCCGCGCTTTAAGAAGAAGGGGTCCGCGACCGAGTCCTTCACCATCTTCCATGACGTGAAGGCCCCCGGGATCCGCCTGGACGGATACCGCACACTGCTGCTCCCCACTATCGGCAGCATCCGGTTGCACAACACGAGCAAGCGTCTGGCCCGTCTGGTCTGAGCGCGGCGACGCCGGAGCCGTCTATGCCGTCCCGTTCGAACCGGCGACCGGCCGTTTCGATGATCCGCTGCCGCGTCGCCCGCTTCTGGTCTTTCCCGTATCGCGCCATACCTTCGCCCGCTCCCTGGAGGGCCATAGCCTTCCGCCCATCCCTGGGTAAGATTATACCCGTACTCTAATCGGGACGGTCTGCGTTGCTGCGGCTCCCGGCCTCTGTTGCGACGCCTGGGCGGCGTGGTGAAAGCGCCAAGGTTCGGGCTCGGCGCCCCGTGGACAGCTGTGGACAGTGTGGCGCTGCGGCCGGTGGGATTGCCTTTGACGGGCGATCGCGGCCGGCCGCAGCGTCTACGTGCTGCTGTGCCCGGGGTGTGGCGCCTGGGTCAGAGTGATTTCAGGACGCGGATGCGGTCGGCCTTCATGCGCCGTGCCACGGAGGTGTTGAAGGCGACGGTCTCGAAGGCATGTGGTACGGACGGGTGGAGGTGGAGTTCCGTGTTCACCCCGGCGGCAGCGGTCCGTTGGGCATACTTGACGTCCTCATCCCGGAAGATGTCCAGCTCAAGGGCCTCCATGTAGAGGGGCGGCATTCCGGTGGCATCCGTCATCCGTGCGGGGGCCGCGTACGGCGACACGTCAGCCCCTCCGCGGGCGTCGCCCAACAGTGCCCCCCACCCCGTGATGTTGTCGTCGTACGACCAGGTGATGAGCCCCTCGAGCGCGGGGTCGGGGGTGGTGTTGCGGTCGTCGAGCATGGGGTACAGCAGGATCTGCCGGGCGATCGTGGGGCCCTGGCGGTCGCGTGCCAGCAGGGCCAGGCCGGCCGCTACGCCGCCGCCGCCGCTGTCGCCCATTACCGCGATGCGGGCTGGGTCGATTCCCAACTCCTCGGCATGTTCCGTGAGCCACGCCAGGCCGGTGAACGCGTCCTCGACCGGGGTCGGATGCGGATACTCGGGAGCCAGGCGGTACTCCACCGACAGGAACGGGACCCCGCTGTTCGACACGAAGCGGGACACCGTCCCGTTGTAGAGCCCGACACTGCTGCAGATCATTCCGCTGCCGTGGAGGAAGAGGACCGCCGATCCCGGGTTCGTGCCCTCCTTCGCGTACCAGCGCAGAAGCAGTCGTGCGCCGTCGCCGGCGGTCACCTCGAAGTCTTTGACGACCACGTCGTCCGGCACGGGTTGCGCCACGTCGATCCTGGCGTGTGCTGCGTCGATCACGGCCCGACGGGACGCGACATCCCCTGCCGGAGGAGGGGTGGACGGCTCTCGTTCCCCGAAGAACTGAACCGTTGCCGTGACGACCTCTGGATCCCAGAAGAACGACATGTATTACCGCCTTGCTCAAATAACGCAGTTGGCCCGTCAACGGCGCTCGGAGAGTGTGTGAACACGTCACGTAACCGTGAAGCCGGCCTCCGAGGAAGCCTCAAGCCGCCAGCTAATTCGTATGCTTTTGCAGCATAAGCAGCATAGACGCCGGACCGGCACGGTGTGGACTCCGGGTCGCCCCGGCCGGGCTGTTGGCAAAGGGGGTCCGTCAAGTGGTGCCGTGCCTCAGGTGGGCCCGGCTCAGACGCATTCTCCGGGGAATCGGGAGAGACGCCACGCGAGCAGGCGAGCGGTTCCCGGGACCTTCCCTCCGAAGGCGGTCAAGCGCATTTCGGTGCCCGCGCAGGCCGGTTGCAATTGCAGGGCCCTGTGGACGGTGATGTGTTTGCGGCACGGCGGCGCGCCCCTCCGTCGCCACGAAGACCGGAAGATCCCGTCGTGTTTCGCCCAGGTCCCGTCAGCAGCCGATGTCCGCAGCCGGTTGTGGGGAACTCGCAGGTCAAGGGGCCCGGATGCAAGGGTTGGACTTTTGAATTACGATAGACATCTAAAGGTCGAAGCCGGACGGCGGTGTGCGCTCCTTGCCACAACGGCAGGCGTACGCCCCCTTCGGCGCGACCGAACGCGCTGGGGCGCGGAGACACCGGTCGTGCCCGGTCCACGCAACCGGACCAACGGCTGAGTGGACCGGGCACATCGTGAGGTTGCACTGATGCCGTGTCCCGCCAGCACCCTGCACATCGAAAGAAGAGGCGAATGACCACGATTCTGATCACCACCGCCAACGGCGCCACCGGCCGGCCGATGGTCGACTATCTCCTCAAGGACGGATTTCACGTCCGTGCCATGGTCCGCGGTGATGACGCGCGAGCACAGGAACTGCGCGAGGCGGGCGCCGAGGTCGTCTTCGGTGACCTCCTTGACTTCCGCGACGTGCGAGCGGCGCTCGATGGCGTCCGACGTGCTTACTTCAACTACCCGTTGGGTGAGGGGCTGGTAGAGGCGGCCGTCATGTTCGCGCAGGCGGCGAAAGAGCAGGATCTCGAGCTCATCGTGAACATGTCGCAGATACAGTCACGCCCCTACGCGCGCAGCAAGGCCACCCAGAACCACTGGCTGTCCGAACAGGTCCTCGATTGGTCCGGCGTGCCCACCACCCACCTGCGGGTCACATTCTTCATGCAGTGGCTTCTCTACATCTCCGGGCTCATCCGCTCCGGTCGCTACGTGATGCCGTTCGACGGGGACAGCCGCTTCGCTCCGATCGCCGGCCGTGACATCGCGCTGACCGCCGCCGGCATCCTGGCCTCGCCGGAGAAGTACAGCGGCCAGATCCTCACGCTCACGGGCCCGGTGGAGTACAGCCACCAGGAGCTCGCGGGTGAGGTGAGCCGAGTGCTGGGGAGGGCCCTTGCCTTCGAGCAGGTCACCGTGCCCACATACCTCGAACTGCTCGGCATCGAGAATGACACCCTCAAGCTCAAGCATTTCGAGGCTGTCATCATCGATCAGCGGGAGGGACGTCTGGCAGGCGTCAGCGACACGGCCTCGACCATCAACAGTCGGCCCATGGTGACGGTCGAGGAATTCATCAACGAGAACCGCTCCCAGTTCGAGCCCGGCGACACCAAGTCGGCCGGCTGATCTGCCTGACGTCAGGCTGACTTGTATGTGCTGCGGTCAGTTGTGGGCGGTGAACGTGCTAGGTGTATTGACCTGGAGCGTTGTTGACGCGGTTGATGGGTGGGTGTCCGTTGAGTGCGGTGTGGCAGCGGTGGTGGTTGTAGGTGTGGAGGAAGTCTGCCAGGGCTTGGGTGCGCTCGGTGTTGGAGGTGTAGGGCCGCAGGTAGGCCCACTCGTCGAGCAGGGTGTGGTTGAAGCGCTCGACCTTGCCGTTGGTCTGTGGCCGGTAGGGCCGGATGTGCTTGTCGGTATTGCCGGCCGCGGCCAGGGTCTGGGTGAAGAGCTTGGACTTGTAGCAGGAGCCGTTGTCGGTCAGGACGCGGTCGACGGTAATGCCGTGGCCGGCGAAGAAGGCATGGGCACGCTGCCAGAAGGCGATCGCTGTGTGCTGGCGTTCGTCGGCCAGGACCTCGCTGTAGGCGAGGCGGGAGTGGTCGTCGACGGCGGAGTGGATGTAGCTGTAGCCGATCACCGGTTTGCAGCTCTTGCGCTGGTCGGTCGTGGCCTGCCGGTTGCGGTCGCCCGCTGCTCTGCCGACGGTGTGCCAGCCGCCGCCGTCGGGGATGTTGCCGAGTTTCTTGATGTCGACGTGGACCAGCTCGCCGGGGCGGCGGCGCTCGTATCGGCGTATCGGTTCGCCGGTCGGGCGGTCCAGCCGGGCCAGCCGGTTCAGGCCGTGGCGGGCAAGGATCCGGTGGACCGTGGAGGCGGGCAGCCCGAGAATCGGGCCGATCCGGGCCGGGCCGAGTTTGCGGGCCTGGCGCAGATCGCAGACAGCGGATTCGGTCTCGGGGGCCGTGCGGTGAGGCGTCGTGCGAGGCCGGCTGGAGCGGTCGTGAAGGCCGGCCTCGCCCTCGGCCCGCCAGCGGCGGACCCACTTATGGGCGGTGGGCCGCGAAATGCCCATCTCTGCGGCGACGTGGGCGACCGGACGGCCCGCGAGGACTCGTTCGATGAGAATCCGCCTGCCGTGAACGGTCAGCCGGGCATTACGGTGGGACACGAAGACCTCCGTGTGGTGCAGTCCTAGACAGCTCCACCACATCGGAGGTCTTCGTCATGTTCAAGACCCACGAGTGTCAACAACGCTCGTGATCAATACAGGTGTCGCGCTCCTCGGCATCATCTTCTTCGACACCGCCGGCAGTGCCGTATCCCCCCACGCCTATGGGCAGGGGTTCCAGGCGGTCCTGCCCTACATGATCGGGATCGCGGCGGCGGTCGCGCTGCTGGCCCAGCTCCTCCAGCGGCGGCCTGCACCCTCGAAGCCGGCTGCGCGGTAGGCGTCGTGGTCGTACCCGCGGCCGGCGGAGAGTGAATCCGGCTTGCCCCGCGGGCTGTCCGATTCGTGCTGTCACCGGTGCGATGGCAATCGATCAGCGGCATGAACAGGGTGACGTCCAGGGGCACTTGACGGTCCGTCCGACGCGCCCCGCGGAGAAGTTGAAGCTTGACCATTCCCTCACTTGTTTTTTTAAAGGCAGCTATTATGCTCAGTACTATGGCAATCGAAGATCAGTTTCACGTCACAGAAGTCTCACCCGCCTACTGGAAGGTGACGTTCGAGAACGGCCCCATCAATCTGATGGATGTCGACACCGTCGAGCATCTTGCGGTCCTCATCGACCGGATCGAAGCAGACCCCGATCTCACCGTCGTGGTCTTCGACAGCGCCAACCCTGAGTTCTTCATCGCGCACTGGGATTTCCTCGCCGATCGATCCCGGGTCGGCGCCATGCAGCCCGGACCCACCGGCCTGCATCCCTACCTGGACAACTTCGTTCGTCTCGCCAGTCTGCCGGTCCTGACCATCTCGTCCATCAAGGGGCGTGTGCGCGGCGCCGGCAGCGAGTTCGTGCTCGCCACCGACATCCGCTTTGCCGGCGAGAACGCGATTCTCGGCCAGATCGAGGTGGGTGTCGGCGCGGTCCCCGGTGGCGGGGCTGTCGCCCGGCTTCCCCGCATTCTCGGCCGCGGGCGGGCACTGGAGATCCTGCTCGGAGCAGACGACTTTCCCGCGGCCCTCGCGGCCGAGTACGGCTACGTCAACCGCGTGCTGCCGGAGGCTGAACTCGATTCCTTCGTCGATGCTTTCGCCCGACGGGTGGCGCGGTTCGACAAGGTGGCCGTCTCGCGGACGAAGGAACTCGTGAACGTGGCATCGCTGCCCGAGGACGAGGAATTCGCTCCCGGTCTGGCGGCTTTCTTCCAGACCTCCGCTCGCCCCGAGAACGCCGCACACGTACGGACCCTGTTCGAGCGAGGGCTCCAGAGGCCGGACGGAGTGGAGTTGAACCTCGGCCGGGAGATTGTGCCGAACCGAGTATGAGCGGCTCCTCGACCATCAATATAAACCACAGAGAAATCTCCTGCTGCGGACAGGGACGCCTGGAAACAGGCTGATAGCCTTCCGTTCTCGGCGCGCCGCGAATTGATCTTTGGTCAGCGGTTGTCAAGAATCGATTTGATCAGAGACGGCATCCTTCCATGACGGTGCCCCTCCGTGTGCGCCTTGTTGCGTGTATCGGAAGTGGCGGAACTCTATCATTGAGAGGTTTTTTTCATGCTCTTGCATTTGAGACAGTGGCGGCTTCTGATTGTTGCCCTGATCGCCGCTTTTGCGGTGACTCTCGCCACGGGAACGCAATCTTTTGCGAGCGAACCCGGAGAAAGTAACCAGTGGAGCCCGGAACAGTCCGGTGGCATTCAGGCTCAGTCGACGGACACAATGTCGGAGACGACCGGACCCGATGGAACGTTGGTGACCATCCGGCGTGGGTGGTCGGATAACATGGTCTGGGTGGCTGTGAACCACGGGCAAGGGTTCCCCGTAGCCTTCGCGCCTACAGAAACCCTTGTCGCCCCTCGCGTCGTCTACTCCGCCGGTTATTACTACGCCTTCCACACCGGGGCATCCGCGTCGGTCTGGTGGAGTCGCAGCTCAAACCCGGGAGATCCAAATTCATGGATCTCCTGGCAGAGGGCGTCTAGCGGGATCGCGACCTATCAGTCGGTTTCCGTGGTATCAAGCCCCGGCGGAATTCTGATGGCATTTTCGAGTGCGACCGACACGCAGATGTACACCAGCTTCCTTCCCAATGGAAGTGGAAATTGGTCACCCCCTCTGGCTGTATCCAACGGTCAAACCAACCATCGGAGTGACAGCGCCCCGACAGTGACATATAATCCACATGATGGAATGTTCTGGCTTGCTTTCCGGGGATTGGGAAACAATAACGTTTACATCACCAGCAACCAGGCTCCGAGTGTTCCGAGCATTCATTGGTCCAACCTGTCCCAGCTGTCCGGCATCGAACTAGACAGCTCCCCGGTCATCGCGTCGCTCGAAAACGGGGACATGCTTGTGTCCGCGAGGGGTACCGACGGCCATCTGTGGAATCAGCTGGTGGACCGGAACCGCTCCTTCAGGGGATGGCAGGCGGAGAGCCAGGGCTGGCAGACGAACGTCGCGCCGTTCCTCGCGGTGGCGAACGGCGTCATCAGCATGGTGATCATCGGGCAGCGCCAAGGGGCAATCTGGTGGAAGACGGCCTACAGGCCGTAGACCTGGTAAGGCGGGTCTCCGCTGGATTCCTTCCGTAGATGCTGCGACCCCGCCAGATTCTTCCTCTGACGGTGTCACAGCATCTACGGCGTCGCCGAAGCCGATGGAACGGCCATCGCGGGGAAGTTTCCGTCACGCGACAAATCTCCCTCCGTGGCGAGTGAAAACACGAGTAAGGATGACGATGTTCTCCGTTTCCAAAAAGGTACTCTCTTTTGCCGGAGTGGTCTCATCCGCAGCGCTGTCTCCCCCTCCGGGATGCCGGCGGCAAGTGCCGCACCTGCCGCGAGCGGTTGGCTGACCATCTGTCGGGACGCGCAGTTCCAAGGCTGCACAAGTATCGGGAGTGCTTTCCGGGAGTCCAATCTTCGCGAAGAGAACAACGAAGTGGGTCTCGGTTTCCAGGATTCCATATCTTCGATCAGGAATGACACCGGGAAGAAGATGTGCTTCTTCGTGGACAGCAATTTCAGGGGCGCGATGCTTCCGCTTGCCCCGCACACCGAGATAAATGATCTGAGCCAGTTCAACCTCCAGGCCTTCCAGGACAGCATCACTTCGTTCGGACCCTGCTGACCTGATCGAAGCAGCTACAACTTGTCGCTGGGCGGATTTTCCGTCCCGGTGTTGACAGGTGACGGCGGCTGTACGGAACGACGAAGCTCCTGGCAGACGGGTTCTCGACTGAGAAAACTGAGGTCTGTCAGGAGCTCCGTCGTTCCGTACAGCCGTTCTGGATCTAGGAAGTGGCCCGCGCCGGGGCGTCGCTCGTCCACGCGTGGACGCCCGATCGTTGTCCCCGCAGATCGTGGCAGAACAGGGGGACGGCCGCGGCGATCGTGGTGCCGTCCCTCTCGATCGTCCTCACGACCTCGAACGCGTCGTACCGAGCCATGACGCGGCTCGACGCGCCCAGGTGCACGGCGAGCATCGGACCGACCACGAAGATCGAGAACAGGTACAACGGGCCGACCGTGCACGGCGCGGTCAAATCCGCGCGCAAGGGCACCGGCATCTTTCGGGTCACCGCCACCGGGGTCGAGGCGCACGCCGGGCTCGCACCGCAGGACAGGGCGAGCGCCATCACCGCGCTGGCCGAGTTCGTCCTCGCCGCTGCCGCCATCGCCGCCGCCGACAAGGGCACCACGATCAACACCGGGCTCATCAACGGCGGCTCCGCCACGAACGTCGTCGCCGCCCGGGCCACCGCCCAGCTCGACATCCGGGTCAGCAACCCGGCGGAACGGGCGCGCATCGACGCCGAGTTCGACGCAATCCAGGTGAGCGACCCTCGCGTCCGTGTCGAAGTCGACCGCGCCTGGAACCGGCCGCCGATGACCCTGAACGCCGCATCCGGGCCGCTCCTTGCCCTTGCCCGCGATGTCGCCCGTGAGCAGGGCCGCGACCACCTCCCCGACGCGGCCGTCGGCGGCGCCAGCGACGCCAACTTCGTCGCCGCCCTCGGCCTGCCTGTGCTGTGCGGCCTGGGTGCGATCGGCGACGGCGCGCACGCCCGAGGAGAATTCATCTACCCCGACACCGTGCCCACGCAGACCGCCCTGGTCGCTGGACTGCTGCAGCGGCTGAGCCGACCCCTGCCGGGTTCGGTCGGAGGAGGCTGACACCTGACACACTTAACACGCCTGCCGCGCCCACACTCCGCGAGGTCTCCTCCGCGGAGACCCCCTAGGGCAAGGACCCCTAACTACTAATAGTAAACTCAGATAGGCTGCGATTTTCGAAGTCATCGCCTGAGAGTGGGTGCCCGTGCCTCATCCGTCCAACGAGCCGTCATGCTCGATCGAGCGAAGTCTCGGCCTGCTCGGCGAGCGGTGGACGTTGCTGATTCTCCGCGGGATCTACAGCGGCTGCTATCGATTCAGTGAGCTCCAGGCGACCCTGGACATCGCGTCCAACCTGCTGAGCACGCGCCTGAAAACCCTCGAAGCCGGAGGGGTGATCCGCAAGCTCGACTATCAGATGCCGGCCGGTAGCAGACGTCGCGCCAGCTACCACCTGACTCCAGCAGGCGAAGAGCTGCGGCTGATTCTGGCCGCATTCCAGCAGTGGGGAGACGACAACTGCCCACGGCCGTCCGGACCGTCCGCGTTTCGCCGCCAACGGTCCACCGGGCAGGCAGTTCACGTGGGTTTCATCGACGACGAAGGCCGCGAGGTCGCTGTTTCCGATGTCCACTTCGTCGCGGCTCCTGAGAGCTGAGTCGCACAGCCGCCTCCTCACCCGTCGAGCAGCAGTACCGGCAGCTCCGTGAGGGTATTGACGAGCAGCGCCGGTTCGCGGGGTGGTTCGCCGGCCGCGTCCGCCAGTCGCAGGTCGGGGAAGCGGGCCAGGAGGGATGTGAGCGCGAGCCTCACTTCCAGCCGGGCCAGGGGCGCCCCCAGGCAGTGATGGATTCCATGGCCGAAGGCCAGGTTCGCGGCAGCGTTGTCGCGTGAGATGTCCAGTCGCGCGGGATCCTCGAAGAGGCTGGGGTCGCGGTTGGCGGTGGACAGTACGGCGACGACGACCTCCCCCTGGGGGATGGTGGTGCCGCCGACCGTGACAGGGGCGGTGGTCACCGCGGGGATGGCTACGTGCAACGGAGAGTCGTACCGCAGCAACTCCTCGACCGCGTCGCGCATCCGCTCCGGCTCGTCGCGCAGAGAGCGCAGTTGCTCAGGGTGGCGCAGCAGCGCGTTCATCCCCAGGGCGATGGCGCTCGCGGTCGTCTCGTGTCCCGCGACCAGCAGCAGCTTGACCATGGAGGTCAGTTCGTCCTCGGAGAGGCGGTCGCCGCCGTCCCGGACACTGATCAGTGCTGACAGCAGGTCGTCGGACGGGTTCGCGCGTTTGAGTGCGACGAGGTCCTTGACGAAGTCGACCAGTTGCCTGACGTTGTCGATGTACGTGTCGGCCGGGTGCGCGCTGCCGTTGACGGCGATGTGGGACCACGCACGGAACCTCTTCCGGTATTCGGAGGGTACCCCCAGCAGTTCGCAGATCACCTCGATGGGCAGCGGATAGGCGAAGTCGGCCACGAGGTCCACGCGGCCCCCGGCTGCCGCGGTCTTCGCCATCTCTTCGAGGAGTCCGTCGGCGATCTCCTGGATGCGCGGTGCGAGGCCATCGATCCGGCGCCGGGTGAACGCGGCGGTCACCAGGCGCCGCAGGCGCGTGTGGTCCGGTGGGTTGGTGGTGAGCATATGGGTGTTCTGCGCCGCGTTGAGTTCCGCGGGGATCCGGTCGATGTGCGGTCCACCGCGGTTCTGCTTCGCGATATCGGGATGGGCGAGTACGTGGCGCACCTCCGCGTGGCCCGTCACGAGCCAGACAGGGACTCCGGTGAACAGAACGGTCTTCTGGACCGGACCGGCCGCCGCCAGCTCGGCGAAGTCGGCGTACCGTGCCGGCCCGTTTGTCTGTGTGAAGGGACTGGGGGCGCGGTTCATCGAAACAGTAACTTTCTTTTTCGGAGCGGGTGAGTGATCTCCTCGGCCAGGGCATGACCCAACGATCACTCGCCTTTTTCTCAGAATGCTCCCGTGCCACCGCCCAGTCAAACAGAAGCTCATGCTTTCGAGGTATCACAGAAAGCAAATATCGTATTGGACGCCATCGGGCCGCGCGGCCAAGATTGAAGAGCAACCCATTCGTAAGCGGATTCTGGGAGTTGATCGTGAGCCGGACAGCGGAACTCCCCCCGGTCATCGACGGCGAGGCCGTGCTGTGGTCCGCGCCCGAAGATGAGCGCGTCGGCCGCCCTCTCCTGGTGGCGTTGCACGGGTGGAGTTATGACGAGACGCATCTCTTCCGAATCACCCGCCGTCTCCACGGGGACGTGGTTGTCGCGTCGGTGCGCGCCCCCATCGCGGAAGCGGGCGGGTACGCCTGGTTCCCCAGCCGGGGCAACCCGATCGGCAACCCACAGCCCCGTTTGGCGAATGCCATGACCAGGGCCGTTCTCGCTTGGATGGACGGACAGCCCGGGTTCTCCTCGGTGGGGCTGATCGGCTTCTCGCAAGGGGCCGCGATGGCGCTGCAGATGATGCGGCAGGATCCGGCACGCTTCTCGTACGCGGTACAGCTGGGCGGATTCGTCGTCGACGGCAGCTTGCCGGGGGACCTCGTGCTTGCCGGCACCAGGCCACCGGTCTTCTGGGGCCGTGGCGGACTCGACGGGGTGATCCCGCAGGACGCGGTGGCACGGACGGAGGCCTGGACGTGGGAACACACGCACGCGGACATCCGTATCTACCCGAAATTGGGGCACGATGTCGCGGGGCACGAGGTCGACGATATGACGGAATTTATCCGCAGCCGGATCGCTTGACGAGGATTCCGCGAAAAATGGCAGCGGGTGTAGGGGGCGCTCCCTGGCCGTGGAATTTTTACGGAAAGTGCGATGAAGCTGTTTCAGGTAAGCTCCTATCCTTTTGGGGACAGAATGAAGCCACGACAGAACATCGTCATAACTGGGGCTAATAGCTTCCGCATGGGCCCCCGTGGTCGCGTCATGTACCGGGTGGATGCCCTTGACGCCTGGGTCCGCGAACAGGAGCAGGCTGACTCCCGCTCCAACACGACCCTGAGCCCGCTGAGCGCAACTCCACAGCAACGCAGCCGCCCCAGCGTCTGACGTTCCGTTCGTCGTTGAGGGCCGTTTGCACCCTCCAGAAAAGGAGACTCCCCTGGCCGGCTACATCGAAGACCGCTGGATCAAGAGAAGAAGGACCCGGTCACCGGGAAACGAGAGCGCACCGAACGCTACGGAAAGGGCAAGAGGTATCGGGTATCCGGCATATCCGGTGTCCGGGACAGGTCCTTTGACGTGCTGGAGGATGCCAAGGCATGGCTCCGGCGATCAAGTACCGACCAGGAGCGTGGCGAGTTCGTCGATCCACGTGACGGTTCCATAACGCTCGCTGAATACGTGGGGCGGTACTGGATGCCGGGTGTGCGTGGCGAAGTCAAGACGCGCAAGACCATCGATCAGCGGATTCGGCTACACGTAATACCGCACCTGGGCGGTGTTTCGCTGAACAAGGTGTCTGCGGCCGAGCTTCGTGCCTACATAGTCAAACTCGAATCCTCGTGCTCGCCGCAGTACGCCCGCAGCATCCTCACAACGCTGTCGAGCGTCCTCGAGACAGCGGTTGATGACAAGCGTCTTGCTCGGAATCCGATGAAGTCCAAGTCGGTCCGATCGCCGAAGCTGCCCGATGAGCGTCGCGAGGCGTGGCCTGAGGCGCTAGCTCGGAGGGTGCGTGATGAGATCAGCCAGAGGCACCGTACAGCGGTAATTCTTGGGCTTGGGTGCGGTCTGCGTCAGGGCGAAGTCTTCGGTCTGAGCATGGAGGACGTCGACTCACGCGCGTGGAGTCCTCCACGTCCGACGTCAGGTGCAAATAGTCAATAGCCGCAAGTACTTTACCCTTCCCAAAGGTGGCAAAACGCGCGTTGCGGATATGCCGCGTTCCGTGGCCGACGAGCTGGTGAAGCATGCCAGGACGTACCCCGGTGACAAGGTCGAGCTTCCCTGGGGCGGGCCTGAATCGGACAGGGAACGGAAGAAGTTCGGCCTCGTTCTGACAACGAAGTACGGGAACGCGATCGCCGCCAACACGTGGAACACCGAGATCTGGAAGCCTGCCCTGGCCAGGGCAGGTGTCATCCCTCCGCGTGCCAAGGGGGCGAAACCTTGGCAGTGGCAAGCGGCACCGAAGGACGGGTTCCATGTATTGAGGCACACGTACGCATCCATCGTGCTGGAGGCAGGAGAGTCGGTCGTCACCCTCGCCAGATGGCTGGGGCATTCGTCGCCGACCATCACGCTCGATCACTACGCGCACTTCATGCCGGAGGCGGGGAAGAAGGGGCGCAGGGCGATCGATAGCCTGCTGGGGGAGCGGGAGGAGGAGAGCTCCAGTCCGAACTCCCCAGATTCTCCCCAGACTCGATCCTGAGTGCAGATTCGACTGTCCGACGCGCGTAAACAGCGAGGTGAGAGCCCGTATGTTCACCACCCGACCCACCCTCCAGGGCACCTTCGGCATGGTCTCCTCCACCCACTGGCTCGCCTCGCAGTCCGCGATGGCCGTCCTGGAGGGCGGCGGGAACGCGTACGACGCCGCCGTCGCCGCCGGGTTCGTGCTGCACGTCGTGGAGCCTCATCTCAACGGGCCCGCCGGTGAGGTGCCGATCATCCTGGCACCGGCCGGCGGTGACGTACGGGTGCTGTGCGGGCAGGGGCCCGCCCCCGCCGCCGCGACTGTCGCGCACTACCGCTCGCTCGGCCTCACCCTCGTCCCCGGCACCGGGCCCCTCGCCGCCGCCGTCCCCGGCGCCTTCGACGCCTGGATGCTGCTGCTCCGCGACCACGGCACGTGGACGCTCGCCGAGGTGCTGCGGTACGCCATCGGGTACGCGGAGGACGGCCACGCCCCCGTCGAACGGGTCGGCCAGACCGTCGAGACCGTCCGGGAACTCTTCGAGACCGAGTGGCCCTCGTCCGCCGCCGTCTACCTGCCCGACGGCAACGCCCCGGCCCCCGGAACGCTGTTCCGCAACCCCGCCCTCGCCGCGACCTGGCGCCGCCTCGTCGCCGAGGCCGAGGCGGCGGGCGCGGACAGGACCGTCCAGATCGAGGCCGCCCGGGCCGTCTGGCGCGAGGGGTTCATCGCCGAGGCGCTGGTGCGCCAGGCCGCCCGCCCGACCCTCGACACCAGCGGGGAGCACCACACCGGCACCCTGACCGCCGCCGACCTGGCCGGCTGGTCCGCGTCGTACGAGGCCCCCGCCACGTACGAGTGGGACGATTGGACGCTCTGCAAGGCGGGCGGCTGGAGCCAGGGCCCCGCCTTCCTCCAGCAGCTCGCCCTGCTGCCGTCCCGCGCGGCGGACCTGCCCGCGTACGGCTCCGCCGCGTACGTCCACCTCCTCGTCGAGGGCTGCAAGCTCGCGATGGCCGACCGGGAGGCCTGGTACGGCGACGCGGGGGAGGGGGCCGCCGGTGACGTGCCGCTCGACGTACTGCTCTCCGAGCCGTACAACACCGCGCGCCGGGCCCTGATCGGCGGGACGGCCTCGTACGAACTGCGCCCCGGCAGTCCTGAGGGGCGTACGCCGGTCCTCAGCGCGCACGCCGGAGCCGTCGCGGAGGGCGAGGAGTTCAGTGCGATGGGTGTCCCGGGCGCGGGGGAGCCGACCGTCTCCAAGGACGGCGCCACCCGGGGCGACACCTGCCACCTCGACATCGTGGACCGCTGGGGCAACATGGTCGCGGCCACCCCCAGCGGCGGCTGGCTCCAGTCGAACCCCGTCGTGCCCGAGCTGGGCTTCCCGCTCGGCACCCGGCTCCAGATGACCTGGCTGGAAGAGGGCCTGCCCAACTCCCTGGCCCCCGGCCGCCGTCCGCGCACCACCCTCACCCCGTCCCTCGCCCTGCGCGACGGGGTGCCGGTGCTCGCGTTCGGTACGCCCGGCGGGGACCAGCAGGACCAGTGGCAGCTCCACTTCTTCCTGGCCCTCGTCCTGCGCGGGTCCGTGCGCGGCGGACTCGACCTCCAGGGCGCCGTCGACGCGCCCAACTGGCACAACGACAGCTTCCCCAGCTCCTTCTACCCGCGCGGGATGCGGCCGGGCAGCGTGACGGTCGAGGAGGGCATGGACCCCGCCGTCATCGACGGACTGCGGCGGCTCGGCCATGACGTCACCGTCGGCGAGCCGTGGTCGGAGGGGCGGCTGTGTGTGGTGGCGAGGGATCCGGCGACGGGCGTCCTGTCGGCGGCGGCGAACCCGCGCGGCATGCAGGGTTACGCCGTAGGCCGCTGAGTTGTCACCCGACCTGTCATACGCGTTGTCAGTGCCGCGTGATGGTATGGACGCATGATCGATGACAGTGCGGGCAGCGCCGGCGGCGCCGGGTACGGAGACCTCCTGTCCACGAGGGTGCCGGTGCGCCGGACGGCCCCCGGGGCGGCGGCCGACGCTTCGACGGCCTCCGGGCCGCTGGTGTCCGCCGTCGAGGCGGCGGTCCGCGCGGCCGCCGCCGCCGAGATCATGCCGCGCTTCCGGCAGCTCGCCGCCCACGAGATCGTCGAGAAGAGCGGCCCGCACGACCTGGTCACCATCGCCGACCGGGGCGCCGAGGAGCACCTCACCGCCGCCCTGACCGCCCTGCTCCCCGGCTCCGTCGTCGTCGGCGAGGAGGCCGTGCACGCGGATCCTTCCGTGTACGACGCGCTGCGCGGCCAGGCGCCGGTGTGGATCGTGGACCCGGTCGACGGCACCGCCCAGTTCGTCCGGGGCGAGCCCGGATTCTGCACGCTCGTGGCCCTAGCCCAGGGCGGCGAGGTGCTGGCCTCGTGGACGTACGCCGCCGCGCTGGACGAGATGGCGATCGCCGTGCGCGGCCGGGGCGCCTGGCTGGACGGCACCCGCCTGCGCTCCGGCGCCCCCGCGCCCGGCGCGCCGCTCACCGTCGCCATGTCCCACCCGGACTACACGACCGAGGACCAGAAGCGCGCGCTCCTCGCCCTCCGTACCGAAGGCGTCGACACCCGCGCGTGCGGTTCCGCGGGACTGGAATACCTGGCCCTGGCACGCGGCGCCCTCGACGCGGTCGCGTTCAGCTGGGAGCTGGCCTGGGACCACGCGGCGGGGCTGCTCCTGGTGGCCGAGGCGGGCGGCGGGGACACGACGCTCGCGGGCGAGCCGTTCCGGATCACGGGCGGCAACACGCTCCCCTTCACGGCCGCCCGCGACGCGGCCACGGCACGTCGGATACGGGACCTGCTGCTGGCCGGGGCCTGACCGGGGCCTGGCCGGGGCCCCTCCCGGCGGCGCCCGGCCGTCGCGGACAGTACCGGCGTCCGGGCTGTCCGTGCCCAGGAATATCCTGGGGGTCCTGGCCATCGGCTGACGAAGGAGTCCGAAGGTGCCGTCGATGCTCGATGCAGTCGTCGTGGGGGCGGGCCCCAACGGACTGACCGCCGCGGTCGAACTGGCCCGCCGCGGCTTCTCCGTGGCCGTTTTCGAAGCCAGGGACACCGTGGGCGGGGGCGCCAGGACGGAGGAGCTGACCCTCCCCGGATTCCGCCACGACCCCTGCTCCGCCGTCCACCCGCTGGGCGCGGGGTCCCCCGTCTTCAAGACCATGCCCCTCGACCGGTACGGCCTGGAGTGGCTGCACCCCGAGCTGCCCATGGCCCACCCGTTCGACAACGGCACGGCCGCCGTGCTGTCCCGCTCCGTCGCCGAGACCGCCGCGTCGTTCGGCGCGCGCGACGCCGGGGCGTACCGGCGGCTCGTGGCGCCCTTCCTCGGCCGGTGGGACGAACTGGCCCAGGACTTCATGTCCCTGCCGCTGACCACCCTCCCGCGCCACCCCGTCACCCTCGCCCGCTTCGGTCTCGCCGGCCTCCCGCCGTACGGCGTGCTGGCGCGCCGGTTCCGCGACGAGAAGGCGCGGGCCCTGTTCGCCGGACTGGTCGCGCACGTGATCGCCCCGCTGAACGGCATCGCCACCGGCGCCGTCGGCCTGATCTTCGCCCTCGCGGCGCACGCGGGCGGCTGGCCGGTGCCGCGCGGCGGCTCCCAGTCGATCTCCGACGCGCTCACCGCGTACCTCCGGGCCCTCGGCGGCACGGTCCACACCGGGTACGAGATCAAGCGGCTGGACGACCTGCCGCCCGCGCGCGCGTACGTCTTCGACACCTCACCGACCGCGCTCGCCCGGATCGCGGGGCTCGGCAGGGTGTACGACGGATACCGCTACGGGGCGAGTGTCTTCAAGATCGACTACGCGCTGGACGGGCCCGTGCCCTGGACGGCCGAGGAGCCGCGCCGGGCCGGCACGGTCCAGGTGGGCCCCACCACCGGGGAGATCGGCAGGGCGCTGCGGGAGGCGTCGGGCGGACAGGCGCCCACGACCCCGTTCCTGATCACCGCCCAGCCCAGCCTGGTCGATCCGTCGCGCGCGCCCGAGGGCAAGCACGTGTTCTGGGCGTACGGCCACGTCCCGAACGGCTGGGACGGCGATCTGACCGACGCCGTCGAGCGGCAGATCGAGCGCTTCGCCCCCGGCTTCCGCGACCGGGTCCTGGCCCGGGCGACGGCGGGCCCGCCGCAGCTCGCGGCCAAGAACGCGAATTACGTGGGCGGCGACATCGCGTGCGGCGCCGCCTCGGGCCTCCAGCTGATGCTGCGGCCGAAGATCTCCCTGTTCCCGTACACGACCCCGCACCCGGCGGTCTTCCTCTGCTCGTCGGCGACTCCGCCCGGGCCCGGGGTGCACGGCATGTCGGGGCACAACGCGGCGAAGGCGGTGTGGCGACGGCTGCGGGCGGAGTGACGGTGCTCCGGGTGGACCCTATTGGGCGTGCGCTTCACGGCCCCGGCCTGACAGAGTTTCCCGCATGGCACATCTGACACTGGTCCAGGGCGACATCACGCGGCAGCGCATGGACGCGATCGTCAACGCCGCCAACTCGTCGCTGCTCGGCGGCGGCGGGGTCGACGGCGCGATTCACCGGCGCGGCGGCCCCGAGATCCTGGCCGAGTGCCGGAAGCTGCGGGCCGGGCACTACGGCCGGGGGCTGCCCACGGGCCAGGCCGTCGCCACCACGGCCGGCCTCCTCGACGCCCGCTGGGTGATCCACACCGTCGGACCCGTCTGGGCCCGTGACGAGGACCGCTCCGGCCTGCTCGCCTCCTGCTACCGCGAGTCCCTGAGGATCGCCGCGGAACTGGGCGCGCGGACGGTCGCCTTCCCGGCCGTCTCCACCGGCGTCTACGGCTGGCCGATGGACGACGGCGCCCGGATCGCGGTCCGCACGGCACGCGAGGCGGCGGTGGCACCGGTCGAGGAGGTGCGGTTCGTGCTCTTCGACGCGGCGGCGTACGGGGCGTTCGAAACGGCGCTGGCAGCGGCGTCCTGACGGGATCATGGAGACCGAGCCCCACCCTGATGTCGGATTCCTGCCAGCCCCCGCCTCCCCGGTGCCGGATGCTGGAGGGCATGTACACCGACACCGAGCGCTGCGTACGGGCCGTCAGGTCCAAGGACGCGCGGTTCGACGGGTGGTTCTTCACCGCCGTCCTGACCACCCGGATCTACTGCCGGCCCAGCTGTCCCGCCGTGCCCCCCAAGGCCGAGAACATGACCTTCTACCCCAGCGCGGCCGCCTGCCAGCAGGCCGGTTTCCGGGCCTGCAAGCGGTGCCGGCCCGACACCAGCCCCGGCTCACCGGAGTGGAACGCCCGCGCCGACACGGTCGCCCGCGCGATGCGGCTCATCCAGGACGGCGTCGTGGACCGCGAGGGCGTGCCCGGACTCGCCGGCCGCCTCGGGTACTCCGCCCGGCAGATCGAGCGCCAGCTCCTCGCCGAACTGGGCGCGGGGCCGCTGGCCCTGGCCCGCGCCCAGCGCGCCCAGACCGCCCGCGTCCTCATCGAGACGACCGCGCTGCCGATGGCCGAGGTCGCCTTCGCGGCCGGTTTTGCGTCGATCCGGGCCTTCAACGGCACGGTCCGCGAGGTCTTCGCCCTCTCACCGAGCGAGTTGCGCACGCGCGGGGCCCGTCGCGGCCACCGGGGCGGTGGTGCGCGCGGCGACGAGGCGCCCGCCCCCGGCGTGATCTCCCTGCGGCTCCCCTTCCGCGCGCCCCTCAACCCCGACAACCTCTTCGGCCACCTCGCCGCGACGGCCGTGCCCGGTGTGGAGGAGTGGCGGGACGGCGCGTACCGCCGCACACTCTCCCTGCCGTACGGACACGGCATCGTCGCCCTGTCGCCGCGCCCCGACCACATCGCCTGCCGGCTCTCGCTCACCGATCCGCGCGACCTGACCTTCGCGATCAGCGCGTGCCGCCGGATGCTCGACCTGGACGCCGACCCGGTCGCCGTGGACGAGCAGCTGCGGTCCGATCCCCTGCTGGCCCCGCTGGTCGACAAGGCGCCGGGCCGCCGGGTGCCCCGTACCGCCGACGCCGCAGAGTTCGCCGTACGGGCCGTGCTCGGCCAACAGGTCTCCACGGCGGCGGCCCGCACCCACGCCGCGCGGCTGGTCACGGCGTACGGCGTGCCGGTCGACGACCCCGAGGGCGGCCTCACCCACCTCTTCCCGACCACCGAGGCCCTGACGTCACTGGACCCGGAGGCCCTCGCGCTGCCGCGCAGCCGGCGTACCACCCTCACCACGCTGGTCGGCGCCCTCGCCGACGGCTCGCTCCGGCTCGGCACCGACAGCGACTGGGACGAGGCCCGCGCCCGGCTCATGGCGTTGCCCGGCTTCGGGCCCTGGACGGTCGAGGTCATCGCGATGCGCGCGCTCGGCGACCCGGACGCGTTCCTGCCGGGCGACCTCGGTGTCCGCAGGTCGGCCGCCGCGCTGGGCCTGCCCGCCACCCCGGCCGCGCTCACCGCCCGGGCCGCGGCCTGGCGCCCGTGGCGGGCCTACGCGGTGCAGTACCTGTGGGCGACCGAGGACCACGCCATCAACCACCTTCCCGTATAGGAAAGTTCCCCATGCTCAAGCAGCACACCGTGATCGACAGCCCGTACGGACCCCTCACGCTCGTCGCCACCGACGGCCTCCTGAGCGGCCTCTACATGGTCCAGCACCGCCACCGCCCGGCGGAGGAGACCTTCGGCGAACCGGACCCCCGGCCGTTCGGCGAGGTACGGCGTCAGCTCACCGCCTACTTCGACCGCGAACTGACCACGTTCGAGCTGCCGTTGCACCTGGCGGGCACCCCGTTCCAGCGCAGTGTGTGGGAGCGGCTGGCGCGCATCCCGTACGGCGAGACGCGGTCGTACGGCGAACTGGCCGAGGCCCTCGGCAAACCGGGCGCCTCACGGGCGGTGGGACTGGCCAACGGCAAGAACCCGGTCAGCATCATCGTGCCCTGCCACCGGGTCATCGGCTCGACCGGCGGCCTCACCGGGTACGGCGGCGGCCTGGACCGCAAGCAGCGCCTGCTGGTGTTCGAGGGGGCGGCGGCCGAAGTCCCGTCGACGGCAACGCTGTTCTGACCGGCCCCTGCGAAGTCCCCGCGACGGCAACGCTGTTCTGACCCGGCCGGTAGGAACTTACTCCGGAAGCTCCTCCAGTACCGGACGCGCGATCCCGGCCGCCCGCAGCACCCGCGCCACGAACTCCGCCTTGCCGTTCGTGTACGCGTTCCTGGCGGTCGGATGCTCGCGCACCAGCCGGGACTTGAGCTGTTCGTACTCCGCCGCCAGCGACGGATCCGCGCGCAGCGCGTCCCGGAACGCGAGCAGCGCCGTGGCCCGCGCGTCACCGTGCACGGCGACATGCAGATGGTGCGTCCGCGCCTCCGGACGCGGTCGCAGGAACCACAGCCGGGTGTCCCCGCGCGGATCGTCCGGCCAGTACAGCCAGCCGCCGGCCGACAGGACCCGTACCATCGCGGCCCGCGCCCCGCCGTCCAGGGACCGTACCGGCGCCAGGACGTCCACCACGGGCTTGGCCCGCAGGCCGGGCACCGCCGTCGAGCCGACGTGTTCGGCGGGCGCGGCCAGCCACGGCGCGAGGAGCACCGCCAGCCGGTCCCGCTGTTCCGCGAAGGCCACGGCCCACGCCGGGTCGTGGGCCGCCAGAGACACTCCCATGTCGGCGCGCTCAGCCACCGTGGAACCTCTTCAGCAGCGTGGGCAGCGCCGTACCGATCGGCTCCCGCACGATCTCGTCGGCCCGGTCGTCGTACGGCGTCGGGTCGGCGTTCACCACGATCAGCCGCGCCCCGTGGTCGGCGGCGATGCCCGCCAGCGAGGCGGCCGGCTGCACCTGGAGAGTCGTACCGACCGCGAGGAACACCTCGCACGCCTTGGCGATCGCCATCGCCTGCGCCAGCACCTCGGGGTCGAGCCGCTCACCGAACATCACCGTCGCCGACTTGAGGATCCCGCCGCACACCAGACACGGCGGATCCTCCTCACCCGCCGCGACCCGGGCCAGCGCCTCCTGCATCGGGGCCCGCGCGTGACAGCGCGCACAGCTGGTCTCCCGTGCGGTGCCGTGCAGTTCGAGCACCTTCCGGGCGGGCATCCCCGCCCGCTGGTGCAGTCCGTCGACGTTCTGGGTGAGGACCCGGACCGCCGTCCCCGACCGCTCGAGATCGGTCACCGCCCGGTGGCCCGCGTTGGGCTCCGCCCGCCACGTGGGGCTGTCGGTGCGCACACGCCAGGCGCGCCGCCGGATCTCGGGGTCGTTCACGTACGTGTCGTACGTGACGAGCTTCTCGGCCCCGGGATCACGCCGCCACAGGCCGTTCGGCCCGCGGTAGTCGGGGATGCCGGAGTCCGTGGAGATCCCGGCGCCGCTGAGGATCGCGACGAGAGTCATGCCCCGAGCGTACGCAGCGGCCACGAGCGGCGGCGACCCCATTGACCCTGGCGCCCGCCGCTCCCGTCAGCCCACCCGCCTGCCGTTCTCCAGCTCGACCGTGCCCGCGCCCGACTCCACGGCGTCCAGCGCCGCCAGCACCCGCCCCGCCAGCGAGCCCAGCAGGTACGTGGTCAGCTCCTCGCGGGGCAGCAGCCGCCAGGACAGCAGCTCCGCCTCCTGAAGTTGGACCGCGCCGAGCTGCTCCGGCGTCAGCACACCGCCGTCGTACAGATACGCCGCGATCGGCGGCCGGGCGACGCCCGCCACCCAGTCGACCGCGAGCAGCCGGCCCGGCTCGATGTCGAGGCCGATCTCTTCGAGCGTCTCGCGCCGCGCGCCCTGGCGGGGGGTCTCGCCGTCGTCGGACTCGATGGTGCCGCCGGGCAGCGCCCAGCCCTCCCGGTAGTTCGGCTCGACGGCCAGGACACGTCCCTCGCCGTCCCTGAAGAGCATGGCCGCGCCGGCGAGGACGCGCGGGAGTCCCGCGATGTACGCGGCGTAGTCGGTGTCCGTCACCGGCTCAGCGTATCGGGCGGGACCCGGGGGCCATGGGCAGAGTGCCACCCGTGCGGATAGGGTCCAAGGGGCGCGACTGCCTGTTCGACAGCAAGGGATAACAACGTGACGGACGGAGCAGTAACCGATACCGCGCGCGTGCTCATCGCGGCGGACAAGTTCAAGGGGTCGCTCACGGCGGTGCAGGTCGCCGAGCGGGTGACGGCCGGCCTGCACCGGATCGCGCCCCACGTGGCGGTCGAGACGATGCCCGTCGCGGACGGCGGCGACGGCACGGTGGCCGCCGCGGTGGCGGCGGGATTCGAACGGCATGAGGTACGGGTCACCGGACCGCTCGGCGGCGGACTGACCGCCGCCTTCGCCCTCCGGGACGGCACGGCGGTCGTGGAGATGGCGGAGGCCTCCGGCCTGGCCCATCTGCCGGACGGGGTCTTCGCCCCGCTCACGGCCGGTACGTACGGCTCCGGCGAGCTGCTGCGCGCCGCGCTCGACGCGGGGGCGCACACCATCGTCTTCGGCGTGGGCGGCAGCGCCACCACGGACGGCGGCGCGGGCATGCTGGCCGCGCTCGGCGCCCGCTTCCTGACCGCGGAGGGCACACCCGTCCCCCCGGGCGGCGGCGGACTGCGGGACCTGGCCACCGCCGACCTCTCCGGACTGGACCCCCGGCTCGCCAGGACGGACATCGTCCTGGCCAGTGACGTCGACAATCCGCTGACCGGGCCCAAGGGCGCCGCGGCCGTCTACGGACCGCAGAAGGGCGCGAGCCCGGAGGACGTGGCGGTCCTGGACGCGGCCCTCACCCACTACGCCACGGTCCTGGAGGCGTCCCTCGGCTCCCGGGCCACGCGTCTCGCGCTGTCCCCGGGCGCGGGCGCGGCGGGCGGCATCGGCTACGGCGCTCTCGTCGGCCTCCACGCGAGCTTCCGCCCCGGCATCGAGGTGATGCTCGACGTCCTCGGCTTCGCCGCCGCGCTGTCCCGGGCGACGCTGGTCATCACGGGGGAGGGCTCCCTGGACGACCAGACACTCCACGGCAAGGCGCCGGCGGGGGTCGCCGCGGCGGCCCGCGCCAAGAACGTCGAGGTCATCGCCGTCTGCGGCCGACTGGCCCTGCCGCCGGAGGCCCTGGGCCGCGCGGGCATCCGGCGCGCGTACGCCCTCACGGACCTGGAGAAGGACCCGGCTGTGTGCATGGCCGAGGCGGGGCCGCTGCTGGAGCGGCTGGCGGCGGACATCGCGAAGGACTTCCTGACGTGAGGGCCGTCGGCGGCGGCGCTTCCGGTCTTCCTCGCGTGCCCAGGGCCGGGGTGGGTGGGCTGGTGGGCTAGTGGGCTCCGGCGATGCGGCGTAGTTCGACCAGGTCCCAGTAGAAGGGGCGGATGTCGGTGACTTTGCCGTTCTCGATCCAGAAGCATTCGGCCACGGGCATGGTCCAGGGTTGGCCGTCGGTGTCGGTGCCGTGGGCCTGGACCAGGCCGATGACGCGGTGGGGGCCGTCGGCGACGATCTCCTGGACGGTTACTCCGGTCACGTTGAGGGTGCGGAAGACGAGGGCGCCGGCGTCGTCGGCGGCCTGGCCTTGCCAGTGTCCGGGTACCGGATGGCCGGGGGCCTGCGTGAGGGTGTAGTCGTCGGATACCAGTTCGGACAGCTGGTCCAGGTCGCCGGAGTCGGCGACGGCGTACATGCGGCGGACGATCTCGCGGTTGTGCTCAGTCATGGTGGTACTCCTTTGCGGACTGCGGCGGGGGCGGCGGGTGGGCTGGTCATGGCTGCCGCCGGGTGGGTACAGTCAAATCCGGAATTCGTTCCGCTTACGGGTTCGACCATAAACGGAACTGATTCCGTTTGCAATCGGGGCAGGCTGGAGGAGGGCGACGTATGGCAGAGCAGGAACCCAGGCGGCAGCGCGCTGACGCGCTGCGCAACAGGCAGCGTCTGCTGGAGACCGCGGTCCAGGCCTTCGCCGAGCAGGGCACCAAGACCACGCCGGCCGTCATCGCCAAACGCGCCGGCGTCGGTGTGGGCACCCTCTACCGGCACTTCCCCACCCGCGAGGCCCTGGTCGACGCGGCCTACCGTCACGAGCTGGACCAGCTGTGCGCCGCCGTCCCCGACCTCCTGGCCGACCACACCGCCGCCCAAGCACTGCGGACCTGGGCGGACCGCTTCCTGCACTACGCCAGCACCAAACGCGGCATGACCGACGCCCTGGCCGAAGTCATCGCCTCGGGAGCCGACCCGTACACCCAGAGCCGGGCCATGCTCACCACCGCCACCGGTACGCTCCTGGCCGCCGGCGCCGCCGACGGCACCCTGCGCACCGACCTCAGTGACGACGATGTCCTCCTCAGCCTCAGCGGCGTCGCCCAGGCCACCGGCGAATACGGCACACCCCAGCAGGCCGGGCGGCTCCTGGACCTCCTCATGGACGCGCTCACCCAGCCCGCGCAGCACCGATAGCGCCCCTTGGGCAGTGGCGGCTTCGACTCATCTCTTCCTGAGCGTGGCTGCCCCGCGCTCCGGCGGTGCCGGGCCACGGAGTGATCGAGGGCGGGTACCCCGCCTCATCGACGCCGTCGACCGCGCCGCGGCGACGGGCAGCCCCCGGACGGTGGACCGACCGACCTGTCCGCACCGCTCTCCGGCCCGGATCGCGGTGGTCCGGATGCCGTCGGCCGTCCGGTAGAAGGCCCCGCCCCCCCCAGGCGGACCCGGTGGGGCCGGGATTGCCCCCCCGACCCTCACCGTCACTCCGCCGGACCGGCGACCCCTGGTCGGGTGGGGAGCGTCCCGGCACGTCCGCAGGCTGCCGCGGGGCGACCACGTGAGGCGGGGCGGGGCGTCACCCTCCCGGACGCCCCTTCGCGTGTCCGCTCCGCCCCGGCCCGTACGGCACGTATGACTGGACCATGAGCATCAGCTACCGACTGAGGACGATCACCCGCGAGGAGCACCTGGCCTTCGTCCGCGCCAGACCCTCCGTCAGCCACATGCAGGTCCCGTCGTGGGGAGACGTCAAGCCGGACTGGCGGGCGGAGAGCGTCGGCTGGTTCGAGGGCGGCGACAGCCCCGGCGAGGCGTACACCGGCGGTTCCGGCGAGGTGCGTGGTGCCGGGCGGATGGTCGGGGCGGGGCTGGTCCTCTACCGGCCGCTGCCCAGGATCAGGCGGTACCTCGCCTATCTGCCCGAGGGCCCCGTCATCGACTGGTACGCCGCCGACCTGGCCGACCGGCTGACCCCGATGCTCGCCCACCTGAAGTCCCGGGGCGCCTTCTCGGTGAAGATGGGCCCGCCGGTCGTCGCCCGCCGCTGGGACGCGGAGGCGCTCAAGGCGGCCGTCGCCGACCCGGCCGCGCACCGGCTGCGGGACGTCACGGCCACCACCACCGACCCCCGCGCCCTGCGCGTCGCCGACCGGCTGCGCGAACTGGGCTGGCGGCAGGGCGAAGACCCGGCCGGGGACGGATTCGCCGCCGGACAGCCCCGGTACGTCTTCCAGGTCCCGCTCGGAGGACGGTCGCTGGACGCGATCCAGCAGGGCTTCAATCAGCAGTGGCGCCGCAACATCAAGAAGGCCGAGAAAGCCGGGGTCAAGGTCGTCCGCGGCGGTTACGACGACCTGCCGGCCTTCTACACGCTGTACCGGGAGACCGCGGAACGCGACCGGTTCCTGCCCCGGCCGCTGCCGTACTTCGAACGCATGTGGACCGCGCTCACGGCCGAGGACCCCGACCGCATGCGGCTCTACCTCGCCCACCACGACGGCGAGATCCTGTCCGCCGCCACGATGCTCACCGTCGGCGACCACGTCTGGTACTCGTACGGCGCCTCCACCTCCCGCCGCCGGGAGGTGCAGCCCAACAACGCCGTCCAGTGGCGGATGTTGAGCGACGCCCACGCGGACGGCGCACGCGTCTACGACCTGCGCGGCATCACCGACACCCTCGACGAGAGCAACCATCTGCTCGGGCTGCTGCGCTTCAAGGCGGGTACGGGAGGCGAGGCCGCCGAGTACCTGGGCGAGTGGGACTTCCCGCTCAACAAGCCGCTGCACAAGGCGTTCCAGCTCTACATGGCCCGCCGCTGAGGCCGCTGCCCGGACCCGTGATGATCCGTCAGCCCGGTGTCACCCCGGTGTCACCCCGGCGTCAGCCGGAACGCGTCCAGGGCCAGGGTCATCTCGATCAGGTCCCGTGGCCGCGACAGCGAACGGGACGTGAGGTGTTCCAGCCGGCGCAGCCGGTTGAACACCGTGTTCCGGTGGCAGTACAGCCGGGTGGCCGCCCGCCCCGCCGAACCCCCGTACTCCAGCCAGGCGTCCAGCGTCTCCAGCAGTACGGCCCGGTCGGACGGGTCCAGTTCGAGCAGCGGGCCGAAGACGTCCGCGATCAGCCGGGCGGCCAGCTCCGGCTGGCTGACCACCAACGCCGTCGGCAGACACGCGTCCAGACGGACCATCTGCTGACCGCCCGGCGCGATCGTCCGTAACGCCGTCTCGGCCAGCCTCCGTGCCAGACCCAGCTCCGTGAGGCTCTCCACCACGGGGCTGATCCCGCCGGGCCCCGGACAGGGCCGGCCCAGCTCCTCGGCCAGCTCCGTGAGGCCCGCGTCCGGTTCCAGCGCCACCACCGCGATCTCGCAGTCGGCCCGCATCCGCCAGAAGAACCGCATGCCCTCGGCGGCGGTGATCCGCTCGAACGGCTCGCGACCGCCCTGCCGTTCGACCCGGACCACCACCACCGCGTACCGCCCCTGCTCGGGCAGGTCGAGACCCGCCGCCGCGCGGGCCGCGAGGCCCGGTGAGGCCCGGCCCTCCAGCAGCGCGTCCAGCAACGCCTGCACCCGTTCGTCGCTGCGCCGGTGCATCTCCCTCTCCGTCGTCCGGTACGCCTCCGCGACGGCGGTCGCCTGGAGGTCCACCCCCGACCACATGTGGGACGCCGTGTGCACCAGTAACGGCAGGTCCGCGGGGGCCTGTTCGCCGACGATCCGCAACAGCTCGTCCCAGACCAGGTAGCCCGCGTGCCGGTAGGCGTGCAACAGGAGGTCGAGGGCCAGGCCCTGTTCGGCCCGGCGCCGGCCCAGCGCCCTGGCGTACTCCAGGTCGGGCCGGGGCGCCGAGCGCGGCGCGGTGATCGCCTCGATGCCGTACCGCAGCGCCCGGTCGATCTGCTGCCAGTGCTCGTCGCGCGGCACGGCGAGGTCGAACTGGAGCGAATGCGCGCGCAGTTCCTCGATCAGCTGGTCGGTGAGGCGTGGTACGCGGTCCAGCAGCGCGCGCGAGGCGCTCGCCAGAACGGACCACTCGCGATCGGTACGCGCTCTGCGGCCACCCATGGCTGGTGAGGATGCCATCGACGGCCCCGGTGGGACAGCCCCCCGGCAGAAGACCTCCCGGACGGCCTTCCGGCGTTGTGCGCGTGCACAACGCGGGCGGTGCGCCGCTGGTCATCGGCAGCGATTGTGCCCGGCGTCGTGGACGCTGCCACCGCCCGGTGTTGTGGTGTGGCTCCGGACGGACGGCCGCCCCCGGGCGGCCCGGAGGAACGGAGGCCCAGGGATGACCGCGCTCGAAGTGCGTGCGCTGTCCGTCGGTTACGGTCCGGTGCGGGCCCTGCGCGAGGTCTCCCTCGACGTGCCGCCCGGCCGGATCGTCGCCGTGCTCGGCGGCAACGGCGCGGGCAAGTCCACGCTGCTGCGCGCCATTTCACGCACCCTGGGCTTCCACCGGGGGAGAGCGGGCGCGGGCACGGTCCGGTTCGACGGCCGCCCGCTGGACGGGCTCGCGCCGGCCCGGGTGGTGGCCGCGGGGGTGGTCCACGTACCGGAGGGGCGGCAGGTGTTCGCCCGGATGACGGTCGCCGACAACCTGCGGGCGGGCGCGCTGGGGGCGCGGGGAGGCCGCAAGGAGAGCGCGCGGAGCCTGGCGCGCGTACGGGAGCTGTTCCCCGTCCTCGCGGACCGCGCGCAACAACGAGCCGGACTCCTCTCCGGCGGAGAGCAGCAAATGCTGGCGCTGGGACGGGCGTTGATGGCCCGCCCGAGGCTGCTGCTCCTGGACGAGCCGTCGCTGGGGCTGGCCCCGCTGATGGCCGCGCGGATCGCGGAGACCGTCCAGGAGATCAACGCCACCGGTACGTCGGTCCTGTTGGTGGAGCAGAACGCGGCGATCGCGCTGCGACTGGCCTCGACGGCGTACGTCCTGGAGGTCGGCGAGGTCACCCTCGAAGGCACCGCGGCGGACCTGGCCGCGTCGGACGAGGTCAGACGCCGCTACCTCGGCGTGGTCGACGAGACGGCGGCGGCCGACGCGGCCCGCGCGGGCGTCTCCGCCCCGACCCTGAGGCGGTGGCCGGCGTGAACACGACGACGCCTGGCGGCGCGACGCCGGCTGCCCCGAGGCGCGGCGTTCCCGCGCCGGGCGCCCCGAGGCTGAGCGCTCCCACGCCGGACAGCGCCCCGGCGCCGGGCGGTGCCTCGACTCTGGGTCCCCCGATGCGGGGTGCCCCCACGCCGAGCGCTCCGACGTCGGCTGCCCCGACGGCGGCCGTTCCTAAGTCGGCCGGCGCGATGCTGGCCGCCTCGACTCTGGGTCCCCCGATGCGGGGAGCCTCCACGCCGAGCGCTCCGACGTCGGCTGCCCCGACGGCGTACGGCACGACGCCGGGCGTTCCTACGCCGGGCGGCGCGATGCTGGCCGCCTCGACTCTGGGAGTCCCGACGCCGGGTGTTCCCACGCCGAGCGCTCCGATGCAGTACGGCACGATGCTGGGCGCTCCCACGCCGGGCGGCGCGATCCCGAGCGCCCCGACAGTGGGTGTCCCGACGCCGGGTGTTCCCACGGTGAGCGGCCTGACGCCGGGCGTTCCTGCGTCGGGCGGCGCATCACTGAAGGGGAGTTCCACCCCGGGTGACCCGAGGCCGGGTGCTCCTGCGCCGGGCGGCGCGATCCCGAGCGCCCCGACAGTGGGTGTCCCGACGCCGGGTGTTCCCACGGTGAGCGGCCTGACGCCGGGCGTTCCTGCGTCGGGCGGCGCATCACTGAAGGGGAGTCCCACCCCGGGTGATTCGAGGCCGGGTGCTCCTGCGCCGGGCGGTGCGACGCTGGGTGGCAGTCGCACCCAGGGTGGTCCGACCCGGGGCGCCCCGTCGCCAGGCGCTCCCACGCCCGGTGGCGCCCCGGCGCCCGGCGGCGCGCGGCGCGGTGTTCCGTGGCGTGGTGGCCCGCGGTGGCGGACCGGCGCGGACGGTTCGTCCGTCGGCGGGCCGCCCACCCGTGGCCCCGCCGACGGCGATCCGTCCGCCGGACCGCCCGGCCGCTCCGCGACCCCGCCCCCCGGACCGCCCTCCGGACCGTCCGGCCGCTCCGCGACCCCGCCCCCCGGAACCCCTCCCACCCTCACCCTCACCGACCTCACCGTCCGCTTCGCCGGGCTCACCGCCCTCGACGCCGTCTCCTTCACCGTCGAGCCGGGCAGTGTGCACGCCGTCATCGGACCCAACGGCGCGGGCAAGTCCACCTGCTTCAACGTCCTTTCGGGCGTCTACCGGGCCACGGCCGGCAGCGTCCGCCTCGGTGACACCGAGCTGACCGGGCTCGCTCCGCACCGGATCGCCGCCCTCGGCATCGCCCGTACGTTCCAGAACCTCGCCCTGCCCCCGCACGCCACCGTCGCCGACACCCTGCTGCTCGGCCGCCACCGGCTCACCCGTGCCGGGTTCCTCGCCACCGGGCTCGGGCTGCCCTCCGCCGCCCGCGAGGCCCGCCGCCACCGGGCCAGGGTCGCCGAGATCGCCGAGTTCGTCGGACTCGCCGACGACCTCGACCGGCCGGCCGGGACCCTCCCGTACGGCAAACAGAAACTCGTCGAACTGGGCCGCGCGCTCTGCATGGAGCCCCGCGTGCTCCTCCTGGACGAGCCCGTCGCCGGGATGACCGCCGACGAACGGCGGCGCACGGCCGCCGTCGTCTCCGGGGTGCGCGACAGCCTCGGCATCTCGATCGTGCTGGTCGAACACGACATGGGGGTGGTGATGCGGCTCGCCGACACGGTGACCGTCCTCGACTTCGGCCGCGGGATCGCGAGCGGCCCGCCCGCGCGCGTACAGAACGATCCCGCCGTCGTACGCGCCTACCTGGGCGCCGACGCCGCGCCCGACCCCGCCGAGCAGGAGCCGACGCCGTGACCACCTTCATCGAACTCCTCCTCGGCGGCCTGTCCATGGGCTCCGTCTACGCCCTGATCGCCCTCGGCTTCGTGGTCATCTTCAAGGCCACCGAGGTCGTCAACTTCGCCCACGCCTCACTCCTCCTGGCAGGCGGCTACCTCACCGCCGTCCTCCACGACGATCTCGGCTTCTGGCCCGCGCTCGCCGTCGGCGTCGCGGGCGCGGCGGTGGTCGGCTCCGCCGTCGAGTTCCTCGTGATGCGCCGCTACCGGGGCTCCGACCACAGCGTCCTCGCCATCGTCACCATCGGCGTCGACATCCTGCTGACCACCGAACTCACCCGCCGCCTCGGCACGGACGTGCTCGCGCTCGGCGACCCCTGGGGCGACCGCGTCCTCACCTTCGGCGGGGTCACCCTCGCCCAGACACGGGTGGCCGCGTTTGTCGCCGCGGCCCTGCTCATCACGGCCTTCCTGCTCGCCTTCCGGTACACCACCTGGGGTGTCGCCATGCGCGCGGCGGCCGAGAACCCGACCACCGCCGCGCTGATGGGCGTACGGCTCGGCCGGGTCTCGCTCTCCGCGTGGGCGGTCGCCGGGGCGCTCGCCGCCGTCGCCGCGCTCTTCCTCACCGTCTTCCCGACCCCCGGCCTCGAACGCGCCACCTCCCTCGCCGCCCTCAAGGCCTTCCCCGCCGCCATCCTCGGCGGGCTCGACTCGACCACCGGAGCCCTGGCCGGCGGGCTGATCGTGGGGGTCACCGAATCACTCGCCACCGGCTACCAGAGCGATCTGGCCTTCCTGGGACGCGGGATCGGCGATCTCGCCCCCTATCTCGTGATGGTCGCCGTCCTCCTCGTCCGGCCCGCCGGGCTCTTCGGCACGAAGGAGCCGGCCCGTGTCTGACATCAAGTCAACTGACGCGCCGTCAAAGTCAGTCCCGACCAAGCGGTTCGGGCGCCTCCCCGCCGGCCCGCGCCCGTATGTGTGGGCCGCCGTCACCGTCGTCCTCCTGGCCCTTCCCCTCTACGCCGACCGCTTCTGGCTCCAGGCCGGCCTCTTCGCGATGGCCGCCGCGATCGGCGCCATCGGCCTCAACCTGCTCACCGGCGCCACCGGCCAGCTCTCCATGGGGCACGCCTTCTTCCTCGCCGTCGGCGCCTACGGCTACTGCGTCTTCGCCGGTGACGGCCGCGCGGAGAACGGCCACCGCCTCGTCGGCCTCGGTCTGCCCACCTGGCTGGCCGCCGTCCTCGCCGTCCTCCTCGCGGGCCTGGCCGGCGGCCTGTTCAGCCCCATCGCGGGCCGGCTGCGCGGCGCGTACCTGGGCATCGCCACGCTCGCCCTGATCTTCATCGGCCAGCACCTCCTCTTCAACGCCGGTGATCTGACCGGGGGGTTCAACGGCCGCGCCGTCCCACCGCTCTCCCTCTTCGGCATCACCTTCGACGACACCGAGACCGTCGTGGCGGCCGTCCCCTTCCACTCCTCGGAGAAGCTCTGGTACGCGGGCCTCGCCGCCCTCCTCGCGGGCGGGCTCTTCGCCCGCGGTGTGCTGCGCGGACGGCCGGGACGGGCCATGAACGCCATCCGCGACCACCGCGTCGCCGCCGGGGTGATGGGGGTCCCGGTGGCCCGCTACCGCGCCGCCGTCTTCGTCCTGTCCTCCATGTACGCGGGCCTCGCCGGTGTCCTGCTCGCCCTGCTCTTCCAGCGGACCGTCCCCGACTACTTCGGCATGGTCCTGGCGCTCGAATACCTCGCGATGATCGTCATCGGCGGGCTCGGGACCGTCGCGGGCGCCGTTGTCGGCGCCGCCTTCGTCTCCCTGCTGCCCCAACTCCTCACCCACTACAGCGACAGCCTGCCGCTGGTCTCCGAGCCAGGCACGGGAGGCCTCGCCCCCGGCGAGGCCTCCCGCTACCTGTACGGCGCCGCGATCGTCGCGGTGGTCCTGTTCCTGCCCGGCGGTCTCACCCGCCCGACTCTGTCCCCACGGTCCTCTCGGGAGAAGACATGAAGCCATCAGCCCGTCACACCCTGAGGGGCGGCGCCGCGCTCCTGGCCGCCCTGGCCCTCGCCCTCACCGGATGCAGCGGGAAGGCCACCGAGAAGGACACGAAGAGCGAGGACGCCGGGGGAGTACGGACCGGGGTCGGCGTCACCGCGAAGACCATCAAGCTCGGCGTGCTCACCGACATGACGGGGGTGTACGCCTCCCTCGGCAAGAGCGTCACCCAGGCCCAGCGGCTGTGGGCGAAGCAGACCAACGCGGCGGGCGGGATCTGCGGCCGTACGATCGAGCTGACCGTGCGCGACCACGGCTACGACCCGCAGAAGGCCGTCGCCGCGTACACCGAACTCGCCCCCGGGGTCCTCGGCTTCGCCCAGTTCATCGGCTCCCCGTTCGTCGCCGCCGTCGAACCCCGCATCGACGGCCAGGACAAGGGACTTGTGCTGCCGCAGGCGTGGTCGGCGTCGCTCCTCGGCAGCCCGTATGTCCGCGTGATCGGTGCCACGTACGACGTCGAGACCATCAACGCCGTCGACTACCTCCTCGCGGAGAAGCGCGTCGCGAAGGGCGACAAGATCGGCCATGTCTACTTCGAGGGCGACTACGGCGAGAACGCGCTCGTGGGGTCCAAGTACGCCGCAGAACAGGCCGGGTTGACCGTCGTCGAGCAGAAGATCAAGCCGACGGACAACGACATGTCGGCCCAGGTCGCCGCGCTCAAGCGGGCCGGGGTGAAGGCGGTGATCGTCAGCGCGGGCCCCCGCCAGGCTGCCTCGCTCGTCGGCGTCGCCGCGGCCACCGGCTTCCAGGTGCCCGTCATCGGGAACAACTCCGCCTTCGCGCCCCAGCTCCTCGCCACCCCGGCCGGACCCGCCCTGATGAAGGACTACTACATCGCCTCCTCCACCCTCCCGATCGGCTCCACGGAACCGGCGCCGGCGAAGCTCGCGAAGGAGTACGCGGCGGCCTACCCCAAGGACGTGCTCGACAACGGTGTGGTCGCCGGATACACCGCCGCGCAGGTCTACGGCGATGTGCTCAAGAAGGCCTGCGCGGCCAAGGACCTGACCCGGGAGGGGGTCGGCAAGGCGCTGCTGACCGTGACCGCGTACCGCAGCGGCTTCGGCATCACGCACAACTTCTCCGACCCGGCCGCGCCGTCCACCCGCGAGTCCGTGATCATGAAGCCGGACGACAAGGTCCCCGGCGGCCTGCGCGTGGTACGCCCCGCCGAGGTCTCGAAGGCGGCGGAGTCCTTCCAGGTGGGCGGCTGAACCCGGTCTAGAGTCGGGGCGTGCGGATACGGAACGCCCGCCCCGACGAGGCACGGACCCTGAGTGCGCTCATGCTGCGCTCCAAGGCGCACTGGGGGTACGACGCCGCCTTCCTGGCCGCCTGCCGGGACGAACTCACCCTCGCCGCCGACGAGATGGCCGCTCGGCGGGTGGTTGTGGCGGAGGACGCACGGTCCGGGGAGCTGCTCGGTGTCGGCTCGCTGGAGGGCGAGGCCCCGGACGGCACACTCGGCCTGCTCTTCGTGGAGCCGCGGCTGATCGGGCGCGGCATCGGCAGGACGCTGTACGCGCACCTCCTCGACACCGCCCGCGCGGCCGGCTTCACCCGGCTGACCCTCCACTCCGACCCGCACGCCACCGGCTTCTACCGCGCCCTCGGCGCCCGGCCCGTCCCCGGCGGCGGCCCACTGCCCCGGCTCCGGGTGGAGTTGCCCGCGCGTGCGGCGTGGCTCCACGCGTGGACCGGGGGACGGCGGGCCGTGCACCTGGGCAACATCGCCGAATTCCAGGCCCAGTTCGGCGCGGTGAGCCCGGCCGGGCTGCGGGCGGCCGGGCACTACGCGTGCCTGGCGGCGCTGATCGGTCCGCACCCGGCCGCGGTGGTCCTGCCCCGGCCCGTCCCGGCGGGCTGGATCGGCCTGCTGGCCCGCCAACTGGCCTGGGAACAGGTCGAGATGTACGACGACCTGAGCGACGATCTCGGCGACGGCCCTGGTCACGACCCCGCTGCATGCCCTGGTCACGATCCCGCCGCCGCCCACGTCGACGATCCCGCCGCCGGCCACGGTGACGATCCCGCCGCCGCCCACGTCGACGATCCCGCCGCCGGCCACGGTGACGGCCCCTCCGCCGTGGCCGCCGGTGTCCTGGCCCGCCCCGCCCTCGCCGCCCGGCTGCGCGCCCTCGGTGTGCCCTTCGTCGCCTGGGGCCACACCGCCGCCTCGGCGGAACTGTCCGGCGCCCCGCTCCCGCCCGGCGCCCTGCGCCACGAGTCCAAGCGGGCGTCCCACGCGCTCTTCACCGCACTGGCCCCCGCCCACCCGGACGTCACCGTCCCCGCGCAGTGGCACGTCCCCGGCCGCGCCGCCGCCGTACGGCGGATCGCCGCACGGGCGCTCTCCGGTGCGGGCAGCGTCGTCAAGACCGAGCACGGGGTGGGCGGTTCGGGCACCCGCGTGATCACGTCCCCACGCCACGTGATGCCCGCGCTGCGAGCGCTGCCGCGCGGACCGCTACTGGTGGAGGAGTACCTGACCGACACAACAACCCCCGGCGATCCGACATACGACGGGGTGGTGGACGCGGCGGGCGCGGTGCACTCCGTCGGTGTCGGCGCGATGGACGTACGCGGCACGGCCTACCAGGGCGTGACGGTGGGCCCGGGGGCCGTGCCCGGCCGGGTGGAGGCCGCCGCGCTTGCCTTCGGCGAAGCCGTCGGCCGGGAACTGGCCGCGAACGGCTACCGGGGCTGGTACGACGTCGACTTCGTCGCCGCCCCGGGCGGCCGGCTCGCCCCCACGGAGATCAACCTCCGGCTCACCGGCCCCTCGGTGGCCTTCATGGCGAAGGCCCGCCTGGACGAGACGAGGGGCGGCTCCCACGTAGTGCGCTCCGCAGACCAGATCCCACTGGGCGCCCGCCTCCCCGACGCGGAACTCATGGACTGGCTGTGCGACCTGACGACCCGTTGTACGAGGATCGGCGCGGTCCTGCTCCCCACGATCCCCACCGCCGCCTTCGAACCCGCCCCCTGGGTAGGGGTGTTGCTGGCCGCCCGCACACTCGCCGCCCTCGACGCGGCCGAGGCGCTGGTCCGCACCGCGGCCCAGGACCTCGGCCGGATGTTCACCGACCCGGGCTGACCGGGGGGCCGCCGGCCCGCCGCCACGACGGTCCAGGGCGCGTCCGCAAAGTGGAGTCCGGCTCGCGGCGTTGTCGAAACGGGCGAGTACGTCCAGTACGCGCTCCGACCTCCGCCTCGCGATCGCACGCACCAGACGCCGCGAGCCCCGCCCTACGGGCGAACGCCCCCACTTCGCGCACGCGCCCGCGCTGCCGGGCAGCGCACCTCGCCGCGAGGGGCGGCCTGGGTCCTGTCGTCAGATTGCCGTCTGCCGGACGGCGGCCGGCACGTAGGCTCGCGGCGTTGCGGACGTGCCCAAGTAGCTGCGTTACGGGGACATCCCGGCGGCCTGCGCTCGCGCGCACCGACCACCGTGCGGCGGTCCCTCGGGCCACGACGGCGATCGCACGCCTCGCGAGCCCCGCCCAGCGGGCGCGGCCCCGCTTCGCGGACACGTCCTAGGAGCCGCGCCGCCGGGCACAGGGCACCTACCGCTTGGCGCCCCGCTCCGCCCGCGCCGGCGGAGACGCGGTCTTCCGCGCCGCCGTCCCGGCGGGCCGGCCCGCCGCCGCGCTCACTTCTCCACCGCCCCCGGCGACCGCCGTACCGCCCACAGCGCCACGACCGCCGCCGCCAGCATCAGCGGTACGTTGAAGGCGTAGACGAGCGCCGCCTGGCGCTCCCAGTCGCGTTTGGCGGCCAGCCGGTAGAAGTTGTCCTGCGGCCACCAGGCCACCAGGAGCCAGACCACCGCCAGGTGCGCCAGAGTGGTCAGCGCGCCGGGACCGCCCCGCCGTACCATCCCCCGCCGTCCCGCCAGCAGGAACCCGGCCCCCACGCCGAAGGCCACGCCCTCGATGACGTACAGCAGCCCGAAGAGGCCGCTCCACGGTCCCGGGATCCCGGTCCGGTCCGTGGCGCCCGGCCAGAAGACATCGGTCAGGGCGAAGGACAGGAAGCAGGCCATGACTCCCACCACACCCCCCGCGACGAGGTGCGCCGGCACGCTCTCGCCGCCGCTCCCTCCCTTGCCGACGGCCCGGTAGGCCCCGGCCAGCGGGGGCAGCGGCAGGGCGCTCCGGTCGACCTTCCCCGCCGCGTTCCTGGGCAGCGAGCGCAGCCGGACCACCACGTCGGGCAGGTCGCCCGCCGGGACAAGCCCCGACAGCCCGGCCCGCAGGGACGCGACCGTCGGGGTGGCGCCCTCGGTCGGCACCACGAAGGCGACCACGCGTTGCCCGGTACGGCCCCGATCACCCGTGACCACGGCCGCCCCGACCTCCGGGTGCCCGGCCAGCGCGGCCTCGACCCGGTAGGTGTCGACCGTCCGGCCCGCGATGGTGACGCGGTGGACCAGGCGCCCCCGGAACTCCAGCGGCCCACCCGCCTGCCGCCGCCCCACGTCCCCGGTCGGCACGGCGTCCCCACCTCCCGGCGGCGTCAGCCAGATCTCGCCCTTGCGCACCTCCGCCCCGCAACCGGGGAACGGCACCCCGAGATACGCGGCCCGCTCCGGACGGGCCACCGGCCCCGCCAACTGCTCGGGCTCGAACCACGCACCACAGCCGGCCACCTCGGCGGTCCCGTACACCGCGACCACCCGAGCGCCCGGCGCGGAAAGCAGCCCTTGGAGCCGGAGCTGCTCGGCAAGGGGCAACGGCTCGCCCCCGACGACCAGCAACCGCAGCCCGGGCAGCCCGCCCTCCACCAGCCGAGCGGCCCCCAGCGGCCCCACCTCGGCAACGGTGACCCGCTCGGCCAAGGCGAGCTGCCTGGCGGCGCCCGATCCGGCGGCGGCCGACCTGGCAGCGGTCTGGCCGCCGGCAATCGGCCCGACAGCGGCCTGTCCGGCGGCGGCCGACCCTGGGGCGACTGCACCGGGGACGATTGGTCCGGCGGTGGTCTGCTCGGCGGCGGCCGCTCCGCCGGCGGCTGGCCCAGGGGCGGCTGGCCCGGCGGCGACTTGCCCCGGGGCGGCCTGCACGGCGGTCGCCTGCCCACCGGCGGCCGGCCCGGCGGCGGCCCGCACCCGGGTGCCCGGTCCGCCGGCGATCAACCCGCCCACCACCAGCCCGGCGGCGCCCTCCCCCTCGCCGAGGACCAGCGTCGCCCCCGAGCACAGCGCCCGTATCCACGCGCCGGTGAACTCGGTCGTCTCCGGCCGTGCGAAGCTCAGCAGCCGGTCCTCAGGCGTCAGTCCGAGGACCCCCGTCCAGGCGGCGTGTGCCGCGCGCAGCAGGTCGTGGCCGCACGGAACCGGCTTCGCCTCACCGGTGGTCCCGGCCGTGAACAGCACCGTGGCCGCGTCGCCCCCGCCGACCTCGGCCCCCACAGCGCCGGGCTCCGCCCCCGTCGCCGCCTCGCCCTCCTCGTCCAGGAGGACCGTCGGCCGCGCCCTGCCGTCGTCCATCCCCGCCAGCAGCGCCCGGTCGGTGAGGACGGCCCCGGGCCGTACGACCCCCAGCCGCCGCCGGATCTCCCTGCGCGGCGTGTCGGGTGCGATCACCGTGTACGCGTGCCCCGCCTTGAGCACCGCCAGCATCGCCACCACCACGCCGGGCACCCGGTCCGTGGCGATGGCGAGCGTGGCGCCCGACGGCGGCAGCCCCTCGGTCGCGGCCAGGCGGGCCGCCAGCCGGCCGGCCGCGGAGTCCAGCTCCCCGTACGTGAGCCGGACCGGCCCGGCGATCACCGCCGTCCGCCCGGGCGCTCGGCGGACGTGATCTTCGAACAGCTGATGTATCGGTCCCCCTACCATCCGCTGATCATTCCAGAGGCCGGAGGGGCGAGGAAGAGGGCCAGGAGGAGGGAGAGGGGGAGGGCGAGGAAGGGCGCGTAAGGGGCCGCCGCGGCACACGAAGGGGCCCGGGTGCCGAAAGCACCCGGGCCCCTTCCCGTACGACCATGTACCGCTAAGGCAGCTGCGCCGCCCGCGCCTCACGGCGATTGTCACGGAACGTGTTCACGCGCCGCGCCGTGGCGAAGAGCGGAATCACCGCACCCGTCACCACCTGGAGCGCGCACCCCGTCTGGAGCAGCAGCTGACCACCCGGCGCGTCGAACGCCCAGGCCGCCAGCAGCCCCATCGAGACCACGATCCAGCTGAGCATCGCCACCGCGAGCACACCCCGCGGCTTCGGGTACTCGACCCGGCTCACCATCAGCCACGCCACCCCGATGATCGCGAGGAGCGTCGGCACGAAGGGGAGCTCCAGCAGCACGATCGAGATGACCGTCAGCGCGCCGAACGGGCTCGGCATGCCCTGGAACATGCCGTCCCTGATCGTCACACAGGAGAATCTGGCCAGCCTGAGCACCACCGCGAGCAGGACCACGATCGCCGCCAGCGCCGAGACGCGCTGATGCGCGTCGTCCGCGACCATGCCGTACACCAGCACGAAGTACGCCGGTGCGAGGCCGAAGCTGATCAGGTCGGAGAGGTTGTCCAGCTCCGCGCCCATCGGCGAGCTGCGGAGCTTGCGCGCCACCAGCCCGTCGAACAGGTCGAAGATCGCCGCGCAGAGCATGAGGATCACGGCCGTGGCGGCGGAGTGCCGCGCCATGCCGCTCTCGTCGCTGCCCGTGAGGTGCGGGATCAGGATGCCGGTGGTGGTGAAGTACACCGCCATGAAGCCACAGGTGGCGTTACCGAGAGTGAGCGTGTCCGCTATCGACAGTCTCATCGACAGCGGCATGTCCTCGGCGTCGTCCTCCGCCTGGGCCTCGGTGACCCAGCCGGCCTGCGTCTCGGGATCAATCACGGTCAATTCGAGTCACCCCTGCGGTCGTGGTCTGACCGACCTCGACGGCGACATCGACACCTTCCGGAAGGTAGATGTCGACGCGCGAGCCGAAACGGATGAGGCCGATGCGCTCGCCCTGTTCCACCTTGGTGCCCTGGGGGAGGTACGGGACGATGCGGCGGGCCACGGCGCCCGCGATCTGCACCATCTCGATGTCGCCCAGCTCGGTGTCGAAGTGCCAGACAACGCGCTCGTTGTTCTCGCTCTCCTTGTTGAACGCGGGGACGAACCCGCCCGGGATGTGCTCCACCGACGTCACCGTGCCCGCGAGGGGGGCGCGGTTCACATGCACGTTCAGCGGGCTCATGAAGATGGCGACCCGGGTGCGCCCGTCCTTCCACGGCATGATGCTCTGCACCACTCCGTCGGCCGGCGAGATCACCCGTGCCTGGGTGATCTCACGCTCGGGGTCGCGGAAGAACCACAGCATGCCCGCCGCGAGAGCGGTGGCGGGTACGGCGAGAACGGCGGCGCGCCGCGAGTGGCGCGCCCTGACCAGGCTGATCGCGGCGGTGGCGACGGTCGGCAGAAGCCACGGCGATGCTCCGCGCGCGAGGCGGACCCGGCCGCGTGGTGCAGAGGTTTGGCTGTGGGGCATGGATGACCTTCGTAGCGGATGATGCCGCGCTGGCAACGGGGGACGGCGGCTTTACAACGATGGTATCGGTTGCGAGGAGCAACTGAGCAAGCCAGCAGTCGAGTCGAGCGGCTTGAAGCCAGCGGCAGAGGACAACAGGGTGTGATCTTCTTCGCGGCGAAATCGGCTCAAAAGAGACAATCAGCCCTGGATTTGATACTCCTCCAGCAGTCGGCGGCCAATGATCATTTTCTGGATCTCGGCGGTACCTTCGCCGATCAGCAGCATCGGCGCCTCGCGGTACAGGCGCTCGATCTCGTACTCCTTGGAGAAGCCGTAACCCCCGTGGATCCGGAAGGCGTCCTCCACGACTTCCTTGCAGTACTCGGACGCGAGGTACTTCGCCATCCCTGCCTCCAGGTCGTTTCGTTCCCCGGAGTCCTTTTTGCGTGCCGCGTTCACCATCATCGCATGGGCCGCTTCGACCTTGGTGGCCATTTCGGCCAGCTTGAACTGGATGGCCTGGTGCTGGGCGATCGGCTTGCCGAAGGTGTGGCGCTGCTGGGCGTACGAGACCCCCAGCTCGAAGGCGCGCTGGGCCACACCGCACCCCCGCGCGGCCACGTTCACCCGGCCGATCTCGACGCCGTCCATCATTTGGTAAAACCCCCGGCCCGTGGTGCCGCCGAGGACCCGATTGGCCGGAATGCGCAGTCCGTCCATGATGAGCTCGGTGGTGTCGACGCCCTTGTACCCCATCTTGTCGATCTTCCCGGGGATGGTGAGCCCCGGGCGCACCACACCGAACCCCGGCTCCTTCTCCACCAGGAACGTGGTCATCGACCGGTGCGGCGGTGTGGGCGGTGTGGCCGGTGTGCTGCCGGGGGGCTGTCCCTCGTCGCTGCGGCACAACACCGCGACGAGTGTGGACGTACCCCCGTTGGTGAGCCACATCTTCTGCCCGTTCAGGACGTACTCGTCGCCGTCCCTGACGCCCTTGGACGTGATGGCGGACACGTCCGAGCCCAGCGCCGGCTCGGACATCGAGAACGCCCCGCGCACCTCGCCGACCGCCATCTTCGGCAGGAACGTGTCCTTCTGCTCGTCCGTGCCGTACTGCTTGAGCAGATACGCCACGATGAAGTGGGTGTTGATGATCCCCGACACCGACATCCAGCCCCGGGCGATCTCCTCCACGCACAGCGCGTAGGTGAGGAGGGACTCACCCAGACCGCCGTACTCCTCGGGGATCATCAGCCCGAAGAGGCCGAGCTCCTTGAGTCCCTCGACGATCCGCGTCGGGTACTCGTCGCGGTGCTCCAGCTCGGTGGCGACCGGCAGGATCTCCTTGTCGGTGAAGTCCCTGACCGTCGCCAGGATCTCCCGCTGGACGTCGGTCAGCCCGGCTGTCTGGGCGAGTCGGCTCATCTCTCACTTCTCCCGGGGCTCAGGGCGGCCGGGCTGCTCGCCGCCGCGCTCGTCGATGTAGGTCTTCGTCGGCACCATCACCTTGCGGCGGAACACACACACCACCGTGCCGTCCTGCGTGTAGCCCTTCGTCTCCACGTGCACGACCCCGCGGTCGCTCTTCGACCGGGACGGTGTGGTGGCCAGCACGGTGGTCTCGCCGTACAGCGTGTCGCCGTGGAAGGTCGGCGCCACGTGCCGCAGCGACTCGACCTCCAGATTGGCGATCGCCTTGCCGGAGACGTCGGGCACCGACATCCCCAGCAGCAGGGAGTAGACGTAGTTCCCCACGACGACGTTCCTGCCGAAGTCCGTGGTCTTCTCCGCGTAGTTGCTGTCGAGGTGCAGGGGGTGGTGGTTCATGGTGAGCAGGCAGAAGAGATGGTCGTCGTACTCGGTGACCGTCTTGCCCGGCCAGTGTTTGTAGACGGCGCCGACCTCGAACTCCTCAAAGGTGCGTCCGAACCGCATCGTTCACGCCTCCGGGATCTCGAACGCGGTGGTACGGCTCATCCCGGCCGCCCGCCCCTTGCCCGCGATCACCAGCGCCATCTTGCGGCTGGCCTCGTCGATCATCTCGTCGCCGAGCATCGCGGACCCCTTCTTGCCGCCCGCCTCCGACGTGGCGTGGTCGTACGCGTCGAGGATCAGCTCGGCGTGGTCGTAGTCCTCCTGCGCGGGCGAGAAGATCTCGTTGGCCGCGTCGATCTGGCCCGGGTGCAGCACCCACTTGCCGTCGTAGCCGAGCGCGGCGGCGCGCCCCGCCACCTCGCGGAACGCGTCCACGTCACGGATCTGGAGGTACGGACCGTCGATCGCCTGGAGATCGTGGGTACGGGCCGCCATCAGGATGCGCATCAGGATGTAGTGGTACGCGTCCGCGCCGTAGCCGGGCGGCTGTTGCCCGACCACGAGGGTCTTCATGTTGATCGACGCCATGAAGTCGGCCGGGCCGAAGACGATGGTCTCCAGCCGGGGTGAGGCGGCGGCGATCGCGTCGACGTTCACCAGGCCCTTGGCGTTCTCGATCTGCGCCTCGATCCCGATCTTGCCGACCTCGAAGCCCATGGTCTTCTCGATCTGGGTGAGCAGCAGGTCGAGGGCGACGATCTGCTGCGCGTCCTGGACCTTCGGCAGCATCAGGCAGTCGAGGTTGTGTCCCGCGCCCTCGACCACCGTGACGACGTCGCGGTAGGTCCAGTGGGTCGTCCAGTCGTTCACCCGGACGACCCGGATCTTGCCCGTCCAGTCACCCTTGTTGAGCGCGTCCACGATGGTGTGCCGGGCGCCCTCCTTGGCGAGCGGCGCGCACGCGTCCTCCAGGTCGAGGAAGACCTGGTCGGCCGCCAGCCCCTGGGCCTTCTCCAGGAACCGCGGGTTCGAGCCCGGTACGGCGAGGCACGAGCGGCGCGGGCGCAGCCGGTTCACGGGGACCTCGGTCGGGGGGATCGCTGGGGCTGTCATGCGGAGACCTCCAAGGGGTCGAGCGGGTCGAGCTTGTTCGCCGTACGGATCTCGTCGACGATACGGCCGATGATCTCGGTGATCCCGAAGTCCTTCGGGGTGAAGACGGCGGCCACCCCGGCCGCCCGCAGCGCGGCCGCGTCGGCGCCCGGGATGATCCCGCCGACGATGACGGGGATCTCCCCGGCGCCCGCCTCGCGCAGCCGTACGAGCACGTCGGGCACGAGCGCGGCGTGCGAGCCGGACAGGATCGACAGCCCGACGCAGTGCACGTCCTCGGCGAGCGCGGCGTCCACGATCTGCTCGGGCGTCAGCCGGATGCCCTGGTAGACCACCTCGAAGCCGGCGTCCCGCGCCCGTACGGCGATCTGCTCGGCGCCGTTGGAGTGGCCGTCGAGCCCCGGCTTGCCCACCAGCAGCCGCAGCCGCCCCGAGCCCAGTTCTCCGGCCGTACGCGCCACCCTGTCCCGTACGGCGGCCAGCGGGGTGCCCGTCTCGGCGCTCACCGCGACCGGCGCGCCGCCCACCCCCGTCGGGGCGCGGAACTCACCGAACACGCCCCGCAGCGCCTCCGACCACTCACCGGTCGTCACCCCGGCCCGCGCGCACGCGACCGTCGCCTCCATCAGGTTGCCGGTGCCCGCGGCGGCGCTGACCAGGGCGGCCACCGAGGCGGTCGCCCGCTCCTCGTCCCGCGCCGCCCGCCAGGCGCCCAGCGCCGCCACCACCCGTGCCTCGTTCGCCGGGTCGACCGTCATGATCGCCGTGTCCAGGTCGGCGGTGAGCGGGCTGGGCTCGGTCGACTCGTAGCAGTTGACCCCGACGATCCGTTCCTCGCCCGACTCGATCCGGGCACGCCGGGCCGCGTGCGAGGAGACCAGCTCCGACTTGAGATAGCCGGACTCCACGGCCGCCATCGCGCCGCCCATCGCCTCGATCCGGTCCATCTCGGCGAGGCTCTCGGACACCAGGGCCTTCACCTCGGCCTCGACCACGTGCGAGCCCTCGAAGAGGTCGGGGTACTCCAGCAGGTCCGACTCGTGCGCCAGGACCTGCTGGATGCGCAGCGACCACTGCTGGTCCCAGGGCCGGGGCAGCCCCAGCGCCTCGTTCCAGGCCGGCAGCTGTACGGCGCGGGCGCGCGCGTCCTTGGACAGCGTGACGGCCAGCATCTCCAGGACGATCCGCTGGACGTTGTTCTCCGGCTGCGCCTCCGTCAGCCCCAGCGAGTTGACCTGCACGCCGTAGCGGAAGCGCCGCTGCCTGGCGTCCCCGACGCCGTACCGCTCCCGGGTCACCCGGTCCCAGATGCGGGAGAAGGCCCGCATCTTGCACATCTCCTCGACGAAGCGGACGCCCGCGTTCACGAAGAAGGAGATGCGGCCGACCACCTCGCCCCTGCGGTCGCCGGGGATCCGGCCCGACGCGAACACCGCGTCCAGCACGGCGATCGCGGTGGACATGGCGTACGCGATCTCCTGGACGGGTGTGGCCCCGGCCTCCTGGAGGTGGTAACTACAGATGTTGATCGGGTTCCACCGGGGGAGGTGGTGGACCGTGTACGTGATCATGTCGGTCGTCAGGCGCAGGCTCGGCACGGGCGGGAAGACGTGTGTCCCGCGCGAGAGGTACTCCTTGACGATGTCGTTCTGCGTCGTTCCCTGGAGCAGTGAGAGGTCCGCGCCCTGCTCCTCGGCGACCACCTGATAGAGCGCCAGCAGCCACATGGCGGTGGCGTTGATGGTCATCGAGGTGTTCGTGCGCTCCAGCGGGATGTCCTGGAACAGCCGCCGCATGTCGCCGAGGTGCGAGACCGGGACCCCGACGCGGCCCACCTCGCCGCGCGCCAGGAGGTGGTCGGGGTCGTAGCCGGTCTGGGTGGGCAGGTCGAACGCGACCGACAGGCCCGTCTGCCCCTTGGCGAGGTTGCGGCGGTAGAGCGCGTTGGACGCCTCGGCCGTGGAGTGCCCCGCGTACGTCCGCATGAGCCAGGGCCGGTCCTTGGGGCGCCTCGCCATGTCAGTGGACCCCGCCGTGCGCGGCGAGCGGCTGTGCCCGCACGTCGTCGCGGAACAGGTTGATGGCGTCGAGGTGCCGCGCGCGCAGCTCCTCGTCGCGCACCCCGAGGCCTTCCGCGGGGGCCAGCGCCAGGACGCCGACCTTGCCCTGGTGGCGGTTGCGGTGGACGTCGTACGCGGCCTGGCCGGTGTCCTCCAGGGCGTACACCTTCGACAGCGTGGGGTGGATCCGCCCCTTGGCGACCAGCCGGTTCGCCTCCCACGCCTCGCGGTAGTTGGCGAAGTGCGAGCCGACGATCCGCTTGAGCGACATCCACAGGTAGCGGTTGTCGTACTCGTGGGTGAAGCCCGAGGTCGAGGCGCAGGTGACGATCGTGCCGCCCTTGCGGGTGACGTACACACTCGCGCCGAAGGTCTCGCGCCCCGGGTGCTCGAAGACGATGTCCACGTCCTCACCGCCGGTCAGTTCGCGGATTCGTTTGCCGAACCGCTTCCACTCGCGGGGGTCCTGGTGGTGCTCGTCCGGCCAGAAGGTGTAGCCCTCCGCGGAGCGGTCGATGATCGCCTCGGCGCCCATCCGCCGGCACAGCTCCGCCTTGCGGTCGCTGGAGACCACACAGATCGGGTTGGCGCCTCCCGCGAGCGCGAACTGGGTGGCGTACGAGCCGAGTCCGCCGCTCGCCCCCCAGATCAGCACGTTGTCGCCCTGCTTCATCCCCGCGCCGTTGCGCGAGACGAGCTGGCGGTACGCGGTGGAGTTGACGAGTCCGGGCGCCGCCGCCTCCTCCCAGCTGAGGTGCTGGGGCTTGGGCATCAGCTGGTTGGACTTCACCAGCGCGATCTCCGCCAGGCCGCCGAAGTTGGTCTCGAAGCCCCAGATCCGCTGCTCGGGGTCGAGCATGGTGTCGTTGTGCCCGTCCGAGCTCTCCAGCTCGACGGAGAGGCAGTGGGCCACCACCTCGTCCCCCGGACGCCAGGAGTTGACGCCGGGTCCGGTGCGCAGCACGACGCCCGCCAGGTCGGAGCCGATGATGTGGTACGGCAGGTCGTGGCGCCGGGCGAGGTCGCTGAGCCTGCCGTATCGCTCCAGGAACCCGAAGGTCGCCATCGGCTCGAAGATCGAGGTCCAGACGGAGTTATAGTTCACCGAACTGGCCATGACGGCCACGAGGGCCTCACCGGGGCCGAGTTCGGGCACGGGAACGTCGTCGAGGTGCAGGGACTTTCGCGGGTCCTTCTCCGCGGTGGGAAGGCCGGCGAACATCTCCGTCTCGTCCTTGTGCACGGTCACGGCACGGTACGAGTCCGGGAGGGGCAGTGCGGCGAAGTCGGCGGGCGTGGAGTCCGGCGACTGGATCGCGTCCAGGATGTCCTTCACGGTGGTGCCTCCGGCGAAGCTGGGGGTGGTGAGGTACGGGCCGCTTGCTGCTGCGGTGGAGGTGGGGCGTCGGCTCCAGAGGTGGTGCGCCGCCCTGCGAGGTGTGATGACCCCGGGCGTGGCGGGTGCTGCTGAGCGGCGCCGGGTGGGCGCGAGGGTGCCTGTGACGCAGGCGTCCGGGCGCACAAGCGCGAAGGCTTGCGGGAACAGCCGGACACCTTCAACGTATGGCACGGTGTGACACCTGACAAGGCACTGGGTGCCAAGTTTTTCTCTCACTTGTCGCTCTCATGGCACGCATGAGCCATACCTACCGCCCGGAATGCGGCGAATATCAGCTGAGTGAGGGGAATGTACGGTCGAACGTATGGCAGGGGCACCCTTCCGGGTGCCCGCTCGCGCTACGCGTCTTTCAGCGCCCGCTTGATGGTCCGCATGACCTCGTCCAGCGGCGCGTCGGTGTGCGCGACGGTCACCAGGACGCCCCCGCCGGTACGGGCGGTGACCGCCGGGCGCTCGGGCTTGCCGCCCATCGACAGGCCCGCGCCGATCCCCGGGCCGAACGTGTCCCGGACGATCGCGAAGGCGTGGTCGAGCTGCGCCTCCACGTCGCCCTGGCCGCCGGCCCGCAGCCACCGCCGCAGCACATGGTTGTGCGCGGTGACGACCGCGGACGCGGCCACCTCCGCCAGCAGCGGGTCGTCGTTGCCGTCGGTGTGGTCCAGCTCGTCGAAGTGGCCCAGCAGATAGCGCGTGAACAGCCGCTCGTAGCGGGCCACCGAGGCGATCTCCCGCTCCCGGAGGGTCGGCACCTCGCGGGTGAGGCGGTAGCGCTCCACGGAGACCGCGGGCGAGGCCGCGTACATCCGCATGACTTCCTTGATGCCCCGGCAGATCGTGTCGATCGGGTGCTCGTGGGACGGCGCGGCGTTCAGGACCGCCTCCGCCCGGACGAGCGTGTCGTCGTGGTCGGGGAAGATCGCCTCTTCCTTGGACCGGAAGTGCCGGAAGAACGTCCTGCGGGCCACCCCGGCCGCGGCGGCGATCTCGTCGACCGTCGTCGCCTCGTACCCCTTGGTCGCGAACAGTTCCATGGCCGCGGCGGCCAGCTCGCGGCGCATCTTCAGCCGCTGCGCGGCCGCCTTGGTCCCCGCGGCGCTCTCGGGAGCGTCGGACCTGGGGTTCGTACGGGACGACTTGGCGGACGGCGACATGAGGTGAACGTACTGCATCCCGACGGGAGAGCGCGCCCGCGGGCGCGCACCCGCGATCCCTGGTCAGCGGCAGAGGCGCGCGCCTTCGGCGGCGGAGGTGCCGCGTGTTCAGCGGCGGAGGTGCTCGCGGAAGCCCCGGCCCGACTTGCGGCCCAGGCAGCCCGCCGCCACCAGGTGCTCCAGCAGGGGCGCGGGCGCCAGGCCCGGGTCGCGGAACTCCTGGTGCAGCACCCGCTCGATCGCCAGCGAGACGTCCAGACCGACCACGTCCAGCAGCTCGAAGGGCCCCATGGGATAGCCGCCGCCGAGCTTCATCGCCGTGTCGATGTCGTCGAGGGTCGCGTAATGGTCCTGGACCATTTTCACGGCGTTGTTGAGGTACGGGAACAGCAGGGCGTTCACGATGAAACCGGCCCGGTCGCCGCAGTCCACCGGGTGCTTGCGGAGGCGGGCGCACACCTCGTGGGCGGTGGCGCGGACGTCGTCGGCGGTCAGGACGGTACGGACGACCTCGACCAGCTTCATCGCGGGCGCCGGGTTGAAGAAGTGCATCCCCACGACGTCCTGCGGCCGGGAGGTCGCCCGGGCGCAGGCGATGACCGGCAGGGAGGAGGTGGTCGTGGCGAGGACCGCGCCGGGGCGGCACACCTTGTCGAGCGTCCCGAAGAGCTGCCTCTTCACCTCCAGATCCTCGGCGACCGCCTCCACGGCGAGATCCACCTCGGCGAGGGCGTCGAGTGTGCCCGCCGGGCGGATCCGGGCCAGGGCCTCCTCACGCGCCTCCTCGGTCAGCCGGCCCTTGGTGACCGAGCGGGCGAGGGACGCGGCGACCCGGTCCTTGGCACCCTGTGCCTTCTCCGGGCTCCTGGCGGCCAGGACCACGTCGAACCCGGCCTTGGCGAAGACCTCCGCGATCCCGCTCGCCATCGTGCCGGAGCCCGCGACGCCGACGGACCTGACGGTCCTGCCCGTGGCGGCGCCCGCGCCGTCCGCCGGGGTGAGGGCGTCGGGGACGGTCGTGGCGCCGCCCGGCTCGGCGTACGTGTAGAAGCCGCGCCCCGACTTCCGGCCGGTCAGGCCGGCCTCGCTGAGCTGGCCGAGAACGGGTGCGGGGGCGTGCAGCCGGTCGTGCGACGCGCTGTACATCGCCTCCAGGACCGTGCGCGCGGTGTCGATCCCGATCAGGTCGAGCAGGGCGAGCGGGCCCATCGGCAGGCCGCAGCCCAGCCGCATCGCGGCGTCGATGTCGGCGCGGGAGGTGTAACCGGACTCGTACATGGCGGCGGCCTGGTTGAGATAGCCGAAGAGCAGGCCGTCCGCGACGAATCCCGGGCGGTCGCCGACGGCGACGGGCTCCTTGCCCAGGTCACGGGCGAGGGCGGTGACCGCCTCGACGGCCCGGGGCGAGGTGAGGACGGAGGAGACCACCTCGACCAGCCTCATCGCGGGCGCGGGGTTGAAGAAGTGCAGGCCGAGGACGCGCTCGGGGTGCGCGGAGTCCGCGGCCAGCCGGGTCACCGACAGGGCGTTGGTCCCCGTCGCGAGGATCGTGCCGGGACCGACGATCGTGTCCAGCTCCCGGAACACCTGCTGCTTGGTCTCGTACGACTCCGGCACGACCTCGATGACGAGAGAGGCGTCGGCGGCGGCGCGCAGGTCGGAGAAGGTGCGCAGGCGCGTGAGGACCGTGCGCCGCTCCGCCTCCGTGAGGCGTCCGCGCTCCACGGCCCGCGCGGTGGACGCCTCGATCGCGGCGACGGCCCGGCCGGCGGCCGCGTCGCTGATGTCGATGCCGATGACCTCGCGGCCGGCCCGGGCGAGGGTCTCGGCGATGCCGGTGCCCATGGTGCCGAGGCCGACCACGGCGACGGTGGGGAGGGTCAAGGCGTCAGGGGTGTCCGAGGGGATGTCCATGAGGGACTCCAAGGGGAGGGGGTGACGACTGGGGGCGGCGCACGGCACACGGGCGGTGCTCGGTGCTCCACGGGGGCCGACGCGCTGCGGCGCGCGGCTGATGCGGGTCGCGGAGAGGGGCGACGGGCTCTGTTCCGGAGCCGCGCCGTGTTCTGGAACCGACAGCACTCGCGATGGCTGCGTCACCAGGCCACGCGAGTCGCGGGGGTTTCCCGCTCATCTGAGGTTAACCGACGAGTAACGAGCGCGCCAGACCTGGGCGATCCCTCGTCGGCCGGATCAGGGACCGCCGGGCACCTATCCTCGTCGTCATGGATGAGGACTTCCGCTCGCTCGCGGACCGGGTGCGGGAGGAGTCCGGCGGGTCCGCCGTGTGCGAGCGACTCCTGGCCACCGGCGATCAGGAGGAACTGGCCGCGGTGCTCGTGGAGCGCGAACGGCCGCTTTGGGCGCGGGAGATCGCCGCGTTCCGGCTCGGGTGCGGGGGTGACCGGCGGGCGTTCGAGGCGCTGGTGCTGCTGCTGAACCACCGTGACCCCGAGCGCTGCGTGAGCGCGTCGTACGCGCTGGCGCGGCTGGACGACCCGCGCACGGCCCGCGCCGCGGCGGCCCTGGCGACGAACACGCTGCGCACCGCGTACGCCCTGCACCCCGTACGCCTCCTCACGGAGCTGCGCGCCCCCGAGTCCGTACCGGTACTGATCGCCACCCTGGAACGCCTGTCCGACCCGGACGAACTCCACTGGCGTGTGGCCCTGGCCTGCGTCGAGGGCCTGCACCGCCTGGCGGACCCCCGCGCCCGCCCGTCCCTGGAGAGGGCCCGGGCCCACCCCCGCCTGACGGAGGCGGCGACGGCGGCGCTGAGGTCCCTGCCGTAGCCAGTGCCACACCGATCCGCCCGCCTCCGGCGCGCGGTGTCCTCAATCGCCGGACGGGCTGGATGTGGTGCCCGGGGGCCGGATGGCAGGCGTATCGAACTCCGGAGACGGCGGCGCCCAGGTTCAGCGCCCCGGCGGCAGGACCGGAGCGGTCAACGCGGCTCGTCCGATGGGGGTGGGGTGACGGCGAACGCCTCTATCTCCACCAGCAGTTCCGGGCGGATCAGGGCCGCGACCTGGAACGCCGAGCTCGCCGGGGGGCGCTTCGGGTCGATCACCGCGTCGCGGGCCTCCCGTACCGCGGGGAGGTGGGCCACGTCCGTCACGAAGAACGTCAGCTTCACGACGTCGTCGAACGTGGCGTCCGCCGCCGCGAGGCAGCGGCGCAGGTTCTCGAACACCTGGCGTGCCTGGGCCGCCGGGTCGCCCACGCCGACGATCCCGCCGTCCTCGTCGAACGCGCACTGGCCCGAGATCGCGACGAAGCGGCCCGTGCCCCAGACCGCGTGGCTGTAGCCGTTGCCGGGGGCGACCCCTTCCGGGGCGGTCACATGCGTGAGGTGTGTCATGGGTCCATTGTTTCTCATGGCACTGACAACCGGTCGGCGGTGACAACCGGCCCGGGCCCCGGTCCCGTTCAGTACCCGGCCGGGCGCACCACACCCGTCTCGTACGCGAAGACCGCCGCCTGCGTCCGGTCGCGCAGGCCCAGCTTGACCAGGATCCGGCCCACATGGGTCTTCACGGTCTGCTCCGCGACGACGAGCCGCGCGGCGATCTCCGCGTTCGACAGGCCCTGCGCGATCAGGGACAGCACCTCCGTCTCCCGCTCCGTGAGGTCGCCCACGCGGTCCCTGCGCGGCGCGCGCGGGGCGGCCGTCACCCGGGAGAACTCGGCGATCAGCCGCTTGGTGATGTTCGGCGCCAGCAGCGCGTCCCCGGCCGCCACCACCCGTACCGCCTGCGCCAGTTCCTCCGCCGACGCGTCCTTCAGTAGAAAGCCGGACGCGCCCGCGCGCAGCGCCTCGTACACGTACTCGTCGAGGTCGAAGGTGGTGAGGACGAGCACCTTCACGGCGGAGCCGGCCGGGGCGGTGAGGCGGCGGGTCGCCTCGATGCCGCCCAGTTCCGGCATCCGTATGTCCATCAGGACGACGTCCGGGGCGAGTTCCGCGACCTTGGCCAGCGCGTCGAGGCCGTCCACCGCCTGGCCGACGACCTCGATGCCGTCCTCGGCGTTCAGCAGCACGGTGAAGCCCTGGCGCACCATGACCTGGTCGTCCGCGATCAGCACCCGGATGGGGGGCGGGGGTGCGGGTGGGGGCGTTGTTGTCATGTGGCTTCCTCCGTCGGCAGCGTCGCCGTCACCTCGTACCCGCCCAGCGGCGTCGCCCCGGCGGCCAGTTCACCGCCCAGCATCGCAGTGCGCTCCCGCATCCCCAGCAGCCCGTGCCCCGCGTCCGTGGACGGCGGGTCGGCGGCCCGCTCCGGAGCGCTGTTCACGACCCGGACCACCACGCGGGACGGCAGGTACCCGATCTCCACCCGCACCTCCGCCCCCGGCGCGTGCCGCATCACGTTGCTCAGCGCCTCCTGCACGATGCGGTACGCCGACAGGCTTACCCCCGGGGCCAGCGGGCGCGGCTCGCCGGTGAACCGGGCGGTGACCGCGAGCCCGGCCCCCCGTACCGTACCGATCAGCTCGTCCAGCCGGTCCAGGGTGGGCTGCGGGGTGTGCCGCACACTCTCGGACAGCGCGTCCTCGGAGCGCAGGACGCCCAGCACGCGCCGCAGTTCGGTGAGCGCGTCGACCGCGTTCCCCCGTATGCCGGCGAGGTTCTCCTTCAACTCCTCGGACGGGTTCTCGACCAGGTGCGGGGCGACCTGCGCCTGGATGGAGATGACCGACATGTGATGGGCGACCACGTCGTGCAGCTCGCGCGCGATCCGGTTGCGCTCCTCCAGGAGCGTGCGCCGTGCGCGCTCGTCGGCGGTGATCCCGGTCTGGACGACCAGTTCGGTACGGGCCACCTGGCTGCCCCGCAGGGCGGCCCCGACCACCACCGCGACGGTGAGGACGGCGGCGGCGCGCGTCACGTCGGAGTGGTGCGCCGTGGTCACGGACAGCCCGCAGGCCGCCCCCGCCAGCAGGCTGATCGCCAGCGCCCCGACCGCCGCCCGGGGGCGGACCCGCAGCGCCAGCAGGAACAGCACCCCGGCCTGGAGGGCCATCCCCTCCCCGGTCCAGGGGAACAGCACGTCCCGGCCGGCACCGGCCTCCGTGGTCCGCGCGACGACGACCATGACCAGCGTCACCACCCACCACGCCGGCACCGGCCGGAACACCGCGACCACCAGCGCCGCCGCCTGGAGGACGCCGAGGAGCGTGCCGTACACCTGGCCCAGTCCGGATTCCCAGATGAGGGTGTCGACCCCCATCGCGCCGACGAACACCGCGCAGATCACGGTCAGGAGGACCACCACCGGCTGCCAGTCCCGCCAGCCGGGGCGCGGCCCCGGGTCGGGCAGGGGGCCGAACGCCCGCGCTCCCAGGAGGTCCTCACGCAGCTGACGCGGGACCGAGCGCAGCGCGGCCCCCACTTCGCGCGTGTCCGTCATGCGCCCGACCCTAGACATGCCCCGCCTCCGCCCCACGGGTGGGCCGTCCCTCGCGGACGACCTCGGTCCGCCCGCGCGCCCGCTGTTCATGACCCCGGAACGCCGCCCAGCACACCAGCAGCGCCGCCGCGAACGCCGGGAGCCACGCGAGCCTCGCCACCACCCAGCCGGGGCCGTCCGGCACGGTGTGCAGGCCGGGCAGCGGCCCGCCCGCGAGCAGACCGGTCGCCGTGACGGCTATCAGCGCGGTCTGATGCCACAGGAAGACCGTTACCGCCGAGAGATTGGCCAGCGCCACCGCCGCCCAGACCGCGGGCCGCGCGCACAGCCGCCGCAGCGGGCCCAGGAGCAGCAGGGCCGCCCCGTACTGCGCGAGGCCGAAGGTCACGGCGGCCAGGGTCGGCGGGTCGAGGTTGGAGACGGGGGCGCCCGGCACCCCGACCATGGACGCCGGGTAGCCGCCGAACAGGACGAGGAGCGCGGTGGCCGCCGAACCGCCGCCCAGCAGCACCCAGGCGGCGCCGCGCCCGCTCAGGTCGCCACGGGACCAGGCCGCGCCCAGGCAGTACGGGACGAGCCAGCCCGCCGCCAGGTTGAGCCGGCCGAGCCACGCGGGCCCGCCGAGGGCGAACCGGAACAGGTCCACGTGCAGGACCACGGCGAGCGGCCACAGCGGATGCAGCCTCGCGACCAGCGGGGTCGCCGCCGTCAGCGCCATCAGGACCAGCAGGAACCACAGCGGGGACAGGACCAGCTTGAGCAGCGCGTGCACGGTCGGCAGGCTCACCCCGGAGACGAGCATCACGCCCGCCGCCACGGTCCACACCCCCAGCACGGCGGTCACCGGCCGCCACAGCCGGGCCGTCCTGGCGCCGAGCCACTGTCCGTACGTCGTGCCCCGGGCGCGGGCCGACGCGTAACCCGGCGCGGCCACCTGCCCGCCGACCACGAAGAAGACGGCGAGCGTCTGGAACAGCCAGGAGACGGGGGCCAGGTGGGGCAGGTAGGGGAGCGGGCTCGCGGCGCGCACCGTACCGCTGTCGGCGACCAGGGCGGTCACCAGCCAGTGGCCGAGCACCACTCCGAGGATGGCGAGAGCGCGCAGGGCGTCGGTGGCCCGGTCGCGGCCGGGCGGGGTGGCGGAGTCGATCCGCCGCACGAGATCACGCACGGCCGGCCTCCCGGGTGGGGGTTCCGGCGCGGGACGAGCCGGCAGGTGTCCCGCCCGTGGCGGTTCCGCCCGTGTCCATCGCCCCGGTGGCTATCCGGGCCATGTTCCGCAATGACACCGACCCGGGCCGCAGATAGCCGCTGTGGGCGGACCCGCCCGCGTCGAAGATCCGGGCGCCGAACGCCTCCGACACCGGGTCCCTGCCGAACCCGATCGTGACGAAGGGCAGTCGGAGCCGTCCGTGCGGCACCCCCGCGATCCGGTCGGCGGAGCCCCGGCCCGCCCAGATGGTGGCCCCGGTGCGCAGCGCGGCGGCGCGGTCGACGCCGGTCCCGGGGCTGCCGTAGAGCACCAGGTCGGCGACCGGCAGGCCCGGCGCGGCACGGGCGCAGACGACCGAGCCGTACGAGTGGCAGAGCAGCGACACCCGCGCGGCGGGGGCGGCGGCGGCCAACCCGGCGACGAAGGACCGCAGTCCGGGGGCCGCCTCGTCGGCCCGGCCCGCCGTCAGCACGGCGGGGCTCACCGTGGCCGGCGCCCGGTAGCCGAGCCAGGCGACCACGGCCGCCCCGGTGCCCATCTCCCGGCGGAGCGCGGCGGCCCCGGCCCCGAAGCGCGCGTAGTGGTCGAGGCCGGTGTCCGAGCCCGGCACCAGCACCGCGATCCGTCCGGCGCGCGCGAGGTCGCCGAAGACCTCGGCGGTGCGGCCGCCGTCGCGGCCGTCGAAGGAGAGGAAGTGGCGCGCCGGGTCCGCCATGACCCGCAGGGCGGCGGCCCTCACGTGGTCGCCGTGACCGGCCGCCATCCGTTCGGCGGCCCGGATCCCGGCGCGGTTGACGGCGTACCGCGTGTCCAGGGCGGCGGGGGCCAGGTCCCGCAGCGGGGCGAGCGCGGCGGGGGCGGGTGCCGGCGCGGGGACGGCCGCGGGGCGGGCCGCGCCCGACACCGGCACCGCCACCGACGCGGTGACGAGCACGGCGAGCAGGGTGCGGTGTGTGCGGTGCGCGCGGCGGGAGCGCGCGGCCCGCTGCGAGCGCGGGGTGCTCCCGGTGCCGTCGGGGCTCTCCGTGCTGTCGGTGCTCTCCGTGCTGTCGGTGCGCTGCGCGCGGTTGCCGCGGGGCCGTGACGCCATGGGGAAGGACCTTCCGTACCGGATCTCCGTCGTGCTGCCGGTACCGAAGTTAGGGATCACCCCGTGTCGTCCGCGTCCCGCCGGGGAGCCAAGCCCGCCGGTGGCTCCCAGGTATGACGGGTAGGGGGTGCGGCGCCCTCTCAGCGACGCCGAACCGCCTCACAGCAAGGTCAGTTGCGTCCCCTCCGGTTCGGGATCGGGCAGCGGCGCCGCCATCCGGTGGTTGCCCGGCCTGGTCAGCCCCGCCGAACCGCCCGCGCCCCGCGGGCCGATGCCGAACGTGTCCGCCAACTCGTGCACCTGGCGCGTGATCCGCCGCTGGTACCACTTCGGCGCGTACGCGCCCTCCGCGTACATCCGTTCGTACCGCCCCACCAGCTCCGGATGGTGCTTCCCCAGCCACTCCATGAACCACTCGCGCGCCCCCGGCCGCAGGTGCAGCACCAGCGGGGTCACGGAGGTCGCCCCGGCCGCCGCTATCGCCCGTACCGTCGAACGGAGCTGCTCCGGGCTGTCGCCCAGGAACGGGATCACCGGGGCCATCAGCACCCCGCAGCCGATGCCGGCGTCCGTCATGGCCCGTACGACGTCGAGCCGCCGCTCCGGCGACGGGGTGCCCGGCTCGACCGTGCGCCACAGCTCCTGGTCGGTGAAGCCCACCGAGACGGAGACGCCGACGTCGGTCACCGACGCCGCCTCGCGCAGCAGGTCCAGGTCACGGAGGATCAGCGTCCCCTTGGTGAGGATGGAGAAAGGATTCGCCCGGTCCCGCAGGGCCGTGATGATCCCCGGCATCAGCCGGTAGCGCCCCTCCGCCCGCTGGTAGCAGTCGACGTTCGTGCCCATCGCGATGTGCGCGCCCTGCCACTGGCGCGAGGCCAGCTTGCGCCGTACCAGCTCCGGGGCGTTGATCTTGACAACGATCTGGGAGTCAAAACCCAGTCCGGTGTCGAGGTCGAGATAGCTGTGGGTCTTGCGGGCGAAGCAGTAGACGCAGGCGTGTGTGCAGCCCCGGTACGGGTTCACCGTCCATTCGAACGGCATGCGGGAAGCTCCCGGGACCCGGTTCACGATCGAGCGCGCGCGGACCTCGTGGAAGGTGATGCCGCGGAACTCGGGGGTGTCGAAGGTGCGGGTGGTGACCGCGTCCGTACCGAAGAGCGCGATGTCCCCGGCGGGCCGTGTGGTGGACGGTCCCTCGGTCAGATTGTCCCAGCGCATGGAGTACCTCCTCGGTAGTACTGCCCCCCACAATAGAACACTTGTTCGTTTGATGCTCGAACGCTTGTCGAACGGTGTCGGAGGCATGCCGTACGCACCCCGAAGGCGTGCCGCGCCCGCCCGTCCCGGCCTCCGCGCCCCCGGATTTGGGCGGGCGTGCCGGAGGGTGGTTGGCTGGCCGCACCCCAACCGAGTACCGAGTGCTGGAGGAAGTGCCATGGCGCAGGTCGAGGCCACGACGGAGCGGATCATCGCGGCGAAAGCGGAGACGGTGTTCGACGCGCTGGCCGATTACCAGGACACCCGGGCGAAGCTCCTGCCCTCGCAGTTCAGCGAGTACGAGGTACGGGAGGGCGGTGACGGCGAGGGCACCCTCGTCCACTGGAAGCTCCAGGCCACCAGCAAGCGCGTCCGCGACTGTCTGCTGGAGGTGACCGAGCCCAGCGACGGCCGGCTCGTGGAGAAGGACCGGAACTCCTCGATGGTCACCACCTGGACCGTCACCCCGGCCGGCGAGGGCAGCTCCAAGGCCGTCGTCACGACCGTCTGGGACGGCGCCGGCGGCATCGGCGGCTTCTTCGAGCGGACTTTCGCCCCCAAGGGCCTCGGCCGGATCTACGACGAGGTACTGGCGAAGCTCGCGGCCGAGACCGAGAAGTAGGCCAGCCGGAAGGTGTGAACAGCCGGACCCCGGGGGCTCCCCGGGGTCACCGGTTCGAGTGGTTTTCCCCGCGACGCCGCCCCGCGCACCCCGCGCGATGCGTCGTGGGAAAGCCCCTGATGAGGGCCCCGGCGCCGCCCTTCCCCCTCAACCCGCCCCCGCCTCAAGCCCCTTCACCGCGGCGATTCCCGCTTGCTCCTGGTTGGCGAGCAATGCGAAGAATGACGCCGCGCAGGTGCGACGAGGGGAGCAGTACGTGGGCGGGATCACGCTGGTGAAGGACGTCGGGCAGGCCACCGCGCCCGTCCGGGGCGTGGCGGCGGGCACCCCGCCACCTCCGACGCGCGCCACCGGTGGCGCGCTCCCGGCCGAGCCGCTCAGCCCCCGCCGGGTCCGGCTCGTCTTCTTCGGGCTGATGCTCGCCCTGCTGCTCGCCGCGCTGGAACAGATGATCGTGGCGACCGCCCTGCCCAAGATCGTGGGGGAGCTGCACGGCCTGGAGCGGATGTCCTGGGCGATCACCGCGTATCTGCTGACCTCCACCATCGGCCTGCCGATCTACGGCAAGCTCGGCGACCTCTTCGGCCGCAAAAGCGTCTTCCAGTTCGCGATCGTCGTCTTTGTCATCGGCTCGGCGCTGGCCGGCTGGTCCCGCACCATGAACGAGCTGATCGCCTTCCGCGCCGTCCAGGGCGTCGGCGCCGGCGGACTGATGATCGGCGTCCACGCGATCATCGCGGACATCGTGCCGCCCCGGCAGCGCGGCCGGTTCATGGGACTGATCGGCGGCGCGTTCGGCCTCGCCTCGGTGGCGGGACCGCTGCTCGGCGGGTTCTTCACCGACCACGTGTCCTGGCGCTGGTGCTTCTACTTCAACGTGCCCTTCGGCCTGCTCACGCTCGCCGTGGTGTCCGTCGTCCTCAGACTCCCCAAGCCCGCCACCCGGGGACGGCTGGACATCCTCGGCGCGCTGATGCTCGCCGCCGCCTCGACCTGCCTGGTACTGCTGACCAGTTGGGGCGGTACGGAGTACGCGTGGGGCTCACGCGTCATCCTGGGTCTGGCCGCCGGCGCCGTCGGAACGACCCTGCTGTTCCTCGTCGTCGAGCACTTCGCGCCCGAACCGATCATCCCCCTGCGGCTGTTCCGCGACTCCGTCTTCACCCTCACCGGACTGATCGGCGCGGTGCTCGGGCTCGCGCTCTTCGGGGCCGCCAGCTATCTGCCGACCTTCCTCCAGATGGTCGACGGCGCCTCCGCCACCGAGTCGGGCCTGTTGATGCTGCCGATGATGGGCGGCATCGTCGTCGCGTCCGTCGTCTCCGGCCAACTCATCAGCCGTACCGGCCGCTACAAGATCTACCCGGTGGTCGGCGGCGCGCTCTCGGCCGCCGGGATGTGGCTGCTGTCCCGGCTGGAGGCCGACACCTCCATGCTCGAATGCGGGGTTGCCCAGGCGGTGCTGGGCCTCGGCATCGGACTGGTGATGCCCGTCCTCATCCTCGCCGTGCAGAACGCGGTGCCGCCCTCCGACCTCGGAGTTGCCACCAGCGCCAACAACTACTTCCGGCAGATCGGCGGCAGCGTCGGCGCCGCCGTCTTCGGCACACTCTTCGCCAACCGGCTCGCCGACGCGCTCGCCGACCGGATCCCGGCGGGCGCCGCACTGCCGAACGCGCACTCCATCACCCCGCAGATGGTCCACGCGCTGCCCCCCGCGCTGCGGGACAACTACATCCAGGCGTACGCGGACGCGATGCCGCGGATCTTCCTCTACCTCGTGCCGGTGCTCGTCCTCGGCCTGTTGCTCGCCTTCTTCCTCAAGGAGAAACCGCTGGTGTCCCACAACGCCCCCGCCGCCGAGTCCTCCGCCGTCCCCACCGCGCGGGCTGCCGCGAACGGCGCCCCGGTCGCCGCACCGCCCCCGTACGTCTCGGGAGTCGCCGTCTGCGGCACCGTGCAGCACTACGACGGCAGTACGGTCCCGCGCGCCGCCCTCACCCTCATCGACGTCCAGGGACAGCAGATCGGGCGCGGGGCGAGCGGTGAGGACGGGCGGTACGCGCTGAGCGTGCCGGGCGCCGGCTCGTACGTGATGATCGCCGCGGCCGGCGGCCACCAGCCGCAGGCCGTCACGGTCACCGTCGGGGAGCGCCCCGTCGAACTGGACGTGGTCCTCGGCGGTGCGGGCCGCCTCGCCGGCGCGGTGGTCACCGCGGACGGCACCCCGGTGCGGGACGCCGCCGTGACCCTCACCGACGTACGGGGCGACGTGGTGGCGTCCACCCGCAGCGGGCGCGAGGGCGCCTACGTGATCGGCGAACTGGTCGCGGGGGAGTACACGCTGGCCGCGAGCGCCCCCGCCTTCCGCCCCGCCGCGCTCCCCGTCAGTGTGCAGTCCTCCCGCGAGACCCGGCAGGACATCGAGCTGGCGGGCGGAGCGGTGCTGCGCGGTACGGTACGGGCCGGGGGCGGCCGGCCCGTCGAGGACGCCCGCGTCACGCTGCTGGACGCGGCGGGCAACGTGGTCGACACCCTCACCACCGGGGCCGACGGCACGTTCCGCTTCGTGGACCTCTCGTCGGGGGAGTACACGGTGATCGCGGCGGGCTATCCGCCGGTCGCCACGGTGCTCCAGATGGCGGGCGGCGGACGCACCGAACGTGACCTCCAGCTGGGCCACGAGGACTGAGAGAAGTGCGCTGAAGGACCGTTGAAAAGCTGACTGAATTTCAGTCAATTCCCCGGCGTGCGCGGGCGCACCACCTATTAGTTCATTGCCCGGCGCTTCTCGTGCGCAGGGCCGTACCGTGGTGGGCGGAGCCGCAGATCCTGGCGGCAGGGAAGGAGCCTTCCAGCCATGGACAGTGGTGTTCCGCCGGGGCCGCCGCAACAGCCGCTCGCGACGGCAGGCCGGATTCCGCTCGCCGTGGTCGTCGTGGACCGCGACGGCCTGGTGTCGCACTGGTCGACCGGCGCACGGCGGCTTTTCGGCCATTCCAAGGACGAGGCCGTGGGCCGGTCCGCCAGCGATCTGATGCCGGTGGCCGGCGCACTCGCCGACGAGGAGCCGGGCCTCGCGCACGGTGGGTACGGCGGTGAGAGCCGCGCCATCTTCGACGGCCACGACGAACTGGGCCCCGACCTGCACACCCGCGGCTCGTACCCGACGGCGGGGCGCGCGACGCTCTCCGAGGACGGGCGCGAGCGGCTCGACGTGCTGTGGTGGGCCTATCCGCTGGTCGGTCCCGGGCCGGGACGCCATCTCGTACTCGCCGCCGACGCCGCCCAGTTCGCCGCCGACGACGCCGCCGGCGAAGAGGCGAGGCAGGCCGACGTCCAGCGGATAGCGCCGGGCTTCGCCCTGCACACGGACTTCCCGGACGCGGAGGCGCTGGCCAGGCGCCTGCCCGACATCCTGCCGAACATGAGCCCGGCCGAGTCCACCCGTATCGTCTCGCAGGTGCTCGAACTGGGTTACCCCGTGTTGGAGTTCAGCCACCACGACCGCGTTCCCGTCACCCCCGACTGGGGTGTGCCGCGCCGGGTGGCGTCCCGGCGGAGCAGGCTGACCGTCGTGGAGGATGACGGCGGGTCCCGGCGCGGCGGCGCGCCCCGGCCCGAACTCGACCTCGAATACGCGGCGGTGCGCGAGAGCCTGGAGTTCCTGAACGAGGTGAGCCGCCGGATCGGCTCCTCCCTCGACCTGGAGCGCACCATCCGCGAGGTCACCAGCGCCGCCGTCCCGCGCTTCACCGACTTCGCGGGTACGCACCTGCGGGCCGCCGTGCTCGCCGGTGAGGGGTTCCCGGACGGCCCGCCCGACGTCACCACCGTCTGGCACCGGGTCTGGGTCGAACACAACGACGAACCGGGCCGCTGGGACGACACCGTGCCGATCGGCGAGGCCATCTCCTTCCCGGAGCACACCCCGTTCTTCCAGTGCATGGTCACCGGCGAACCGGTCCTCATCCCGACGCTCAGCGAGGAGGACGGCGACCGCATCTCGGGCGAGTTCGAGAAGCGGGACCTGCGGCCGCTCATCAACAACCGGTCCATGCTGCTGGTCCCGCTCAAGGCGCGTGACGTCGTGCTGGGCTTCATGGTCCTGATGCGGCGCCCCGAGCGGGAGCCGTTCGACGACATGGACCGTACGACCGGCGCCGAACTGGCCGCCCGGGCCGGTCTGGTCCTCGACAACGCCCGCATGTACACGTACCAGGAAAACGTGGCGGAGACCCTCCAGGACAGCATGCTGCCGACGGTCGCCGCGCGGATGGCCGGTTGTGACACCGCCACCCGCTACCTGCCGGGCACCCGGCTCGGCCGGATAGGCGGCGACTGGTTCGACGCGGTGAAACTGCCCGGGTCCCGTACGGCGCTGGTCGTCGGTGACGTGATGGGGCATGGCCTGCGCTCCGCGGCGATGATGGGCCAACTGCGCACCGCCGTCCAGACGATGGCGACCATGGAGATGCCGCCCGCCCAACTGCTGCGCAATCTGGACGACTTGGCCCAGCGGCTCGGGGAGAGCTATCTCGCGACCTGCCTGTACGCCGTGTACGACCCGATCCGCTCCGAGCTCCAGATCGCCAACGCCGGGCACATCCCGCCCGTCCTGGTCCGGGCCGCGGACGGCCGGGCCGAGGTGCTCGACCTGCCGACCGGCGCGCCCATCGGGGTCGGCGGGGTGGCCTTCGAGACGGCGGTCGTCCGCGTGGCACCCGGCGACCGGCTGGTGCTGTGCACCGACGGCCTGGTGGAGGTGCGCGGCGCGGACATCGGGGACGGCCTGGCGGCGCTGTGCGAGTCCGCCGCCCATCCCGCCGCGTCGATGAACGACGCCTGCGACACGATCATCCGCGCACTGAACCCCCGGGGCGGGCGCAAGGACGACGTGGCGCTCCTGATGGCCCGGCTGAACGGCATCCCGGACAACGACGTCGCCGAGTGGCAACTGGCCCTCGATCCACGCGAGGTGGCACGTGCCAGGCGGCTGGTGCACGGCCGGCTGCTCGACTGGGGCCTGCCGGACGCCGTGGAGACGGCCGAACTGATGGTCAGTGAGCTGGTCACCAACGCCGTCCATCACGCGCGCTCGCACCACGTCGGGCTGCGGCTGGTCCGCACCGACGCGCTGCTGTGCGAGGTCCAGGACGACGAGCCGGCCCCGGCGACGCTGCTGAGCGCGAGCCGCGAGGACGAGTTCGGGCGCGGACTACGGGTGGTGAGCAGCCTCGCCCGGGAGTGGGGGACGAGCAGCACCCCGCACGGCAAGACGGTGTGGTTCGAGCAGGCTCTGGGCCAAAAGGGGCGTGTACGCCGGGCAGGCCGGTGAAAGACCGTCCCGACCCCTTGCCCGGCGAGCGTCCGGACCGGTAGTCCGGTGCTGCACAACTCTGCTTCTGACGGCCGGACTTGGGGAGACGCACATGGACGTGTCGCAGCGCTACCGGGACGCGTGGGAAGGGTACTGGCGGGAGACCTCCGACACGCCGGGGGAGGCCATCTGGGACTCCGACGCCTCCCTCAGTTCCGTACCGCACAGCGCGCTGCTGCTGCCGTACGCCGACGTGTCGCTGCCCGTGGTCGACCTCGGCTGCGGCAGCGGCACCCAGACCCGCTATCTGGCGACGCTGTTCGCCCGCGCGATCGGCGTGGACCTGTCGCTGGCGGCGGTGGAGCACGCGCGCCGCGCGGACACCGCGAAGGCCGCCACGTACGAGCAGCTGAACCTGGTCGACACGGACGCCGTGAAGGCTCTGGGGGAGCGGCTCGGCGACACCAACGTCTACATGCGCGCCGTCATCCACCAGAGCGAGCCCCAGGACCGCGCGGCGGTCGCCGGGGCGGTCGCGCGGCTCCTCGGGGCCCGGGGCCGGGCGTTTGTCGTCGAACTGACCTCCGCGTCGAAGGCGGTGTTCCAGCAGGCGGTGGAGGCGGGCACACCCGCGAAGCTCCAGCGGGTCTTCGACCACGGCCTGAGGCCGGCCGGGGCCGCCGACGAGGAGGTCCCCGAGCTGCTGCGCGCCGCGGGGCTGACGATCCTGGACACCGGCGACACCGCGCTCCCGCAGACGGAGCATCTGCCGGACGGCACCAGGATCGACCTGCCGGCGCGGTGGTTCGTACTCGCCCGGGAGTGAGCGGTACGGGCCGGGGGCGAGCGGTACGGGCCCGGGGTGAGCGGGACTGGCCCGGGGTGAGCGGGACCGGCCGGGCGTGAGCGGTACGGGCGGGGCGTGAACCGGGCCGCCCCGGGGTGGGCGGGCCCGCTCCGGAGCGGGCCGGTGGCCGCCGGGCGGCGCCGGGACCGACCCGCCGGCCCGGGCAGGCCCCGGGGGCGCGAAGGGGGGCGGGGACAGGGCGCGACCGGGGTCGGGAGGGCGTACGAGTGGCGCTCGCGGGCCGGGACCGTGCTTCGGCCGCCGGGTCGGTGTGAGTTGCCGCCCGGCGTGTCGTGGCACACGATGGCGTTCCGGTGGTCCGCCCGCGGCGGGTGATTTCTGGGAGCCCACATGGCCTTGTACTTCGGGAACAGTTCGGACTCTTTGGTCATCGACGCGCTGGCCGGCTTCGCCCGGGCCCACGCCGATCTGGTGGCGCACGACGTCGAGCACGGCTTCGTCCGAGCCCTGCACACGTCTCCCGCCAGACGGGTGGGCCTGGTGTCGGGCGGCGGCTCGGGGCACGAGCCCCTGCACACGGGATTTGTCGGCCTGGGGATGCTGGACGCGGCCTGTCCGGGCCGGATCTTCGCCTCACCGCACAACCGGCAGGTCTTCATGGCGTCCCGGGCGGTGGCCCGCGAGGACGGCGTACTCCATCTGGTGAAGAACTACACGGGCGACCGCATCAACTTCGGCATCGCGGCGGAGCGCCTCGTCCACGAGGGCATCGGCTGCGCCCGGGTGCTGATCGACGACGACCTCGCCTCGGAGTCCGAGGAGATCGCGGCGGGCCGGCGCGGCACGGGCGCGACCGTGCTGGTCGAGAAGGTGCTCGGGGCCGCCGCCGACACCGGGCTGGGACTGCGGGACCTGGCGGACCTCGGGACGGACCTGGTGTCCCGCTGCCGGAGCCTCGCCGTCGCCTCCGCGTCGCACACCGCGCCCACCACGGGGCTGCCCGCCTTCGAGCTGCCGATCGACCGAATGGAGTACGGCGTCGGGATCCATGGCGAGCGCGCGGACCACACCGTCCCCAGACAGCCGGCCCGGGAGCTGGTGGGGAACATGGCCGACGCGCTGGAGCGGTCCCTGGGACTCGGCAAGGGCGCGTCCGTGATCCTCCTGGTCAACGGTCTCGGTTCCCTCACCCATTTGGAGCTGTACGCGGTGCTGGCCGACGCGGCCCGCGTGCTCGACGCGCGCGGCATCACCACCGAGCGGGTCCTGGTGGGTGACTTCGTCACCGCGCTGGACATGCGGGGCTTCTCGCTGTCCCTGATGGTGGCGGACGCCGAGACGGTCAAGCTCTTCGACGCCCCGGCCCGTACCGCCGCCTGGCCCCGCTGAGCCGACCGCTCTCCGTCGACCTGGGCGGCAGCGCCGCCGACCCGAAGAGAGGCAGGACGCCATGCACGTGGACGGAACGTTCACCGACGGCTGGATGCGGCGCTTCGCGGCGTCCGTCGCCGCCACCGAGGCCGAACTGACCGCGCTCGACCAGGCCGCCGGTGACGGCGACTTCGGCACCAACCTCATGGCGGGACTGGACGCCGCACTCCGCTTCCTCGGCGACGCGCCCACCGGTCCCGTGGACCCGGCGGGCCCCCTGCGCGCCGCCGCCACGGCCTTCCTGGACGAGGTGGGAGGGACGAGCGGACCGCTGTTCGGGCTGCTCTTCCACGAGCTGGCGGTGGCCGCCGCGGACGCGGGTCCTGAGCTGACCGTGAGCGCGCTGGCGGCCGGCGCGGGTGGCGGCCTGTCGGCGATCCGGCGGGTCGGGGAGGCGGCCCCGGGCGACAAGACGCTGGTCGACGCGCTGGCGCCCGCCTGCGACGCCCTGCGGTCGTGCGACCGGAAGGGGGATCCTCGGGAGGCCCTGTCGCGTGCGGCCGCCGCTTCCTGGGAGGGCGTACGGGACACCGCGGGGCTACGGGCCCGCCGGGGCCGGGCCAGTTACGTGGGGGAGCATGCCTCGGGGGTGCCTGACCCGGGTGCGGTGGGCATCGCGCTGCTGTTCTCGTCGTCCGGCGAGAGCGTCACCACCCTGGCGCCGTACCTGGAGGAACCGACCCCGGCGGCCCGGTAGCCGCCCGTACACGCCGTTCCGAAGCCGGACCTGGACCGGAGTGCGGGCCGGGCCCGTACCCGCGGACACGCCCTAGAGCTGGACCGGGGTCTCGGACGGGGCCTGGGCCTGGCTGGGGACGCGGTCGCAGGCCCACAGCCGTACCTCCGGGTTGTCCAGGGCGCGGACCCACAGGTCCACCAGGGCCACCGTCTCCGGGCTCGGCCAGGAGCCCGCCCCCAGGACGCGCATGCCGGCCCCCACGGCGGCCTGGACGCCGCAGTGCGAGTCCTCGACGGCCAGGGTGTCGGCCGGGTCGACCCCGCACAGCCGGGCGGCCGTGAGGTAGACGTCCGGGTGCGGCTTGGGCCTGATGGTGTCGTCGGGGACCACGATGTGGTCGAAGCAGTCGAGCAGCCCCGCCGTGTCGAGGCAGGACTCGACCACCTCGGCCGGGCAGTTGCTGGCGACGGCCAGTGGCGCGAACCGCCGTACGTCATGGACCAGTTCCCGTGCGCCCGGCATGGTCATCGGCTGTTCGGCGACGAGCGACCGGAACTCCGTGAGCAGCTGGGACGTCATGTCGCCGGCCAGGTCGGGGCGTCCCGACTCGACCGCCATGAGGGTGCCGCACTCGGTGTAGTGCAGGCCCTTGGCCCGTTCCGCGAATCCGGGGGCGGGAGCGAATCCGTACCCGTCGAGGACGAGGCCGCGGGCGTCCTGCCAATGCCGTTCGGTGTCCATCAGTGTGCCGTCGCAGTCGAAAACAATGGCCGCGGGGGTCCAGGAAAGGATGCGAGAAGCCGTCATTTCGATTTCTTGTCCGTTCTGGTTCGGGGAGTGGCGCCCGAGAGGGCGGCTTTGAGTGGCGGGCGCGCGGAGTGTGTTCATCCGGCGCCCGCCGAAAACATAACGATCGCTACGCTAAGGACGGCGACTCGACGTAGTCAAGGAGGCACGGATCGTGACCGGGGTCTTCACCGGTAGTGCAGGGTGCCGAATGCTTTCTGTTCGCCCCCTTGCAGGACCCGGAAGACGCAGGTCGAGTGGTGTGGCACGCAGAGAATGCGCGCGGGCGGATCGAATTCGGTGAACCGCGCGGCTTTCAGCCGTCCGGCGGTAGGGCGAAGCAACGTTCCGCCACTTTCCCGCGCGGCCGCCTGCCGTGCCGCCTCCAGCAGGACCATGCCGGGCACGTGGTCCGACGCGTGGTCGAAGAAGAACGGGTGACGGGGGTCGGCCGGCTCGACCAGGAGCACGTCGTCCGGGCCCGGTCCGCCGGCCCGCCCGGGCCCCGCGCCATGGCTGAGCAGGACGTCGTACGGGGCGTGCGCGCCCACCGTCGCGGCGTCGGGGTGCGGCCGGCCCGCCGGCGCCGCCCCGGGGGCGGCGCCGGCGGGCCTGGCCCGGCCCGCGCGCACCGCGCCGTACCGCTCCTCGTCCAGGAACAGCGCACCCCCGCCGGCCAGGGCGAACGCCCGCCCGCCGGCCAGGTACGCCACCTCCAGGCGCAGCGCCGTCGCGGCGCCCCCGGGCCCGCGCCGCACCTCGCTCACGGTGGCCAGGCAGGTGACCTCGGTGGCGCCGAAGGCCGCCCGGGGCTCGGTCGACGGGTCGATGCGGAAGAAGAGGTCGGTGATCAGGAGCCGGGCGTCCGGCGCGACGCCGTAGTGGCGCAGGGGCAGGTAGATGCCCAGCTGCCGCAGGGTCTCCACGACCATCAGGGGGCTGTGGAGGTCCGTGCCGCCGTGCGGGAAGGTGGGATGGGACCGGGGCCAGCACGCGGCGGCCTCGAAGCGGCCGTCCCCCGCCCGCCGTACGTCGGTCAGGAGCACCTCCGCGACCGAGGCCCGGTGGACCGTCTCGCGGGCGACGGTGCGCGACCAGCTCAGCGGTCCGGGGTCACCGCCGAGTTCATCGAACCAATCCATCATGAAATAAAACAATCCCAATTTCCCGGGATCTGCACGCCAGCCTTGTCGGGGCATTGGCGGAAAGCACTACATTGCGTGATGTCAGCAGCGGAATCGGGACTCGGAGTGCACGTGCAGGCTAGGGCGAAAAACACGCGTAGGTTTCTTCTGGAAGCGGCAGCACGCCTGTTCGATGAGCGGGGATACGCCGGGACCAGTATCAGTGACATCAGCGCGGAGTCCGGCCGCACCAGCGGGGCCATCTACTTCCATTTCGTGAGCAAGGAAAAACTCGCCCTCGCGATCGTCGAGGCGCATTTCGCGACCTGGCCCGAACTGGTCGGCGAATACCTCACCGCGGAGCACCCCGCGCTCGACCGGCTCGTCGGACTGAGCTTCGACGTGGCGAAGGCGTTCCGCGACGACGTCGTCGTCCGGGCGGGCGCCCGCCTCTGGGCCGAGCGCACCGCGATCGACGCCCCGCTGCCCGCCCCGTTCGTCGGCTGGCTCGCCACCGTCACCACGCTCCTCGACCAGGCCCGCGCCGCCGGGGAGCTCAACCCCGACCTCGACCCGGGCGTGGCCGCGCACGGGGTCGTGTACGCCTTCTTCGGCCTCCACACCGTCTCGGACGCGCTGGACGGCCGGGAGCACATCGAGGACCGGCTCCGCGACCTGTGGCTGTTGCTGCTGGCCGGGCTCCAGGCCCGCCCCGACGCGGCCGGACTGCTGGAGCGGGTACGCCCGTGCGCACCGGCGGTCACCTGCGATAGGACTGGCGCATGGTAAAGATCCTCATCAGCGCCGACATGGAGGGCGCGACCGGCGTGACCTGGCCGGCCGACGTCCTGCCCGGCACGCCGCAGTGGGAGCGCTGCCGCGCCCTGTTCACCTCCGACGTGAACGCCGCCGTGCTCGGTTTTCTCGACGGTGGCGCCGACGACGTACTCATCAACGAGGCGCACTGGACCATGCGCAATCTCCTCCTGGAGCAACTGGACGAGCGGGCGCAGCTGCTGACGGGTCGTCACAAGTCGCTCTCCATGGTGGAGGGGGTGCAGCACGGCGACGTCGACGGCATCGCCTTCGTCGGCTACCACACCGGCGCCGGTACGGAAGGGGTCCTCGCGCACACCTACCTCGCCAACTCGATCACCGGCGTGTGGCTGAACGGCACACGCGCGAGCGAGGGAGTGCTGAACGCGGCCGTCGTCGCGGAGTACGGCGTCCCGGTGGTCCTGGTCACCGGCGACGACCTGACCTGCGTGGACGCCGACGGCTACGCGCCGGGGGCCCGCAAGGTCGCGGTGAAGGACCACGTCTCGCGGTACGCCGCCGTGTGCCGTACCCCGGCCCGCACCGCCGCCGGCATCCGCGCGGCGGCGAAGGAGGCCACGGCGCTCGCCGTCCGGTACGAACCGGCCCCCGCCGGTCCCTTCACCGTCGAGCTGGAGTTCGACGCCGCCCATCTCGCCTCGGCCGCCACCGTCGTTCCGGGGGTCGCCGCCACGGGCGAGCGGCGCGTCGTGTACACCAGCGGGACGATGTATGAGGGCATTCGCACCTTCAAGGCGGTCACCACGATCGTCTCGGCCGCGGTGGAGGAGCAGTATGGCTGACATGACGCCCAGCGACACGACGCCCAGCGACACGATCGACGCACTCGACGCGGTGGCGCTGGACGAGGTGGTCACCTTCACCTCCGACCTGATCCGCATCGACACCACCAACCGAGGGAGCGGCGACTGCCGGGAGCGCCCGGCGGCCGAGTACGTCGCCGAGCGGCTCGCCGACGCGGGGATCGAACCCACCTTGATCGAGCGGACCCCGGGCCGCACCAACGTGGTCGCCAGGATCGAGGGCACGGACCCCTCCGCCGAGGCGCTCCTCGTCCACGGCCACCTGGACGTGGTGCCCGCCGAACCCGCCGACTGGACCCTCCACCCCTTCTCCGGGGAGGTCAGGGACGGGGTGGTCTGGGGCCGGGGCGCGATCGACATGAAGAACATGGACGCGATGGTGCTCTCCGTCGTCCGTGCCTGGGCCAGGTCGGGCGTCCGGCCGCGCCGCGACATCGTGATCGCCTACACCGCCGACGAGGAGGCCAGCGCCGTCGACGGCTCGGGCTTCCTCGCCGACCACCACCCGGAGCTGTTCGAGGGCTGTACGGAGGGCATCAGCGAATCGGGGGCCTTCACCTTCCACGCGGGCCCCGGCATGGCGCTCTACCCGATCGCGGCCGGCGAACGCGGCACGGGGTGGCTCAAGCTCACCGCGCACGGCAAGGCGGGACACGGCTCCAAGGTCAACCGCGCCAACGCGGTCAGCAGGCTCGCCGCCGCCATCGCCAGGATCGGTGACCACGAGTGGCCGGTCCGGCTCACCCCGACCGTCCGGGCCGCCCTGCGTGAACTGGCCGTGCTCCATGGGGTGGAGACCGATGTCGACGCCCCGGGCTTCGACCCGGACGACCTCCTGGGCAAGCTCGGGCCGGCCGCCGCGCTGGTCGAGCCGACGATCCGCAACAGCGCCAACCCGACGGTCCTGGAGGCCGGTTACAAGGTCAACGTGATCCCCGGACAGGCCACCGCGCTGGTCGACGGGCGGATGGTGCCCGGCGGCGAGGAGGAGTTCAGCGCCACCCTGGACCTGCTCACCGGCCCCGACGTCGAGTGGGAGTTCCACCACCGGGAGATCGCCCTCCAAGCCCCCGTGGACTCACCGGCGTTCGCCAAGATGCGGGCGGCCGTCGAGCGGTTCGACCCGGCGGGGCACGTCGTGCCGTACTGCATGTCGGGCGGTACGGACGCCAAGCAGTTCTCGCGCCTCGGCATCACCGGCTACGGCTTCTCGCCGCTCAAACTGCCGCCCGGCTTCGACTACCAGGCGCTCTTCCACGGCGTCGACGAACGTGTGCCCGTCTCGGCGCTCCACTTCGGCGTCCGCGTCCTCGACCACTACCTTCAGTCCGCTTAGGAACCTCCGCCTTCAGTCCGCTGAGGGACCACTACCTTCGGTCCGCTTAGGAGAGTTGTCCATGGTGCCCATGGGGGCCTACGGAACGTGGCCGTCGCCGATCGACGCCACCCTCGCCGCTTCGCACGACGGCCGCCCCGAATACGTCGGGGCGGTCGGCGACGAACTGTGGTGGACCGCGCCACGGCCCGCCGAGGACGGCCGGCGCGCGCTCGTGCGCAGGCACCCCGACGGCCGCGAGGAGTCCGTGCTGCCCCCGCCGTGGAACGTCCGCAGCAGGGTCGTCGAGTACGGCGGGGTCCCCTGGGCCGGCGCCGAGCGCCCCGAGGGCGGACCGCTGGTCGTCTTCGTCCACTTCCCCGACCAGCGGCTGTACGCGTACGAGCCGGACGGCGACGCCGAACCCCGGCCCCTCACCCCGGTGTCCGCCACCGGCGGGGGCCTGCGGTGGGTCGACCCCCGGATCGAGCGGGAGCGCGGCGAAGTCTGGTGCGTCCTGGAGGAGTTCACCGGCGAACGGCCCACCGACGTACGGCGGGTGATCGCCGCCGTCCCGCTCGACGGATCCGCCGCCGGGGACCGTACCGCCGTACGGGAACTGTCCGACGACAGCCACCGCTTCGTCACCGGCCCCCGGCTCTCGCCCGACGGCGCCCACGTCGCCTGGATCGCCTGGGACCATCCCCGGATGCCCTGGGACGGCACGGTCGTACAACTCGGCGCGGTGGCACCGGCCGGCCCCGGGCCGACCGGCCCCTTCACCGGCGTCAGGACCGTCGCCGGAGGCGTCGGCGAGTCGGTGGCCCAGGTCGACTGGTCCCCGGACGGTGCGCTGCTCCTCGTCTCGGACATCGGCAACTGGTGGGAGATCCAGCGCCTCGGCCTCGGCACGGCGCTGTCCGGCCCCGTCCCGGCGCCGGGCGGCGGCCCCGCCACCCTGCCCCCGGCCACCCCGCTGTGCCCGGGCCGCCGCGAGGAGTTCGGCGGACCGCTGTGGAAGATCGGCCTGCGGTGGTTCCACCCCCTGGCGAACGGCATGATCGCCGTCATCCACGGCAAGGGCGCCAACGCGCTGGGGATACTGGACCCGGAGACCGGCGACGTCGTGGACACCGCCGGGCCGTGGACCGAATGGGCCGCGGACCTCACCGTGCGGGGTGACCGGGTGGTCGGCGTCGCGGCCGGACCCCGCTCCGGGTACGAGATCGTGGAACTGGACACCGTCACCGGCCGCGCCCGGGTCATCGGCGAGGCCCACCAGGACCCGGTGGACCCCGCCTACTACCCCGAGCCGCAGATCCGCACCTTCACCGGACCCGGCAGGCGCGACGTCCACGCCCACGTCTACCCGCCGTACAGCCCCGACACGGCGGCGCCCGACGGCGAACTGCCGCCCTACGTGGTGTGGGCGCACGGCGGACCCACGGGCCGCGCCCCGCTCGTCCTCGACCTGGAGATCGCCTACTTCACCTCACGGGGCATCGGCGTCGTGGAGGTCAACTACGGCGGCTCCACCGGCTACGGCAGGGAGTACCGCGACCGGCTGCGCGAGCAGTGGGGCGTGGTCGACGTCGAGGACTGCGCGGCCGTCGCCCGGGCGCTGGCCGCCGAGGGCACCGCCGACGGCGCGCGGCTGGCGGTACGGGGCGGCAGCGCCGGCGGCTGGACCGCGGCGGCCTCCCTCGCCACCACCGGCGTCTACGGCTGCGGCACCATCAGCTACCCCATCCTCGACCTGGAGGGCTGGGCCACCGACGGGACGCACGACTTCGAGTCCCAGTACCTGGAATCGCTGATCGGGCCGATCAGCGAGGTCCCCGACCGCTACCGCGACCGGTCGCCCATCAACCAGGTCGACCGGATCACCTCGCCGTTCCTCCTGCTCCAGGGGCTCGACGACGTCATCTGCCCGCCCGCGCAGTGCGAGAGGTTCCTGGCCAGGACAGCCGGGCGCGGCATCCCGCACGCCTACCTCGCCTTCGCGGGCGAGGGCCACGGATTCCGGAAGGCGGCCACGATGATCCGCGCGCTGGAGGCCGAACTGTCCCTGTACGCGCAGACGTTCCGGTTCGCCAGGACCGACGTACCGAAGCTGGAGCTCACCCGGTGACCGTCACCCCCCTCACCCGGCCGGCGCGGCTGCGCCCCGGGGCCAAGGTCGCCGTGGTGGCGCCCAGCGGCCCCCTGCCCGCCGAACGGCTGGACGCGGGCCTGGACCTGCTGCGCGGCTGGGACCTCGAACCGGTCGTCGCACCGCATGTCCTGGACCGGCACGACGAGTTCAGGTATCTCGCGGGCACGGACGCGGACCGCGCCCGCGATTTCCAGGAGGCGTGGTGCGACCCGACCGTGTCCGCGGTGCTCTGCGCGCGCGGCGGCTACGGCGTCCAGCGCATGGTGGACCTGCTCGACTGGACCGCCCTGCGGGCCGCCGGCCCCAAGGTCTTCGTCGGGTACAGCGACATCACCGCGCTGCACGAGGCCTTCGCCGTACGGATGGGCCTGGCCACGCTGCACGGCCCGATGGTGGCCGCCGTGACCTTCCTCAAGGACACCGACACCCAGGAGTCGCTGCGGGCCACGCTCTTCGAGCCCGAGTCGGTCATGACCCTCGGCCGCGCGACGGCCGGCGCGCTGGTCCCCGGCCGGGCCAGGGGCGTCACCCTCGGCGGCTGTGTCAGCCTGCTCGCCGCCGACCTCGGCACTCCGTACGCGCGGCCCACCACGGCCGGCGGGCTGCTGCTGATCGAGGACACCGGCGAGGAGCCGTACCGCCTGGACCGCATCCTGACCCAGCTGCTGCGCTCCCGCGTGCTGGACGGGGTGGCCGGGATCGGCCTCGGGTCCTGGGCGGAGTGCGGCCCGTACGACGAGGTGCGGACGGTGCTGCGCGAGCGTCTTGGCGGGCTCGGCGTCCCGGTCGTGGAGGAGATGGGCTTCGGACACGGCACGACGAACCTCACGATGCCCCTGGGGGTGCCGGGGACGCTCGACGCGGGGCGCGGGACGCTGACACTGGACGTACCGGCGCTGGTATGAGCGGCGCGGACCCGGCGCGGCGGGGCGGCGGCAGTACGCTGAGGGGATGCCCGAGAGCCCTGACCTGGCCGAAGCTCCGCGTACCTACCTGAGCCCGTACCGTCAGGAGGACATGGACGAGTTCACCTCGCTCGCCCGGGAGAGCCGGGAACTGCACCACCCCTGGCTCTTCCCGCCGACCCGTGCCGAGGACTACACGCCGTACGCGCGCCGCCTCGTCGAGGACCCCACCCGCACCGGATTCCTCGTCCGCGCGCGGGACGACGATCGCATCGCCGGCTTCATCAACATCAACAACATCGTCCAGGGCGCCTTCCACAGCGGAGCCCTCGGCTACGGGGCCTTCGCCCACGCCGCCGGGCGCGGTCTGCTCTCGGAAGGACTCGGCCTGGTCGTCCGCCACGCCTTCGGGCCGCTGGGACTGCACCGCCTGGAGGCCAACATCCAGCCGGCGAACGCCGCCTCGATCGCGCTCGTGCGCCGCGCGGGCTTCCGCCTGGAGGGGTTCTCCCCGGACTTCCTCCTCATCGACGGCGCGTGGCGCGACCACGAGCGCTGGGCGATCACCGCCGAGATGGTGGCGTGAGCGGCCCGTAGCCCTTCCCGCCAACAGCGGAAGCACCACCGGGCTCGTACTCTTTCAAGCCGAGATCCGCAGACCACTTCACATCACTACCGGGAGAACCCGTGACCGTGAGCAAGAACATCAACAACCCCGTGGGCATGGGCGGCGGCCAGCGCAAGAAGCTGTCCCGCACCGAACGGCAGAACAACGGTCCGCACCGCAACCTCGACCGCCAGGGTGCGGCCGACCAGAAGGCGGAGCTGGTGCGCAAGATGCGCGAGAAGGCGGGCGAGGCTGCGGACACCGGACAGGCGGGCGACAACACCACACAGAGCTGACCGTCAGCGGCCCTTTCTGTTGATCTTCATCGCGTCCATGTCGGTGGCGGTCGAGCGCAGGTCGCGGTGGCCGCAGCCGAGGGCCTTGAGCGCCGTCTCGGCGCGGTCCTCCGCGAGCGCCACGGCCATCTCCGCGCCGTCCTCGGCGTCGGAGAGGACCACGAAGCGGTACGTGAAGCGCTTGAGGGCGCGGTCGTAGGAGAGCGCGCCCTCCGGGGTGAAGCGCATCTGCGTCAGGCCGTGGTCGTCCACCTCCGCGAGCAGCCGGACCCGTACCGGATCCGTCAGCCCGTCCCACACCCCTCGTACGATCACCCGGTAGGTGTGCTGAGTCGCCATGGTCCGGCCTGCCTTCGTCCGTGCCCGGTCGTCCGGTGTCCGTGCGCGCCGGTCCGTCCCTCGCGCGCGAACCCGCTTGAAGACGCACCCTACGACGCGGAGGATGACCGGCATGCGGAATATCGTGGTCATCGACGCCCCCTCCAACCTGGGCCTGCGCCCGCCCGCGCCCGGCACCGTCCCCGGCTGCTACAAGCTCGCCGGGGCCCTGCGTGAGCAGCGGATCGTCCAGCGGCTCGGGGCGTTCGAGGGCGGGGTCGTGGTGCCGCCCCGCTACGACCGGGGCGCGTGGCAGGAGGGTGACGGGGTCTTCAACGCCGCCGCGATCGCCGCGTACACCCCCCGCCTCGCCGACCGGATCGAACACCATGTCCGCGCCGGGGACTTCCCCGTCGTCCTGGGCGGCGACTGCTCGATCCAGCTCGGCGCCTCCCTGGCGCTGCGCAGGCTCGGCCGGTACGCGCTGGCCGCGATCGACGGCTCGGCGGACTTCCGGCACCCGGGCAACTCCTCCTCCGTCGGCGCGGCGGGCGGCGAGGAACTGGCGCTGAGCACCGGACGCGGCCGGCGGGACCTCACCGACCTGGAAGGGCTGCGGCCCTATCTGCGCGACGAGGACGTACGGCTCTTCGGGATCAGGGACTACGACGAGGACCGCGACGAACTGGCCCGTCTCAAGATCCCCACCGTCACGGTCGGCGAGCTGCGCGAGTGGGGTACGGCCGACCTCGCCGGGGCCGTCCTGAGCACGCTGGAGACCCCGGTCACCGACGGCTTCTGGGTCCATCTGGACGCGGACGTCCTCGACCCGTCCGTGATGCCCGCCGTCGACAGCCCCGACCCCGGCGGCCTGCTCCCCGGTGAACTCGCCGTCCTGCTGAGGACCTTGGTCCGCTCCGAGCACTGCGTGGGCCTCAACGTCACCATCTACGACCCGGACCTGGACCCGGAGGGAACGGCCGGGGCGCTGCTCGCGGACCTGATCGTCGGGGCGTTCCACGACGAGGGGACCGTACCTGAGGGGGAGTGAGACCCGAGGGCGCCGCGCGTCCCCCGTACGTGTCGACACCTGGTCAGCGCGCCGTCGAGCGTGTTCCATGGTCACCGGGCCCGGCACGGAAGACCGCGCGGCCCCCGGACGAAGCGAGGTTGCCGTGGCCACGAGCGTGCGACGTGCCGTACTGACCCTGCCCACCGCCCCGTTGGGGCCGGAGAACCCCCTGCCCGCCCTGCGCGCCCTGGACGAGACCCACACGGTCGACGACCGCGTGAAACGGGGCATGCCCCGCGACATGGCACGCCAGGTCGGGTACGCGCCGCTGCGGACCGTCCTCCCCGTCCGGATCCTCGACGGATACGGACGCGAGCGGACGACCACGGACCTCGACGCCCTCGTGATCGAGAACGACCGGCTGCGCGTCACCGTCCTGCCCGGACTCGGCGGCCGGATCCACTCCCTTCACCACAAGCCCACCGGCCGTGAACTGGTCTACCGCAACCCGGTGATGCAGCCCGCGTGCTTCGCGCTCAATGGCGCCTGGTTCTCCGGCGGCATCGAGTGGAACATCGGGGCCACCGGCCACACCACCCTCTCCTGCGCCCCGCTGCACGCCGCGCTCGTCCCCGCCCCCGACGGCGGCGAGATGCTGCGGCTCTGGGAGTGGGAGCGGCTGCGCGACCTGCCGTTCCAGGTGGACCTGTGGCTCCCCGACGGGTCCGACTTCCTCTACGTCGGCGTACGGATCCGCAATCCGCACGAGCGGACCGCGCCCGTCTACTGGTGGTCGAACATCGCCGTCGAGGAGGACGAGCGCACGCGCGTCCTGGCCCCGGCGACGGAGGCCTGGCACTTCGGGTACGAGCGCGACCTGCGCCGGGTCCCCGTGCCCGAGGTCGCGGGTACCGACGTCACCTACCCGCCGCGCGGCACGTTCCCGGCCGACTACTTCTACGAAGTCCCCGCCGGGGAACGGAAATGGATCGCGTCCCTCGACGGCGCCGGGCAGGGCCTCGTCCAGACGTCGACCGACGCCCTGCGCGGCCGCAAGCTCTTCGTGTGGGGCGCGGGCCGGGGCGGCCGGCGCTGGCAGCGCTGGCTCACCGCGCCGGGCACGCCCGGTTACGCGGAGATCCAGGCCGGCCTGGCCCGGACGCAGCTGGAGCACGTACCGCTCGAAGCGGGCGGGGAGTTCAGCTGGCTGGAGGCGTACGGTCCGCTCGCCACGGACCCCGGGACGGTGCACGGCGCCGACTGGGGCGCGGCCCGCGCGGAGGTAGCGGACCGGCTGGAGGCGGCCCTGCCGCGCGCGGAGGTCGACGCCGCCTACACGGCGTGGCTGGCCTGCGCGGACGTACGGCCGGGGGAGCAGCTGGCGGTGGGGTCGGGGTGGGGCGCGCTGGAGGTGCTGCGCGCGGGGCACAAGCTGCCGGGCACGCCCTTCGAGGAGGCCACGCTCGGCGAGGAGCAGGCGCCCTGGGTGGAGTTGCTGTCCAACGGGGCGCTGCCGGCGCCGGGCCGGGTCGTACCGCCCGGGTCCACGCTGGTCGCCCCGCACTGGCGGGACATGCTGGAGACGGCCCCGGCCGACCCGCACACCGAGTACCACCTCGGGGTGGCGCAGTGGCACGCGGGCGATCTGGCCCAGGCGGTGCGCAGTTGGGAGCGCGGGCTGGAACGGGCGGCCCCGCGCTGGCCGCTGCTGCGCTGCCTGGCCGTCGCCGATCAGCTCGGCGACCACCGGGAGCGGGCCGCCGACCGGTACGCGGAAGCCTTCGAGGACCTCTGGCGCGAGCGTGGGGAGGGCGGGGACGGCGGGGACGATGTGAGCGACGGGGACGACGGGGAGGCCTGGACGGCGGTGTTCGCGGCGCTGGGCCGCGAGGCGGTCGCCGCGCTGTTGGCGGCGCACCGTACCGCCGAGGCACGCGCCGTCCACGACCGGCTGCCGCCGTCCGTGCGGGAGCGCGGTGCCTTTGTGCTGGCGGAGGCCCGGCTGCTGTGCGCGGAGGGGCGGAAGGAGGAGGCCCGCGCCCTCTTCGACGCGGGGTTCGAGGTCGCGGACCTCCGGGAGGGCGCCGAGACGCTGAACGACCTGTGGGCGGAGCTGACGGACGACCCGCTGCCGGACGCGTACGAGTACCGGATGCGGCCGTAGGGCGTGTGTCCGGCCGGGCGGTCAGACCGCCCGGCGGTCCACGTACTCGAAGACCGAGCCGTCCGGGTGCGCGGCGATGAGGTTACGGCCGACCGGGGTCGGCACCGGGCCCACGAGGACCTTGGCGCCGACCCCGTTGAGCCGGATCACCGCCTCGTCGAGATCCTTCACCGCGATCGTCGCCGTCACCTTGCGCAGGATGTCGATCTCCGCGGGCGGGCCACTCATCAGGAGGAAGCAGCCGACGGCCGCGACCGAGACCCCGTCGCGCTCGAAACGGAGCGCGCGGCTTCCGGTGAGGTGTTCGTAGAACATCACCGAGGTCTCCAGGTCGTCGACGCAGATGCGCAACGTGGTTCCCAGGATTTCCATACGGGTCAGCCTAGTTGGCGTCGATCGACTGCGACACGGCAACGGCGGGTCACACGCGGAAGAGCACGGTGGCCGTCACACGCGGCAAGCGGCACGGCGGCCGTCACCCACGGCGAGCAGCACGGCGGCCGTCACCCACGGCGAGCAGCACGGCGGCCGTCACACGCGGCACAGGATCTCGCCGTGCGGGACCATGAACCAGCCGTCCTCCTCGGCGCCCCACCGCCGCCAGGCCTCGCCGAACTCCGCGAGCCGTTCGCGCGTCGTGTGACCGCCCTCCACCGCCAGGCCCGCGTACCCCGACGCGACCGTACGGTCCGCCCACAGCCCGCTCCACCACGCCCGCTCCTCCGGCGTGGCGAAGCACCACGTCGTGGCGGTCGCGGTGACGTCCGTGAACCCGGCCCGCCGCGCCCACGACACCAGTCGCTGCCCCGCGTCCGGCTCACCGCCGTTGGCCCTGGCCACCGTGCGGTAGACGTCCTGCCACTCGTCCAGCACCGGCACCCCGGGGAACCAGGTGAACGCACCGTAGTCCGCGTCCCGCGCCGCGACCACCCCGCCGGGCCGGCACACCCGGCGCATCTCCCGGAGCGCCGCCACCGGATCGCCGACGTGCTGGAGCACCTGATGGGCGTGGACGACGTCGAACGAGTGGTCGGGGAAGTCCAGGGCGTGGACATCGGCGACCGCGAAGCGGACGGTGTCCACGCCCCGCGCCCGCGCGCTCTCCCGTGCCGCGTCGAGGACGTCCTGGGAGGCGTCGACCGCCGTCACCGTGCCCGGCGCGACGAGCGCGGCGAGGTCGGCGGTGATGGTCCCGGGCCCGCAGCCCACGTCCAGCAGGTCCTGGCCGGGCCGCAGTTCGGGGAGGAGGTACGCCGCGGAGTTGGCGGCGGTCCGCCAGCGGTGCGAGCGCAGCACCGACTCGTGGTGCCCGTGGGTGTAGACGGCGGTCTCCTTCGGCATGGCCGGTCTCCCTCTCGTGAACGGTAGGGCCACGGTACGCCGACATGTCGAGGAGTGAGATACGTATCTTACGATGTGGACAGAGCCGGATGTGGGTGACCGCCCTAGAAGACGGCCTTCGGCCGGTAGACCGTCAGCGCCTCGACCGCCTTGTCCACGGTCAACTCCCTGGGCGCCTGCGCCACTTCGCCGTCGAAGGCGAGCGGCGTCCCCGGAGCGATGTCCGAGATCCGCAGCCGCCGCATCCGCTCCGCCGCGTGGACGGGGGAGCGGCTCAGCGGGCCCGCCAGCGCGGCGGACAGCAGGCGCAGGCTCGGGAAGCGGCCGCCGTGCACGATCCGTACGTCCAGCAGGCCGTCGGCGAGATCGTGCCGCCGGCCGGGGGTCGGCCCCATGCGCTGGTACATGCCGTTGCCCGCGAACAGCAGCCAGAGTGAGCGCTGCCGCCCGTCGAACTCGGCGTGCAGCTGGTGCTCGGCCCGCAGCACCTTGACCGCCGCCAGTACCCCGGCGGGCCAGCCGCCGATCCGGGGCGACCAGTGCTCACGCACCCGTACCAGCTCCGGGTAGACCCCCAGGCTGAACGTGTTGATGAAGTGGCCCACCGACCCGGGTCCTTCGGGGCCGGGTGCGAAACGCCCCAGGTCCACCCGTACGGCGTCGCCCTCCGCCAGCGCCCGTACCGTGGCGTGGACGTCCTCCACGCCCAGGTCGTACGCGAAGTGGTTGAGAGTCCCGCCGGGGAAGACGGCCAGCGGGAGGCCGTGGCGTACGGCGGCGACCGCCGCGCGGTTGATGGTCCCGTCGCCTCCCACGATGCCCAGCGCGCGACAGCGCCCCGCCGCCTTCTCCAGCTCGTCCTCCACGTCCTCGGGCTCGCACTCCACGATCTCCGCGAACGGCAGCGCGTCGCGCACGAGGAGGGCGGTCTCGGAGGAGCCGGACGCGCGGTTCACCACGACGACCAGGTCCTGGCCGCCCGGCAGCGCGGGCGCCTCCGTGTACGGCCGGCCCGGCAGCGGCAGCTGGTTGCGCGTCGGCACGACCCCGCGTATCGCGTAGGCGGCCCCGACGCCGAGCGCCGCGCCCACCAGGACGTCGCTCGGATGGTGCACGCCTGTGTAGACGCGCGAGACGGCCACGGCGGCGGCCACGGGGATCACCACGGCGCCCCATCCCTTGGACTCCAGCGCGACCCCCGTCGCGAAGGCGGCGGCCGAGGCCGCGTGCCCGGACGGGAAGGAGGTGGTGAACGGCTGCCGCTTCAGCTGCCGTATCGCGGGCACGGCGTCGAGCAGGGGCCGCCGCCTGCGCACGGCCCGCTTGCCCACCGTGTTGATGGCGGCGGAGGCGAGACTCAGCGACGCGATGCCCCGCACGGCGGCCCGGCGGGAGCGTGGTCCGTGCCCCACGGCGGCGATCCCGGCGGCGGCGCCGAACCACAGCAGACCGTGGTTGGCGGCACGGCTGAGCCGGGGGAGCACCGGCCCCGCCCCCGGCCAGTGCCGGGTCGCGACGGAGTCGAAGACCTGCTTGTCCCAGGCCTCCAGAAGGGCCGAAATCCGGGCTCTGGCGCCCGGCGTCGCCTGACGGAAGCGCGCTGAGGTGTCTGACATGGAACGCGGGTACCCCGCGGACCAGGAACCCAAGCAGGCGGTACGGCATCCGGGCGGGCGGTGTCCGAGGGGCACACAAGGGCATATCTCCGTATAAAGGGCAGGAGGCCCACACGCGGGGACGGGCCGTACGAGCGCGCGGACCACGGTCCGGTCGACCGGGAAGGGTGGCGACATGCGGCGAACACCGCCGGGCATCCGGGCCACCGGCCATGGCCCCGGTGGATCCGCGAGCGGCGCCACCGGGGGCCACGGGACGGGGAGCCAGGCGGATGCCGGTCCGGCGTCTGTCGTCCACGCGCCCGGCGCGCCGGCTCGCGACGCTCTGGCTCCCGGCGGCCCGGCTCCCGGCGCCCCGGCTCCCGGCGGTCACGAGGCCCGGGGGCGGGGGCCTGTTCGGTTTGGGCCCTTTGCGCCCGAGGTGGGGCTGCCCGTGCCGGCCGAGCTGGCCGAGGTCTGTGCGGCGGCCGCCGGGCGGACCGAGCCGGAGCCGCCCGGCGGCAGTGCGATCCTGCGTGCGGCGGCCTGTGGGTACTGGGGACGGCGCGGGGCGTCCGCCAGGGCCGAGGACGTCGTCGCCGCGCCCGGGGCGCAGCCGCTGTTGTTCGCGCTGCTCGCCGCCCTCGGCGGTGACGTCCTGGTGCCGCGTCCCTGCCCCGCCTGGTGGGCCCCGCAGGTCCGCCTCCTGGGGCGGGCCGCGTACTCCGTACCGACCCCGGCGGAGTGCGGGGGCGTACCGGATCCGTACGCCCTGCTGGAGACCGTGCGGCGGGTACGCGCCGAGGGCGGCGACCCGCGGGTTCTGCTCCTGTCGCCCGCCGACGACCCCACCGGCACCGTCGCGCCGCCCGAGCTGGTCAGCGAGGCGTGCGAGGCGGCGGTCGCCGAGGGCCTGCACCTGGTCAGCGACGAGACCTGGTGCGACACCCTGCACGCGCCGCACGGGACGGTCCTGTTCAGCCCCTCCGAGCGCCGGCCGGACGACGTGACCGTCCTGTACGACACCGTCGGCGCGCTCCTCCCCGCGGCCTGGCCGGCGGCGGTCGCGCGCTTCCCCGCCACCCCGGCGGGCGCCGCCCGGCGGACCGGCACCCTCGACATCCTCACCGCGCTCGGCGCGCTGGTCGCCGGGCCCGTCGGCGCCGCGGCCGCCCACGCGCTGGACGAGCCGGGGCCGGTCGTGGACCGGGCGCGGGCCGCCGCCGCCCTGCACGCGCGCGTGGCCGCCGCCGCGCACCGGCTGGTGCTCTCCTCCGGCGCGCTGTCCCTGCCGCCCGAGGCGGGCCGGCACCTCTACGCCGACCTCGGCCCGCTGCGGGAACCCCTGGCCGCGCTGGGGGTGACCGACTCCCTGGAGCTGGAGGACCACCTGAGCCACCGGCTGGGGACACCCGTCCCCGGCGGCCACCGGTTCGGCGAGGCACCGGACACGCTGCGCGTCCGCCTGCCGACCGCACCGCTGCTGGGAGCGACCCCGGAGGAGCGCGTGGAGTCCCTCACGGCGTCGGATCCCCTCGCACTGCCCCAGGTCGCGGGAGCGCTCGACCGTCTCGGTTCCGCCTTCGAGGAGCTGAGCGGAGACGCCCCGCCGAGCCGGGACGCCCCGCCATGAGACGACGGCCGCTCAGGCCTGTCCCATCGAGTCGACGGCTCTCGCCAACCGCCGGGGCCGGCCGGCCGCCAGGCCGACCGCCGGGGGCCGACCGGCCGCCAGGCCGACCGCCGGGGGCCGACCGGCCAGGCCAACCACCCGGGGGGTCGACCGACCGGGCGGGCCGACCGGCCAGGCCGACCGCCCGGAGTCGGCCTCGCCCGAGGGGTCGACCGACAGGCCAAGCCGACCGCCCGGAGTCGGCCGCTCAGGTCAACCGCACCGAGCCGACCGCCCAGGTCAGCCGCCCCCGTCAACCGCACCGAGCCGACCGCCCAGGTCAGCCGCCCGGAGTAGTCCCCAGGTCACCCCCCGGACAACCCCTCACAACAACCGCGCCGAGACGACCGTGTGGAACGGAGCCCCAGTGACGGAAGAGACGAAACGGGACGGAGAGAGCCACCGAGGCCCCTCGTCGCGCGCCGCCGGGCCGCCGCGGCCGCTCGGTGAGGTCCGGCGGTGGCCCAAGTCCTTCGCCGGCCGGCTGACCGCGCCCCTCCCCGGCGTACGGGCCATGACCCGGCTCGCCAGGGAGGGATCCGTACGGCCCGGCGCGGACGGGCTGCGGGACGTGCCGCTGCTGCCCTTCGCCCCCGGCCCGCTGCCGTCCGTGGACGCGGCCACCGTCGCCGTCACCTGGGCGGGTCACGCCAGCTGGGTCGTGCGCATCGGCGGGCTCACCGTCCTCACCGACCCCGTCTGGTCCCGCCGTATCCTCGGCACCCCCGCCAGGATCACCCCCGTCGGCGTCCGCTGGGCCGACCTGCCCCCGGTCGACGCCGTGGTCATCAGCCACAACCACTACGACCACCTGGACGCCCCCACCCTCAAGCGGCTGCCCCGCACCACCCCGCTCTTCGTCCCGGCGGGCCTCGCCGCCTGGTGCCGGCGGCGGGGCTTCGGCCGGGTCACCGAGCTGGACTGGTGGGAAGCCGCCGAACTGCCGGGCGCCGACGGCCGGTCCGTGCGCTTCGACTTCGTACCGGCCCATCACTGGTCCCGGCGGACCCTCACCGACACCTGCCGTTCGCTGTGGGGCGGCTGGGTGCTCAGCGACGGCCACGGGCAGCGGGTGTACTTCGCCGGGGACACGGGCTACGGGCACTGGTTCGGCGAGATCGGCAGCCGCCATCCCGGTATCGACCTCGCGCTGCTCCCCATCGGGGCCTACGCCCCGCGCTGGTGGCTGAGCGACGTGCACACCGACCCCGAGGAGGCCGTACGGGCGTGCCAGGATCTCGGCGCGCGGAACATGGCCCCCATGCACTGGGCGACGTTCGTCCTCTCCGCCGAACCGGTCCTGGAACCCCTCACCCGGGTCAGGGCCGCCTGGGAGAACACCGGCAGGCCGCGCACCCAGCTCTGGGACCTGCCGGTCGGCGCCTCACGTCTCCTGACCCCCTGAGGAGCCGGGAGCCTCGGGGGCGGGAGCGCCACGCCCGGAGTTGTCCCGGCCGCCGCCCTGTCCACGTACCCGGTGCCAGAGGGCCGGCGCCGCGGCCACCACCACCGTGAGGACCACCGCCGCCAGCACCCCCTGCCACGGCTCGTCGAAGAGCGAGCCGCCGAGGATCCCGATCAGCTGGTACGTCGCCGCCCAGGCCAGACAGGCCGGCACGTCGCCCCGGGCGAACCGCCGCGACGGCCACTCGGCGAGCAGGCACGCCAGCATGACCGGGATCCGCCCGGCCGGCACCAGCCGGGACAGCACGAGCACCGTCACCCCGTGCTCCCGCAACTTCTCCTGCGCCTGCTCCAGGCGGTCGGGCGGGGCGTGGTCCTTTATCTTCGCCAGCCAGCGCGACCCGTTCTTCGACCCGACCCCGCGCCGGCCCAGCCAGTACAGCGCCATGTCGCCGAGGAACGCCCCGAACGACGCCACCAGGAACACGTAGAGCATCGAGAGCGGCGCCGTCTGGTGGAACGCCACCACCGCCGCCGAACTCACCACGGCGCCCGTCGGCACCACCGGCACCAGCGCGCCCAGCGTCACCAGCAGGAAGACCGACGGATAGCCGACGGCCTGCTGCGTCGACTCCGTGGGCAGCTGGCTCATGAGCTGATCTATCACCGGCGCGCCTCCGGCCGGACACTCTCGCCGTGCCGCAGCAGGTGCACGGTGACCTTGGGAGCGAGTACCGCCGCGTGCCGTACGAAGTTTTCGCCCGGCGAGAAGAACTCGTGGGGCCGCACCCCGTCCAGCCCGATCGGCCAGTATGTGCCGTAGTGCACCGGTACGGCGGCGGCGGGCGACAGGTCCGCCAGCGCCTGGGCCGCCCGCGCGGCGTCCAGGTGCTCCGGCCCCAGGTGCGGGCCCCAGCCGCCGACCGGCAGCAGCGCCACGTCCACCGGGCCCACCGTGTCCGCCATGGTGTCGAAGAGGCCGGTGTCCCCGGCGAAGTACGTACGCGACTCGCCGCTGATCACATAGCCGAGGGCGGGCGAACGCTGCGGCCCGACCGGCAGCCGACGGCCGTCGTGGTGGGCGGGCACGGCGCGGATCCGCAGCGCGCCGATCTCCACCTCGTCGCCGACGCCGACCTCCGTGATGTGCAGCCCGGCGCGGTTCCTGCGGGCGTCCAGCCGCCGGAGCGCCGGGACCGACCGCCCGGCGCCGCGCGGCACGAGCAGCCGGGTCCCGGGCGCCAGCTTCGCCAGCGACCGGGGGTGGAGGTGGTCGGAGTGCAGGTGGGAGACGAGCACGGCGTCCGCGACGGCGGCCTCGGGGGCGGGCACGGCGCCGAGCCGGCGGCGCAGGTGGGCCAGCCTGCGGACGAAGAGGGGGTCCGTCAACACCCGTACCCCGGAGTCCTCGACCGTGCAGGTGGCGTGACCCCACCAGGTGATGACAGTTCCCAACCCGACCTCAACTCCGTCCGCCCGGGCGCCGGTGAGCCCGCCCCGGGCACGATCTCCGCACTCAGCGTACGGGGGGTACCCGGGGACGGGCCCGCGAACCCGGCGCCCGCCGCTTCCCGGCCCTCTTCCCGGCCCTCTTCCCGGCCCCCTTCCGCGTGCCCCCGGATGGCTCGGATCGCGCGCCCCCCTGCCTGGTTCACGCCTCCCTCGGGCGGGTGCGGGCGCGGTAAGGTCTGCGGTCCGGACAAGGGGTGGGGCCGGACAAGGGGTGGGGGCGGGACATGGCCGAGGCGGGCGTGGCAGTCGAGGCGGGCGGGACAGCGGGGACGGGTGAGGTGACGGGCGAGGTACGGGTGGCGGTGATCGCCAGCCTGACGCCCCTGGAGGAGCTCGACCGCACCCCCTTCCTCGTGGACACCCGGGGCCAGCAGGCGATGTGCGCGCGCTGGGCGGCGGACCAGGGGTACGTCGTCACCCGGCAGCTACTCCTCTACGGGCTGCGCCCCGATCACCACGGGCTGTGGGTCGACGTCGAGGCCGGCCTGCTCGACGTCTTCGTCGCCCCCAACGCTCGGGTCCTCGACCGGGCGTTCACCTCCGTCCCCGCCTTCTCGGCGGAGTGCGCGCGCCGGGGGGTGCGGCTGGAGACGGTGGGCCTGGACGAACCGCCGTACGACGCGGCGATGAAGGCCGACGTCCACCGCAGGCTCTCCATGCCCACCGCCGGGTACGACGGCTGCTGACCCACGGCCACTGATCCACCGGCCCACCGCCCCTGACCCACGGCCGCCGACCCGCGCGCACCCGCACCGCCGACCCGCGCGCACCCGCCCGTCGGCCCCCGCGCACCCGTCCCCGCTGCCCCACGCGCCCCCGCCCCCGCGCCGCCCTGTGTCACGCTGGGGCCGAGCCCGTGAGCGGATACGGGCCCGGACCATGAGGTGGGGAACGACGTGCTGCGCGGGCGATGGCGTACGACAGGCGGGGCCGTACTCCGGGTGATCATCGTGTGGCTGGTGTCCAGCCTGACGCTGCTGGCGCTCGCCGGCATCCTGCCCGACTTCCAGCTCCAATTGGACGACGGGGAAACCATCACCAGGACGGCCGTCACCGCGGGCTGGGGCGCGGGCGCGTTCGGCCTGCTCAGCGCGCTGGTCTGGCCCCTGCTCGTACGGGCCCTGCTGCTCGTGCCCGCACTGATCCTCGGCGCGCTGGTGTTCTTCCTCAACGGCTCGCTCCTGCTCATCGCCCTCTGGCTCATCCCCGACGGCCGGGGGGCCGCCAACCCCGAGACGGCCGTGGTGGTCGCCGCCGTGATGTCCGCCGTCGCCTCCGCGACCGCCACGGGGCTCGCGGTCGGCGACGACGACGCGTACCGGCGCAGGCTCTCGCGCCTGGCCGACCGGCGCCGGCGCAGGAGCGGCGTGGACGGCGGACGGGGCGGGCCGCCCGGCACGGTCTTCCTGCAACTCGACGGCGTGGGCCACCAGGTCCTGCTGGACGCCCTCGCGAACGGCGTCATGCCGAACATCGCCGCGTGGCTCGACGGGGAGCCGACCCACCGGCTCACCCGCTGGCGCACCGACTGGTCGAGCCAGACCGGCGCCAGCCAACTCGGCATCCTGCACGGCTCCAACCACGACGTCCCCGCCTTCCGCTGGTACGAGAAGGACAGCGGCAGGACCATGGTCAGCAACCGCCCCGCGAGCGCCGCCGAACTCCAGCGCCGGGCCATCGAACGCACCGGCGACGGCGGCCTGCTCACCCTCGACGGCGCCAGCCGCGGCAACCTCTTCAGCGGCGGCGCCGACGAACTCGCCTTCGTGCTCTCCATCGCGGCCCGGCGGGGCAGGGCCAACCGCTCGCGCGCCGGGTACTTCGCCTACTTCAGCGACCCGGCCAACGCCGTCCGTACGGTCGTCTCCTTCGCCGCGGAGGTCGCCCGCGAGATGGGGCAGTCGCTGCGCGCGCGGGCCCGGGGCGACCGGCCACGGGTGGGCCGGGGCGGGCTCTACCCGTTCATCAGGGCGTTCGCGACCGTCCTCGGACGGGACGTGGTCGTCGCGGCGGTGATCGGCGACATGCTGGCGGGACGCACGGCGGTGTACGCGGATCTTGTCGCGTACGACGAGGTGGCCCACCACTCCGGGCCGCACAGCCGGGACGCGCGGCAGGTCCTCGCCCGCCTGGACCGTTCGGTCGGTCTGCTGGTCAAGGTTGCGGACCACGCGCCTCGCGTGTACCGGATCGTGCTGCTCTCCGACCATGGGCAGAGCCCCGGCGAGACCTTCGAGGGCCTCTACGGACTCACCCTCAAGGACCTGGTCAGGGCGGGGTGCGGGCTGCCCGTGTCGCGCCGGGCCGAGCGGACGAGGAGCGGCGCGGAGGCCCGCTCGGCGGCCCGGCACGCGGTGCGCCACGCGCTGCACCGGCCGGTGCGGGAGGGGGCGGAGGACGAGCCGGCGCAGGGCTCCGACCCCGTCGTGCTCGCGTCCGGCAACCTCGCGCTGGTCTCCTTCCCCGACGTGCCCGGCCGGATGAGCCGCGAGCAGTTGGACGCGCGCCATCCCGCCCTGCTGCCGACGCTCGCCGACCATCCGGGGGTCGGCTTCCTGCTGGTACGCAGCGAGGCGCACGGCTCGGTGGTGCTCGGCCGGGGCGGGGCGGAGGTCCCGGTCGCGGAACTCCGCGACGGGGAGGGGCCGCTCGCCTCGATGGGGACCGGGGCGGCCGACGCCGTACGGCGCACCGACACGTTCCCGCATGTCGCGGACATCATGGTCAACTCGACGTTCGACCCCCGGACGGGGCAGGTGCACGCCTTCGAGCAACAGATCGGCTCACACGGGGGCCTGGGCGGCCAGCAGTCGTACGCGTTCCTGCTGTCCCCGCTGGTGCTGTCCCCACCGGTCCCGCACATCCCGCACACCCCGGACGCCGCGTCCGGCCCGCCGGCGGAGCTGGTGGGCGCGGAGCAGGTGCACCAGGTGCTGCGCCGCTGGCTGCGCGAGTGCAGCGGCCCGGAGGTACCGGTGGGCCTGGCGGCCGGGGCGGTCGCCGGTGAGTCGGCGGTGGTGGCGGAGGTGCCACGGCAGACGGTGCCGCCCGAGGGGGACGACATCCCGGCTGCGGGCGGGGACACGCCGCCGGCGGACGGCGGGCCCGCGCGGGACTGTGTCCCGGCGGGGGTGGGGGAGCCGGCGAAGGACGGCGCCCTGCGGGAATGTGTCGCGACGGAGGACCACCAGCCGGCGACGGACGGCGTCTAGGGCCTGTCCGGGGACGGCGTGGCAGCAGAGCGGCTGACGCCGCTGGTGGGTGGGGGTGGGTGTTCGGCCGTGGGGTGCGTGGCGTTCGTCGGAGAGTTGGCGAGGGTCGGGGCCCGCAGTTGCCGGAGAGTCGAACTGGGGTGGGGAGTGTCCTTCGTCCAGGGGGTTTCCGGTGGCGTACGGGGGAATCCGGGGCGGCGGAGGGCGGATCGGGGGCGCTGACGGGCAGAGGTGGCGTGTCCAGGAGGTTCTGCCATGTGCCGTGCCGCGCCCGTCATCCGCCGCCCCGTCGCGGCGCTCCGCACTGTCACGGCGCCCCGCGCCGTTTCCGCGGCCCGTGCCGCTCGCGCGCGGCGCATCGCGCTGACGGCGCTGTTGGTTCTGGTCGCGCTTCTGGGCATGTCGCTGGACACCGGCCACGTACCCGCCTCCGCCGCCGAACCCAGGCCACCCGCCTCCGCCGCGCCCGAACCGGCGGGCGAGGGGCAGCAGGACCCCGCCGAGAGCGAACGGACCGCCGTCGGCCGGGCCGCCGTACGGGGCGGTGGCGCACCCGCCGTACCACGGACCGGGACAGGGTGGGGCGGGCCGCAACCGACCTCGTACACCCGGCCGTTCATCCCTCAGGAACCCTCACGCGTACCGGCGGCCGCCTCCGGGGCCGTGCTGCGCTGCTGACAGGCGGGGCACCCATGTGCCCTTCTCGCCCGAGCAGTTGAGCCGGCACTCCCCCCCCACCGTGAGGACACAGCCATGCCCATCGATCCCTTCGCCGCCCTCAACGCCCTGCTGCGCGCCGAGGCCGCCCGCGCCGACGAGCCCGAGATCCGCCGCCGCCCGCCCACGGGCGAAACCGACCCCGGTGCGGCCGGTGACCACGCGGCCGTGGACGGACAGCACAACGAGAGCGGCACACCCCGCTAGCGCGCATCCGCGAAGTGGTGTCTGGCCCGACATCCCGGCGGGTGCACGGGCCGGACGCCGCCAGGCAGAGTCGTGACATCCCGTTCGCGACGCCCGGCTGCCGGGCCGGACCGGGCGCGTACCTCCCGTACGTGCCCGGTCCGCCGCCCCCCACCCCTCAGACCACCGTCACCTCGTGCCGTACCACCGCGTCGAACAGGTACCCCTGCGTGTTCGGCACCGCCACCTCCGGCTGGGTGCGGCCCGAGCGGTCCGTCGCGCGGGCCAGCAGCACCGCAGGGCCCCGGTCGCGCGGCACCCACTCCGCCGACCAGCGCACCCAGCTGTGCCGTTCGGGCGTGTCACGCAACCGTGCGCGGCGCCACGTCGTGCCTCCGTCGGTGCTGACCTCCACCGCGCGCACGGGTGCCCCGCCCGACCAGGACCGGCCCGTCACCACCTGCCGACGGTGCGCGGTCACGGCCGCGCCCGGCGCCAGCTCGAACGCGCTCTTGAGCGTCTGCCGGGTCAGCGGCGCACTGCCCTCGGCGGGATACGCCGCGCCGAACAGCCGGTAGAGGTCCGTGTTCCACGGGCTGTACAGCGGCTGGTCGCTCACCTCGATGTCACCGAGCCACTTGATGTTCGCGATGCCGATCCAGGACGGCACGATCAGCCGCACCGGAAACCCGTGGTCGGGCGGCAGCGGCTCGCCGTTCATCTCGTACGCGATCAGCACGTCGTCCAGCGCCTTGGCCACCGGCAGCGGCCTGCGGACCCGCCCGAGGTTCACCCCGCCGCTGATGACCTCGTCGTCCAGGCCGCGCGGCAGGACGTCGACCGCGCGCGCCGTGATGCCCGCGCGCCGCAGGACGTCGGAGAGCCGTACGCCACGCCAGCGCGCGACCCCGATCGCGCCGAGCGTCCAGGCCGTGCCGCTCACCGTCTCCTGCTGCTGGGTCGTGTAGTAACTGCGGCCGTTGCCCGCGCACTCGATGAACGCGGTACGCGTCACCGACGGCAGCGCGCGCAGCTGCTCGTAACCGAACTCGACCGCCGGGCCCCGTAGTCCGCTGCCCCACACGGTCAACGTCCAGTCCTCGGCGGCGATCCGGGGCGTCACGGTGTGGTTGCGGACGAAGAAGTGGCTCGCCGGGGTGTGCAGGCCGGTGGAGCGCAGCGCCGCGAAGTTGGTCTCCGCGTTGGTGCCCCGGACGGTGAACACCTCGGAGGGCAGCGGCTTCACGATCCCGGGCGCGGCGCCCGGCGCGGCGGGAACGGCGGTCGCGGCGGCCGTCCCGGAGCTTGCGGCGAAGGATCCCGCCGCAAGCGGTCCACCCACGGAGGCCGCCGCGAGCAGTCTCAACAGGTCCCGCCGCTCCACCCCGGCGGACACGGCCACCCCGTCGCGCCACTGGCGCAACCGGAGCCGGTCGTACGCGGATTCGGTCGGCGGTACGGGAAATGGCGTCGGCTTCTCGGACATGCCCGGAGCGTGGCAGCGGCGTCCGGGCACGTCAACGCCGTCCTGACGGGCCGCGCGGCGACCGTACGGACCCCGTCGCCGCGCCCCCCGCCCGCCTCACCTGCGGCGCCGTCACGGGGCCCGGCGGCGGGGGCGTCCCCGTCGGGGGCCGGGGATTTCACGCGGCCGCAACACCGGCCTCCCCGACACCCCCGACATCCCCGACCCCTCGCACCACCTGGCTCCCGTACCCCTCAGCGCACCGGCGCCCCCGGCCCGAGCGGAATGCCGACCGCCCACCAGATCAGGAACAGCGCGGTCCACGCCACCGTCATCGCGACCGCCAGCGGCAGGGTGTACGACGCGAGCGTGCCGATGCCCGCGTTCTTGCGGTACCGCTGGAGGAAGCCGAGGGCCATCAGGAAGTACGGACTCATGGGGGTGATCGCGGTCGATCCGGAGTCCGCGATCCGGAACAGCGCCTGGGTCGTCTCGGCGGGGACACTGACCAGCATCAGCATCGGAACCAGGACGGGCGCGGCCAGCGCCCACATCGCGGAGCCGCTCGTCACCATCACGTTGACCAGCGTCAGCAGCAACAGGATCAGCAGGAACACCAGCACGATCGGCATCCCGCTCCGCTCCAGCGCCTCCGCCGCCCGTACGGCGAGCACATCGCCGATCCGCGTCCAGTCGAAGTACGCCAGGAACTGGGCGATCGCGAAGAACAGCACCAGCACCGGCGCCATCTGCTTGATGCCCTGACCCATCAGCTTCGGCACGTCACCGGCCGAGGTGATCGACCCGGAGCGGTACCCGTACACGATCCCCACCAGGCCGAAGACAAACGCGACCACCGCCGCGATGCCGTCCAGGAACGGCGACTCGACGATGCTGCCGCCCTCGCCCCGCAGCGGGGACGACGCGGGGACCATCACCGCGACGAGCACGACCAGCGTGCCGACCAGCGTCAGCACGGCGGCGTGCAGCGCGGACCGTTCCTTCGGGCTGAGGGTGAGCGCGCCCAGGTCCTCCAGGTCGGCGTCCGGGTCGGCGTCGAGGTCAGGACGCTTGCTCAGGACGAACCGCACGACCAGGGTGATGACAATCGCGAGCAGCACCGACGAGGCGATGTTGAAGAACCAGTTGCTGAGCGGCGAGACATACGCGTCGTCCCCGCCGACGATCTTCGCGGCGGCCGTGGTGATGCCCGCGAAGATCGCGTCGTTGGGGGTCGGGACCGGACTCGCGTCGTACCCGGACGCGATCGCCGTGTAGGCGACGACGATGCCGAGGATCGGGGAGCGCCCGACGGCCCGGAAGGCCAGCCCGCCCAGGGGGACGAGGATGATGTACGCGGCGGCGGAGGCGACGTGCGCCACCGTGCCCGCGAAGGCGACGGCGAACACGACCCAGGAGGCGGGCACCCGCGAGACGCTGACCCGCATCAGCGCCGCGAGGAAGCCGGTCCTCTCGGCCACCGCGACCCCCATGATCACCACGACGATCGTGGCCATCGGCGGGAACGTGGCGAAGTTCTCGATCATGGTGGAGACGGCCATAGCCAGGCCGTCACCGCTGAGCAGGTTCTGGACGACCACGGTCTTGTGGTCGCTCGGGGAGACCACGGAGACGTCGGCGGCGGCCAGGAACGCGCTCACGACCGCGAGCACGCCGGAGAGGATCCAGAACAGCCAGAACGGATGCGGCAGCGCGTTGCCCGCGCGTTCGATGACGGCCATCGCGCGGACGATGCGCGGCAGCCGGGCCCCCTCGGCGACGGACGGGCCGCTCGGGTCCGCGGGGTCGCCGGGTGGCGGAGACGTTCTGCCGGGGGGTGCGGGCGGGGTCGGTGTGGTCATGGGGAGCGGCTCCTTGCTCGGATGTGAGAGTAGGGGACGGGATCGGCGGTGGGGAGTGGCGGACCTGCGTCGTGGGGGGTCAGCGGGCTGGGTGAGGGGTCAGTGGCCGTGGCCGTGGCTGCGGGCCGGGGGAGTGCGGAAGTCCCGCAGGAAGGTCCACAGGACCTCGTGGGCCTCGATGGTCTGGGTGGTGTAGCCGCCGCCGCTGTAGATGTCGGCGCCCGGCCAGGTGTGCCCGCCGTCCGTCACGGCGACGTGCCGCACGTCGGCCCCGCGGTCGCAGCCGCGCCAGCTGGTCGTGGTGATGTCGGGTGCGGTCGTCCGCACCTGGGGACGGGTGTGGCAGCCGTTGCGCTCGGCCCAGTCCGCCGCCCACGTGGCGATCGCGGGCAGGCCACGGTCGGCGTCACCCGCGTACGGGATGGTCACGTCGCCGGTGCCGTGGAACTCGATCATGGGCACCGGGCGGGACGGCCGGCACGTCTCCCCGGTGGGGTAGAGGGCGGCGGCGACGGGTGCCACGGCGGCGATCCGGTCGGCCATCCGGCAGGCGAGCAGCGTACTGACGAAGCCCGCGCCGTTGGACTTGCCGGTCGCGTACACCCGTCGTTCGTCGACGCACAGGGTGGCTTCGAGCTCGTCGATCAGGTCGCCGGTGAACGCGACGTCGTCGACGCCGGCCGCCGCGTAGGGCGCGCCCTGCCAGGCCTGCCGGTCACCGTCGCCGGTGCCGATCACACCCTCGGGGTAGACGACGACGGCCGGGAGGGTCGACAGGTTCGAGAACTCCTCCGTGCCGATCCCGGTGTTGCCGCGGCCGTGGAAGGCCAGCACGACGGGCCAGTCGCGCTTCTTCTGGTAGTCGGCGGGCAGGTGCAGCCGGTACGACCGCTCCCGGCCGCCGCTGCTGATCGTGTGGGCCTCGCCGGTGCCGGGGGCCTGGGGCGCGGGCAGCCGGCAGGCCGCTTTGCCCGTGGTCCGCTGCGACGCGGTGGAGGGGGCGGCGGACGCGGACGCGGTGGTGGCGGTCGCCGCGACGCAGAGCAGGAGGCCGGTCGCGGCGGTGGCCAGCCGCCGGAGGGACAGGGCGGTTCTGGGCCGGAGGGTGCTGTTCATGGCAGGCTCCTTCTGCCGGACGCCTGGTGGCGGACGGCTCTGGTTCCGGGTGCTGAGCTGGGGGTGCCCCGGGCAGGGCGGGGCGGGGACGCGCGGGCGTACGGGGACGCGTGGGCGCGTGACAGGGAAGGGCGGGCCCGGCATCGCGGGCGGGGTGGTGCGTGCGGTGCGGTCCAGGTGCTCCGGGCAGGCCGGTGCTACGGCACCGCACACGCCGTCATCGGTGGTGCGGGTGGTGGGGTGCTGCTGGTAGTGCGAGTGGTGCTGGTGGTGCTGCTGGTGGTGGTGCTGGTGGTGCGGGCGGTGCTGGTGGTGCGGCTCGTGTGGCTGTTACGGGATCAGACGTCCAGCCACTCCTTGACAAAAGCGGTCACCCGGCCGACGACGGCGTCCACGACCGCCTCGCCGTCCGCGGCGGTCGCCCACCGCGGGTCGCCGAGCACACCGTTCTCGCTGAGCCGGTCGTAGCGCACGGCGAGCGACGGGTGGCTGCCGTGCCGGGCGAGCCGGGAGAGCGGATCGAGCTGGTCGGTGCCCGTCGTACCGGGGACCAGCCGGTCGTTGTGCACCAAGTGCGGTGCGAGGTAGAGCATTTGGGCGGTCTCCGCCTCCCCGCTGTGACCGTGCACCTCACTGACGCCCATCTCCGACACCACATCGGCGGCCAGCGGGGTGACCGGGGTCCAGGCGAACTGGAGATCGGGGTGGGTGGTGAGCAGGTCCTGCGCCACCGTGGTCAGGGTGGCGTTGTTGCCGCCGTGACCGGTCACCACGAGGATCTTCCGCCAGCCGTGCCGGTAGAGGCTCTCCACGTACTCACGGACCACCGTGGCCAGGGTGGTGGTGGTCAGTGTGACCGTACCGGCGAAGGCGAGGTGGTGCGGGGACACCCCGACGGGAAGGGGTGGGCCGATCACCACGCGCCCGCCGAGTCCGGCGGCCACGCGTTCGGCCACCCCCTCGGCCCGGATCGTGTCCGTGGCCAACGGCATGCCGGGGCCGTGCTGTTCGAACGCGCCTGCCGGAATGATCACCACCGGGCTCGCCGTGACGGCCGAGGCCGCCTCGACGGTGGTCATCTCCGCCAGCCGCAGCGGCGGCCGGGTCTCCGCCGGGGAGTGTGTGCTCATCGCTCGCTCCCCGGGAAGTCGGCGGCGAGGACCGCCGCGCGGATGGCCCCGAGGTGGTCCCGGGTCAGCCGCTCGGCCGCGTCCGCGTCCCCGTCCCGTACCGCTTCGAAGATCTCCACGTGCTCGGCGTGGTCCCGCGCCCGGTCGTTGTAACGGTGCCGGATCTCGACCTGCTCCCTGGCCCTGACCTGGAGCAGCGCCTCGACGGCCTCCCGCAGCAGCGCGTTGCCGCTGGCCGCGGCGAGGGCCACGTGGAAGTGCGTCGACGTGAGCGGTGAATCCTCCGGCGGATGCAGGGCGTTGACCGCCGCCGCCTCCAGCCTGCCCACCGCACCGGCCTCCCGGACCCGCGCCGCGGCGGCCGCCACGGCGGGCTCCAGCACGAGCCGTGCCTCGACCAGTTCGAGGACCGACTCGCGGCTGCTGCGGGGGAGATGGGGGTTGGCGAGCAGCCGCCGCTCGCTGCCGGGACCCACGTACGTACCCGAGCCGTGCCGGAACTCCACCACGCCGGTGGCCTCAAGCCTGCGCAACGCCTCGCGGACCGTGGGCGTGGTGACGTCGAACCGTCGGGCCAGGTCCCGGGAGGACGCCAGGACGTCCCCGGGAACCAGCCGTTCGGTTCGGATGATCTCAACGATGCTGTCCGCCAGATGCTCGGACAGTGACACCTCACTGCGACTCATGGAAGTGAATAGATCACTTGATCTCTCGGGGTGTCAATGGTCGCGACAGGATCGATTCCGCCCGTGCTTTCTTCGTGATTCTTCCGCGCTACCGCCGTGCTACCCCCGCGCTTCTCCCGTGCTCTCGCGCTCGATCAGCCGGGGGAGCGGCACCTGTACGGAGCGGGCCGCGCCCCCGTCGAGCAGGGCGGCCAGTTCCCCCGCGGCGATCCGGCCGAAGCCGATCGTGTCCCGGGAGAGGGCGGTCAGCCAGGGGTGCACCAGGCGGCACAGTGCCGAGTCCTCCCACGAGACCACCGAGACGTCGCGGGGCACAGAGAGACCGAGGCCGGCCGTCACCGCCGCCCCGGCCGCGGCCATCACGTCGTTGTCGTAGATCAGCGCGGTCGGCGGGGTGCCCTCCTCCAGGACGCGGCGGGTCACCGCGGCGCCCTCGGTGTCGGAGTAGTCCGTCGTGAGGGAGCGGACCTCGGCGAGGCCGCGCCGGGCGGCCTCGATCCGCAGCGACTCGACGCGGCGCTCGGTGTGGGCGAAGGAGGGCAGGCCCGCGATGTGCACGATCCGCCGGTGGCCCAGCTCGTGCAGCCGGCCGACGATGGACGCCATGGCGCCCGTGTCGTCGGCCCGTACCTGTGAGAGGCCGGGGTGCGGGCCCACGTCGTTGCCGGGCAGCGCGCCGATCACCACACCGGGCAGGCCCAGTTCGTCCAGCAGGTCGGGCCGGGGGTCGTCGGTCCTCGGGTCCACGACGAGCACCCCGTCGACCCGGTGCTCCGCCCACCACCGCCGGTAGACCGCGCACTCGGCGTCGACGTCCTCCACCACCTGGAAGAGCAGGCCGAGTTGGCGCCGGGCCAGCACCTCCTGGATGCCGGAGATCAGCTGGAGGAAGAACGAGTCCACGCCGAGCGTCGCGGCCGGGCGGGCCAGCACCAGGCCGACCGTGGCCGAGCCCTCACCGGACAGGGCGCGGGCGGCGGTGCTGGGCCGCCAGCCCAGCTGTTCGGCGACCCGTCTGACCCGGTCGCGGGTGACCTCCGAGACCCCGGGCCGGTCGTTGAGCGCGAAGGACACGGCGCTCTCCGACACCCCGGCGCGCTGGGCGATGTCCTTCATGGTCGGACGGCGGGCGGGGGTCCGCCTGGCTGGCGGGGTCCCCCCGGACGACGTCCCCTTCGCTGCCACCCGATGCCCCGATCCCCGCGTTTCGCCCGATGTCCGACGTGGGCATCGTATGCCTTCCCGCCGTCCTGGGCGAGCGAAGTCGCCCAGTGTACTAATGCGCTTGAGTTGGATGAGCTAAAGCGCATTAGTCATCTATCGTAATCTCCCTGTGACAACGCTCTGAGCTGCTGTTATGGCACGAATATTGGCTTCCTCCCGGCTTCCCGGCGGATTCTCCACGACCGATCTGTTGACTTTCCCCCCCGGCGCATTGCAATGTCTGCGAGGCGCGGGCGGCCCGGAGGTCCTCAGCCCCGGCCCGCCCGCGCACGCCTGGTCCGAGCAAAGGAGCCGTTCACCGTGCGTATCTCCCGCAGAACCGTCGCAGCCGCCGTGGTCCTCGCCACCGTCCTGCCCCTCAGCGCCTGCGGGGGAGGGTCCGGCTCGGGCTCGTCCTCGGACGCCTCCGGCAAGATCGAAGGCAAGATCACCTTCCAGACCTGGAACTTGCAGGCCAACTTCAAGGACTACTTCAACGGGGTCATCGCCGACTTCGAGAAGAAGTACCCGGGCACGGACGTGAAGTGGGTCGACCGGCCGGCCGACGGCTACGCCGACAAGATCAGCGCCGACGCCGCCGGCGGCACCCTCCCCGACGTCGTCAACGTCTCCCCGGACCTGCTGGCCCCGCTGGTGAAGGCCGGACTCGCGCTGGACCTCGACAAGTCCGCGGCGCAGTACCGCAAGGAGTACCTGCCGGGCGCCTGGGCGGGCGACCAGGTGCCGGGCGTGGAAGGGACGTACGCCTTCCCCTGGTACCTGAACACCGGGCCGCTGTTCTACAACAAGCGCCTCTTCAAGGAGGCGGGCCTCGACCCCGAGAAGCCGCCGACCACGTACGACGAGGTCTTCGACGCGGGGCTCCAGATCGCCGAGAAGAGTGACGGCAAGATCGCGACCCTCGCCAACGTGCCCACCATCGAGGACTTCGGCCGCTACGGCGCCCAGTTGACCAACAAGGCCGGTACGGGCTTCGCCTTCAACGACGCCAAGGGCGTGGAACTGCTCACCCGCTACAAGGAGTTGTACGACGCCAAGGCGCTCGACCCCCAGGCGCTCACCGCCACCCCCGAGTCGGCGGGGCACAAGTTCCTCACCGAGTCCGTCGCGATGAACCCCGGCAGCGCCCTGGACCTGGGCAACTTCAAGAAGCAGGCGCCGAACCTGTACAAGAACATCGGGATCACCGACCAGATCACCAACACCGGCAAGGTGAACATGTACGTCATGGGCGTCATGGTCAACTCGCAGAGCAAGCGGAAGCCCGCGGCGGTGGCGTTCGGCCACTTCGTGACCGACGCGACCCGGCAGATGGCGTTCGCCAAGCAGGTCGCCATCTTCCCGAGCACCGCCGGTTCCCTGGACGACCCGTACTTCACGAAGGAGGACGGCACCGACGAGACGCGGGTACGGATAGCCGCCGCCAAGTCCCTGAAGAACGCGGTCAATTACACCCCGGTCCAGTTCAGCGACCAGATGAAGACCGAGCTGGGCAACGAGGTGGCCAAGGCGCTCCAGGGCAGGCAGAGCCCCAAGGAAGCGCTCGACAACGCTGTCAAGGCGTGCGACCGCCTGCTCCAGCAGAGCTGAGCCGAGCGGACCATGACAACCACCACCCACCCCGCCCCCGCCACGGCGGCCCGCGCCGCCCCCAAGGCAGCCCGGGGCATCCGGCGCCATCTCACGTACAGCCCCTGGCTGTTCGCCGCGCCCGGCCTGCTGATCGTCGGCGCGTTCAGCCTGTACCCGTTCGTCAGCACCGTGATCAACTCCTTCACGGACCGGCGGACGCTGCTGCCGGGACACTTCGTCGGGCTCGCCAACTACCGTGAGCTGCTTCACGACGACATGTTCTGGATCGGCCTGCGCAACAGCACGCTCTACGTCCTCGGCGTGGTCCCGGCGCTGGTGATCCTGCCACTGCTGCTCGCCCTGCTGGTCCAGCGGCACATCCCCGGCATCGCCTTCTTCCGCGCCGCCTTCTACACCCCGGTCGTCGCCTCGATCGTCGTGGTCGGGCTGATCTGGGTGTGGATGCTGGACGACCGGGGCCTGATCAACGCGCTGCTGGAGACCGTCGGGGTCGGGAAGGTGGGCTTCCTCAGCGACCAGTGGCTGCTGCTGGTCAGCTCCATGGCCGTCACGGTCTGGAAGGGCCTCGGCTACTACATGATCATCTATCTGGCCGCGCTGGCCAACGTGCCCCGCGAACTGCACGAGGCCGCCGCCGTGGACGGGGCGGGCGCCGTAAGGCGGTTCGTCACCGTCACCGTCCCGGCGGTCCGCTCCACCATGGTCCTCGTCGCGGCCCTCTCCTCGGTCGCCGCCTTCAAGGTGTTCTCCGAGGTCTACCTGATGGCGGGCCCCAACGGCGGGCCCGCCGGGGAGGACACCACCCTCGTGATGCTCGTGCAGCGCGTCGGCACCGGACTGAGCGGCCGGGTCGGGTACGCCTCCGCCCTCTCCGTCGTCGTCTTCGTCGTGGTGGTCGCCCTGATGCTGCTGGTGCTCCGCGCCGACCGCAAGGAGGACGCGTGAGCGTGCCGAGAGCCACCGAAGCCGACGGACGGCGCGTCGAGAAAAGCGTCCGGAGAGTCACCGACGCCGACGGGCGGCGCGTCGCGCCCTGGCAGCTCGTCCTGCGGTACGTCCTGCTGATCGCCGTACTGGCCCTGACGGTGGGCCCGTTCCTCTGGCAGCTGTCCACCTCGCTCAAGGGCCCGCACGAGGACATCTTCAGCTCCCCGCCGTCGTTCCTCCCGGGCGATCCGACCCTGCACAACTACGGCCGGGTCGCCGACACCATTCCCGTGTGGGACTACGCCTACAACTCGCTCAAGGTCGCCGCCGCCAACGTGATCACCAATTGCGTCGGCGCGGCGCTGGCCGGCTACGCGCTGGCCCGGATGCGCTACCGCGGACGGCGGGCCGCGACGCTGGCGTTCATCCTCGCCATGCTCGTCCCCGTCGAGGGCCTGATCATCGCCCAGTTCACCACCATGCGGGAGCTGGGCCTCAACAACACCCTGATCGGGGTGCTCCTGCCCGGCTCCATCAGCGCGATCAACGTCCTGCTGATGCGCAACGCGTTCCTCAACCTCCCCCTGGAGGTGGAGGAAGCGGCCTTCGTGGACGGCGCCAACGTCTGGCAGCGGTTCCTCAGGATCGCGCTGCCCTCCGTCAAGGGCACCCTCGCCGTCGTCGCGATCTTCGCCTTCATGGGTGCCTGGGACGACTTCCTCTGGCCGCTGATCGTGCTGAGCGACCCGGACAAGTTCACCCTCACCATCGGGCTGAACTACCTCCACGGCACCTTCGCCAACGACGAACGGCTCGTCGCGGCAGGCACGATCATCGCCGTGGCCCCGCTGATCGCCCTCTTCGCCTGCCTCCAGCGGTACTTCTTCCGGGGCGTGGGCGAAGGCGCCGTCAAGGGCTGAGCCTCCCGCCCGTTCCCCCGATCCGCCGGCCCCCATCGACCGAGAACCAGGAACCGTCTGCCGTATGAGCCCTTCCGCCGGTATGAGCCCCTCCGTGCCGCGCTTCGGCGCCAACTACACGCCCAGCCAGGGGTGGTTCCACCACTGGCTGGACTTCGACCTCGACGCCGTACGGGCCGATCTGGACTCCATCGCGGGACTCGGCCTCGACCACATCCGGGTCTTCCCGCTGTGGCCGCTCTTCCAGCCCAACCGCACCCTGATCAGACCCCGCGCCGTCGAGCAGCTCGTCCAGCTCGCCGACGCCGCCGCCGAACGCGGCCTGGACGTCAACGTGGACGGCCTCCAGGGGCACCTGTCGAGCTTCGACTTCCTGCCGGCCTGGACCCAGACCTGGCACCGGCGCAACCTCTTCACCGATCCCGACGTGGTCGCCGCGCAGGCCACGTACCTGCGGACACTCGCCGCCGCGCTCGCCGACCGGCCGAACTTCATCGGCATGACCCTCGGCAACGAGATCAACCAGTTCTCCGGCCACCCCCACCCCGACCCGGACCCCATCACCCCGGCCCAGGCGGGCAGTTGGCTGACCCGGCTGCTCGACGCCTGCGAGGAGGGCGCCCCCGGCAAGCTCCACCTGCACGCGGAGTACGACGCGGCCTGGTACGTCGACGGCCACCCCTTCACCCCCGCCCACGCGGCCCGGCTCGGCGCCGTCACCGCCGTGCACTCCTGGGTGTTCAACGGCACCGCCCAGCGCCACGGCCGTACCGGCAGCGCCACCGAGCACCACGCCGCGTACCTGATCGAGCTGTCCAAGGCCTGGGCGCTCGACCCGCACCGGCCGGTCTGGCTCCAGGAGGTCGGCGCCCCGGCCCCGCTGATCCCCGCCGAACACGCCGCCGCCTTCACCGAGGCGACCGTGGCCAACGCCCTGGACTGCCCGGACGTCTGGGGTGTCACCTGGTGGTGCTCCCACGACGTGTCGCGGGACCTCGCCGACTTCCCCGAACTGGAATACAGCCTCGGCCTGTTGACGAACGACCGGAAGGTCAAGCCCGCCGGGGAGACCATCGCCCGGATCGTACGGGAACGGCGCGGCCAGGAGCACACGCCCGCCGTCCGCACCACCGCGCTCGCCCTCGACACCGGGGACGACGAGACCTCGCCGCGCCGCGCGACCTGCGGGCCCGGCGGGGAGTTCTTCGAGGCCTTCGCCCGGCTGACCGAGGAAGGTCACAGGCCCACGGTGGTTCTGGAGAGCCTCGCGGGGGACAAGATGCATCTGGCGGCCCGAGGGATCACCGAGGTCCTCCACCCGCACGACGTCCGATGAACGGCGCCCCCAAGTGCCTTACGAAACAGACCAGTTCAACTCAGCACCGGAATCGCCCCCCAACGATACGGAGAGCCAAGTGAACCCGTCAGAGATCCCGTCAGAGATACAGAGACCCACCTACCCCACCCGCCGTACGGTCGTCCTCGCGGGCGCCGCCTCGGCCGCCACGGTCCTCGGCGCCCCGCCCGCCGCCGCGGCCCCCGCACCGGCCCCCCAGGCGGCCGCCGCCGCGAACGCGCCGTACGCCTCCTACTGGTACCCGGACTCCCTCCCCCCGGGGTCACCCGGCGCCGGCATCACCTGGCGCGGGCTCAAGACCTGGCGCGCCCAGGACGACCCGGACCTCGCCTTCAACAAGGCGTCCGTGCCCCTCGCCGCGCGCTTCACCCCGGTGGCCGTGAACACCACCGCCCGCGCCGGCCAGGCCCGTATCTCCTCGCTCGTCTCCTTCGGCCCCACCGCCCAGAACCCCTCCCAGGGCTCCGCCACCGCCGACTACTACGCGCTCGCCCACTGGCAGTACATCGACGAACTGGTCTTCTGGGGCGGCTCCTCCGGCGAGGGCCTGATCCTCGCGCCCAACGCGCCCGTCGTGGACGCCGCGCACCGCAACGGCGTACCGGTCCTCGGCAACGTCTTCCTGCCGCCCGCCGCCTACGGCGGTCAGCTCCAGTGGACCCGCGACCTCGTCCAGCGCGACGCGGCGGGCGGCTATCCGCTGGCCGACAAGCTGGTCGAGGTGGCCGTCGCGTACGGCTTCGACGGCTGGTTCGTCAACGCCGAGACGGGCGGCGGGAACGCGGCCCTCGCCACCGACATGAACGGCTTCCTGCGGCGGCTGCACGCGCTCAGCCAGGCCAGGGGCCTCAAGGTCACCTGGTACGACTCGATGACCACCGGCGGCGGTGTCTCCTGGCAGGGCGCCCTCAACTCCGCCAACCAGACGTTCTTCCAGGACGCGAGCGGCAAGGTCAGCGACTCCATGTTCCTGGACTTCCGGTGGAGCGCGGCCACCCTCGCCTCCTCAGGCACCCTTGCCGGGAACCTCGGCCGCGACCGCTACGAACTGTGGGCCGGCGTCGACGTCGAGGCGAGCGGCTGGAACAAGTCGGTCAACTGGAACGCCATCGTCCCCCTCGACAAGCCGCACGTCGTCTCCCTCGGCTTCTACCGGCCGGAGTGGACCCGCAACCAGCTCCCGGCCGGCCGCACCCCGGGCCAGTTCCACGCCGCCGACGACCGCTTCTGGACGGGCCAGTCCCTCGACCCGTCGACCCCCGACACCGCGGGCAGCTGGCGGGCGCCCGCCGTCTCCGTCGCCGACCGGTCGACCGTACGGGCCCTGCCCTTCGCCTCGACCTTCAACACCGGCCACGGCCTGCGCTGGTACAGCGACGGCGCGGTCACCTCCGCCACCGCCTGGAACCACCTCGGCCTCCAGGACCGGCTGCCGAACCGCCGCTGGGTCGTCAGCACCACCGGTGTCCGGCCGGCCGTCACCTTCGACTTCGCCGACGCCTGGCGCGGCGGCAGCAGCCTGCTGGTGGACGGGGCGCTGACCGCGCCCGCCACCGTCGACCTGTACAGCACCCGGCTGCCCCTCACCGCCGACACGGTCGTGGACCTCACCTACCGCGCGGACGCCGGTCCCGTGGTCGTGGAACTGGCCGTCGCCACCCGCGAGCCCGCGACGCCCGGCGCGGCGGTCCCGTACAGCTACCTGCCCGCCGGGACACTGCGGCCGGGCACCGGCTGGAGCACCGCCACCCTGCGCCTCTCCGGTCTGCTCGCCGGACAGCCGTCCGGCACCGTCCACGCCCTCGGGATACGGCTCACGGCGGGCACCGGCGCCACGTCCGTACGCTTCCGGCTCGGCGCGCTCTCGATCCACAACGCGACCACCGCGCCCGCCGCCCCGGCCGCCCTGCGGATCACCTCCACCGCGCCCGACACCACCGGCAGCGCGTTCCGCTTCGCCTGGGACCGGGCCCCGGGCGAGGTGCGCCACTACGAACTGCACCGCGTGCTGCCCGACGGCTCGCGGCGCTTCCTGGGCGGGACCGCCGGTACGGCCTACCATGTCCCCGCCCTCCAGGCGGAACCGGGCGAGAGCGTGGCCCGTTTCGAGGTGCGTAGTGTCTCGGAGGCCTACCAGGTCTCCTCCGCCGCCGGGACGGAACGCCCCTGGTAGCCCCGCCCCGTCACGTCCGCATCCGTACACGCATCCGCATCCGCACCCGTACACCCAGCTGCATCCGCACCCGCACGTCCGTACCCCGCACCCTCACGTCCTACAGGAGTCTCCCCTCATGCATGACGACCGCAGCCTCGTCGAAGCACGCCTCAAGCGCGTCCTCGACGAGCGCATCCGTCCTGCCGTCTACCCCGAATCGACCCCGCTGGAGGTCGCCGTCTGGGACGCGCCGGGTGAGCCCGTGCCGGTCGGGGAGGGGCTCGCGGGACCGACGAGGCCGGTCGCCGTCGGCGACCGGTGGGGTGCTCCCTGGGCCACCAGCTGGTTCCGGGTGTCCGGCACCGTCCCCGAGCGGTGGGCGGGCCGGACCGTCGAGGCGATCCTCGACCTCGGCTTCGACGAGAACATGCCCGGATTCCAGTGCGAGGGCCTGGTCTACCGGCCCGACGGCTCGCCCGTGAAGGGCCTCAACCCCCGCAACCAGTGGGTGCGGATCGGCGCGCCCGTGGCCGGCGGGGAAGAGGTGCTGCTGCACATCGAGGCGGCCTCCAACCCGGTCATCCTCGACTACCACCCCTTCGTGCCGACCACCCTGGGCGACAAGGAGACGGCCGGCACGGAGCCGCAGTACCGCCTCGCCCGCATGGACCTCGCCGTCTTCGACGAGAACGTGTGGCAGCTCGTCCTGGACCTGGAGGTGCTGGGGGAGCTGATGGCGGAGCTGCCCGTCGAGGGGGCCCGCCGCTGGGAGATCCTGCGCGCCATCGGCCGCGCCCTGGACGCCGTCGACCTCCAGGACGTCAACGGCACGGCCGTGGCGGCGCGCGAGCGGCTCGCCGGCGTGCTCGCCACACCGGCACCGGCGACCGCCCACCACATCAGCGCCGTCGGCCACGCGCACATCGACTCCGCGTGGCTCTGGCCGCTGCGCGAGACGGTCCGCAAGGTCGCCCGCACGACGGCGAACATGACCGCGCTGCTGGAGGACGAGCCCGAGTTCGTCTTCGCGATGTCGCAGGCGCAGCAGTTCGCCTGGATCAAGGAGCACCGGCCCGAGGTCTACGCGAAGGTCAAGAAGGCTGTCGCGGAGGGCCGGTTCGTGCCCGCGGGCGGGATGTGGGTCGAGTCCGACACGAACATGCCCGGGTCCGAGGCGATGGCCCGGCAGTTCGTGCACGGCAAGCGGTTCTTCCTGGACGAGTTCGGCATCGAGAACGACGAGGCGTGGCTGCCGGACACCTTCGGCTTCGCCGCCGGGCTGCCGCAGATCATCAAGGCCGCCGGGTCCAAGTGGCTGCTCACCCAGAAGATCTCGTGGAGCAAGATCAACACGTTCCCCCACCACACCTTCGACTGGGAGGGCATCGATGGGACCCGGATCTTCACGCACTTCCCGCCCGTCGACTCCTACAACTGCTCGATGACGGGGCAGCAGATCGCCCACGCGGCGCGCAACTTCAAGGAGAAGGGCGTCGCCAGGCACTCCCTCGCCCCCACCGGCTGGGGCGACGGCGGCGGTGGCACGACCCGCGAGATGATCGGCAAGGCCGCGCGGATGCGGAGCCTGGAAGGGTCCGCCACCGTCGCGTGGGAGTCCCCGGGCGCGTTCTTCGCGAAGGCCGAGGCGGAGTACCCGAATCCGCCGGTGTGGGTCGGGGAGCTGTACCTGGAACTGCACCGCGCGACCCTCACCAGCCAGGCCAAGACCAAGCAGGGCAACCGGCGCAGCGAGCACCTCCTGCGGGAAGCCGAGCTGTGGGCGGCCACCGCCGCCGTACGGGCCGGCTCCGCGACCGGGGCTCCGAACAGCTCGCCGGACACCTCCCCGTACACCTACCCGTACGACGCACTGGACCGGATCTGGAAGACGGTGCTCCTGCACCAGTTCCACGACATCCTGCCCGGCTCCTCCATCGCCTGGGTGCACCGCGAGGCCGAGAAGACGTACGCCGCGGTCGCCGCGGAGCTGAACGGCATCATCGACTCCGCGCAGCGCGCCCTGGCCGGTGACTCCGCCGGGGGCACGGCCCTGCTCTTCAACTCCGCCCCCCACGCGCGCCACGGCGTCGCGGCGGGCGCCGCGGGGCCCGCCGGGGGAGCGGGACAGGTGGAGCTGTCGCCACGCGAGGACGGCGGGTTCGTCCTCGGCAACGGGCTGCTGGAGGTCGTGGTCGACGGCCGCGGCCTGGTCGTGTCGGCGTACGACGTCGCCGCCGAGCGGGAGACCGTGGCGCCCGGCGAGGCGGCCAACCTGCTCCAGATCCACCCCGACTTCCCCAACCAGTGGGACGCCTGGGACGTCGACGAGTTCTACCGCAACACCGTCACCGACCTGACCGGCGTGGACGAGGTCACCGCCGTCACGAGCGGCGACGGCGCGGCGGTGGTCCGGGTCGTCCGCTCCTTCGGTACGTCCAGGGTCACCCAGCTGCTGACGCTCGCGCCGGGCACCAAGCGGCTCGACATCGACACCGAGGTCGACTGGCACGAGACGGAGAAGTTCCTCAAGGCGGCCTTCCCGCTGGACGTGCACGCCGAGCGGTACGCCTCCGAGACGCAGTTCGGCCACGTCTACCGGGCCACTCACACGAACACCTCCTGGGAGGCGGCCAAGTTCGAGGCCTGCAACCACCGCTTCGTGCACCTGGAGGAGCCCGGCTGGGGGGTCGCGCTCGTCAACGACTCCACGTACGGCCACGACGTGACCCGTACCGTCCGCGCCTCCGACGGCGGCACCACCACGACCGTGCGGGTCTCGCTGCTGCGCGCCCCGCGCTTCCCGGACCCCGAGACCGACCAGGGCGTCCACCGCTTCCGGCACGCTCTCGCGCCGGGCGCGGCGATCGGCGACGCGGTCAGGGAGGGCTACTGGATCAACCTGCCGGAGCGCCTCATCGAAGGGACCGCGGGTGAGGTGGCGCCGCTGGTGGGCGTCGACAACGACGCGGTGGTCGTCAGCGCGGTCAAGCTGGCCGACGACAAGAGCGGCGACCTGGTCGTACGGCTCTACGAGTCGACCGGGGGCCGTGCCAGGGTGACGGTCGCCCTGGGAGCCGAGGTCGGCGGACTCGCCGTGACGGACCTGCTGGAACGGCCGCTCGCGGACGTGGAACGGCCCCAGGTGACGGACGGTGCGGTACGGCTCTCCCTGCGCCCGTTCGAACTGGTCACGCTGCGGCTGACGCGGGTCTGAGGGAGGTCCGTCCGGCGGGTGCGAGACGGAGGCGGTCGGCGGCGTGGTCCGCCGGCCGGCCTCAGCCGCCCGGCGGGGGCGGGACATGCCGGCCCACCGCCTGGAGGGCGACCAGATCCAGGAACTCCCTCTCGTTGCCCGCCAGGCCCGCCGCGTCCAGCGCCTCGTCCGCCTCGGCGATCGGGCCCGCCAGCAACGGCGCGGCCAGGGACGCCCGCAAGGGGTCGTCCAGAACGGCGCGCACCGCGGCCAGCAGGCGCAGATAGGCCTGGGCCGCGGTGCACTCACCGGATGTGGCGGACGGAGTGGAGGTGGTGGCGGTCATCTCGGCTTCCTCCCCAGGAATCTGTCGGACTCTCAGGTCCTCAAGTCTGATCCATGGGTCTGACAATCCGGTCCGGCCACCGTCCGCACGCTCCCCCGGGGGGAACGGGAGGAGGTCACTCCTCGACGAGCATCCCCGCGCGGAGCTGCGAGATGATGCGGTTCAGCAGCCGCGACACGTGCATCTGGGACACGCCCAGCTCCGTACCGATCTGCGACTGCGTCATCTCCCGGCCGAAGCGCATCTCCACGATGCTGCGCTCCCGCTCGTCCAGCTGCTCCAGCAGCGGCGCCAGGGCGTGCAGGTTCTCGACCTTCTCCATCGCGGGATCCGGCTCGCCCAGCACGTCGGCGAAGGTCCGGCCGCTGCCGCTCTGGCCCTCGTCACCGGTCGGCATGTCCAGCGACCCGGCGGTGTAGCCGTTCGTCGCGACGAGGCCCTCGATGACCTCTTCCTCGTCGATGTCGAGCAGCTCCGCGAGCTCCTTGACGGTCGGGTCCCGGTCCAGGCCCGTGGCCAGGTGCTCCTTGGCCTTCGCCAGCTCGACCCGCAGCTCCTGGAGCCGGCGCGGCACATGCACGGCCCAGCTGGTGTCACGGAAGAAACGCTTGATCTCGCCGACGATGTAGGGCACCGCGAAGGAGGTGAACTCGACCTCGCGGGAGAGGTCGAACCGGTCGATCGCCTTGATCAGGCCGATCGTGCCGACCTGGATGATGTCCTCCATGTCGCCGCCGCCCCGGTTGCGGAAGCGGCCCGCGGCGAAGCGGACGAGCGAGCGGTTCATCTCGATGAGCGTGTTACGGGCGTACTGGTATTCGTGGGTGCCCTCTTCCAGAACCTGGAGCTGGTCGAAGAAGAGCTTGGACAGCGCACGGGCGTCCTTGGGAGCGACCTTGCTGGGGTCGTCGATCCGCGGCAGTACGTCCTCCGACCGCTCGGCCGTCCTCTCCACCCCGACAGCACGCACAGTTCCAGTTGTCATCACACTCACCCTCCACAGCAGCGGACCGTACCGGTGGCGCTAGTGCCCCGTACTCGCCGACTCATTCCCCGCCGATGGCGAACAATTGTCCGCCGCCGAAAAGAGGGCCCGCGGTTTCCCGCCCCGGACCGCGTGATCCGTGCTCCTCGGAACGCGCTTTCTGGCCGCCCTCCGACCCCTGCCGAGCCGCCGGGGCGGGGATCCTCCGGGGGCCGTCCCTATGGGTCGGCCCGGGAATCGCCTGCTGGACGCATTGACGTGAGGCAAGGCGCTGGATTTACATGGCACCGTCAGACCGGGCAGCAGGCGGGACGCTTCGGGGGCCTGTACGAAAGGGCTTTCCCCCGGCGGTACGCCGATGTCCAAGGACGACACCCTCAACCGGGAGAGCCGCAAGCGATGACCTCCGTCCCCCCTGCCCCCGTTCCCGCCGGCCGCACCCCCGCCGCCGACCGCGCCCACTGGGAACGGACCGCCGACCGGCTGCTCCTGGCCGTACGCCCGTACGCCACCCCCGACCACTCGCTCGTCCAGCTGCCGGGCCCGGCCAGCCATAACGGCATCTGGAGCGACGGCCTCGAAGGCTTCGCCCGGTCCTTCCTGCTGGCCGCCTTCCGCCTCGCCGGGGCGCGGGGCGCGGATCCGCACGGTCTGGCCGAGTGGTACGCGGCCGGCCTGACCGCCGGGGTCGATCCCGCGCACCCCCGGCGCTGGCCCACGTTCAAGGAGAGCAACCAGGCGAAGGTCGAGGCGGCCTCCGTCGCGCTGGCCCTGCACGAGACGCGGCCCTGGATCTGGGACCGCCTGCCCGGCCGCGTCCAGGAACAACTCCTGGAGTGGCTGGGCGCCATGGCCGGCACCGACATGCCGGGCAATAACTGGATCTGGTTCCAGGGCGTCACCGAGGCCTTCGCCCGGGGCGTGGGCGGCACCTGGCGCCAGGACGACCTGGACCGCACGATCGCGCTCACCGACGAGTGGTACGCGGAGGAGGGGTGGTACTCCGACGGGCTCACCGGCGGCGCGCACCGCAACTTCGACCACTACAACGGCTGGGCCATGCACCTCTACCCGCTCTGGTTCTGCCGGATCATGGGCGACGCGGCGCCCCCGGGACTGCTCGACCGCTACCGGGCCCGGCTCCGGCGCTTCCTGGAGGACCAGCGGCTGCTCGTAGGCGCCAACGGTTCCCCGCTCGTCCAGGGCCGCTCGATGACCTACCGCTTCGCCGCGCTCGCCCCCGTATGGACCGGCGCGCTCTTCGACGCCACTCCGCTCCCACCCGGCGAGACCCGCCGGCTGGCCTCCCGGATGCTCGACCACTTCACCTCGGACGGCGCCACGGACGACGCCGGGCTCCTCACCCTGGGCTGGCACCGGCCCTTCCGAGGCCTGCTCCAGACGTATTCGGGGCCGGCCTCGCCGTACTGGGCGGCCAAGGGGTTCATCGGGCTGCTCCTGCCCCCCACACATCCGGTGTGGACGGAGGAGGAGAGTCCTCTCGCCGTTGAACAGGACTCCTTCGTACGCCCGTTGCGGGCGCCGGGCTGGCTGGTGTCCGGCACGGCGTCGGACGGTGTCGTACGGGTCGTCAACCACGGCGCCGACCACGCCGACCCGGCCCGCCTCCACTCCGACGACCCCTGCTACGCCCGCCTCACGTACTCCACGCACACGGCCCCCGAGATGCCCGAGGACCCGGCGGGCGGCCCGGTCGACGGGACCGCCACGCTGGTGGACGCCGAGGGCAGGGCCGCGCACCGCCGCCCGCTGGAGCGGATCTCGGTCGAGGGCGCCACGGGTGTCTCCCGCAGCAGGGCCCACTGGCCGGCGGACGAGCGCTGGGACCCGTTCGGCGGCCCGGACACGGCGTACCGGGTCGGGCCGTGGGTCACGGTGGGGTCGGTGCTGCGGGGGTCGGTGGAGATCCGTCTGGTACGGGTCGATCCGGCCGACCCGGCCCATCCGGCCACGGACGAGGGGGACGGGGGGCCGTGGCGGCTGAGGCTGGGGGGCTGGGCGCTCGCGGTGGACGGGGAGGAGGAGCAGGCCGGTGCGGAGACGCGGCCTCCGGTCGCGCCGTGTCCTCCATCGCCGGACGCGCTTGAAGTGCCCGGCGGGCTCGAAGCGCCGGACGGGCTTGAAATGCCGACCGCCACCGTCGTCGGGGTCGACGGTCTCGTCTCAAGCGTTCTCGGGCTGCGCGGCTTCGACGTCGCCGCGACGCATCGCTCCGTCGACAGCAACGCCTTCGGGGCCCGTTCCGCAACCCCGGTGCTGTGGACCGGGGGGCCCGCCGAGTCCGGCGTGCTCTATGCCGCCGCCGTCCACCTCGGGGGCGGTGCGCTGGACCCGGCCGACCTCCCGGACCTCACCGCACGCTTCGAGGGGTCCGCGGCCACCGCCGTCGTGACCTGGCCCGACGGGGTCCGCGACACCGTACGACTGCCCGCGCCGGACGGCGGCCGCGCCCCGGGGAAGGACCCGTACCGTGCATGACGGGGGCCGTGTCATCGAGGCGCGGGTGGGCGCGTTCCGGTCGGCCGGGGCGGGTCGTGCCGCGCCCGCGTCCGTCGGCCGTACCACGTCCGCCACCCCAGCCAGAGTGCCGACGCCACGAACAGCGCCGCCGTGATCAGCAGCCAGCGCCCCAGGAACACCCCGATGTCCAGCCCGGTCGCCGCCTCGTAGGACGGTGAGGCCCGCGTCACCAACGGCCAGTACACCAGCAGCAACAGCAGCGAGACGGCGGCCGGGACGCGGACGTAGTTGACCGCCTTACGCGCCGGGGCGGGCCGCCGCCTTCCCAGCGCGGAGCGCACCCCGCGGTCGAGGAGCGCGTACAGCGGCACCAGCACCAGATCGTGCAGTACGGCCGCGCCCACGAACCAGATCAGGATCCCGCCCCAGTCGTCCTCCTCCAGCAGCAGCACGCCCGCGTAGCAGCAGATGACAAACGACGTCAGCAGGACGAGCAGGTGGAGCGGCGACTCGCCGTACAGCCGCCGGACGCGCGCCCGGAAGACCGGGGCCGCGCCCTTCGCCGCCTTCCTCACGCCTGCCACGCCGCCTCCCCGAAGCTCAGCCGCGTGACCCACTTGGTGTTCATCACACCCGGCGCCCCCGGCACGATGATCCGCGCCGGAAAGCCGTGGTCCACCGACAGCCGCGCCCCGTTGACCCGCAGCGCGAGCAGCGAGCGGGTGTCGCGGACCTGGTTGTCCCGCAGCGCGGCCGAGCGGAACGAACCGTGCAACTGCGCCGACTCCACGAAGACACCCGGCGGTTGGTGGTCCAGGCCGACCAGCGCCGCGAGATCCACCAGCCGCACCCCCTCCCACCGCTGGTCGGACGTCGACCACCCCTCGACACACGCGATCGGCAACGCCGACCGGTGCTGGGGCAGTCGCTCCAGTTGCCCCCGGGTCAGCACCGCCGTGCGGCCACCGCCCCGTACGACGAGGCGCCAGTCCTCACCGATGTCCCGCGCCCTCAACCGCACCGACTCGGCGGTCTTGTTGATCTGGAAGCCGTTGGGCCCCGGGCCCGGATCGCGGCCGTGCGGGGCGAGCAGCGCCGTGCCCCGCACCGAGCCCCCGATGCTCTGCCCCACCGTCACCACGAACAGGGCCAGCGACCCCAGGCCCACCAGGCCCAGCGCACCCCGCCGCGAGACCGTCGGCGGCGCCGGGTCGCGGGAGACCAGGCCGCTCCCCGGATCGGGTGGCTCCGGTGCCGTACGGGACGCGGGCGTCCGCAGCTCGGCGCGCAGGCCGTGGCCGCGCAGCGCCCGTACCGTACGCGGCAGCCGGAGGACCGCGTGCGCGAGGAACGCGCCGAAGAACACCCAGGACCCGTAGAAGTGCAGCGGATAGAACGACCCCGGGAAGACGTACTCCAACTGGATGTTGAGGACACCCGTGGCGAACGTGAACAGCCCGCCCCCGACCAGCAGGAGCAGCGACAACCGGTCCAGCGCGTGGCCCACGGACCGTACCGGCGGCAGCACGAACAGCTTGGGCGCGACCGACCAGAGCTTGGCGAGCACCACCGGCACCAGCACGATCCCGAGCGTCACATGGACGCCCTGCGTGACGCGGTACAGCCAGTACGGGTCGGTCGGCCAGGAGAAGAGGTAGAAGCCGAGCAGGCCCTTGCCCGGTGTCTTGTCGTTGACCGGCGCCAGGTCCGGGTTGTACGCGGCGTACGAGAGCAGGCCGGTGACCCACAGCACCGGGATGCCGGCCAGCAGCACCACCGCGAAGACCGAGGTCAGCCAGGGCCCGCGCAGGGGGCTGCGCCACGACGGCAGAGGGACGTCCATGTCAGCGACCGTAGGCGCCGGGGAGCGCCGGGCCCGGTTGCGACTCATGACAAAAGGCTGACGCCGGAGAGAAACCAGAGCGGGGGCCGGAGATCTGACGGATCGGTGACGCGACCCGTCGCTCACCCCGATCCGTGCGGCTGCGGCCCTAACGTGACGGCGTGACCCCGCTTCCCCATTCCGACCCGCACCCCGCGCGTCCCGCGCGACACGAAGCCCCACCCCGCCGCCCCGCAGAATCCGCCACCCCCGGAGCCCCCGACGGCCGCCGTGCCGACCTGCTGGCGGCCGGAGCCGCCGCCCTCCTCGTCACCGCCGCCGCCGTGATCGGCGCCGTGATCCAGGACCGGTACGGGACCCTGCACGTCCAATGGCCCCCCCTCCTCGCCGAGTGGCTGCCGCACACCGGCGCCGGCACCCTCCCCGCCCTGGTCACCGCCGCCCTGGTCGTCCTGTACGGCCCCGCCCTCGCGGCCCGGCTGTCCTGGCGGCGGCTCCTCGCCGCGAGCTGGGCGGCGGCCCTCGCCTGGACCTGGTCGCTGGCGCTCGTGGACGGCTGGCAGCGGGGCGTGGCGGGCCGGCTCGACACCGCCCACGAATACCTGCGCGGGGTCGACCGCTTCCGGGACATCGGCGCCGCCCTGCGCGGCTACACCGCCCACATCCTTCTCGACTCGCCCGACAACTGGCCGACCCACATCGCCGGCCATCCGCCGGCCGCCGTCCTCACCTTCGTCGGCCTCGACCGGATCGGCCTGGGCGGCGGGGCGTGGGCCGCCACGTTCTGCATCCTGACCGGTACCTCGGCGGTGGTCGCCGTGCTGGTCACGCTGCGCGCGCTGGACGCCGAGCGGGCCGCCCGCGCCGCCGCCCCCTTCCTCGTCCTCACCCCGGCCGCCGTCTGGGTCGGCGCCTCCGCCGACGCCTACTTCGCCGCCGTCGGCGCCTGGGCCCTCGCCCTGCTGAGCCTGTCCGCGACGCGCACCGTCCGCGCCCCGCGCACGGCGGCCCTGGCGGCGGGACTGCTCCTCGGCTGGATCGTCTACCTCTCGTACGGGCTCACCCTGATGGTGGTCCCGGTCGCGGCGATCCTGCTGCTGACCCGTACCGCACGGCCGCTGCCGCTCCTGGCACTGGGATTCCTCGCCGTGGCGGTCACCTTCACGCTGGCCGGGTTCCGCTGGTGGGAGGCGTACGACCTGCTCGTGGAGCGCTACTACCAGGGCGTGGGAGGGGAACGCCCGTACTCCTACTGGGTGTGGGGCAATCTCGCCAATGTGGTGATCGCCGCGGGGCTCGCCTCCGCCGCCGGGATCCGCCGGGCCCTGGCCGCAGTGCCGGATCCGCTGCGGCGGCTGCGGCGCGGCGGGCCGGTCACCGGTGACGGGGCGGTTGCCCTCCTGGTGGTCGCGCTCCTGCTGGCGGTGGCCGCCGCCGATCTGTCCGGGATGAGCAAGGCCGAGACGGAACGCATCTGGCTGCCCTTCACCCTCTGGCTGCCGGTGACCGCCGCCCTGCTGCCCGCCCGGGACCACCGGCGCTGGCTGGTGGCCCAGGCCGCCGTCGGACTGGCCGTCAATCATCTGCTGCTCACGTTCTGGTGAGCGCATTCGCCGGACGGGAAATCCGCGCGCCGGAAATGTGTACGCCGGAGATACGTACGCCGGAGGTGCGTACGCCGGACGTCAGTTTTCCGTAATCACTGACCCCCTTCACCCCGTACGGGAAACAGCGTGGAATACGGATATGCGTACCCCGCCTTTCCTCCCCCGATTCAGGGGCCGATTGCACGACCCGCGCACGGCGACGGCGGTGGGCCGGTGGCTCGGACTCGCCCTTCTTGTCTGCTTCGTCACCGGCGTCACCAGCCACTATCTCCAGGAACCACCCGGCTGGGCGGCCGGACACCTTCCCACCAGGCCTGTCTCCGGTTACCGCGTGACACAAGGGCTTCACGTCATCAGCGGTATCGCCGCGATTCCGCTGCTTCTGGTGAAACTCTGGACGGTCTATCCGAGGCTTTTCGAATGGCCTCCGATTCGCTCCGTCGCACACGCGTTGGAACGGATCTCCATCGCCGTTCTGGTCGCGGCCACGCTGCTCGAACTGTTCATGGGACTCCTCAACACCATTCAGTGGTATCCCTGGCCCTTTCCCTTCCGCGCCGTCCACTGGGCGCTGGCGTTTGTCATCATCGGCGCGCTGCTGGTCCACCTCGCCGTGAAGGCGCCCGTGATCGCCGCGCACTGGCGCCGTACGTCGCGGGCGACGACCAGTCTCGACGCGCGGGACTCGGAGGGCGAAGCGACCACGGACGGCGCCGAACGGCGCTCGCTGCTGCTCGGCCTCGCCGCGTCGGTCGGCGCGGTCACGCTCGTCTCGGCCGGACAGTCCTTCACCCCCCTGCGGAAGCTGGTGCTCCTGGCCCCGCGGGACCCGCGTGTCGGCCCGCAGGGCCTGCCGGTCAACCGCACGGCCGAGGCCGCCGGCATCACCGCCGACGACCTGCGCGGGTGGCGGCTGCGGGTCGGTGGCCCCGAGCCGTACGAACTCACCCTCGCCGAACTGCGCGCCATGCCGCAGACCCGCGTCGAACTGCCCATGGCCTGTGTCGAGGGCTGGTCCAAGTCGGCCCACTGGGAAGGCGTCCGCATCAAGGACCTGCTGGCCCGCGCGGGACTGCCGGACGGCGCGCCGCTGCGGATCGTCTCGATGCAGCGGCACGGCGGGTACGGCGTCACCGCGATGGACCGCGCCTACACCCGCGACGGACTCACCCTGCTGGCCCTGCGCCTCAACGGCGAGATCCTGGCGCCGGACCACGGCTACCCGGCCCGGATCATCGCGCCGAACCGCCCCGGGGTGCTCCAGACGAAGTGGGTCACACGACTGGAGGTGCTGTGATGCCCCGGAACGGCGACACGACCGCGCCCACCCCCACCCCCGCCGCCTCGCCCGCCCCGGCCACCGCCACGACGGCACGTATCGCCCTCGGCGCGCTCGGCGTGGCGGCGCTCGGCTTCGGCGCGTACGAACTCTTCACCCTCACCCGCCCCGGCGACCCACTGGACGTGACGCTGTGGCTCGCGGGCGCGGTCGCCCTCCACGACGGGCTGCTCGTACCGCTGGTCCTCGGCGCCGGGCTGTTCGTCGGGCGCTCCGGATCCCGCCCGGCGCTGCGCGGCGGCCTGCTGGCGGCCGGTTGCCTGACCCTGCTCGCGCTGCCGCTGATGCTCCGCCCCGGAAAGCCGAACAACCCGACGGTGCTGCCGCTCGACTACCCCGTCAACTGGGCCCTGGCGCTGGCCCTCACCGCCCTGGCCACGGCCTGCGTGGCATGGGCGACCCGCCCCCGTCGCAAGCGGCGTACGCCCGCACCGCCCGTACCACCCGGCACGGAATGACCGCTGCCCGCTACGTGGTCACCGACGCCAGGTACTTGGCCGTCGCCGGGTCGGCCGGGAGGAAGGTCTCCATGGCCAGTTCGGCGACGGTGACGTCCATCGGCGTGTTGAACGTGGCGATGGTGGAGAGGAAGGACAGCACCTGGCCGTCGTGCCCGATGCGCAGCGGCAGCGCGAAGCCCGGGAGCGCCGGTCCCTCCTCCCGCACCCCGTCCGCCGGCGTCCGGCTCTCCGCCGGGGGCATGGGGTACGCCGCCACCTCGTCGTACAGCTCACGCAGGGCGGGGGAGCGGGAGAGAGCCAGCTGACGTTCCATCTGGTCCAGCAGATGCCCGCGCCACTCGGGCAGGTTGAGGATGCGCGGGGCGAGCCCCTCCGGGTGGAGCGTGATCCGCATGACGTTCAGCGGCGGGGCGAGCAGGTGCCCGGGCAGACCCTCCATCAGCAGGGCGATGCCCCGGTTGGCGGCCACGACCGTGTACGTCCCGTCCACGATCACCGCCGGGTAGGGCTCGTACGCCCGCAACAGCTCGGTCAGGCCCTCGCGCAGGACGTCCATGGCCGGGTCGTCCAGCGTCGTCTCCGTGTACCGGGGCGCGTAACCGGCCGCCAGCAGCAGGGCGTTGCGCTCCCTCACCGGTACGTCGAGGTGCTCGGCCAGCCGCAGCACCATCTCCTCGCTGGGGCGCGAGCGGCCCGTCTCGACGAAGCTGATGTGCCGGGCGGACGAATCCGCCCGGAGCGCCAGATCGAGCTGGCTGATCCGGCGCCGCCGGCGCCAGTCGCGCAACAGGGGGCCGACGGACGGATTCGGGGCGGGAGCGGGGGCGGGGACTGCCATACGGGGACGGTAGTGCACCGCCCCGGCGGCGCGCCGCGTCGAGGACATCGCGCCCGCGCACGGCGTGAACTGACCGGTGCCGTAACCGGACCCGTCGCCGGTGCATTTACGCTGGTGACATGGACGTACTCGCCGGACTCCTCGACGGACCGCGTGCCAGGGGGGCCTTCCTGCTCCGCATGGTGATGGAACCGCCGTGGTCCGTCCGGATCGAGGACCGCGCCCCCCTCTGCCTGATGTGCGTCACGCGCGGCGAGGCGTGGATCGTTCCCGGCGACGGCGGCGACCCGATCCACCTGCGCCCCGGCGACGTGGCGATCGCGCGCGGCCCCGAGGCGTACACCGCCGCCGGCGACCCGGCGACCACCCCCCGCGCGCTCATCGGCCCCGGCGGGGTCTGCCACACCCTGGAGGGCGAACCGCTCGCGCAGTCGATGCGGCTGGGCGTACGGACCTGGGGCAACGCCCCCGACGGGGCGACGACGATGCTCATCGGCACGTACCAGATGGACGGCGAGGTCAGCCGGCGGCTGCTGGACGCCCTGCCCGCCCTGATCCACCTGCCCGCCGACGCGTGGAACGGGCCGTTGATGCCGGTCCTCGACGACGAGATCTCCCGGGACGAACCGGGGCAGAGCGTCGTCCTCGACCGGGTGCTCGACCTGATGCTGATCGCCGTGCTCCGCGCGTGGTTCTCGCGCCCCGGCGCGGAGGCGCCCGGCTGGTACCGCGCCATGGCCGATCCGTCGGTCGGCAACGCCCTGCGGCTGCTCCAGAGCGATCCGGCCCAGCCGTGGACGGTCGCCTCGCTCGCCACGGCGTGCGGGGTCTCGCGGGCCGGGCTCGCCCGCCGCTTCACCGACCTGGTGGGGGAGCCCCCGATGGCGTACCTGACCGGCTGGCGGCTCGCGCTCGCGGCCGATCTGCTGCGCGGGTCGGACGTGACGGTCGAGGCGGTGGCGCGGAAGGTCGGCTACAGCGGTTCGTTCGCGCTGAGCACGGCCTTCAAGCGGGTACGGGGCGTCAGCCCGCAGGAGTACCGGGCGGGCGCGGCGGCCCAGCCCCCGGCACCGGATTCTTTGCCGGAACCGCAACACAGTTAGCCAGAGCGGCACGGGGCGTGCAGCCTGGGGCCATGAGCCCTCACGACGACGCCCACACGACGGCGGTCACTCCTGCCGCCGCCACCGACAACGGCCACACCCACGGGACCGGCCACGCCCACGGCCACACGCACGGCCATTCCCAGGGCCACACCCACGGCAACGAGACCTTCGACTTCGACTGGGGCGTCCTCAGCACCCAGCTCGAACAGGAGGCGGAGATCCGCCATCCGCTGTACCGGCAGGCCGCCGAGTGGATCGCCGGCCTCCTCCCGGCACCCGGCGCCCGCCGGGTCCTGGACATCGGCAGCGGCCCCGGCGTGGTCTCCGTGCTCCTCGCGGACGTCTTCCCCGCCGCCGAGGTGGTCGCCGTCGACGCCACCCCCGAGCTGCTGGAACGTACCGCCGCCCGCGCCGAACTCCTCGACCTGGGAGGCAGAGTGAGCACGCGCCTCGCCGAACTCCCGGACGCCGTCGACACCTTGGGAGAGGCCGACGTCATCTGGGCCGGCAACTCACTGCACCACCTCGGGGACCAGCTCGCCGCGCTCGAAGGCTTCACCCGGCGGCTGCGGCCCGGCGGGGTGCTCGCCCTCCTGGAGGGAGGCCTGAGCGCCCGCCACCTTCCCCGGGACCTCGGCGTCGGCATGGGCAGGCCGGGGCTCGAAGCGCGCTTCGAGGCACGGCTGGCGGAGTGGTTCGGCGCGATGCGGTCCGAACTGCCCGGCGCCGTACGGGAGACGGAGGACTGGCCGGCCCTGCTGAGGGCGGCAGGTCTGGAACCGAGCGGCACCCGCTCCTTCCTGCTCGACATCCCGGCCCCGGCGCCGCTGGTCGTACGGGAGCAACTCGTCCGGAGCTTCACCCGGCTGCGGGACAAGAACCTGGCGGAAGGGGCGGCGGACGACCAGGAGGCCCTGGACCGGCTGGTGGACCCGGAGGACCCGCAGGGCCTGCTGAAGCGCCCGGACGTCTTCCTGCTGGAGGCCCGTACGGTGCACACCGCGCGCAAGATCTGACTCCGTACCGAAGCACGGCCCGTGCAGAAGCGCGGCCCACACACAGGCGCGGCCCACACGCAGGGGCGCGGCCCACACACAGGCGCGGCGCCCCCGACCGGAAGCGCCGCGCCTGTGCTGGTGCGTGTACGTGGAGTCGTGTACGTACAGGCGGTCAGCCCTCGTCGAGCGCGGCGAACGCCGCCAGGTCGTCCGCGTCCAGCTCGAAGCCGGCCGAGACGGTGTCGAAGTTCTCCTGGATCCGGGACGGCGTCACGGACTTGGGGATCACCACGTTGCCCAGCTGGAGGTGCCAGCGCAGCACGACCTGCGCCGGGGTCTTGCCGTGCTTGCGCGCGACGGCCACCACCGTCGGGACGTCCAGCAGGTTCTTGCCCTGGGCCAGCGGCGACCAGGCCTCCGTCGCGATGCCGTGCTCCGCGTGGTAGGCGCGGGACTCGGCCCGCTGGAGCCGGGGGTGCAGCTCGATCTGGTTGACGGCCGGGACCACCGAGGTCTCGGCGGCCAGCCGCTCCAGGTGCTCGGGAAGGAAGTTCGAGACACCGATGGACCGGGCGCGGCCGTCGGCGAGGATCTTCTCGAAGGCCTTGTACGTGTCCACGTACAGGGCCTTCTCCGGCTGGGGCCAGTGGATCAGGTACAGGTCGACGTAGTCGAGGCCGAGCTTGGCCAGCGAGGTGTCGAAGGCGCGCAGGGTCGAGTCGTACCCCTGGTCCGCGTTCCACAGCTTCGTGGTGATGAACAGCTCATCGCGGGGGATGCCGGAGGCGGCGACGGCCTGCCCCGTGCCCTCTTCGTTGCCGTAGATGGCCGCGGTGTCGATGCTGCGGTAGCCGGCCTCCAGCGCCGTGCCGACGGCCTGCGCCGTCTCGTCGTTCGGCACCTGCCAGACGCCGAAGCCGAGCTGGGGCATCTCGATGCCGTTGTTGAGGGTAACGGTGGGGACCTTGCTCACGAGCGGTCGATCCTAACGTTGTTGTTGTCTGTGGAGTCTCGGTCGTTCAACGATCGCCGGGGCGGACAGATTCCCGGCGCGTCACCCACGTCGGCACCACCGGTCGCGCGGGCTACTTGTAGAGCGCCTCGACCTCCGTCGCGTACGCCGTCTCGATCGCCTTCCGCTTGAGCTTGAGGGACGGGGTCAGCAGCCCCCGCTCCTCGCTGAACGGATGCGCCAGGATCCGGAACGTACGGATCGACTCCGCCTGCGACACCGCCGTGTTGGCGGCCACCACCGCCCGCCGGATCTCCAGTTCCAGGTCCCGGTCACGCACCAGGTCCCGGTCCTTGAGGGGCGGTTTGCCCCGCATGGTCAGCCAGTGCTCCACCGCCTCGTGGTCGACGGTGACCAGCGCGGCGATGTACGGGCGGTTGTTGCCGACCACGATGCACTGCGCGACCAGCGGATGCGCCCGGACCCGTTCCTCCAGGGCCCCGGGCGACACGCTCTTGCCGCCCGACGTGACCAGGATCTCCTTCTTCCGGCCGGTGATGGTGAGGTAGCCGTCCTCGTCCAGCGACCCCAGGTCACCGGTGGCGAGCCAGCCGTCGCGCAGGACCGCGTCCGTCGCCCGGCTGTCGTTGAGGTAGCCGGAGAAGAGCAGACCGCCGTGCAGCCATATCTCACCGTCCTCGGCGATGTGGACCGTGGTGCCGGGGATCGGCTGCCCGACCGTGCCGAAGCGGGTGCGTTCCGGCGGGTTCACGGTGGCCGCAGCGCACGACTCGGTGAGTCCGTACCCCTCGAAGATCGTGACGCCCGCGCCCTCGAAGAAGAGGCCGAGCCGCCGGTCCATCGCCGAGCCGCCGGAGAAGGCGTGCCGTACCCGGCCGCCCATCGCCTCCCGCACCTTGCTGTACACGGCCTTCTCGAAGAACTGGTGCTGGACGCGCAGCGCGGCGGACGGCCCGGGGCCGATGCCGAACGCCCGGTGCTCCCGCGCCTCCGCGTACCGCACCGCCACCTCGATCGCCTTGTCGAAGGGCCCGGTCTTCCCCTCCGACTCGGCCTTGCGGCGGGCCGCGTTGTACACCTTCTCGAAGACGTACGGCACGGCCAGGATGAACGTCGGGCGGAACGCGGCGAGATCGGGCAGCAGCGCGCTCGCCCGCAGCTCCGGCTGGTGGCCGAGCTTCACCCGCCCACGGATCGCCGCGATCTCGACCATCCGCCCGAAGACGTGCGCGAGCGGCAGGAAGAGCAGCGTGGACGCCTCGTCGCCCCGCCGGGAGTGGAACACCGGCTCCCACCGGCTGATCACCGTGTCGGTCTCGTACATGAAATGGGCGTGGGTCAGCACACAGCCCTTGGGGCGTCCTGTGGTGCCCGAGGTGTAGATGACCGTGGCCACGGAGTCCGGTGTCACCGCCTTGCGGTGCCGGTGCACGACCTCGTCCTCGATGGCCGCGCCCGCCGCGAACAGTTCGTCCACCGCCCCGGCGTCCAGCTGCCACAGCCGCTTGAGGCGGGGCAGCCGGTCGATCACCGACCCGACCGTCATCGCGTGGTCCTCGTGCTCGACCATGCAGGCCGTGACCTCGGCGTCGTGCAGCATCCAGTGGACCTGCTCGGCCGAGGACGTCGGGTAGACCGGTACGGACTGGGCGCCGACGGACCAGAGGGCGAAGTCGAAGAGCGTCCACTCGTAGCGCGTACGGCACATCAGGGCGATCCGGTCGCCGAACCGCACCCCTTGCGCGAGCAGCCCCTTGGCCAGGGCCAGCACCTCGTCACGGAAGACGGCGGCGGTCACGTCCCCCCACCGGCCTTCGTCGTCCTTGCGGCCCAGGGCGACCCGGTGCGGATCGTCGAGGGCATGCTCGAACACGGCGTCCGCGAGCCCACCTACGTGGGGCGCGGCCGCCAGGGGAGGAACGGTGAATTCGCGCAATGACCTGCTCCTTGGACGCTCCGCACAGCGCCGGTGACGGTACCCCACCGCGGAGTCGGGCGGGAGAGCGTGCACATAACCGGAGCGAACTCGTATCGCCACAGGTCAGGGGCGGGGACCGGGCCGGCGCGGCAGGGTCCGTACGCACTTCTGACCGAAGAGTAAGTAACGGGCGCCACAATCTCCACCGAATCCGTACGCCACACTCACGCACGCTCTACCGCTGGTGCGGTGGGGGTCACGCCTCGTCCGTACCCCCTACATCGTCCATCCCGTCCCCCTCGTTCACCTCGTCCACGCGGACACTGATCCATTCGTCGGCACCGGGAGCCGGTACGCCCAGTCTCTCCGCGGCCTCACGTTCGTCGGGCCGGTGTCCTAGGACGACGATTCCTTCGGCGGCGAGCACGCGGCGCGCGTCCCGGATCCGCCGGGCGACCTCCGGCTGCCTGGCCACCGTGCGTATGGTCGCGAGGGGGATCGGGCGGTTCTGGACCCGCCGGAACAGCTCGGCCAGCCGCTCCGTCCCCGACCCGCGCGAGAGGATGGCGGCGCGGTCGGGGCCCGGGACGCTCACGAGGAGGTTCTCCGGCAGTTCGGCGTCCTGGTGGAGCCACTCCACGGCGGCGGCCACCGCCGAGGGGCGGAGAGCACGCATCGCGTCCCGGTTTCGGAGGCCGGGCTCCAACAGCTTTTCCCGTACGCGGACCAGCCCGGCCGACCAGACGGACCGGGCCTCGTCGGCGTGCACGACCAGGCAGATCTCGTTCACCGCCTCGGGCGGGAACAGCCAGCTCGGCCCCCGGAGCGAGAAGTGGACGTCGAACTCGACGTCCGCCATCCGCATGGTCAGGCGGTCGCCGCCGTCGAGGCCGAACTCGTGGCGGGTCTCCCGCGCGACCTCCACCCCCAGCGCCGCCAGCATGCCCGGCGGGGCGTCGCCGAGGTCCACCCGGTCGGTCTGCGAACTTTCGATCAGCGCGTCCATGCAGTCCCTGATCAGGTGGGCCATCCGGCGGCCGTCCGCGTCGGCGTCGAGGAAGGCTTCCCTCAGCCGGTGGAGCTGATCGTCGAAGGCGGTGAACTCGTCGGGGAGCTGGACAAAGGCCAGTACCCCGGTGAGGGGAGAGCCCTCGAACCGTACGGAGTGAAAGCGTTCGGGCGAGAAGTCCTCCCCTTCCGCTTGGGGTGCCGCCTCCTGCATGGCGCGCTGGGACACGATCAGCGTACGGAAGGGGCCGGGCGCCCTTCCCACGTTGCCGGCTTCCTCGTGACGCAGCAGGGCGAGCACCGGTCCGGTGTCGGGCCGGTCCCGTCCGGCCGGGGTCGGGGCGCTGTCCAGGGCGATGCGGAGGCCCACGTCGTGGTCGTCCAGCCACCATTGCAGGTCGTCCAGCAGGGCGTGGATGACCGTGACGAGAGGAACGCTCCTCGCGGTGGTCATCAGGATGACGCCGTCGTCTTCCGCCAGGGAGGTGATGTGGTCTCCGCTCACGCCGCGTTGGGTGAGGACCTCGCGCAGGATCCGCTCGACAAACCTGGTCACCGCCGCCTGCTCGGCCGGACCGCGATCGGCGAAATCCTCGATGCCGACCGCGATGACGGCGGAGTACCCGCCCGTGCCGGGGTCCGTGGGGGCGGTGGAGTCCGAGCCGGCCGTGTGGTCGGGGGCCGTCAGCCGGGCCGGGTCCGTGACGGGCCCGGGATCCGTGGCCGCCAGCAACTCCTTTACCCCCGCCACATCGACGGGGTCGGGGTCCGTGTTCATTCGGTACAGCGTCAGCGCCTGGTACCACCGGGTCCTGGCCTCCTCCGTCCGGCCCAGGTCGGCCAGCGCTCGCCCCGTCAGGGTCTCGGCCTCGGCGCGGCGGCTGTACGACGTCGCGCTCCCCAGCAGCCGCAGGGCCTCGTGGGCCGAGTGGAGCGCGTCCTCCGGCAGGCCGGTCGCCAGCAGGGTGCGGGCCATGCCCAGCCGGACCAGCGCCTGCCACCGGGGCCGGCCGTGGGACCGGAACAGCTGGAGCGCCTGCCGGTGCGCCTCCAGCGCCTCCGCGTGGGCACCGCCCGCCTCATGGACCTCGGCGAGTACGTAGAGCATCTGGCCGTGCTGCGGCGACGCGCCCAGCCTGGCCCAGCGCCGCTGGGCCGAGTCGGCGGCGTTCAGCGCCGGGCGGAACCGTCTCGCTTCCAGGTGGAGCAGGGCGAGACTGTGCAGGGCGGTCGCCTCGGCGTAGGGGTCGTCGTCGTCCTGGGCGAGCGAACGCGCCTGGAGGAAGTGGCCCGCCGCCGTCTCGTAGCCCCCGGTTTCCTGGGCGATCGTGCCCCGCAACTGCGCGACGAGCCCGGCCGTCGCCGGATCGGAGGCCAGGTGCGGCGCGTTGTCCAGCGCGAAGGCCGCCGTGTCGAAGAGGCCGCCGCCCACGTAGCCGTGCGCGAGGGCGAGTTGTGCGCGGGCGTGGCTCAGGGCGGTGCTGACCTCGGGCACCCGCGCCAGCTCCAGCGCGACGTCACGGTACTGGTCCATGTGCAGAGGCGACAGCGCGAGATCCCGCAGCAGCAGCAACACGTCGGTCCGCACGCCCAGGGTGTCCTGGGAGACCGGCGACCGCGGGGTCAGCGCGGCCAGGGCGTTGGGCGCCTCGACCAGGAACCAGTCGATCCCCGCTCCGGCGGGTACGTCCGCGCCGCTGTGGTCTCCAAGTCCCGGTCCCAGCCCCAGCCGTTCGGCGAGCCGGTCACCCGGCCGGTCCGTCGTGTACGCGCGTACAGCGGCATCCCGGTAGTGGGCCAGAAGCCGTCCTTCGGCCGACTTCCGCTCCTGGAAGCCGATTTGGCGAAGCGCCCTGCGCCGCACAAACGCGTGGACCCCGTTGTGGAAGTGGTAGCGGAACCGTTCCCGCCCCGACCGCTCCATCAGACCGAGGCGGACCAGAGTCTCCACGGTCTTGGCGGCGTCGGGATAGTCGGCGCCGAGGAGGGCTGACACCTCGTACGCGGTCAGGTGTCCGGCGTCCTCCGGCAGTGAGACGAGCAGCAGGGCGGTCCTGAGCGACGGGACCAGGTCACGCAGGCTTGCGTCCAGGAGCGGGTTCAGTACGTCGATATCGGCATCGGACAGTCCTCGCAGTGAGTTGAGCACCGTGGATGCCGAGGCCGACGTGGCCACCCAGGCCGAGGCCAGAGTGAGGGCGAGCGGCCATCTCCCGCAGTACTCGACGACCCGCGAAGCGAAACCGCTCCGCAGTTCAGGGCGCTTGCGACCGACGAGTCGCCCGGTCAGCTCCATCGCGCTCTCCCGGTCCAGCGGGGGCAGGTCCACCTCCACCATCCCGTCCACCCGGACGTCCCGCATCCGTCTGCCGGTGATCAGGACGGCGCAGCCGGGGGAGTCGGGCAGGAGCCGGGTCATCTGGGCAGCCCTGAGGGCGTCGTCCAGCACAATCAGGATGCGGCGCCCGGCCAGCGTCGCGCGGTAGAGCCGGGTCCGGCCCTCGACGTCTCCCGGAATGAGTTCGGAGGGTACGCCCAGAGCATGCAGGAAGCCGTTCAGCGCGACGGACGTGTCCAGGGGCCAAGCGGTGGACCCACGGAGGTCCACAAAGAGCTGACCGTCCGGGAACTGTTCCTTCACCGCGTGGGCCGCGCGTACGGCGAACATGGTCTTCCCGGTCCCGGCGAACGGGCCCTCGGTGGCTGTGACCCCCACCACCGGTGACCCGGGCGCGGTCAGCAAGGCGGTGACGGTACGCATCTCGTTCGCACGGCCCAGGAACAACGCATCGCCCAGGCGGGGAAGTTGACTGGGCCGCCCCACGTCCCGCACCTCGTCGTCCTCCCGCGCCGCATCCGGCCCGGGAACAGCCTCCGCACCCGCCCCCGACAACCCCAGCAGCTCCAGCGTCCGCGCCGACGCCTGCCCGAACGGACCGCGCCCCGCAGTGAGTTCCGTACCGCCCATCGGGTTGTGGGCGACCGCCGGCAGCTGCCCGCGACCGTCCCCCTGGGACGACACATGCCGGCTGATCGCACGGTTGATCCGCCACACCTCGTGCTCCGCCAGCTCCTTCCGCAACCGCTCCTGCACGGCGGCCGGCAGGCTCAGCTCCACAGGGCCGTCGGCACCACCCTCCACCGCCGCCCCCGCACCCACCCCGCCGTCGAGCAGGAACAGCCCGCTCGTCAGCAACTCGGCGACATCCGCCGTCGTCGCCTCCGGCACCAACTCCCGCCGGACGATCTGGAGCAGCCGCAGACTCAGCCGGTCGAACGTCGAGCTGAGCACGGCCAGGCGTACGGCGGCCGGTGCGGCCGTACGGACGAAGCCCTCCACCCGGCGCTCGTCCGGCGCCGCGACGGCCGGCCGGCGGTTTCCCTGACCGCTCACCCGGCCGCCGGACGGGACGAGCACCGCGCCGCACCCCTCGGGCGCGCCCCGCATCACCGTGCGCGACCAGCGGTCCAGCGTGTGCGGTGAGAGCGACAGGACGGGGACGGGCAGCCAGGTCTCCCCGTCCGCCAGACGGGGAAGCAACACCGGTGCCTCGAAGGGCAGATGGGTGTTGGGCGCCCCCGGCGCGCCCGCGCCCACCCGGACCGTGGGCAGATTCAGGCCCGTCCCGCGCCAGAGTTTGACGGGCAGCGGATCGAGCAGGGCGACGGGCGTCGTCACGGACCACTCCCGTACCAGCCGCCAGACCGCCGCCTCCCGCCAGGCGGGCGCCGCGCAGTCGGACACCACCACGACCAGGCGGCGCGCGTCCGGCGACCGCAGCTGGCCATGGCTGGTCAACGCGCCCTGCGCGCCGCGCAGTTCGGGCCGGTGGGCGCCGTCGAAGGTGAGATCGCGGACCTGGAGGGTCCGGAAAGCGCCCAGCCGGTCCAGCACCGCCGTGAAGTCGGCGATCGTCTCCCGCCACACCCGCATCGCGGGGGACCGGTCCACGACCAGCACCAGGTCGAACCACCGCTCGGGCGCGGGCGTGAACGCCGGGATCAGCTCCCCGCTCCTCGCGTACGCGTCGACCGTGGCGTCGATGTCCAGGGCCCGCTCGCGGCCCTCCCGCCACGGCCGCTTCCACGGGCGCAGCGCGCGGGTCACCTCCAGCGCCTCGGGCAGACCCGAGGCCCGGGACGCGCTCACCGGGTCCCCGGTGATCCGGGCGCCGGACCCGGACAGCCTTTCGTGCAGGGCCCGTTCACCGCCCGCGCCGACCGGCTCGGTGGCGGGTCCGTGGGACGTGCGGGAGCCCGCGGGCCGCTCCGCGCCCTCGGCGGAAGCCGTGGAAGGCGTCGCCGCCCCACCGTCCGGTACGGCGGCGGGCTCCGGGGCCCGTTCGTCCGACGCCATCAGCGCCGCCAGCCACAACGCCTCCGCGAGGGAGGTGCCGTCCAGCTCGGGCACCCCCGCGTGCAGCGCCGCGACCGCGCGCGCCAACGGCGTCTCAGGCACGGGACAACTCGCGCAGGACGATCTCCATGACCTCCTGCTCGTCCTCCGCCGCCGGCGCGCTCCCGCCGGTCAACAGGTGCACGGCGTTGAGGAGTTGGTCGACGGCCAGCAGCTCCCCTCCCGCGACCCGCGCCACGAAGGCCGCGACCAGCGTGTCGACGGCCGCCGAGCGGTCCGTACCGACCCGGAGATGCGCGTCCACGACCTGGCGCAGCGCCTCGACCGTCAGACGCGGCATGGTGAAGCGCACGCACCGCCGCAGGAACGCGGCGGGGAAGTCGCGTTCACCGTTGCTCGTCATCACGATGAAGGGGAAACTGGCGCACCGCACCCGGCCGCGCTCCACCTCGCTCCGGATGTCGCCGCCCCACTCCCGTACGCAGACACTCTCCTCCCGGTACCGGGCCAGCTCGGCGATCTCGAACTCGCCGCGCTCCAGAACGTCCAGGAGGTCGCTGGGCAGATCCAGGTCGCTCTTGTCGATCTCGTCGATCAGCAGGGCTCTCGGGTGGTCCGCCGGGAGGAGCGCCGTGCCCAGCGGGCCCAACTGGAGGAACGGCGCGATGTCGTCGCCGCCCGCCGGCCCCTCCAGCCGCTGCGCGTGGATACGGCCGAGCGCGTCGTACCGGTACAGCGCCTCGGTGAGGGTGCTCCGGGACGTGATGTGCCAGCGCAGGACGTCCCCGAGCTTCAACTCGGCGGCCACCTGCTCGATCACCGTCGACTTGCCGGACCCCGGCGCCCCCGTCACCAGCAGGGGGCGCCGCAGCGCCAGCGCCGCGTTGACCGCCTTGACCAGGCCCTGCGGCGGCTTGAACTCACGGTCGAGCGCCTGCCGGGGGAAGCGGCGCCACGGGGGCGGTTCCCCCAGGTCGACATCGCGCGGAGTGCCGTCGCCGACGTAGAAGGGCTGCCAGGTCATCAGGTGTCACTCCCCATCAGGTGTTACTTCCCATTCGACGTTACTTTCCATTCGACGTTACTTTCCATCAGGTCCTGCTCCCCATCGGTCGTGGGACGCACCTGCGTTGCGGACGGCACCTCCGTTGCGGACGGCGCGTCCGTGGCGGCCGGTGACGCGGCCCCCTCGAACCACTCGCAGAAGTCGAGCCATTCCCGGTCGTGCCACACCGACCGCAGCCGGGCGAGGTCGTCCCGCCCGTCCGCCGGCGTGTCCTCCTGCCAGCTGCGCCGGTACGCCTCGCTGAACTCGGCGGGCAGCAGGTGCCAGTACTTGTCGAGGTTCTCGCGCGAGGTGTCGGGGACCCCGGCCTCCCCGTCCGGCCACAGCACGATCGGTGCGTGGGCCAGCAGCACCTCCATGACCTGGTCGAAGCGGGTCGGCAGGTGTGCCAGCGCCACCGCGCCCGGGTAGGCGCCCAGCCGCATCCGGCGGTCGAGTTCCTTGGCCTGGCCGGTCTCCCGCTCGGCCAGCCAGTCGACGGGCGCCCCGCCCGCGCCGCCGCGCGCGGAGACGGCGGCCATCGCCTCCAGCTTCTCCTGGGCGTGGTCGTTGATCCACCACAGGTGCTCGGGCGGGCAGAGGCGCTCGCTCCAGCGCAGGACGACGTCGTACGTGACCCCCAACCGCACGCCAAAATCGGTCTCCTCGGGACGCCAGCGGAGCAACAGCGCCGAGGAGGCGGCCACTTCGACCCGCCGGAGCCGTACACCGACCTTTTTCGCCTCGGCCGACGCCCACCGCAGGATCTCGGCGAGCCGTCGCTCGACCCCGGACCGGTCCGGCGCGCAGGTGAACTCCCGGTGCGCGTGCTGCTTCCCCCGGTCCAGCAGCCACGCGTCGAGCGTCTCGGGCCATTCGTCGGCGACCGCCGCGTGCAGGCTGACGATCAGACGCAACCGCGTCCGGTCACTTCGCCGGGACAACTCCTCGTGAGCGTCGGAGAGTTCGACCCGGGCGCCCACGGATCCGGCCCAGGCGTGCAATCGGGGGTGGTCCGGCCCGACGGTGTCCTCGGCGGCCAGCGCGGCCACGAAGGCCGCCAGCGGCGCGGTACGGCTCGCGCCGACACGCGGGGCCCGCAGGCGCAGGAACTCCACCGCGTCCCGCAGCAGTTCACTTCCGGTGGTGCCGGGGAGCCGCACCTCGGGACCGGTGCCGGCGGCGAGCAGCGCCCGCCGCAGCCGCTCGGAGGTGAGCGGTCCGCCCGGCCAGTCGCCGAGCAGCTCCAGGGTGAGGATTCCGTCGAGCAGGCCGTCCGCCACACGGACCGCCCAGGCGGTCTCCTCGCGGGTCCCGCTTCCGCCGGGCGGCCGGGCTCGCAGGGTGTCGCGCAACCGCTCCAGGCCGGCGACGCCGGTCAGCGGCGCGGGCAGGAGAGCCGTACCGCCCAGCGGATCCAGCGCCCGCTCCAGCTCCTCCGTTCCCACCGGGCCCAGGAACGAGCCCGCCGCGTGCGGGTGCCGGGCGTTGCGCGCCAGCCACGGACGCTCACCGAACCGGGCGCCGTGGTACTCGACCAGCCGGGCGTCCTGTCCGGGAGCGGCGTCCCGTACGGCCTCGACCACCGCGTCGGGCCGCAGATACTCCCCGGCGCCGGGGATGCCCGCGTCGAGCACCTCGACCAGCCCCCGGGTGAACGCGAGCCCGTACGCGGTCTGGCTCGCGCCGACCGACATCAGCAGCGACAACCGGGTCGCGCCGTCCCGTACCCCGGCGTCCAGGGCCTTGAGGTCCGGTACGGCGCCGCCCGCGTGGCAGGTGTCGACCAGCGCGATCACCCCCGCGAGACCGGGGGTGTCGAGGGCCTGGGTCAGCAACTCACCCACGTTCACCGCCGTGTTGATGACGTCGGGCTGGGAATCCCCGGCCATCAGATACAGCGTGGGGTGCTGACCGGGCGTCATACCGTGCCCGATCAGCGCCAGTACGAGTACGGCGCCCGCCTCGCCCGCGCGCCGGGCGGCGCCCCGGATCGCGGCCTCGATCCGCGCCTGCCCGAGCGAGGCGCCGTACAGCAGCGAGACGACCCCGGCGGACGGCGCGTCCGTACGGGCGCCGCCCCTTCGGTGGGTGAGCGAGCCGTGCAACGCCCGCGCCACGTCGTCCAGACCGTCGAGCAACCCCAGCTGCGGACACTGCGGTGCGATCACCAGGACGTGCCGGACGGGCGGTGAACCGGTCATAAGAGCGTCGCCGCTTCGACGGCCTCCACGACCGGCCCGGCGACGGCGGGGTGGGCGAGATACCGCACGGCGGGATGCACCCACACGCCGTCCGAGTCGACCCGGGTGCTGACGGGCAGCACGGCAGAGGAGTTGGGCCGCAGGAGCTTCTCCGGGCGGGGGCCGCCCGCCACGAAGTCGTCCCGGTCCCAGAAGTTGAGCCACCGCCCGACCCGACCGGGCACGTGCGGCGGCTGGGGGCGGAGCTTGGGCAGCACGGCAGTGCGCATCCCCAGCGGGGAGCCGAGGGTGACGAACAGCGGTACGGGACCGGTGTGTTCGTGCAGCGCTTCCAGGGACACGACGGTGCCGAGCGAGTGCGAGACGACGATCGTCGGTCCCGCGGGGTCCAGGGCCTCCACCACCCGCCGGCGGACCCGGCGGTCGAGCGGGACACCGTCGCCGTCCGGCTCCCCGCGCGCGAGATAGCGCGCCACCTGGCTGAGCCTGAGGATCATGGCCTTGGCGCTGACCCAGCCGCCGAACGTCCGCAGCCCCGGCACGGAGAGCAGGGTGTTCGCGGCGTTGAGGGTCTGCCGCAGGGCGCTGCCGAGGCCCTGGGGCACGCCCTCGGGGGCCAGTTGGGCCCGCGCGTGGGCCAGCACCCGGATCTCGTCCTCGCCGGCCGGGTCGGCCAGCCGCTCGTCGACCGCCTCCCGCAGCAACTCCGCCAGCAGGATGCTCTCCTGATCGGCCGTCACTTCGAGCGCCGAGCCCTGGGCCTGTCCGGGGCCGAACAGGTCGCCGTAGTAGGCGAACCGGATGTCGGCGGCCCACCCTTGGGTCAGTGCGGAGACCTTCCCGGCGTGGCCGGCGGCCCTGGCCCCCTCGGCCAGCGCGCGCACCCACTCGTCGCGTTCGGCGGCGCTGTCCAGCGGCCCGCCGATGCCATGGACGAACACCAGGCGCGGCTTCATGCATCCCCCAAGATCCACCCGGCCCGGGGGGCCGGAGGAGCCAAGAGGATATCAACCGGCCGCATGCCCCGCCCCGGGACCGCCGACCTCGCTCCGTCCCGATCCGGGCCTGCCCCGACCCGGGACCGGCCGCCTTGCCCCGCCTCACGGCTGACAAGATCCTCGGGTGACAAAGCCGCCCTCACCCGCGCCGTCAGGCATACGCCCGCCCGTCCCCCCGGGCATACGCCCATTCGGCCGCCGCCCCTGCACCCTCGTCGTCTGCCGGGGCTGCTGCTGCGGCGACCCCGCCAAGAATCCCGGCACGGATCACGCGGGTCAGCTCGCCCGCCTCCGCGCGGCCGCCGCCGCCTCGGGAGGCCGGCTCTCCGTCCGTACGACCGACTGTCTCGGCCCGTGCGGACAGGCCAACGTCGTCGTGGTCCAGCCCTCCGCCGAGGGCCGGCGCGCGGGAGGCCGCGCCACCTGGGTGGGCTGGGTGCTGGACGAGGACGGTACGGACGACCTGCTGGCCTGGACCCGGGCCGGCGGCCCCGGCGTGGCCGAGCCGCCCGCCACCCTGGAGCTGCAGATGATTCCGCCCCCGTCGGACGCTAGGCGCCGACGGGGGCGGTGACGGGGGACGTAACCCCGGAGAACGAAAAGTGGATCAGGCGATGGCGGGCTCAGGCCCGCACACCGCCGAGCGGATGGGTGTGGCTGCCGGAGGTACCCGGCCGACGCAGGGGGCGCTCCCCGCCGGCCGGGCCCTATTCCCGTGCAGCGGGGACTGTCACACCCCAGTGTGCAGGGCGATGCGCTCATCGCCCGCGTACACGTTCATGGAGGGGCCACGGAGGAAGCCGACCAGTGTCAGCCCCGTCTCCATGGCCAGATCGACGGCGAGGGAGGACGGCGCCGACACCGCCGCGAGCACCGGAATGCCCGCCATCACGGCCTTCTGGGCCAGTTCGAAGGAAGCACGGCTGGAGACGAGGAGGATCGACCGGGACAGCGGCAGCAGGTCCTGCCGCAGCGCGCGGCCGATCAGCTTGTCCACCGCGTTGTGCCGGCCGACGTCCTCCCGGATGTCCAGCAGCTCCCCGTGCTCGCTGAAGAGCGCCGCCGCGTGCAGGCCCCCGGTCCGGTCGAAGACCTCCTGAGCCGCCCGCAACCGGTCGGGGAGGCCGGCGAGCAGGGTGGGCTCCAGCCGGACCGGGGGAGTGTCGTCGATCGTGAAACGGGCCGTTGTCCGTACGGCGTCGAGACTCGCCTTGCCGCACAGCCCGCACGACGAAGTGGTGTAGACGTTGCGCTCCAGCGTGATGTCGGGGACCGGCACACCGGGCGCGAGCCGGACGTCGACCACGTTGTACGTGTTCGACCCGTCGTCCTTCGCCCCCGCGCAGTACACGATCGACTGCACGTCGGAGGCGGCCGCCAGCACCCCCTCGCTCACCAGGAAGCCGGCCGCCAGGGCGAAGTCGTCGCCCGGGGTGCGCATCGTGATGGCGAGGGATTTGCCGTTCAGCCGGATCTCCAGCGGCTCCTCGGCCACCAGGGTGTCGGGGCGGGTCGTGACGATTCCGTCCCGGATACGGATGGTGCGGCGGCGCTCGGTGACCCGTCCCATGATGATCAGTCCTACTCGTATCGATGTGCTGGTGCTCGTCGGCCGACCCGTACGGTGACCCGGTCAGCGTTCCTGTACGTGCTGGAAGCCGAAGCGGCCCTTGATGCAGAGGTTCCCGTGTGTCACGGGGTTGTCGTGCGGAGACGTGACCTTCACGATCTCATTCTCCTGTACGTGCAGCGTCAGATTGCAGCCGACACCGCAGTACGCGCAGATGGTGGTGGTCTCCGTCTGGATCTCTTCGTTCCACGTCCCGGCCTCCCGCATGTCGAACTCCGACTTGAAGCTGAGCGCGCCGGTCGGGCAGACCTCGATGCAGTTGCCGCAGTAGACACAGGCCGAGTCGGTGAGCGGTCCGTCGTGCTCGGTGGAGATACGGGCGTCAAAGCCACGGCCCGCCACCGAGATCGCGAACGAATTCTGCCACTGCTCACCGCACGCGTCGACACACTTGTAGCACTGGATGCACTTGTCGTAGTCGCGTACGTAGAGATCGTTGTCGATCTTCGGTTCCTCGTCGAGGCGGGCCGCGTCGGGACCGAAGCGCTCGGGCTTCGCCTTGTATTCCTTGATCCACTCGGCGGCCCTCGGGGTGGTCGAGAGGTCCGTGGACGAGGCGAGGAGTTCGAGGACGATCTTCCTGCTGTGCCGGGCCCGCGGGCTGTCCGTGAGGACGGTCATGCCCGCCTCGGCCTTGCGCGAGCAGGCGGGCGCGAGGACGCGCGCGCCCTCGACCTCGACCACACACACCCGGCAGGCGTTCTTCGGGGTGAGTGTGTCGCCCTCGCAGAGCGTCGGGATGTCCTTCCCCGCCGCCCGGCAGGCGTCGAGGATCGTGGAGCCTTCCGGCACCCGCGTCTCCTGGCCGTCGAGTGTGAATTCGAGCAGCCGCCGCGGCAATTGCAGTGGGATGACGGTCACTTGTAGGCCCCCAGTCGATCGATGGCTGACTCGACGGCACTCCAGGCGGTCTGTCCGAGACCGCAGATCGAGGCGTCCTTCATGGCCGCGCCGACCTCACGCAGCAGTGCGATGTCCTGCGCGGCGTCGGCGCCCGTACGGTCCACGATCCGGTGCAGCGCCTCCTCCTGGCGTACGGTGCCTACCCGGCAGGGCACACACTGCCCGCACGACTCGTCCCGGAAGAACTCCGCGATCCGTACGAGCATCTTCGGCAGCTGGACGGTGTCGTCCAGGACCAGCACCACCCCGGATCCCAGGGTCGTACCGGCCGCCCTGGTCCCTTCGAAGGTGAGCGGGATGTCCAGCTCGTCGGGGCGGACGAAACCGCCCGCCGCGCCGCCGAGCAGGATCGCGCGCATGTTGTCGGGCGCCCCCGCCAGCTCCAGCAGCTCGCCCAGCGTGGCGCCGAACGGCAGCTCGTAGATGCCGGGTTTCCCGACGTTCCCCGAGACGCAGAAGAGCTTGGGCCCGGTCGACTGGCCGGTGCCGATCGCGGCGTAGGCGGCGGCGCCCTGGTTCAGGATCGGTAGCACGTTGATCAGTGTCTCGACGTTGTTCTCGGCCGTCGGCTTGCCGAACAGACCGCTCTCCACCGGGAACGGCGGCTTGGACCGCGGCTCGCCGCGGTAGCCCTCGATGGAGTTGAACAGCGCGGTCTCCTCACCGCAGATGTACGCCCCGGCGCCGCGCCGGATCTCGATGTCGAAGGCGTACCCCTGGCCGAGGATGTCGTCCCCGAGGAGGCCGCGGGCGCGTGCCTGGTCGATGGCGTTCTGGAGCAGTCGCAGGGCGCGCGGGTACTCACCGCGCAGGTAGAGGTAGCCCCGGTCGGCGCCGACCGCGTATCCGGCGATCGTCATCGACTCGATCAGCGCGTACGGATCACCCTCCATGACCACACGGTCCTTGAAGGTGCCCGGCTCGGATTCGTCGGCGTTGCAGACCAGGTAGTGCTGGCGCACCGGCTGCGAGGCGGTGGCCTGCCACTTGCGTCCGGTGGGGAACGCGGCGCCGCCGCGGCCCACCAGACCGGCGTCCGTGACCTCCCGGATGACCCCGGCCGGGCCGAGGTCGAAGGCGCGGCGCAGGGCCCGGTAGCCGTCGTGCGCCCGGTAGTCGTCGAGGCTGTACGGGTCGACGACCCCGACGCGAGCCAGCAGTGACAGCCCTGGCTGTCCGGCCTGCGGTACGGCGAGGGCAGCGGCGGGCTCCGCCGGGGCCGCCGCGGGTTCGGCCGCCGCGAGGACGAGGGCCTCGGCGGTGGCGGGGGCGATGACGGCGGTGGCGTAGCGGCGTGCGGCCGGTTCCGCGGACTCGCCGGCACTGTCGCCGCCGTTCAGGAGGCCGGCCGGGCTCGACGGCAGGGGAGCCGTGACGGAGACGCCGTCCCCGACGCGGGCCGGGCCCGCCGGGTTCGCACCGGCCGGCCAGGCGGGCCGCGCGCCGCCGAGCTGGACCTTCTCGGTGACGCCGGTGCTCGCCAGGGGGAGGGGTACGGAGCCCTCGTCGGACGGGACACCCGCCTGGATGACCAGCGCCGCCGGGGCGCGTTCGCACAGACCCAGACAGGGGCTCGGCTGCCAGACGAGGCCGCCCGCCGCCGAACCGGCCGCTCCCAGGCGCTCCTCCAGCCCGGCGCAGACGGCGGCCGAGCCCTTGCTCGCGCAGGCGAGGTCCGTACAGACGTGCAGCACCTTCGCCGGGCGCGGCTTGACGGCGAACATCGCGTAGAACGTGGCGACGCCGTACGCCTCCGCGGGCGGCACGGTCAGCCGTCGGCACAGGTAGTCGAGGGCACCCTCGCTGATCCAGCCGATCCGGTCGTTGATCGCGTGCAGCCCCGGGAGCAGCAGGTCCCGCCGCTCCCGTGCCTCCCGGCCGCCCCGGGCCCAGCGCAGGTCCGAGTCGGTCCGGTCGTCCGCCCCTTCCCAGGCCGAGGTGGGCAGGCCCAGCAGGGCGTCGACCGCCGCTCGTTCCTCGTCGGTCGGTTTGCTGTCACCGAAGTGCAGATCCACTGATCTTTCAGCTCCTCACGGCCGGGGCGGACACGAGCCCGGAGACGGGCAGCTTCTCGATGCGGATCGCGGACGCCTTGAACTCGGCGGTCCCGGCGATCGGGCAATTGGCCTCGATGGTCAGCTGGTTGGTGTCCACCTCGTCCGGGAAGTGCATCGTCATGAAGGCGAGTCCGGGGCGCAGTCCGGGATCGACCCAGACCGGGGCCTGGACCGTGCCGCGCCGCGACGAGATCCGTACCTCCTCGCCGACCGACACGCCGTACCGCTCGGCGTCCTCGGGGCACAGCTCCACGTACTCGCCGCGGCGCAGCGGGGAGGCGAAACTCCCGGTCTGCACCCCGGTGTTGTACGAGTCGAGCCGGCGGCCCGTGGTCAGCCTGATCGGGTACTGATCGTCCGTCAGGTCGACCGGGGGGTCGTGCTTGACGATGCCGAAGGGCGCGAGCCGGCCGCGCCTGGCGGGGTCCTCGTCCCAGAGGCGGCCGTGCAGATAGGTCGGCTCGATCTTGTCGGTGTCGGGGCAGGGCCACTGGATGCCCTGGTGCTCCGCGAGCCGCTCGTACGTCATGCCGTAGTGGTCGGGTGACACCGACCGCAGCTCGTTCCAGACCGATTCGGCGTCCGCGTACTTCCAGGGGTGCCCGAGCCGGCCCGCCAGGTCGCAGATGATGTCGATGTCCTCGCGCGCCTCGCCCGGCGGTTCGACGGCCTTGCGGACGCGCTGGACCCGGCGCTCACTGTTGGTCGTCGTGCCGTCCGTCTCCGCCCAGGCGGCGGTGGCGGGCAGGACCACGTCGGCCAGCTCCGCGGTCGCGGTGAGGAAGATGTCCTGCACCACCAGGCAGTCGAGGTTCTTCATGCGCTCGACGGCCTGCTCGCTGTCGGCCTCGGACTGGGCGGGGTTCTCGCCGATGCAGTAGACGGCCTTCAGGTCACCCGTCTCCATCGCCTCGAACATCTGCGTGAGCGTCATTCCGTACTCGGGCTGGATGACGGTGTTCCAGGCGCTCTCGAACTTGGTCCTGATGTCGGGCTCCAGGATGTCCTGGAAGCCGGGCAGTCGGTTGGGGATGGCCCCCATGTCACCACCGCCCTGGACGTTGTTCTGGCCGCGGAGCGGCTGCACACCGGAGCCGTAGCGTCCGACGTGCCCGGTGAGCAGCGACAGGTTGATCAGCGCCCGGACGTTGTCCGTCCCGTTGTGGTGCTCGGTGATGCCGAGCGTCCAGCACAACTGGGCCCGTTCGGCGCGGGCGTAGGCGTGGGCGAGGTCGCGGATCGCCTCGGCGGGTACGCCGGTCACCTTCTCCGCCACCGCGAGCGTCCACGGCTCGACCTCGGCCGCGTACTCCTCGAAACCGGTGGTCGCGCGCTCGATGAACGACGTGTTGTGCAGGCCCGCGTGAATGATCTCGCGGCCGACCGCGTGGGCCAGCGGGATGTCCGTGCCGACGTTCAGCCCGAGCCAGCTCTCGGCCCACTCGGCGGTGGAGGTGCGGCGGGGGTCGACGGCGTACATGCGCGCGCCGTTCCTGATGCCCCGGAGCACGTGCTGGAAGAAGATGGGGTGTGCGAAGCGGGCGTTGGAGCCCCACATCAGGATCAGGTCGGTGTGGTCGACCTCGCCGTACGACGAGGTGCCACCACCGGAGCCGAAGACCGCGGACAGGCCGGCCACACTGGGCGCGTGACATGTCCGGTTGCAGGAGTCCACGTTGTTGGTGCCCATCACCACGCGGGTGAACTTCTGCGCGACGTAGTTCATCTCGTTGGTGGCCCGGGCGCAGGAGAGCATCCCGAAGGAGCCGCGAGCGGCTCCCAGGCCCTCGGCCGCCCGGTCCAGGGCCTCGTCCCAGCTCGCACGGCGGAGAGGCCCGCCCTTCTGGTCCCGCACCAGGGGATGGGTGATGCGGGCATAGGTTTTCGGTGTGCGCTCTCGCTTCTTCACGCTGCGCTCCTGTGAGTGGTGACCGACGGCCGCGCCCATTGCATACAGTATTCTGTAGTCCTGTAGGTAAAGGGAACCCCACGGACAGAAACTGGCCATGAATGTCTGTGCGCGGCCGTCGGCCGGGTGGTTCCGGAGCGGACCCTCCGGGTGTTGTGTCCCGTCGGCCGGCCCGGACACCGGAGTGGATCAGGCAGCCGCGCCCTGGGCCAGGAGATCCGAAATGGCGTCCACCGTACGGAGGGTGGGCACCGGAACGCCGGTGATCTCCGCGAGTTCCACGACGGCGGCGAGCAGGACGTCGAGTTCGAGCGGTTTGCCCTTCTCCAGATCCTGGAGGGTCGACGTCCGGTGGTCACCGACGCGTTCCGCGCCGGCCAGCCTCCGCTCGATGGAAATGTCGGGGTGGCAGCCCAATGCCTCAGCGACGCTCAGGGTTTCGGCCATCATCATCTCGATGACCTGGCGTGTGCTGCGGTGCAGGCACATCTCCCGCATGGTGGCGCGGGTCAGCGCACTGATGGGGTTGAACGAGATGTTTCCGAGGAGCTTGATCCAGATGTCGTCGCGCAACTCGGGCTCGACGGGGCATTTGAGTCCGCCCGCCTGCATCGCCTCGCTGAATTCGAGACAGCGTTTCGACACCGAGCGGTCCGGCTCCCCGATGGAGAACCGGGTGCCTTCGAGGTGCCGGACGATCCCGGGCCCCTCCAGCTCCGTAGCGGCGTAGACCACGCACCCGATCGCACGTTCGGGTGGCAGTACGGCGCTGACCGAGCCGCCGGGGTCGACGCTCTCGATCCGTGTGCCGTCGTGCGGACCCCCGTGCCCGTGGAAGTACCACCAGGGGATCCCGTTCTGGGCGGCGATGACCGCCGTACCGTCATGGAGCAGAGGCTCGACCAGCGGCCCGCACGCCGCGTAGGAGTTCGCCTTGAGCCCCAGGAACACATAGTCGACCGGACCGATGTCCTCCGGTCGATCGGTGGCGTGCACCCGAGCGGTCCAATCCCCGCGCGGGCTCAACACCCTGACTCCGTCCTGCCTCATGGCCGCGAGATGCGGTCCACGGGCGATGAGATGAACTTCGGCGCCGGCTCGATCGAGCGCGGCTCCCACGTAGGCGCCGATCGCGCCGGCTCCGACAACTGCGACTTTCACTGTGGGGCTCTCCGTTCGGTTTGAGGGGGGACCGAGGGAAGGGTCACACTTACTTTCGTGTCGACGATATATTGTCTACAGTATGTAGTTCTGGGCCACAAGGCTCCCTTCCGGTATGCAGTAGGCAAACTCCTGCGTGGATCTTGGGTGAACCGTGGCAGCGATCTTCCCAACGGGTCGGGCCGTTCTTAGAGTTCGCGACCATGACCCCACCTCTCGCACCCCCCGGCTGGAGTCGCTGGCTGGTACCGCCGGCGGCGCTGTCGGTGCACCTCTCGATCGGCCAGGCCTACGCCTGGAGCGTCTTCAAACCCCCACTCGAGTCCGCCCTGGGCCTCTCCGGCACCCAGAGCGCGCTCCCCTTCCAGCTGGGCATCGTCATGCTCGGCCTGTCGGCCGCCTTCGGCGGCACGCTGGTCGAGCGCAACGGGCCGCGCTGGGCGATGACCGTGGCCCTGAGCTGCTTCTCCTCGGGCTTCCTGCTCGCCGCGCTCGGCGCGGCCACCGAGCAGTTCTGGCTGATCGTCTTCGGATACGGCTTCGTCGGCGGCATCGGACTCGGCATCGGGTACATCTCGCCCGTCTCGACGCTCATCAAGTGGTTCCCGGATCGGCCCGGCATGGCCACCGGCATCGCGATCATGGGATTCGGCGGTGGCGCGCTCATCGCCTCGCCCTGGTCCGCGCAGATGCTGGAGTCGTTCGGCGCGGACAGCCAGGGCATCGCGTACGCGTTCCTGGTGCACGGTCTCGTGTACGCCGTGTTCATGTCGCTGGGCGTCCTGCTGATCCGCGTACCGCCGCCGGGATACCGGCAGCGGAAGCCCGCTCCCTCCGCCGAGGCCGAGACGCGCCCGGCCGGATCGCCGGCTTCCACGGGCCTGATCTCCACCGCCCAGGTCTCCGCGAAGTCCGCCGTACGGACCCCTCAGTTCTGGTGCCTGTGGGTCGTGCTCTGCATGAACGTCACCGCGGGCATCGGGATCCTGGAGAAGGCCGCCCCGATGATCACCGACTTCTTCGCCGGGACGAGCACCCCCGTCTCGGTCTCCGCGTCGGCCGGCTTCGTGGCGCTGCTCTCCGCCGCGAACATGGCGGGCCGGATCGGCTGGTCCTCCGCCTCCGACCTGCTCGGCCGCAAGAACGTCTACCGCGTCTACCTGGGCGTGGGCGCCGTGATGTATCTCCTGATCGCGCGGTTCGGCGACTCCTCCAAGCCGCTCTTCGTCATCTGCGCGCTGGTCATCCTGTCCTTCTACGGAGGCGGCTTCGCCACCGCGCCCGCGTACCTCAAGGACCTCTTCGGCACCTACCAGGTCGGCGCCATCCACGGCCGGCTGCTCACCGCCTGGTCCACCGCCGGCGTCCTCGGCCCGCTCATCGTGAACTGGGTCGCGGACAGTCAGGAGGAGGCGGGCAAGAGCGGTTCCGGGCTCTACGGGGTCTCGCTCACCATCATGATCGGCCTGCTCGCCGTCGGCTTCGTGGCCAACGAACTCATCAGGCCCGTCCACCCGCGCCACCACATTCCGGCCCCCAGGGAGGCATCCGATGACCACGTCACCAGCGAGCAGCGGCACAGCGCCTGAGCCACGCCGTACGGGCTTGATCGTCTTCGCCTGGCTCTGGGTAGGGATTCCTCTGGCTTACGGTGTGTATGAGCTGGTCCTCAAGGCCGCGCAGCTGTTCACCGGGTGAATTGTTCGCCGGGTGAATCGGGAACTATTCCGACGATGATCCGAAGTCTCCAAGCGGAGACGGGGAATCCTGTTGGTTCGCCTGTACCCGTACGGGTGAGTCGCTGACGAGACTTGAGGACTCCTGACGTCGACAGCAGAGGGGGTCCCGGGCATGACCGGCACTCGTATCGCCGCGCTCGGGCACTATCAGCCCGCCAAGGTGCTCACCAACGACGACCTGGCGGCCCTGGTCGACACCAGCGACGCCTGGATCACCAGCCGGGTCGGCATCAAGACGCGGCATGTCGCGGGTGAGGACGAACCGGTCGACGAGCTGGCCGCGCACGCGGGCGCCAAGGCGCTCGCCGCGGCCGGCCTCACCCCGGCCGACATCGACATGGTCCTGGTCGCCACGTCCACCGCGATCGACCGGTCGCCCAACACGGCGGCCCGCGTCGCGGCCCGCCTCGGCATGGGCTCGCCCGCGGTCATGGACCTCAACGTCGTCTGCGCCGGGTTCACCCACGCCCTGGCCATGGCGGACCACACCGTACGGGCGGGCTCCGCCTCCCGGGTCCTGGTCATCGGCGCGGACAAAATGGCCGGCGTCGCCGACTGGACGGACCGCACCACCTGCGTGCTCGTCGGCGACGGCGCGGGCGCGGCGGTGGTCGTGGCGACCGGGCCCGGCGAGGAGCCGGGGATCGGCCCGGTGCTCTGGGGCTCGGTGCCGGAGATGGGCAACGCCGTACGGATCGAGGGCACCCCGCCCCGCTTCGCCCAGGAGGGGCAGTCCGTCTACCGCTGGGCCACCACCCAGCTGCCGCCGATCGCCCGCAAGGTCTGCGAGCGGGCCGGTGTCACCCCGGAGGAGCTGTCCGCGGTGGTGCTGCACCAGGCGAATCTGCGGATCATCGAACCGGTGGCCCAGAAGATTGGCGCGATCAACGCGGTGATCGCCCGGGACGTGATCGAGTCGGGAAATACTTCGGCCGCGTCGATTCCGCTGGCTTTGTCCAAGTTGGTGGCCCGCGGAGAGGTGCAGTCCGGTACTCCAGTGCTGCTTTTCGGCTTCGGCGGGAATCTCTCGTACGCCGGCCAGGTCATCCGTTGCCCATGATCTTCAATGTTCTCGGTAGACTGTAGACGATAGCCAATGTCCAGAACTCATCGATACAGTCATGTGACTCTGCCGGCCAGGAGGGGGACCGCGATGTTGTCCGCAAGATTGGCGCAGGGAGCCGTGCCCAAGCTCGAGCGACCGGGTCCGCTGCGCGAGCGTGTCTACGGGGCTCTCCTCGAACTCATCACCACGCGCGCGCTCCAACCGGGCCAGCATCTGGTCGAAAGCGAACTCGCAGGTCACCTCGGCGTGTCGCGTCAGCCGGTACGGGAAGCCCTCCAGCGCCTCAACACCGAGGGCTGGGTCGACCTGCGCCCGGCCCAGGGCGCGTTCGTCCACGAGCCGACCGAGGAGGAGGCGGACCAGCTGCTCTCGGTCCGTACGCTCCTGGAGGCGGAGGCCGCCCGGCTCGCGGCCGCCCACTCCGGCAAGGCCGGCATCGCCGCGCTGGAGGCGCTCTGCGCCCAGGGCGAGCAGTCGGTCGCGGACGACGACGTGGACCTGACGGTCGCCACCAACGCCGCGTTTCACGCCAAAGTCATGTCCCTGGCCGGAAACGTCGTCCTGGCCGAACTGGCCGCACAGGTGGACCGCAGGGTCCGGTGGTACTACACCCCGGTGGCCCGCCAGCGCGGCAAGCAGTCCTGGATCGAACACCGCGAACTGATCGCGGCGATCGCGGCCCGCGACGAACAGCGCGCGACGGAAGTCATGAAGGCGCACACGGAACACACCCGCTCGACGTACCACCACCGAGCGGACCAACGGCACGACGCCTGAGACGTACGGCTGGATCGGCTGGATCCCCCACACCTTCCGGCATCCTTACCTTCGCCCTCACCGGAACGAGGACCCGGAGCAGATCGGCGGGCGACAGTGACTTGTGCCTGACAGGGACGCACCTGCCGTCGTGAGCCCGGTTCTTGGGCATGGGACGGCTGAAGCATGCCCCGATGTCGGACCGCCCTCCGAGGAATCCCAAGAACCCGATGGATTGATCCGCATACCGGTATGGATTCATCCACTATCCGGTCGGGCGACTACTGGCCGTGGGAAACCGGCGGAGGCGTAATGACGAAAGTGTTGTTCGACGATTCGACGGGGGAATCGGAGTTGTCCGGAACTCGCTCCGAACTGCTGTCATTGGCTCGAAAGTTGCGGAGCGGCGGCGGAGACACCCTCCTGGTGAAGGTGTCGGATCCATTCCCTTACAGCAGATCGTTGTTGCGTATCGAAGTTCGGCAAGCGAGTGGGAAGGTTATGATCTCTTCTTCCGGAGACGGTGAGTCTCTGGCCGTAGAAGGCGGAATGGAATCCCTTTCTCTCCTTGCCGAGAATATCGAAGGCTTCGCTTTGGAGGCGGATCAGGGCGGCCATCTTCATGTGGACTATTTTCCGGGACATGACTATCTGGCCGGAGAATCAGGATCCCTGGTTGTCGCCATCGACGGCGACGTAGGGCAGGCGTCATGAAGCGGCAGGGTGCAACTGGCCTTGAAGTGCAGTAATCAAGTTTCTATGCATTGTGCGGGCCCGCCGGATCTGTTTTCGGTGGGCCCGCTGGTGTCACTGACGTCAGTGGTTGGCAGCCACGTCAGTGGACGCGGGCGTGGGGCAGTCGCACGATCTCGGGCGGTTGAGGACGCCGGTGGGACTTTCTCGCATTGTCGTTGTCCTGCTTGCTGTGGCGGTCGTGACAGATCTGCTGCGAATGGCCGCGAGCGCCTGGCTGTATCTTCCGGCTTCTCGTCGTCCGGGCGGGAGTGCCATGAGGGGAGCTGAGCTGACGTGACTCGTGCCGACAGCTTCTACGATGTCGCTTTCTCACTGCTGGGCATCGTTGGTGTCCCCCTGGGCGTCGTCTTCATTACCTGGTTCTATCGCGTACGGGTGAACGCTCAGGTTTTCGCTCCGGAGGGACACCGTCTGAGCACCGCTCGGGCCGTCGGAGGTTGATTTCTGCCGCTCTTCAATCTCTGGCGGCCCCGCTCAGGCGTGGTGGGCGGAACGGCAGACTCGCTCGCCGGAAACTTGGCTGTGGAGGTGTGTGCCTGCGCCGTGCGTGTCGTCGCGGGTGTGCTCGCCATCGTCTTCGTCCGGAAGCTGACTGCCCTCCAGAGCAGCAAGTCCGCAAACCGCTTGGCCGCAGCCGAGGTACCGATGCCCACCCTGTGAACAAGAAGGCGGCCCGGCTGCACAGCAGGCATGTGCACAAGAGGCGGCGTTTCCGCTTCTTCGTGGGCGGGCTGCGTTGTGGTGGGTGGAGGGCCTGTCCGAGCGCGGCCCGCGCGAGGCGGCGGAGCCGTCCGGGCCGGCGGGCGTCCTGGGGGGCATGGATTGCCCGGGCTGCGACGTGCGTTCGATACGCGCTTCAAGGCCGTTGGCGGGGCGGGGCGGGGTGGGGTGGTGAGCAGCAGCTGCGTCGAGGTCGCTGATCTGCGTGCTACGCGCGGCCGCGTCGGTGTGCGGGACTCCAAAGACGTGTCCGGGTCGGCCCTGGCTGTCACCCCCGCCGGGTGGACCGCCTTCGTCGTGTTCCGGACGCACTCCGTTCGCGACTGCGGGTTCAGACCGAGAGGTAGCCGGGGGGAGGGTTCCCCGTACCGGTCCGGTGAGGGGCCGCTGTCCTGGCCGGTCTGCGGACCGTCTGTGGTGCGCACGAGAGGTGGGGGGTGGTGACGAGTCGTCTCGGCGTCTGATCGCCGTCTGTGCGGCTTGGTCCGCCAAGGGTTCAGGCAGTCGCCGAGGCCTGGCGGGAGATGCGACACGCTGGCCGGGCCACTACGCATGATGCGTCAGTCGACCAATGTCTCCGTCGAACTGACCGGGTAGGACCCGGACGCCGGGTTGGGGCCGTGCACGGTACCTCGGCGTCTGCGCGGTGCCGCTGGCAGAATCTCCCGGATGATCCAGGAGAAGCTCGACGCGCTCTCGCAGTTGATGGCCGAACACGTGGCCATGCCATTCCCGGCTGGGCTCCGCGGCTTGGACGTTGAGGGCCAGGACATGGTCATGCTTGACGCGGATGCTTACGGTTATGCCTCCCGGGTGGTCAAGGGTCCCCTTGGGGAACCGTCCCGGGGAAACCTGAGGCGCTTGGTGGGGGTGTTCGAGAGGGTTCTCCCGGCGATCAGCGACGAGTACGCGGCCACGTACTACAGGCACGTACGCGAGGTGGCCGTGCTGGCCGGCGAGATCGAAAGCATGCGCCACGAGTAGTTCTCCGACCGCGCGATCATGTGCCAGGGGCCGGACGCGTCACGCGGTGGCGGAGGCGGACGACTTGTGAGCTGAAGGTGCGGGTCTCGATCAGTTCGAGGTCCACTCGGCGCTCGTGCTGGGGGAAGAAGGGGATGCCGCCGCCGACCAGCACCGGGTAGACCCTGGCCCGGTACTCGTCGACCAGACCCAACGCGGCCGCCTCGGCGGCCAGAGTCGCGGCGTCGAAGTCGTCATTCGGCCCGACGATGTAGCCGTCCAGGGAGACGCCCATCGAATAGGTCACGCTGCGCATCAGAAGTCCTCCTCGGGAACAGATCCGGCCAGGTCCACCGGTCCGCTGCCACGGGAGCGTGGAGGAATCCCCGTTCGGTTGATCAAGTTCGGGCCGTGGTTCAGTCGAGCTGGTAGTCGAACCAGATACGGTGCGTGCCGTCAGCGTCAACAGCCATCCCTCCGGCACCGGAGATCCCGGCCAACTCGCGGGTGCCGCTCGAAGGCACGATGGTGAAGAACTCCGCTGTGCGGTCGCTGCCGGATGTTGTCGCTGAGTGCACGAAGTTGAAGGCGCCCTCCCGCCCCTGGAGCGAGCCTTCGAACGACTCCATGGCGACATAGGTGCCGACGCCGGTCGACTGGTCGAAGGCCGCGGTGAAAAGCGTCGCCGAGTGCCCTGCGGCCTCTCCCTCGAAGTGCTTCTCCATCGTCGCGACACCCACCGGCAAGCCGGTGGGCACGGCCGGTTCGGGTTTCAGCTCAGTCGGGACGAACGATTTGACGGTGAATGTTGCCGTAGCTCTCATGCGCCGACCGTACCGAAGGGGTCTGACAATCGCGGTCGGCCTGGGCGTCTTTTCCGGATCATGCTCAGATGGCATCCCACTTGGCTTGCAGCCAGCCGAACTGGGCCTAACACACCAACACGCTCCCGCAGAAGCCCTGTTACCGCAACCACGTCTCCACCCACCCAGATCAGACGCGGGGCACGAGCGCCCGCCGACATGCGGTGATCAGACGCTGCGGGGGGTCAAGGGTGGAACGAAGTGGAATCGGCGTAGCCGACGCGACGCGGGAGCGCCCTTGACGCCCGGCCCGGAACCGCGACACTCGGCCTCAGGGGGTGGCCCCACGGTGATCAGTACAAGGGGTGGTCCGTCCGAGTACCTCTTGGTGTTGACCCGCGCTCGCGCACACCCCCGCCGCCCCGGAATCAGGCGCTCAGGTTTTGCATGTTCGTGTAGCGGTCGCCTGCCGCGGGGGATATGGACGAGAGATTCTTGAGCTGGGTCGGTGTCAGTGTGATCGCGTCCGCCGCCACGTTTTCCTCCACCCGGGTCACCCGCTTGGTGCCGGGGATCGGGGCGATGTCGTTTCCCTGGGCGAGAAGCCAGGCGATTGCCACCTGCGCGGGAGTCGCCCCTACATCGCGCGCGACTTTTTCGACCTCGTCCACAATGCCCAGATTCCGCTTCAGGTTGTCCTCGCTGAATCGCGGATTGTTCGCCCGGAAGTCGTCGCTGTCCATCTGGTCGGTGGAACGGATGGTGCCCGTCAGGAATCCCCGGCCGAGTGGGGAGTAGGCGACAAAGCCTATGCCGAGTTCCCGCAGCAGGGGGAGAATTTCCTTCTCCGGCTCGCGCGACCACAGTGAGTACTCGCTCTGGAGTGCGGTGATCGGGTGGACCGCCTGCGCCCGGCGGATCACGTCCGGAGTGGACTCCGACAGCCCGATGTGCCGGATCTTGCCCTCCGTGACCAGGTCGCTCATGGTGCCGACCACGTCCTCGACCGGGGTGTGCGGGTCCATCCGGTGCTGGTAGTACAGGTCCAGGTGGTCGGTGCCCAGCCTCCTGAGGGAGCCTTCGACGCAGATGCGGATATTCGCCGGTGAACTGTCGAATTGGCGGATGTACTGGCCGTCCGAGCCGTGGGAGAGATAGCCGAACTTCGACGCCAGTACGACCTGGTCACGGCGGCCCGCGACAGCGCGGCCCACCAGTTCCTCGTTCTTGTACGGTCCGTAGACCTCGGCGGTGTCCACCAACGTGACGCCCAAGTCCAGGGCTCGGTGAATGGCCCTGATCGACTCGGCGTCGTCCGTCCCGCCACCCGTATATACACCGGACATGGACATGCAGCCGAGCCCTATCCGGGACACGTCCAGTTCTCCGAGAGAGATGTGCTTCATGTGAGTTCCGTTCACCGCTGCCTGCGCCGCGACCTACGGCCTTCCCTTCCAAGTTAACTCCACTCGGCGAGGCATGAATGTTGCCCTCTGCAATTGTTCGCCGGACCAGGCCGAGGCGTGAAGGTGGCGTGCGGGAGTGCCCGGGGGGCTGGGCCGCCGCCCTCCGCCACGTCGGCAGGCGAGGCCGCCGGCGCCGGCGCCGGGCCCTCCAGCCCGGCCGGCGGCGGGGCGTACGACTCGGCACCGACCTTTGTCCTGGGTGTGGAGAAAGTTGGCGTAGATTCCCGCTCAACTTCTTCCCACTGCGGGCAAGCACTGCTACGTTCCCCTCGAAAGCACGACGGACACAGCCGACATGGCGGGGAGGGGCGCGTGAGACGTATGACCGCACGACCCGCGAACGCGCACCAGGCGCGACTGCTCAGGCTGTTGCGTGACGGTGGGCCCAACTCCCGTGCGCAGCTCGGCGATCAGGTGGATCTCTCCCGATCCAAGCTCGCCGTCGAGGTCGACCGGCTGCTGGAGACCGGGCTTGTTGTCGCCGACGGGCTCGCCGCCTCGCGGGGCGGGCGGCGTTCGCACAACATCCGGCTCGCTCCGGCCCTGCGGTTCCTGGGCGTCGACATCGGCGCCACCTCGATCGATGTGGCCGTCACCAACGCCGAGTTGGAGGTCCTGGGGCATCTCAACCACCCCATGGACGTCCGCGAGGGACCCGTCGCCGTCTTCGAGCAGGTACTCGCCATGGCGGCCAAGCTCAAAGTCTCCGGCCTGGCCGAGGAGTTCGACGGAGCCGGCATCGGGGTGCCGGGGCCCGTCCGCTTCCCCGAGGGGGTGCCCGTCGCGCCGCCGATCATGCCCGGCTGGGACGGCTTCCCGGTACGGGAGGCGCTCAGCCAGGAACTGGGCTGCCCGGTGATGGTCGACAACGACGTGAACCTGATGGCCATGGGAGAGCAACACGCGGGCGTGGCACGCTCCGTGGGCGACTTCCTCTGCATCAAGATCGGTACGGGTATCGGCTGCGGCATCGTGGTCGGCGGCGAGGTCTACCGGGGGACGACCGGTAGCGCCGGCGACATCGGCCACATCCAGGTCGAACCGGACGGCCGGGCCTGCGCCTGCGGCAACAAGGGCTGCCTGGAAGCCCACTTCGGTGGTGCCGCGCTCGCCCGCGACGCCGAGGACGCCGCCCGTACCGGACGCTCGCCCGAACTCGCCGCACGGCTGGGCGCGGCGGGACGGCTCACCGCCGTCGACGTCGCCGCGGCCGCCGCCGCCGGTGATCCCACCGCGCTCGACCTGATCCGTGAGGGCGGAAACAGGCTGGGCCAGGTGATCGCCGGGCTTGTCAGCTTCTTCAACCCGGGGCTCGTGGTGATCGGCGGTGGGGTGACCGGACTCGGTCACACGCTGCTGTCGAGTGTCCGCACCCAGGTCTACCGCCAGTCGCTGCCGCTGGCCACCGGCAATCTCCCCATAGTCCTGGGGGAGTTGGGACCGGTCGCCGGAGTCACCGGCGCGGCCCGGCTCATCAGCGACCACCTGTTCTCGCCGGCCTGACGGGCCGGTAGGCACCACCGTGTCACCCGGCCCGGCAGGCCGGTAAGCACCACCGCGTCACCCGCACCATCTGTACGAGCCGCGTCACCCGTACCACCTGTACGAGCCGCACCACCCGTACGTGCACGAGCCGCACCGCCCGCACCACCAGCACCGTACGCACACCGCACAGGCACACGTACCCGCACACCGCACACGCACACGCCCAGATTCACGCGCACCACACCACCGCGCCGTACGCAAGCGACACCGCACCACGCACCCGTACGCCGGTTCCGCGCTGCCCGCAGCGCACCGCCCTGCCCGCGCAACGGCCGCATTCGCCGAGGGGATACGCCATGGCACCAGCTCCACCGGAAACCGTTCTGCTCACCATGTCCGGCATCACCAAACTGTTCCCCGGTGTCCGGGCCCTCGACGGCGTCGACCTGGAAGTCCAGGCGGGTGAAGTCCACTGCCTGCTCGGCCAGAACGGCGCGGGCAAGTCCACGCTCATCAAGGTCCTCGCCGGGGCCCACCAGCCCGACGGCGGTGTGATCACCTGGCAGGGCGAGGCCGTCACCCTCAAGTCACCCATCGCCGCCATGCGGCTCGGCATCGCGACCATCTACCAGGAACTCGACCTGGTCGAGGGCCTGTCGGTCGCCGAGAACATCTTCCTCGGGCACGAGCCGACCACCGCCGGCTTTGTTGTCAAGGGCCGCGAGGCCAGGACCCGGGCGACCGCGCTGCTCAAGCGGCTCGGGCACCCGGAGATCCAGGCGCACCGGCCCGTCGGCTCGCTCTCCGCCGCCCAGCAGCAGATCGTCTCGATGGCCCGCGCCCTCTCCCACGAGGTACGGCTCATCGTGATGGACGAGCCGTCGGCGGCGCTCGACCCCGACGAGGTCAACAACCTCTTCCGGATCGTCTCCACCCTCACCGCCGACGGTGTGGCCGTCGTCTACATCTCCCACCGGCTGGAGGAGATCCGCCGGATCGGGGACCGCGTCACGGTCATCAAGGACGGCAGGACCGTCGCCGTCGGCCTCCCCGCGAAGGAGACACCGACGCGCGAGGTGGTGGCGCTGATGACGGGCCGTAACGTCGAGTACGTCTTCCCCGAGCGCCCCGCCGCGGTCGACGCGCCGAGCGGTGAACCCGTCCTGCGGGTCGAAGGGCTGGCCAGGGCAGGGGAGTTCGCCCCCGTCGACCTCGAACTGAGGCCCGGTGAGATCGTCGGCCTCGCGGGGCTCGTCGGCTCCGGGCGCTCCGAGATCCTGGAGACGATCTACGGCGCCCGCAAACCCACCGCCGGGCGTGTGCTGGTCAACGGTGTCGCGCTGCGGCCCGGCAGTGTGCGTGCCGCGGTCCGCGCCGGACTCGGGCTCGCGCCCGAAGAGCGCAAGGCCCAGGGCCTCTTGATGCTGGAGTCCGTCACCCGCAACGTGTCGGTCTCCTCCCTCTCCCGCTTCTCGCGGGCCGGCTGGCTCGACCACGCGGCGGAACGCACCGCGGCCAGGGAGGCCGTCAGGGAACTCTCCCTGCGTCCTGACAACCCCGAGGTGCCCATCCGTACCCTCTCCGGAGGAAACCAGCAGAAGGCGGTCCTCGCCCGCTGGTTGCTCCGCGGCTGCCGGGTCCTGCTCCTGGACGAACCGACCCGCGGGGTCGACGTCGGCGCGCGCGCCGAGCTCTACGCCGTGATCCGGCGGCTGGCCGACAACGGCCTGGCCGTTCTGCTCGTCTCCAGTGAGGTCCCCGAAGTCCTGGGCCTCGCCGACCGGGTGCTGGTGCTCCGCGAAGGGCAGGTCGTCCACCGGGCGCCGGCCCAGGAGCTCGACGAGCACCGTGTACTCGATCTCGTGATGGAAGGGAGCCCGACGCCATGAAACAGCCCGCCTCCGAGGCGCGGCAGGGCGGGCCGGATGCCGCGGCCGCCTCGCAACCGCCCTCGTCCGTGACCTCCGCCGACACCATCAAGGACCAGGAGCCGAAGGGAAACCGGCCCTCGTTGGGGCTGCGGCTCGACGTCCGCAGCCTCTCGCTGCTCGGTGTGCTCCTGGCGCTGGTCGTCGTCGGTGGTATCACCAAGCCGGACCAGTTCCTGGACACCAACAACCTCCAGCTGATCCTCACCCAGGCGTCGATCATCGGTGTGGTCACCGTCGGCATGACGTTCGTGATCACCAGCGGCGGCATCGACCTCTCGGTCGGCGCGATCGTGGCCCTCGCCTCGGTGTGGGCGACCACCCTCGCCACCCAGGAGTTCGGCTTCGTCGGCATCCTCTTCACCGCGATGGTGGTGGGGCTCGCCTGCGGCCTGGTGAACGGACTGCTCATCGCGTACGGCGGGATGGTGCCGTTCATCGCGACCCTCGCGATGCTCGCCTCCGCCCGCGGTCTCGCCCTCCAGATCACCGAAGGCAAGACGCAGATCGTCACCGTGAACTCCGTGCTCGACCTCGGTATCCCCGACTCGTACGTCCTGGGGATCCCGCCGCTCGTCCTGGTCTTCGCGGCGGTCACGATCGTCGGCTGGCTCGTGCTGAACCGTACGACCTTCGGCCGGCGCACCGTCGCCGTCGGCGGCAACGCCGAGGCCGCGCGCCTGGCGGGCATCGACGTCCGCCGTCAGCGGCTCTACCTCTACCTGCTCTCCGGGCTCTGCTGCGGTATCGCGGCCTTCCTGCTGATCATCCTGGCGGGCTCCGGACAGAACACCAACGGAAACCTGTACGAGCTGGACGCCATCGCCGCGGCGATCATCGGCGGCACCCTGCTCAGCGGCGGCCGCGGCACCATCGTCGGCTCCGTCCTCGGTGTTCTGGTCTTCACCACGATCACCAACATCTTCGCCCTGAACAACCTCCAGAGCGATGTCCAGCAGATCGCCAAGGGCGCCATCATCGTCGCCGCCGTACTGGTCCAGCGCCGTACCTTGCGCAACGGCGAGTCCTGACTTTTGGTCTCGTCACCGCTCCCGAACGTCCCGCACCGTCCGAAGGGTTGAACCGCCATGCCAGAAACCAGCCGTAGAGGACTGCTCTTCGGCACCGCAGCGATCTCCGCGGGTGCCCTCCTCACCGCCTGCACCAGCAACGAGCCCGACAAGAAGGAAACGGCCGCGACGAACAACCAGCCGGCCGCCGCGGACGACAAGCCCGGCAAGCCGGTCACCATCGGCTTCGCCGGCCCCCAGGCCGACCACGGCTGGCTCGCCGCGATCAACACCAACGCCAAGTCGCGTGCCGAGAAGTACTCCGAGGTGACGCTCGACATCACCGAGGGCTCCAACGACACCGCGGCCCAGATCGGCCAGGTCGAGACGCTGATCAACAAAAAGGTCGACGTCCTGGTGATCCTGCCGACCGACGGCAAGGCGCTCACCCAGGTCGGTCTCAAGGCGATGCGCGCCGGCATCCCGGTCATCAACCTCGACCGGATCTTCGCCAGCCCGCAGGCGTACCGCTGCTACATCGGCGGCGACAACTACGGCATGGGCGTCAGCGCCGGGAACTACATCGGCGAGAAGCTCAAGGGCAAGTCGAACGCCAAGGTCATCGAGCTGGCCGGGATCGACGCCCTGGAGCTGACGCAGCAGCGCAGCCAGGGCTTCAAGGACGCCCTCAAGAACTACCCGAACATCAAGCTCGTCGCCCGCCAGGCGGCCGACTTCACCGTCGAGTCCGGCCAGGCCAAGATGGCGCAGCTGCTCCAGGCGCAGTCCAGCTTCGACGCCCTGTGGAACCACGACGACGACCAGGGCGTGGGCGCGCTGCGCGCCATCCAGCAGGCGGGCCGCAAGGACTTCCTGATGGTCGGCGGCGCCGGTGCCAAGTCGGCGATGGACGCGATCAAGGCCGACAACAGCGTCGTCAAGGCGACCGTGCTCTACCCGCCCACCATGGCGGCCTCGGCCATCGACCTGGCGCGCGCGCTGGGCCAGGCCAAGGGCATCGGCGGACTGGCGGAGCTGGAGATCCCGGCGTCCGTGACCCTCTTCTCGGCCGTGGTCGACAAGACGAACGTCGACCAGTACCTGCCGACGGGCTTCAGCTGACCGGGCCCGGGGCCGGGCCCGCCCCGGCCTTAGGCCGCCCCCACCAGCGAAAGAGACGAGGAGTACTCCGTATGACCCCCAGGGAAGCGTCGGAGAAGGAGGCCGGCGCACCGCCGGTGCTCGGTATCGGCATGGTCGGGTACGCGTTCATGGGCGCCGCCCACTCGCAGGGGTGGCGTACCGCGGGACATGTGTTCGACCTGCCGCTGCGGCCCGCGCTCGCCGCGATCTGCGGCCGGGACGCGAGCTCCGTGGAGGCCGCCGCGCGCAAGCACGGCTGGGCCGCCACCGAGACCGACTGGCGTGCGCTCATCGCACGCGACGACGTGCAGGTGGTCGACATCTGCACTCCCGGGGACAGTCACGCGGAGATCGCCATCGCCGCGCTGGAGGCGGGGAAGCACGTCCTGTGCGAGAAGCCGCTGGCCAATTCGGTGGCCGAGGCGGAGGCCATGGTGCGCGCCGCGGAAGCGGCGCGTGAGCGGGGCCAGTTGGCCATGGTCGGCTTCAACTATCGCCGGGTGCCGGCCATCGCGTACGCCCGGACGCTGATCGCCGAGGGCCGGCTCGGCACGCTGCGGCACGTCCGGGTCACCTACCTCCAGGACTGGCTCGTCGACCCGGCGTTCCCGCTGACCTGGCGGCTCAAGCGTGAGCACGCCGGGTCCGGGGCGCTGGGCGACCTGGGGGCGCACATCGTCGACCTCGCGCAGTTCCTGACGGGGGAGCCACTGGTGGGGGTGTCGGCGCTGGCCGAGACCTTCGTGAAGGAACGGCCGCTGCTCTCCGGGGCGTCGGCCGGCCTCTCGGCCACCGGCGGCGGCGAGACGGGTCCGGTGACCGTGGACGACGCGGCGCTGTTCACCGGACGGCTCGCCTCGGGGGCGCTGGCGTCCTTCGAGGCGACCCGGATGGCGGCGGGGCGCAAGAACGCGCTCCACCTGGAGATCAACGGTGAGCTGGGCTCGCTCGCCTTCGACCTGGAGCGGCTCAACGAGCTGTCGTTCCACGACCACACCGAGCCCGCGGTCTCGTCCGGCTTCCGCCGGATCCTGGTCACCGAGTCCGAGCACCCGTACCTGGAGGCGTGGTGGCCGCCGGGCCACGCGCTCGGCTACGAGCACACGTTCGTGCACCAGGCCCGCGACCTGGTCGAGGCGGTGGCCACCGGGAAGGATCCGGCGCCGTCCTTCGCCGACGGACTCCAGGTGCAGCGGGTGCTCGCCGCGGTCGAGGACAGTGCCGCCAAGAACGCCGTCTACACCCCCGTACCGCAGCAGCACGCCTAGGAGGTAGCGCATGCCACGTCCGTTCACTCTCTTCACCGGCCAGTGGGCCGATCTGCCCCTGGAGGAAGTCTGCCGCCTCGCCCGGGACTTCGGGTACGACGGCCTGGAACTCGCCTGCTGGGGTGACCACTTCGAGGTCGACAAGGCACTCGCCGACCCGGGCTACCTGGCCGGGCGCCACCAGCTGCTCGACAAGTACGGGCTCAAGTGCTGGGCGATCTCGAACCACTTGGTGAGCCAGGCGGTCTGCGACAGCATCATCGACGAGCGCCACCAGGGCATCCTGCCGTCCCGCATCTGGGGCGACGGGGAGCCCGAGGGCGTCAGGCAGCGCGCCGCCGCCGAGATCAAGGACACCGCGCGGGCCGCGGCCGCGTTCGGGGTCAACACGGTCATCGGCTTCACGGGATCGTCCATCTGGCACCTGCTGGCGATGTTCCCGCCGGTGCCGCCCGCCATGATCGAGCGGGGGTACGAGGACTTCGCGGAGCGCTGGAACCCGATCCTCGACGTCTTCGACGCGGAGGGCGTGCGGTACGCCCACGAGGTGCACCCGGGTGAGATCGCGTACGACTACTGGACCACGCACCGCGCGCTGGAGGCCGTCGGCCACCGGCCCGCGTTCGGGCTGAACTTCGACCCGAGCCATTTCGTCTGGCAGGACCTGGACCCGGTCGGGTTCCTCTACGACTTCCGCGACCGGATCTACCACGTCGACTGCAAGGAGGCGCGCAAGCGCCTCGACGGCCGCAACGGCCGGCTCGGCTCGCACCTGCCCTGGGGCGACCCGCGGCGCGGCTGGGACTTCGTGTCGGCCGGCCACGGTGACGTGCCGTGGGAGGACGTCTTCCGGATGCTGGGGTCGATCTCGTACGAGGGCCCCATCTCGGTCGAGTGGGAGGACGCGGGCATGGACCGGCTGGCCGGCGCGCCCGAGGCCCTCAGGGACCTCAAGCGGTTCGACTTCGACCTGCCGACGGCGTCCTTCGACGCGGCCTTCGGCGGCGGCGAGTAGCAGACGGTTCCGTACTCTCCTCAATCGCCGGGCGGGCCCGGTTCGGCCCGCCCGGCGATTGAGGCTGAGCCATGCCCGATTCCCGCTTTGTCCTGGGGCTGGAAAAAGTAGAACTTCACCTCTGCGCAAGGCCTTTCCGTTCGGGACGAACCCCGCTACCGTCCACTGAGGTGTACAGGACAGCGAGCTTCCGGTGTGACGGCGCACACCGGGGAAGAAGCCGGTGTCCCGGGGACCGGTGCAGGACGAGCACCGACCCCGCGAAGCGGACGACAAGCTCCGCGTCCCTTCAACTCGCAGGTACGAACAGCCCACTTGTGGAGGACTTTCGTGCACAGAAAACGCCCCAGAGCCAGATCCCTCCTCGCCCTCCTGACCGGCGCCCTGCTCGCCGGTTCGAGCCTCAGCGCCGTACCAGCGACCGCCCACGAGCCGGAGCCGCCGGCGGCGGCGGAGAGCTTTCAGCAGGTGACGCTCGCCAAGGGCGCCGCCGAGGTGGGCGAGCCGATGTCGCTCGCCGTCCTGCCGGACCGGCGGGTGCTCCACACCTCGCGTGACGGCACCCTGCGCATCACCGACGCCGAGGGCAACACCACAGTCTCCGGCTCGCTGGAGGTCTACAACCACGACGAGGAAGGCCTCCAAGGCGTCGGCGTGGACCCCGACTTCGCGGAGAACCGGGCCATCTACCTGTTCTACGCGCCCAAGCTCAACACCCCGGCCGGCGACGCCCCCGAGAACGGCACCGCCGCCGACTTCGCCCCCTTCGACGGGTACAACCGCCTCTCCCGCTTCACGCTGAACGCGGACGGCACCCTCGACAAGGCGAGCGAGAAGAAGGTCCTCGACGTCTCCACCTCGCGCGGCACCTGCTGCCACGTCGGCGGTGACATCGCCTTCGACGCCGACGGGAACCTCTACCTGTCGACCGGCGACGACACCAACCCGTTCGCCTCCGACGGCTACACCCCGATCGACGAACGGACCGACCGCAACCCGGCGTTCGACGCCCAGCGCAGCTCCGGCAACACCAACGACCTCCGCGGCAAGGTGCTGCGCATCAAGGTCGCCGAGGACGGCTCGTACACGGTCCCGGAGGGCAACCTCTTCGCCCCCGGTACGGAGAAGACGCGGCCCGAGATCTACGCGATGGGGTTCCGCAACCCGTTCCGCATCAACGTCGACCAGAAGACCGGCATCGTCTACGTCGGTGACTACGGCCCCGACGCCGGCGCCGCCTCCCCGACCCGCGGCCCGGCCGGACAGGTCGAATTCGCCCGGGTGACCAAGGCCGGGAACTTCGGCTGGCCGTACTGCACCGGCGACAACGACCCGTTCATCGACTACGACTTCGCGACGAAGGTCTCCGGCGCCGCCTTCGACTGCGCCGCGCCGAAGAACACCTCGCCGCACAACACCGGGCTGACCGACCTGCCGCCGGCCGAGGCCGCCTGGCTGCCCTACGACGGCGGCAGCGTCCCCGAGCTGGGCTCCGGTTCCGAGTCCCCGATGGGCGGTCCCGTCTACCGGTACGACGCCGACCTGGACTCCCCGGTGAAGTTCCCCGAGTCCTACGACGGCGACTTCTTCGCCGGTGAGTTCGGCCGCCAGTGGATCAAGCGGATCGAGCAGGACGAGAACGGCACCATCGGCTCGATCAACCCCTTCCCCTGGACCGGCACCCAGGTCATGGACATGGAGTTCGGCCCCGACGGCGCCCTCTACGTCCTCGACTACGGCCTCTCCTGGTTCGGCGGCGACGAACACTCCGCCGTCTACCGCATCGAGAACATCACCGGCGGACGCTCGCCGGTCGCCGTGGCCACCGCGAACAAGACCTCCGGCAAGGCCCCGCTGAAGGCGGCCTTCTCCTCCGCGGGCACCGAGGACGCGGACGGCGATCCGCTCACCTACGCCTGGGACTTCGGCGACGGCGGCACCTCGACCGACGCCAACCCCGCGTACACGTACAAGAAGAACGGCACCTACACCGCGACCCTCACCGTCTCGGACGGCACGGGACGCCACGGCAGCGCGTCCGTACGCGTGGTCGTCGGCAACACCGCGCCGAAGGTGACGCTCGAACTGCCCGCCGAGGGAACGCTCTTCAACTTCGGTGACAAGCTGCCCTTCAAGGTCACGGTCACCGATCCCGAGGACGGTCCCATCGACTGCGCCAAGGTGACGATCCGTTACATCCTCGGCCACGACAACCACGGCCACCCGATCACCTCGGCCAGCGGCTGCGAAGGCACCATCACCGCGCCCGCCGACGCCGAACACGACCCCAACGCCAACATCTTCGGGGTCATCGACGCCGAGTACACCGACGGCGGCGCCGGCGGCCAGGAAGCGCTCACCAGCCACGACCAGGCGCAGCTCCAGCCCCGTCACCGGCAGGCCGAGCACTACAACGGCTCGTCCGGCATCAAGACGTACGACAAGGCCAGCGCCAACGGCGGCAAGACCGTCGGCGACATCGACAATGACGACTGGATCTCCTTCAAGCCGTACCACCTGGCCGGGTCCAAGACCCTGACGGCCCGGGTCTCCTCCGGCGGCGCCGGCGGATACCTCGAAGTACGGACCGGCTCGGCCACCGGCAACCTGCTGGGCTCCGCGCCCATCCCGGTCACCGGCAGCTGGGACGTCTTCCAGGACATCGACGTCCCCCTGAGGTCCGTCCCCGCCAAGACCACGGAACTGTTCCTGGTCTTCAAGGGCGCCACCGGCCAGGGCGCGCTCTTCGACCTGGACGACTTCCAGATCAGCACCGCCGTGCCCGGCAAGACCGAGAAGCGGGTCCTGGTCTTCTCCAGGACCGCGGGCTTCCGCCACGACTCGATCCCGGAGGGGGTCGCCGCGCTCAAGGAGCTGGGCAAGACCACCGGCATCACGGTCGACTCCACCGAGACACCGGGGCAGTTCACCACCAACAACCTGGCCCGGTACGACGCGGTCGTCTTCCTCTCCACCACCGGTGACGTCCTCAACGCCGACCAGCAGAAGGCGTTCGAGAACTACGTCGCCACCGGCGGCGGGTACATGGGCGTCCACGCCGCGGCCGACACCGAGTACGACTGGTCCTTCTACGGAGGGCTGGTGGGCGCCTACTTCGAGGGCCACCCCCAGATCCAGTCGGCCACGGTGCGCGTCGAGGACAAGGCCCACCCGGCCACCGCCCACCTCGACAACGAGTGGCAGCGCACCGACGAGTGGTACAACTACCGCACCAACCCCCGGACCCAGGCCAAGGTCCTCGCCACCCTGGACGAGACCACCTACCAGGGCGGCACCATGAAGGGCGACCACCCGATCGCCTGGTGCCAGACGTACGAGGGCGGCCGGGCGTTCTACACCGGCGGCGGCCACACCAAGGAGTCCTACGCGGACGCGCCGTTCCGCCAGCACCTGCTGGGCGGACTGCGCTACGCCGCCGGCCAGGTCAAGGCCGACTGCAAGCCGGACAAGGACTACCGGGCCATCTTCAACGGCAAGACCCTCGCCGGCTGGAAGCAGGGCGGCCTCGGCAAGTTCAACGTCGTCAACGGCGAGCTGCGCTCCGAGGGCGGCATGGGCCTGCTGACGTACCAGGCCAAGGAGCTCAAGTCCTACTCGCTCAAGCTCGACTGGAAGCTTGACGGGGACGACAACTCCGGGGTGTTCGTGGGCTTCCCGGCCTCCGACGACCCCTGGTCGGCGGTGAACAACGGGTACGAGGTGCAGATCGACGCCACCGACGCCCCGGACCGCACCACCGGCTCCGTCTACACCTTCAAGTCGGCCAACATCAAGGCCAGGGACCAGGTTCTGCGCCCGCCCGGGCAGTGGAACTCCTACGAGATCCGCGTGCAGGGTGAACGTCTCCAGATCTTCCTGAACGGCGTGAAGATCAACGACTTCACCAACACCGACCCGGCACGCAGCCTGAAGGACGGCTACATCGGTCTCCAGAACCACGGGGCCGACGACCAGGCGTCCTTCCGCAACATCCAGCTCAAGGAACTGCCCACCCCCTAGGGGCCGGACCGTTCCGCAGGGCTGGACCGTCGAGCCGGCGGCGGGCGGGGAGGCGCCGTACCCCCCGCCCGCCGTCCACCACCACACCACCGGCAGGAGGCATCCCGTGACGACGAACCGTACAGAGTCGACCGCACCGCGCACCGGAGTCTGGTTCGTCGGAGCGCGAGGCTCCGTCGCCACGACCGCCGTCGCGGGATGCGCCGCGGTCACCGCGGGACTGCACCCCGCGACGGGCATGGTCACCGAGACCCCGCCCTTCGCGGGGGCAGGACTGCCCCCCCTTTCCTCCCTCGTCTTCGGCGGACACGACACGGCCAGCTGCCCGCTGCCCAAGCGCGCCGAGGCACTCACCGCGGCGGGCGTGCTCCCGCACGGCCTGCCCTCCGCGATCCACGCCGAACTCACCGCCGCCGACGCGGAGATCCGCTCCGGCGGCCCGCACCCCGGCGACACCCGCACGGACGACGAGATCATCGCCGCCTTCGCCGCGGACATCACCGCCTTCGCCCAACGCACCGGCGTGGCAAGGACGGTGGTGGTCAACGTGTCCTCCACCGAGGCCGCCCCCTCGCCCGACGACCCCCGCCTGCCGGTCAGTTCGCTCTACGCGGCGGCGGCGGTCCGGGCCGGCTGCGGCTATGTGAACTTCACCCCGTCCACCGGACTCCGTACCCCCGCCCTCACCGCCGCCGCCGCGGTCGCCGGACTTCCCCACGCCGGCCGCGACGGCAAAACGGGCCAGACGCTGCTCCGTTCCGTACTCGCCCCCATGTTCGTCCAGCGCGCCCTGACGGTACGGGCCTGGTCCGGTACGAACCTCCTGGGCGGCGGGGACGGGGCGGCGCTGGCCGACCCGGCCGCCGCGGCGGCCAAGAACGCGGGCAAGGAACGCGTCCTCGCCGACACCCTCGGGACGGCCCCCGAGGGCGAGGTCCACATCGACGACGTCCCCGCGCTCGGCGACTGGAAGACGGCCTGGGACCACATCGCGTTCGACGGGTTCCTCGGCTCCCGCATGATCCTCCAGACGATCTGGCAGGGCTGCGACTCGGCGCTCGCCGCGCCGCTGGTCCTGGACCTGGCCCGGCTGGTGGCCCGCGCCCACGAGACCGGTCTGACGGGGCCGCTCCCCGAGCTCGGCTTCTACTTCAAGGACCCGGACGGCGGGCCCGCCGCCCTGGCCGAGCAGTTCACGGAGCTGCTCTCCTTCGCCGACCGGCTGAAGGAGACCGCGTGAAGGTGCGCGCCTGGGCCGAACTGCTGCGGGTGTCGGCCCTGTTCACGGTCCCGGGCGACGCCCTCGCGGGCGCGGCGGCGCTCGGTGTGCGCCCGGGGCGCGGCACCGCGCTGGCGGTGGGCGCCTCGCTCTGCCTGTACGAGGCGGGCATGGCGCTCAACGACTGGGCGGACCGCGAGGAGGACGCCCGGGACCGGCCGCACCGGCCGATCCCCTCGGGGCGGATCTCGCCCCGGGCGGCCCTCGCCGCGGCGGGCGCCCTGACGGCGGCGGGCCTTGCCCTGGCGTCCCGCGCGGGGCGGCCGGCCCTGGCGGTGTCCTCGGCCCTGGCGGCGACGGTCTGGGCGTACGACCTGAAACTGAAACACACGATCGCGGGACCTGCGGCGATGGGCGCGGCGCGCGCCCTCGACCTGGTCCTGGGCGCGGTGGCGACGGTGCCCGTGGCGGGGCCGTCGTTGCGCGCCGCGCTTCCTCCGGCGGCGATCCTCGGGGCGCACACCGCGGCGGTCACGACGGTGTCGCGGCGGGAGGCGGAGGGTGGCTCTTCGGCGGCGCCGCTGGCCGCGCTGGCGGCGACGGTCGCGCTGGGCGCGGTGACCGCGAGGCGTTCGTGGCCGACGAGAGGTCCTCAATCGCCGGACGGACTGAACGCTTTGTCCTCAATCGCCGGACGGGCTGAAAACGCCCCCCGCCTCGTCACCGCCGCGCTTGCCGCGGCCTACGTCGCCACCGCCGCCAAACCCCTCGCTCACGCCGTGCTCAACCCCTCCCCGCCCCTCACCCAGCGTGCCGTCGGCGGGGGGATCCGGGCCATGATCCCGTTGCAGGGCGCGCTCGCCGCGCGCGGTGGGGCCGTCGGGGTGGGGCTCGGCGTCATGGGGCTCGTCCCGATCGCCCGCGCACTCGCCCGGAAGGTGAGCCCCACATGACCCTCCGCCTCGGATACGGCTCCAACGGGCTCACCGACCTGCGTCTCGACGACGCCCTCGGGCTCCTCGCCGACCTCGGGTACGACGGCCTCGGCCTGACCCTCGACCACATGCACCTCGACCCCCTCGCCCCCGACCTCGCCGCCCGCACCCGGCGGGTCGCCCGGCGCCTGGACGAGCTGGGGCTCGGGGTCACCGTCGAGACCGGGGCGCGGTACGTCCTGGACGCCCGCCGCAAGCACGGGCCCTCCCTCCTCGACCCGGACCCCGAGGGCCGCAAGGCCCGTACGGCACTGCTGGTCACCGCCGTCCAGGTCGCCGCCGACCTCGGCGCCCACGCCGCCCACTGCTTCAGCGGCATCGTCCCCGAGGGCACGGCCACCGACATCGCCTGGGACCGCCTCGAAGAGGCGCTCACCCCCGTCCTGGCCGCCGCCGACAGCGCCGGGATCCCGCTCGCCTTCGAGCCCGAGCCCGGCCACCTCGTCGCCGACCTGGACGGGTTCCACCAGCTCAGACACCGCCTCGGCGACCCCGCGCCCCTCGGCCTGACCCTCGACATCGGCCACTGCCAGTGCCTGGAGGCCGCGTCGCCCGCCGAGTGCGTCCGCGCCGCCGCGCCGTGGTTGCGGCACGTCCAGATCGAGGACATGCGGCGCGGGGTGCACGAACACCTCCCCTTCGGCGACGGCGAGATCGACTTCCCGCCCGTGCTCGACGCCCTCGACGCCACCGGTTACCAGGGCCTGACCGTGGTCGAGCTGCCCCGCCACTCCCACGCGGGGCCCGAGATGGCCCGTACCTCGATCGACTTCCTCCGCGCGGTCCTGACGAACGGGGTACCGGCATGACACAGATCCGCGACCAGCTCACCCCCCGCCTCGACGCGACCGCCCGGGCGTGGCTCGACGCGTCACTCGCCCTCGCGGAAGAGGCCGCCGGTACAGACAGCGCCGACAACGTTGCCGTCGCCCCCTGGGAGCTGCGCTTCGCCGCCGCCGGACGCCACTGCGGCCAGGACCACGCCGACTCCGTACGCGTCCTGCTCCTGCACACCGCCCGCGCGGACCTCGCCACCCTCACCCGCCTCTACCACCAGGGAAACGCCGCCGAACGCCGCGCCGTCCTGCTCGCCCTGCCCGAGCGCGTCGAAGGGCCCGCCGCCCTCCCGCTCACCGAGGACGCCCTGCGGACCAACGACACCCGGCTCGTCGCCGCGGCCGTCGGACCGTACGCCACCGCGCACCTCGACCCCCACGCCTGGCGGCACGCCATCCTCAAGTGCCTCTTCACCGGCGTCCCCCTCGCCGCCGTCGACGGCCTCGCCCGACGCGCCCGGGGGGACGCCGAACTCGCCCGGATGCTCGCCGACTTCGCGGCCGAACGCACCGCCGCCGGCCGCTCCGTGCCCGCCGACCTGCCCCACGCGCTGCACCTGACCGGCGAGGAGTCCTGATGCGTATCTTCGACCCCCACATCCACATGACCTCCCGCACGACGGACGACTACGAGGCGATGTACGCCTCCGGGGTACGCGCCCTGGTCGAGCCCTCCTTCTGGCTCGGCCAGCCCCGTACCTCACCCACCAGCTTCTTCGACTACTTCGACGCCCTTCTCGGCTGGGAGCCGTTCCGCGCCGCCCAGTACGGCATCGCCCACCACTGCACCCTCGCCCTCAACCCCAAAGAGGCCAACGACCCGCGCTGCACGCCCGTCCTCGACCAGCTGCCGCGCTACCTCGTCAAGGACGGAGTGGTCGCCGTCGGCGAGATCGGCTACGACTCCATGACCCCGGCCGAGGACCACGCCCTGGCCGCCCAGTTGCAGCTCGCCGCCGACCACGGACTGCCCGCGCTCGTCCACACCCCCCACCGCGACAAGCTCGCGGGACTGCGCCGCACCATCGACGCCGTCCGTGAGTCCGCCCTCGCCCCGGACCGCGTCCTGCTCGACCACCTCAACGAGACGACGTTCAAAGAGGCGGCGCAGAGCGGGAGTTGGCTCGGGTTCTCCATCTACCCCGACACCAAGATGGACGAGGACCGCATGGTCGCCGTCCTCAAGGCCCACGGCACCGAGAAGGTCCTCGTCAACTCCGCCGCCGACTGGGGCAAGAGCGACCCACTCAAGACCCGCAAGGTCGCCGACGCGATGCTCGCCGCCGGGTTCACCGAGGACGACGTGGACCAGGTCCTGTGGCGCAACCCCGTCGCCTTCTACGGCCTCAGCGGCCGGCTCCAGCTCGACGTACCGGCCCCGGAAGCCCTGCACGAGGGCAACTCCATCCTCCGCGGCGGGGAGTGAGGCCATGCGCTTCCGCCACCCCGACGGCTCCACCGTCCACCTCTCCTACTGCACCAACGTCCACCCCGCCGAACACCTCGACGGCGTCCTCGCCCAACTGCGAGACCACTGCGAGCCGGTACGGAAACTGCTCGGCCGGGACCGCCTCGGCATCGGCCTCTGGCTCGCCAAGGACGCCGCCCGCGCGCTGATCACCGACCCGGCCCAACTGCGCGGCCTGCGCGCCGAACTGGACCGGCGCGGCCTGGAGGTCGTCACCCTCAACGGCTTCCCGTACGAGGGGTTCGGCGCCGAAGAGGTCAAGTACCGGGTCTACAAGCCCGACTGGGCGGACCCCGAGCGGCTCGCCCACACCAGCGACCTGGCCAGGCTGCTTGCCGCCCTCCTTCCCGACGACGTCACGGAAGGCTCGGTCTCCACCCTCCCGCTCGCCTGGCGCACCAGCTTCGACGAGGCCGCGGCCCGCACCGCGCACACCGCGCTGACCACTCTCGCGGAGCGCCTCGACGCCCTGGAGGAGATGACCGGGAAATCCATCAGGATCGCCCTGGAGCCGGAACCGGGCTGCACCGTCGAGACCACCGCCGACGCGATCCGCCCGCTCAGCGAGATCGCCAGCCACCGCATCGGCATCTGCGTCGACACCTGCCACCTCGCCACGTCCTTCGAGGACCCGGCCACCGCGCTGGACGCGCTGGAAGCCGCCCACATCCCCATCCCCAAGGCCCAGCTCTCCGCCGCCCTGCACGCCGAACACCCCCACCTGCCCGAGGTGCGCGAAGCCCTCGGCGCGTTCGCCGAGCCCCGCTTCCTCCACCAGACCCGCACCCGCACCGCCACCGGCCTGCACGGCACCGACGACCTCGCCGAGGCACTCGCGGGGGACGCCCTGCCCGACGGAGCACCCTGGCGCTCCCACTTCCACGTCCCCCTGCACGCCCCGCCGGCCCCGCCACTCACCTCCACCCTCCACGTCCTCCAGGACACCCTCACCCGGCTCGTCGGCGGCGCGGAGCCGCGGACCCGCCACCTGGAGGTCGAGACCTACACCTGGCAGGCGCTCCCGCCGGAGCTGCGCCCCCGCTCGCGCGGCCGGCTCGCCGTCGGAATCGCGGCCGAACTCACCCTGGCCCGCGACCTGCTGGTCGACCTCGGCCTCAAGGAGCTGCCATGACCGAGAGCGTGACACCCACCACCCCCGGCCCCGCCCCCGACGCGCCCACCCCGCTGCTCGTCCTGGACGTCGTCGGCCTCACCCCGCAACTCCTGCGCCACATGCCGAACTTGACGAAACTCGCCGCGGCCGGTGCCCAGGCCCCGCTCACCACGGTCCTGCCCGCGGTCACCTGTAGCGCGCAGTCCACCTTCCTCACCGGCACCCTCCCCTCCGAGCACGGCATCGTCGCCAACGGCTGGTACTTCCGCGAGCTGGGCGACGTCCTGCTCTGGCGCCAGCACAACGGCCTCGTCGCCGGCGACAAGCTGTGGGACGCGGCCCGCCGCGCCCACCCCGGCTACACCGTCGCCAATATCTGCTGGTGGTACGCGATGGGCGCGGACACCGACTTCACCGTCACGCCCCGGCCCGTCTACTACGCCGACGGCCGCAAGGAGCCCGACTGCTACACCCGCCCGCCGGCGCTCCACGACGAACTCACCGAAGAACTCGGCACGTTCCCCCTCTTCCACTTCTGGGGCCCCGGCGCCGACCTGGTCTCCTCCCAGTGGATCATCGACGCCACCCGGCACATCATCCGCACCCGCCGCCCCGACCTCGCCCTGTGCTACCTCCCGCACCTGGACTACGACCTCCAGCGGTTCGGCCCCGACGACCCCCGCTCGCACCAGGCCGCCGCCGAACTCGACGCCGCCATGGCCCCGTTGCTCGCGGACGCGGCGGCCGAGGGCCGCACGGTCGTCGCCCTGTCCGAGTACGGCATCACCAAGGTCTCCCGGCCGGTCGACATCAACCGCGCGCTGCGCCGGGCCGGGCTGCTGGAGGTCCACACCCAGGACGGCATGGAGTACCTCGACCCGATGACCTCCCGGGCCTTCGCCGTCGCCGACCACCAGATCGCGCACATCTACGTGCGCCGCCCCGAGGACCTCGACGCCACCCGCGAGGCCCTCCGGGATCTCGCGGGCATCGACGAGATCCTGGACGACGAGGGGAAGAAGAGCCACGGCCTGGACCACTCGCGCTCCGGTGAACTGGTCGCGATCGCCGAACCGGACGCGTGGTTCACGTACTACTACTGGCTGGACGACGACCGGGCGCCCGACTTCGCGCAGCTCGTGGAGATCCACCGCAAGCCGGGCTACGACCCCGTCGAGCTGTTCATGGACCCGCTCGATCCGTACGTACGGCTCAAGGCGGCCAAGGCCATCGCCCGCAAGAAGCTGGGCATGCGCTACCGCCTCGCGGTTGTCCCCCTGGACCCCTCGCCCATCCGCGGCAGCCACGGGCGGCTCCCGGACAGCGACGAGGAGGGACCGCTCGTCCTGTGCTCCACCCCCCGATCTCTCGGCGACCGCGTGGCGGCCACCGAGGTGAAGTCCCTGCTCCTCCACCTTGCCGGACTGAACTGACCGCACAGCACGGAGAATCAGAAGGAGTTCCGCAATGAGCCGCAAGACGTCAGCCGACCCCGACCTCACCCGCGCACTCAGCAGACGCAACATGCTGGGAGTCGCGGCCGGCGCCACCGCCGCCGCCGTCCTGGGCGCCGCCGCCGCCACCCCCGCGGCGGCCCACGGCAAGGAGCACGGCCACGGCCACGGGCATGACCACGGCAAGGGCACGCCCGTCCTGCCGCCCGGCCGCCTCGGCATCCAGCTCTACTCGCTCCGCGACAAGGTTTCCTCGCTCGGCTTCGCGAAGGTCTTCGACGAACTGGAGCGGTTCGGCTACGACGAGATCGAGTACGCGGGCTACACCCAGGGCACCGGCGCCATCACCCTGCCCGAACTCAAGAAGCTCGCCAGGGACCACGGCCTCAAGGGCATCGGCAGCCACGTCAACTACTACGACAACAACAACCCCAACGCCTACAGCTTCGCCCAGAACCTCACCCAGGTCCTCGACGACGCCCAGGCCCTGGGCCTTGAGCACGTCGGCACGGCGTCGGGGCCGTTCCGCTACGGCTCCACCGTCGACGCCTGGAAGCGCGCCGCCGAGGACTTCAACACCTACGGGGCCGCAGCGCGCAGGCGCGGGATGAAGTTCTACCAGCACAACCACGCCGAGGAGTTCTCCTTCGCCACCGACCAGCCCGACGTCCGGCTGTACGACGTCCTGCTGGCGGAGACCGACCCCGACCTGGTCTTCCTGGAGATGGACATCTACTGGGCCTTCGCCGGACAGTTCCGCTTCAGCAAGACGGTCACGGGCAAGCCGCGCCCCTTCGACCCGCTGCGGTACGTCCTCAAGCAGCCCGACCGCTACCCGCTCTTCCACGTGAAGGACGGCATCGAGGACATCGCGGCCCGCGACGGCTACCGGATGGTGGACGTCGGCGACGGCGACATCGACTACAAGCGGTTCATCTCGGCGGTGAACAAGACCCGGGGCGGGCGCCGCGACCACCACTGGCAGGTCGAGCACGACCAGCCGGTGGACTCCATCGAATTCGCCCGCAAGTCGGCGGACCACCTGCACGCCCTGCGCGAAAGGCGCTGACGCCGGCGGGACCTCCCCGTAACCCGGTAAGAACCATGTGAAAACCCGCGGAGGGCGGTGCCACGCACGGCACCGCCCTCCGACGTTGGTGTGTATCGCGACGCCTACCCGCTGACAGGCACCGCGTCGTTCACCGTCTGCTTGCCCTTCGGATAACCGGGGTTGCGCAGGAAGGTCGCCAGACCCGCCGCGACCAGGGACAGTCCGCCGGCCAGGATGTAGGCACCGTCGTAGCCCCACGAGGCCACGGCCATCGAGCCGAGTCCACCTCCGAAGAGACCACTGATGACCTTGCCGCTGTAGGCGATCCCGTAGTTGGTGGCGTTGTAGTTCTCCCCGAAGTAGTCCGGCGTGAGAGCCGCGAACATCGGGTAGAACGCACCGCCGCCGAATCCGGAGATGAACGCGAACACCAGGAAGAAGACCTCGTTCTTGGTGTCACCCGCCCACAGGACACCGAACTGGGAGAGCCCGAGCACGAGGATCACGAAGATCAGCGCGTTCTTGCGGCCCCAGATGTCGGAGAGCCAGCCGACCACTCCGCGCCCGATGCCGTTGACGACGGACAGCACACCGGCCGACGAGGCGGCGACGAGCGGTCCGAAGCCCACTTCCTTGGCGAACGGCACCTGGAAGGAGATACCGAAGATGGAGACTCCGGCGGTGATCACCAGCAGCACCCAGATGAGCGGGAGCATGCCGGTCCTGAGGGCTTCCACCGGCCGGTACTGCTTCGTGGCCGGCGGGTTCTTGAGCAGACTCTGAGCGGTCTTGCTGCCCGCGGTGATCTTCAGTGGATCGATCTCGGCCGGCCACCAGTTCTGCGGCGGGTCCTTGAAGAACCAGGCGCAGGCGGCCACCACGATCAGGACGTAGATCCCGATCAGGTCGAGCACCGTGTGGAAGTTGCTCGTGTCGAAAGCGAAGTTGAAGATGAAGATGAACGGGACCGCGCCGTAGGCGAATCCGCCGTTGACGAAGCCCGTCTTCCCACCGCGTCGTTCCGGATACCACTTGCCCACCATGTTGATGCAGGTGGAGTACACCAGTCCGGAGCCGACACCTCCGAGCACACCGAATCCCAGGATGGCGCCGAAGACGCTGTCGAAGTGGGAGATGGACAGGAAGCCCAGCAGCGCGAGTCCGGAGCCGATGAACATGGCCTGGCGCGCCTTGAGGATTCCCTTCTCCCTCATCCACCCGGTCGGGAAGGAGACTCCGGCCTGGAAGAACGTCCAGACACTGAGAATCCAGAAGGTATTGCTCTGACTCCATCCGTGGGCCGCCGAGAGGGTGTCCTCCGCCGATCCGTAGGCGTACTCAAAGACGCTGATGGCCATCATCGCGGCCCATGGCAGATACACCATGAACTTGCGGGAGTGACCGAGAATCTCGCGGTCGGTCTCACCGATGCGGTAGACGCGGCCCTTGGCGTCAGTGACGTTGCGGTATCCCGGACCGCCCGCGCCGGCCTTGGTGGCCGACGCGGACGTTCCAGAGAGTGGTTCCTCTGTCATTTCAGGCTATCTCCCGGCCAATGGGGGGTGTCTTGTCGAGTGGTGCGGTGTCCGACCGTCCCGGCGCCTTGAGGAAGGTGGCGAGTACGGCCGAGGCCAGGCCAATGCTTCCGGCGATGATGAAGGCGCCCTCGTAGTCCCAGGCGGCCACCACCACTGCTCCCATGCCCGAGCCGACGAGGCCCGAGATGAGCTTGGAGCTGTAGACCATGCCGTAGTTGGAAGCGTTGTTGTTCTCCCCGAAGTAGTCCGCCGTCATCGCCGCGAAGAGCGGGAAGATCGCGCCGCCTCCGAAGCCGGAGACCATCGAGCAGAACAGGAAGAAGGGCATGCTGCCCATGGTTCCGGAGACCAGCACGCCGAACTGGGCGCTGCCGAGAACCAGACACACGATGATCAGGGTGTTACGGCGTCCGTACTTGTCGGAGATCCAGCCGATCACACCACGACCCGTGCCGTTGACTATTGCCTTGAGCGACATCGCGGTGGCCACGATCCCGCCCGCGAACCCCATGTCCTTGCCGAAGGGCACCTGGAACGCGATTCCGAAGATGTTGATCCCAGCGGTGCAGAGCAGGCAGAACCACATCATCCACAGGACAGGAACGCGTGCGGCTTCACGCGGCGTGTACTGCTTGATGGCCGGCGGGTTCTTCTCCATGGCGCGGCGGACCCGGGGGTCCTCCGACGTCTTGAGCGGGTCCGCGCCCTTCGGCCACCAGAACTTGGGCGGGTCCTTGAAGAACCAGCCGGCCGAGGCGACGATGAGGCAGCAGATCACACCGACACTGACGAGCACGGTCTTGTAGTTCGTCAGGTCCATGTACGAGGTGAAGAGGAAGACGAACGGCACGGAGCCGTAAGCGAAACCGCCGTTGACGAGGCCGGTCTTGCCGCCCTTCCGCTCCGGGTACCACTTGCCGACCATGTTCACGCAGGTCGCGTAGACAAGTCCGGCACCGATACCGCTGAACATCCCGAAGCCGATGTACGCCACGATCACGTGCGGCGCGTAGGCCAGGGACAGGTAGCCCAGCAGGGTACCGAGAGCACCGAGCATCATCGCGTACCTGGCGGGGAGCTTGCCGCTCTCACGGAGCTGTCCCGCCGGGAAGGCCACGGCCGCCTGGAAGAAGATCCAGACACCCATGAGCCAGAAGATGTGCCCGCTGTTCCAGAGGTGTGCCTCGTGGAGGGTGTCCTCCGCCGAGGTGAACGCGTACTCCGACGAACTGATGCCCATCATTCCCAGCCATGGGAAGAGCACCATTGTCCATCGTGGACGGCCCATGATGTCGCGGTCGGTCTCACCGATCCGGTACACCCGGCCGTTGTGATCCGTCACCTCCTTGAAAGGTACGGCTGTGGTGATCTGAGTGGTTGTCATGTGTCTTGCTTCCCCTTGCGTCGAAAGAGCTGGCCAGCGCCCCCTGTCCAAAACCTTTCGTTGCTCGCTCGGGCTGATCAGGTCATGAATCGGCCTCCCCACGTTTCCGGTCGCCGGCGCATCAGAGCAGTCCCGCCGCTCGCGCCCACTTGTATTTCGCCCCGAGTGCCTCGACCGGCTTCTCGGTGGTATAGGGGTAGGCGACAACGCCGTGCTCGAAGAGGTACTGACTCGCCTCTTCGACTTCGACGTCGCCCGCCAGAGAAGCCACGACGGGCTTCTCGACGCCCTTCGCCCGGAACTCCGCGACCACGCGCGCGGTGAGTTCGGCGAAGACCATCGGTGGAGTGACGATCGTGTGCCAGTAGCCGAGGACCAGCGCGTGGATCCGCGGGTCCTCCAGGCCGAGCCTGATTGTCGACTCGTACGTGGACGGCGGCTCGCCCCCGGTGATGTCCACCGGGTTGCCCGCCGAGCCGAAGGGCGGGATGAACGCGCGGAACGCGGCGTCCAGGTCCTCCGGGATCGTCATGAGCGACAGACCGTTGTCCTCCACGGCGTCGGAGAGCAGCACACCCGAGCCGCCCGCGCCCGTGATGATGACGACGTTGTCGCCCCGGGGAGTGGGGAGCACCGGCAGCGCCCGCGCGAACTCCAGCAACTCGTTCAGGCCGCGCGCCCGGATGACACCGGCCTGCTTGAGGATGTCCTCGTAGACCGCGTCGTCACCGGCGAGAGCGCCGGTGTGCGAGCCGGCCGCGGCCGCGCCCGACGCCGTGCGTCCCGCCTTGAGGACCACGACCGGCTTCCTCGGCACGGTCGCGCGGGCCGCCTCGACGAAGGCCCGCCCGTCCTTGAGGTCCTCCAGGTGCATCGCCACGCAGTCCGTGTTCGGGTCCTCGCCGAACCAGGTCAGCAGGTCGTCCTCGTCGAGGTCCGCCTTGTTGCCCAGGCCGACGATGGCCGACACACCGGTCCCGGTGCTCCTGGCGAAGCCGAGGATCGCCATGCCGATGCCACCGGACTGCGAGGTCAGTGCCACGCCGCCCTTGACGTCGTACGGAGTGCAGAACGTGGCGCACAGGTTCTGCCAGGTGGAGTAGTAGCCGTAGATGTTCGGGCCGAGGACACGGACCCCGTACCGCTCTCCCACGGACACGACCTCGGCCTGGAGGCCGTGCTCACCGGCCTCGGCGAAGCCGGACGGGATCAGGACCGCGTTCGGTATCCCCATACGGCCGACTTCTTCCAGAGCGGCGGCGACAGATTTCGCGGGGATCGCGAAGATCGCCACATCCGGCTCACCCGGAACATCCATGACGCTCTTGTACGCCTTGCGGCCGAGAATGTCATCGGTCCTGGGATTCACCGGATGGATCTCGCCGGGAAATCCGCCGTCGACGAGATTCCGCATGACCGAGTTGCCGATCTTGCCGGATTCGCCGGACGCCCCGATCACCACCACCGAGGACGGCTGCATGAGACGCCGCATCGAGGTGAGGATCGCCTCCCGGCCGTACGTCCTGCGGGGGACGGCGACCTCCGGGTCGAGGAGGACCCGGACGTCGGCCGCCATCACACCGTTCGCCGAGGCGAAGACGGGGTTGAGGTCGATCTCCCGGATCTCGGGGAAGTCGGCCGCGAGCCGGGACACCTTCACCACGAGCCCCGCGAGGGCCTCCCGGTCGACGCCGGCGGCGCCGCGTACCCCGCGCAGGATCTCCGCGGCGCGGATGCCGTCGAGCATCGACAGCGCCTCGTCGTGGGTGACCGGCGCGAGCCGGAAGGTGACGTCCTTGAGGACCTCCACCAGCACCCCGCCGAGACCGAAGGCGACGATCTTGCCGAAGGCCGGGTCGGTGACGGTGCCGATGAGCACCTCGGTGCCGGCCGGCACCATCTGCTGCACCTGCACCCCGAGGATCCGGGCCGCCGGGTCGTACGCCCTGGCGTTGGAGACGATCGAGGTGAACGCCTCCCGTACCCCGGCCGCCGACGTCACCCCGATCCGCACCCCCCCTGCGTCCGTCTTGTGCAGGATCTCGGGGGAGACGATCTTCATGGCGACGGGGAAACCGAGCCGGTCGGCGATCCTGACCGCGTCCGAGGCGTCCTCGGCGAGTGCCTCGCCGGGGGTGGGGATGCCGTAGGCGTCCGTGAGGGCTTTGCCCTCCGGTGCGGTCAGTGCCGTACGTCCCTCGGCGAGGGCGGCGTCCAGGAGGGCACGTACGGCCCCCTGGTTCGGTTCTGTGGTGCCCATCGCTATATGACCCCGTTCGACTTGAGCAGGCGCAGTTCCTCGACGTCCAGGCCCAGCTCGCCGGCGTACACCTCTTCGTTGTGTTCGCCGAGCAGCGGGGAGGTGACCATGTCGACGGGGGAGTCGGACAGCTTCAGCGGGCTCCCGACCGTGGTGAACGAGCCGCGCTCGGGGTGGGGGACCTCGACGACCATGTCGTTGGCCGCCAGGGAGGCGTCCTCGATGATCTCCTTGGTGGAGAGGATCGGGCCGCACGGGATGTTGTGGGCGTTGAGCTTCTCCAGCACCTCCCACTTGGGGATGGTGGAGGTCCACTCCTCGATGAGCTGGAACATCTTGCTCAGCTTGGGCAGCCGGGCCTCGGGGGTCGCCCACTCGGGGTCGTCCGCCAGCTCGGGCCGGCCGATCATCGCGGTGAGGGGCTTCCAGCCGACCGGCTGCACGATCACGTACACCCAGTCGTTCGGACCGCCGGGCGCGGTCCTGACGGCCCAGCCGGGCTGTCCGCCGCCGCTCGCGTTGCCGCTGCGGGGGACGTCGTCGGCGAAGTCCTCGTTCGGGTACTCGGCGAGCGGACCGCTCGCGAGCCGCTGCTGGTCGCGGAGCTTCACCCGGCACAGGTTGAGCACGGCGTGCTGCATCGCGACGTTGACCCGCTGGCCGCGGCCGGTGGCCTCACGCTGGTAGAGCGCGGCCAGGATGCCGGCGACGGCGTGGATGCCGGTGCCCGAGTCGCCGATCTGGGCCCCGGTCGCCAGCGGCGGACCGTCCTCGAACCCGGTGGTGGACATGGACCCGCCCATGGCCTGGGCGACCACTTCGTACGCCTTGAAGTTCGTGTACGGGCCTTCGCCGAAGCCCTTGATCGAGGCGTAGATGATCCGCGGGTTGATCTCCTGGATCTTCTCCCAGGTGAATCCCATGCGGTCGATCGCGCCGGGGCCGAAGTTCTCGACCATGATGTCGGAGCGGCGGATGAGTTCCGTGAGGATCTCCTTGCCGCGCGGTGTCTTGGTGTTGAGGGTGACGCTGCGCTTGTTGCAGTTGAGCATGGTGAAGTACAGCGAGTCGACATCCGGGATGTCGCGCAGCTGCTTGCGGGTGATGTCGCCGGTGGGCGCCTCCACCTTCACCACGTCCGCGCCGAGCCAGCCGAGCAGCTGGGTGGCGGAGGGGCCGGACTGGACGTGGGTCATGTCCAGTACCCGGATGCCTGACAGGGCTTTCGTTCCTGGCGGTGTCTCAAGAGCCTGGGTCATCGGGGGGCTCCTCTGCTTGCCATCGTCTGGGTCGTGGTCCGGGGGGTGTTCGCCCTCGCCCCGGTCACGGGCGATTCGTAGAGCCGTACGGGAGGAGCGGTGTCCGGCGCGCACTCGTAGCACTGCCGGAACGCCGTCGACACGGTGGCGGCGCGGGTCGCGTCCTGCCTGGTCGCGGCGGACGGACTGCCGGGTCCCGCGGAGACCACCGCAGCGGTGGGCAGCGGGGCCTCGGTCGGCAAAGGACCACCGGAGTTGCGTGCCTGGCGTGTGTCGGCCATGGGCAGTCCAGTCCCTTCATAGGGGGGAGCCACTGCGCTCCCGGTACATTGCATACAGTCTACGAATACTGTATGAAGCTTGTTATCTCGCATTCGGTGGGTCATGTCCAGAGGGCGAACAGCACTTTCGCCAAAAATGGGAGCCGACATGGATCTGTATGAGCACGAGGCAAGAGAGTTGTTCGCGGACCACGGGATCGCCGTGCCGGAGGCCGAGGTGGTCGCGGCGGCGAAGGAGGCGGGCCCCGCGGCCGAACGCCTCGGGGGCCGCGTCGTCGTCAAGGCGCAAGTGAAGACCGGGGGCCGGGGCAAGGCGGGCGGGGTGAAGTTCGCGGCGGACCCCGCGGCGGCGCAATTGACCACCCGTCAGATCCTCGGCATGGACATCAAGGGCCACACGGTTCGCAAGGTCATGCTGGCCCGGCCGGTGGACATCGAGGCCGAGTACTACGTGTCGTTCGTCCTCGACCGGGCAGCCGGGGCCTTCCTCGCGATCGCCTCCGCCGAGGGCGGGATGGAGATCGAAGAGGTCGCCGCCACCCGCCCCGAGGCGGTCGCCCGGATCCATGTCGACCCCGCCGAAGGGGTCACGCCGGAGAAGGCCGCGGAGATCGCGGCGGCCGCCGGACTGCCCTCCGAGACCGCCCCGGTGATCCAAGCTCTTTACCAGGTTTTGGTGCGTGAGGACGCCGTTCTGGTCGAAGTAAACCCATTGGTACGTACATCAGATGGGCTGATTATCGCCCTCGACGGCAAGATCACCCTTGACGACAACGCGCGCTTCAGGCAAGTGCGGTGGGGCGACACCGAGAGCGATCCGGGCGACGACCCGCTGGAGGTGGCCGCCGCCGCCAAGGGCCTCAACTACGTCAAGCTCGACGGCGGGGTCGGCGTCATCGGCAACGGAGCGGGCCTGGTCATGTCCACCCTGGACGTGGTCGCCGGGTGCGGCGCCGAGCCCGCGAACTTCCTCGACATCGGGGGAGGGGCGTCCGCCCAGGTGATGGCGGACGGCCTGTCCGTCATCCTCTCCGACCCGGACGTGAAATCCGTGTTCGTCAACGTCTTCGGCGGCATCACCGCGTGCGACGCCGTCGCCGAGGGCATCGTCCAGGCCCTGGAGTCCGTACAGCTGACCAAGCCGCTCGTCGTCCGGCTCGACGGGAACAGCGCCGCCAGGGGGCGCGAGATCCTGGAGGACCGCGCGCATCCGCTCGTACAGCAGGTCACCACCATGGACGGGGCGGCCCGACAGGCCGCCGTACTGGCGAACGCCGGATAAGGAGAGACACCATGGCGATCTTCCTGACCAAGGAGAGCAAGGTCCTCGTCCAGGGCATGACCGGCGGTGAGGGCATGAAGCACACCCGCCGCATGCTCGCCGCCGGTACCGGCATCGTCGGCGGCGTCAACCCGCGCAAGGCCGGCAGGACGGTCGACTTCGAGGTCTCCGAGGGCCCGGGGAGCGGTACCCCGTTCTCCGTCCCCGTCTTCGGATCCGTCCGCGAGGGCATCGAGGCCACCGGCGCCGACGTCACCGTCGTCTTCGTCCCGCCGCCCTTCGCCAAGGCCGCCGTCATCGAGGCGGTGGACGCCGGCATCGGGCTGGCGGTGGTCATCACCGAAGGCATCCCCGTGCACGACGCGGTCGCCTTCCACGCGTACGCCAAACAGCGCGGCACCCGCATCATCGGCCCCAACTGCCCCGGCCTGATCAGCCCCGGGCAGTCCAACGTCGGCATCATCCCCGCGGACATCGCGGCCAAGCCGGGCCGGATCGGGCTCGTCTCCAAGTCCGGCACCCTGACCTACCAGTTGATGTACGAACTGCGCGAGATCGGCTTCTCCTCGGCCGTCGGCATCGGCGGCGACCCCGTCGTCGGCACCACACACATCGACTGTCTCGCCGCCTTCGAGGCCGACCCCGACACCGAGATCATCGTGCTCATCGGTGAGATCGGCGGAGACGCCGAGGAGCGGGCGGCGGCGTACATCGCCGACCACGTCACCAAGCCGGTCATCGGCTACATCGCCGGCTTCACCGCGCCCGAAGGCAAGACCATGGGTCACGCCGGGGCGATCGTCTCCGGTTCCGCGGGCACCGCGGAAGCGAAGAAGAAGGCGCTGGAAGCGGTGGGGGTACGGGTCGGCTCGACGCCGTCCGAGACGGCGAGGCTGGTCCTGGACCGGCTGGCCGTGCTCCACTGACGGAACGTGTGCGCGCCGTCACCGGCGTACCACCACCGCACCACCACGGGTCCGGCGGCCCACCACATCCCACCGGCCCGGTACCACCGCCCGACACCGTCGGGCCGACGACCACCCCGCGGTACCCATACCCGTACACGTAACTCGTGCCCGTACCCGTATACCCGCGGCATTCGTGCCGAGCCATGCACATCCCGCCTCCCTCGAGCGGAGACTCACAATGGCACCTACCTCTGTCCCCAACCTCCAACTCAAGCCCGGAACGGCCTGGTCCGACGCGTGGCGGCGCAGTCTCGCCGCCGCCCCCGAGGCCTTCCGCGACGACCGCGTGCTCAATCTGTGGGCGTCGGCCTGGCAGACCGAAGGACGGGCCCTGCCCGCCACCAGTCCCGTCGACGGCAGCCCCATCGCGGGCCCGCCGCGACTGGACGCCGCCACCGCCCAGCAGGCCGTGCGGGCCTCGCTGGACGAACACCGCGCCTGGCGGCACGTGCCGCTGCCGGAGCGCAAGGCGCGCGTCACCGCCACACTCGACGCGCTCACCGAACACCGTGAACTGCTCGCCCTTCTCCTGGTGTGGGAGATAGGCAAGCCCTGGCGGCTCGCCCAGGCCGACGTCGACCGTGCGATCGACGGCGTGCGCTGGTACGTCGACAACGTCGACCGGATGCTGGAGGGCAGGACCCCGCTGTCGGGCCCCGTCTCCAACATCGCGAGCTGGAACTACCCGATGTCGGTCCTCGTGCACGCCATGCTCACGCAGGCGCTGGCCGGCAACGCGGTGATCGCCAAGGCACCGACCGACGGCGGGGTCGCCTGCCTGACCCTGGCCAGTGCGCTGGCCGTCCGGGAGGGCATCCCCGTCACCCTGGTCAGCGGCGGCGGCCGCGACCTCTCCGAGGCGCTCGTCCGCTCGCCGGAGATCGGCTGTGTCTCCTTCGTCGGAGGCCGGGACACCGGCGCCGACATCGCGACCCACGTCGCCGACCTGGGCAAGCGGCACGTCCTCGAACAGGAGGGCCTCAACACCTGGGGCGTCTGGAACTACAGCGACTGGGACGCGCTCAGCGCCGTCATCCCCAAGCTGTTCGACTACGGGAAGCAGCGCTGCACGGCCTACCCCCGGTTTGTCGTCCAGCGCTCGCAGTTCGCGGACTTCCTCGGGGCGTACCTCCCCGCCGTCCGCTCGATCAAGGTGGGCCACCCGCTGGCCGTCGAGCACCCGGACGACCCGCTGCCCGAGCTGGACTTCGGCCCGCTCATCAACGCGGCCAAGGCCAAGGAACTGGGCGAGCTGGTCTCCGTGGCGATCGACCGGGGAGCCGTCCCGCTGCACCACGGCTCCCTCGACCAGGGACGCTTCCTCCCCGGCCAGGACACCAGCGCGTACCTCGCGCCCGTCACCCTGCTGGGGCCGCCCCCGTCGTCCCCGCTGCACCACGCGGAACCGTTCGGCCCGGTCGACACCATCGTCCTGGTCGACACGGAGGCGGAGCTGCTGGCCGCGATGAACGCCTCGAACGGCGCGCTCGTCGCCACGCTCTCCACCGACGACCCGGCGACGTACGCCCGGCTCTCCCCGCAGATCCGCGCCTTCAAGGTCGGCCACGGGAAGCCCCGCTCACGCGGCGACCGCGACGAGCTGTTCGGCGGCTTCGGCCACTCCTGGCGGGGCGCGTTCGTCGGCGGAGAACTGCTGGTCAAGTCGGTCACGAACGGCCCCGAGGGCGAACGGTCGCCGGGCAACTTCCCGGACTACCACCTGATGCCCTGACCTCTCGCCGCCCCGATCCCCTGCCGTACGGGCCGGAAACGGACGCCCGCCCGGCAGGTCCCGGCACCGGGTGCTCCTCGGCCACCCCGAGGAGCACCCGGCGCCGCTCCAACGCGCCCGCGCGCCTCTCACGAGCCGGCGCGCCCTTTTGCGAGCCCCCGCGCCCTCTCCCCGAGTACCGGGCGCCGGATCCCTGACCACCGGATATACGGGTGAGGAGCACCTCGATCCCCTGGTATCGTTGACCCCGTCGCCGCGAGCAAGAACCCGCGGTTCGACCACTCGTCCGGGTGGCGGAATGGCAGACGCGCTAGCTTGAGGTGCTAGTGCCCTTTATCGGGCGTGGGGGTTCAAGTCCCCCCTCGGACACTCAGGATCGTCAAAGAACTCCCGGCGCGGATCCGTCCGCGCCGGGAGTTCTTTCGCGTCCGGACCGGGCGGGGCGCCGCTACGCCAGGAGGGCCACGAGCCTGTCGTGCACGCCGTCCTTGCCGTCCGCCGGCGGGGCGGGCACCACCTTCTTGGGGTCCGAGGGGTCCGGGGCAAGGGCGTGCAGCCGTCCCTCGTGGCGCGCGAGGACCAGGCTCGTACTGTCGCCCGCGATCTCCGCCGATCCCTGCGCGGTGTAGTGGGTGACCGTGAGCAGCGCGGAACGCTCGGAAGCGGTGAGTACGGCATCGGCGTCCAGCGCCGGATCGGGGTCCGCCGACGGGCCCCGGGGCAGCCATTCGGTGAGCGTGCGAAGCGCCTCGTCGAGCTTGTAGAGGCCGATCTGGTGGACGCCGAGCGCGTCGATGCGGACCATCAGGCAGATCCGCTCGGGCTGGGGGAGCAGCAGGATCCGCCACGGTTCGCCGGGGGCCGTCCCGGTCGTCCGGGCGTCAAGCACCTTGCGGGCCCGCTGCTGGAACGCCACGGCGATGCCCAGGTCCCCGCGTACCTGGACCTCTTCGCCGGAGGAGCCCGCCAGAAGCAGCTGGCGGGCCGCCAACGAGCGGACGGCCTCGGTGAGTTCGTCGTCCGACGGCCGCGCTTCGAGGAAGTCCACGATGGCGTCCACGGCGGTGAGTTCGGCGATGGTGTACGCACCGAGGAGTACGGGGCCAGTGTACACGAGATCGACCACGGCCGAGACCAGCCCCGGGGGAACGGACGCCTCGCCCGGGCCCGGCGTGGGAGCGATGTCGTGCCGGTCGTCGCTCATGACGTACCTCCTGCCTTCCACGCGCCCGCCGCGGGCGGCGGCCGCCCCTCGCGCAGCACGTCGGCGGCGACCGGGGACGGTGTCTGGGTCACCCACACCTCGGAGTTGCCGAACAGGCCCCGCCCCGCCGTGCCGGACAGCGCCTGCCCCAGCTCCCCGGCCAGGTCGGGCCGGTCGGGGGGCGGGAACCGGGCCGCCAGCTCCTGGGCGGCGGAAGTGACGTCGTCGTTCGCCTCGATCCTGCGCAGCGCCTCGGTCAGCGACCGGGCGACCGGGGCGGTCAGGGAGGTGGGCACGGCCAGGACCGGTGACAGGTACATCGGGTGCCGCTCGGTCATCCGTGACAGCCCCCAGGGACCGACGTTGCTGCCGGTGAACCGGTACACCACGTAGTCCATGAGGTGCCGGAGGTCACTCAGGCTGGGCATCTTGCTCCCGCCGAACGCGGCCGGGGTCTTCTCCAGCTGTACCCAGGTGCCCTGCGCCGTGCGCCCGTGCAGCTTCTCCCGCACCACGTGGCCGCGCATGCCGATGTCGGGGTAGAGCGTCTTGTCGATGTCACGGTGGTGGCTGGACAGCCGGGGATGACTGCCCTTGCCGGCCCGCCAGGCCTCGTACAGCCGCGGATCGTCCACCAGCACATGACCGCCGCGGAGTACGTCACGCAGTTGCGGCACCTGGAGTCCGTGCCGCTCCAGGTCGGAGAGGATCGCCGCCTCCTCCGGGCTGAGGCGTTCGGCGGCGCGCAGCAGTCCTCTGCGGTACTCGCCCGCCCGCGCGGTGATGCCGATCATGAGACGGACCCTGTCGCGCACTGTTTCGGTCCGCCGGGCGCTGACCGGGTGGGCGGCCGCCCCGTCGGTCCGCCCGGCGCCCTTGACGAACGCCGGCATGGGCTTGCGCTTCATCTGGCCAGTACAGCACGAGCGGGGAGGACGCGCAGAAGACGGAGCCTCCCGGCCGGATCCTGGGGAATCCCGTCCGGCGGCGGACGTTCGCGGCTACCCTCGACACCTGACCAGCGCACTGTTCGAAGAGGGGAGCGTGGATGGTGCCCGGGGCCGAGCGGCCGGTCGTTCTTCCTTTGCTCGAACGTGAATCGGAGCTGGCCGCGGCGACGCGGGCGGTGGACGCGCTGTGCGGGACCGCTCCCGCCGGTGGTCTGCTCGTCTACCGGGGTGCCGCCGGGCTCGGGAAGACCGCGTTGCTCAACGAGGTGCGGCGGTTCGCCGCGGGGCGGTGTGCCGTGTGGTCCGCGCGTGGCGGGGAGACGGTCACGTCCGTTCCCTTCCACGGTGTACGGCAGCTCCTGCAACCCGCCCTCATGGCGGGTGAGTCCGGGGGTGCGACGGCGGGGGAGGCCCTCGACGCGCGTGAACTGCTCGGTGACCGGTACGAGATCGTCGGCCCCGCCCTCGGGATCACCCCGCCCGGCACCCAGCACGCCGACCCGCAGGGTGTCAGGGACGGACTCGACGTCCTGGTCGACCGGCTCGCCGAGGTGCACGGGCCGCTCCTGCTCGTGGTCGACGACGCGCACTGGGCCGATCTGGAGACCCTCGCCTGGCTCGCGTCCTTCGCCGAGCGGCCGGCCGGAGGACCGCCGGTCCTCGTTGTTGTCGCGTACCGCACCGAAGAGGCCGTCGGCGAGACCGCGCGGCACCTCCAGACGCTCGGGACCGCCGCCCGACTGCGCGTCTCCCTGCGCGCGCTCACCCCCGAGGCCACCGCCGACCTGACCCGTACCACCCTGGGCGAGGAAGCGGACGACCCCTTCTGCCGCGAGGTGTGGGCCGTCACCGGCGGCAACGCGTACGAAACCGTCGAACTGCTCGCCAAGGTCCAGGACAGCGGACTGCCTCCCGTCGAGGACTCGGCGAGCGCCCTGCGCGCCCTCGGCGCCTCCGCGCGCGGCAAGGGCCTCGTCGCCCGGCTGGAGGAACTGGGCACCAACACCACCAAGTTCGCCTGGGCGGCCGCCGTCCTCGGCACGGACATCTCCCTCGACCTGGCCATCTCCCTGTCGGGTCTCGGGTGGGACGAGGCCGCCGAATGCGCCGAACGGCTGCGCGTGGCCCGGATCCTGGAGGGCACCGACCCGCTGGAGTTCGTCCACCCCCTCATCGCGGGAGCCGTCTACCGCGCCATCCCGCCGGCCATCAGGACCGCGCTGCACGGCCGCGCCGCCTGGGCCGTCTCCCGCAGCGGCCGGGGAGCCGCCGCCGCGGCGCCCCACCTCCTCGAAGTCCACCCGGACAACGACGCGGAACTGGTGGGCCAGTTACGCGAAGCCGCGGCCGAGAACCTCGCCGTCGGCGCACCCGACGCGGCGAGGCGCTGCCTCGAACGCGCCCTGGCGGAACCGCCGTTGCCCGCCGTCCGTGCGCGCGTGCTGTACGAACTGGGCTGCGCCACCCTGCTCACCTCACCGGCCACCACCGTCGGCCATCTGCGCGCCGCGCTCGACAGCCCCGAACTCGATACCGCACTGCGGGTGGACGTGGTGTTCCGGCTGGCGCAGGCCCTCACGCACAACAACCAGACCGGCGAGGCCGCACAGGTCGTCGCCGAGGAGGTGGCCCGCGCCGAACCGGGCCAGGACCGGATGCGGTTGCAGGCCGCGCACTTCCTCTGGGAGGGCGTCCGGGCCGTGGAGGACAACGGACCGGCCCGCTCCGGCCGGCTGCGCGAGGTGGCCCGCACGCTCACCGGCCGCGACAACACCGAACGTGTGCTGCTGATGCTGCGCGCCTTCGACGGCACGGCCCGGGGTGAGAGCGCCGAGGAGATCGTCCAGATCGGTGAACGGGCCCTGATGGACGGGCGGTTGGCGCCCGGCGTCGGCTGGGCCGACGCCGCGTGGGGCTTCGAGGCCCCGGCCCTGCTCGGCCTGTCGTACGCGTTCGCCGACCGGATCGACCAGGCGGAGAGCCTGTTCACCGAAGCGCTGCGCGCCTTCGAGATCTCCGGCTGGAGCGGCGGGCATCTCGCCTTCGCCCACGCGCTCGTCGGGTACGTGCACCGCAGGCGCGGCCGGCTCGCCGAGGCCGAGACGTACCTGCGTGAGAGCCTGCGATTGGCCGACCGCGTCGGCGACGGCCTGCCGATGCACTGGGACGCGGCCTGCATGCTCATCGACACGCTGCTCGCCCGCGGCCAGGTCGGGGCGGCCCAGGAGGCGGCGGAGCGCCACGCGTTCGCACCGCCGTACTCGTCCTCGATCGTCATCCCCGACGCCCAGTCCGTCCGGGGCCGGCTGCTCCTCGCCCAGGGCCGGCACGACGAGGCGGTCGCCGAACTCGAAGCGGCGGGGCGGGCGTTGACGGCCCGCGGCCGGCACAACATCGTCATGGCGCCGTGGGCGTGCGATCTCGCGCGGGCGCTCGCGCACACGGACCCGGTCCGCGCGGCGGAGCTGGCCAGGTACGCCCGCGACCGCGCCGAGCGCTTCGGCACGGACACCGCCATCGGTGTCGCCCTGTGCTGCGAGGCCTCGTTGAAGGAGGGCCCGGCGGCGGTCGAACTCCTCGCCCACGCCGTCGCCCATCTCGACACATCACCCTGCGCGTACGAACGCGCCGTCGCCCGCGTCGAGTACGGCATCGCCGCCCACCTCCCCGTCGAACTCGCCCGCGGCCTGGAACTCGCGAAGAGCTGCGGCGCCGACGGACTGGTGGCCCGGGCGGAACGGGCCATGGCGGCCATCCACTGATCCCACGCGCCGACTCCACGTGGGCCGGTCCCCGTCGGGGCGGGCGCGGCCCGGCCGGTAGGCTCGACGCCGACCCGTGGACGTACAGAGCAGGAGATCAGCGACGTTGTCCGAGACGCCAGGCCCCACCGACGCCGCCCCCCTGCGGGCCGACTGCGGCAACTGCTTCGGGCTGTGCTGCGTCGCCCTGACCTTCTCGGTCTCCGCGGACTTCCCCGTAGAGAAGAAGGCCGGGGACCCCTGCCACCACCTCCGCGACGACTCCCGCTGCGGCATCCACGACCGCCTGCGGACCCAGGGCTACCAGGGCTGCACGGTGTACGACTGTTTCGGCGCCGGACAGCGGGTCTCCCAGGTCACCTTCGGCGGCCGGGACTGGCGGGAGGCACCCGGGACCGCCGGGCAGATGTTCGCCGCGCTCCCCGTGATGCGCCAGCTCCACGAACTGCTCTGGTACCTGACCGAAGCCCTCACGCTCGTACCCGCCAGGCCCGTGCACGCCGAGATCCGCCCCGTCCTGGCCGCCACCGAGCGCCTGGCCGGGAGCGCGCCCGACGCCCTGCTGGAGATCGACGTCGCTGCGCACCGGGCGCGGGTCAATCCCCTGCTGCTGCGGACGAGTGAGCTGGTACGGGCCGAGGTCCGCGGCAAGAAGAAGAACCGCAGGGGAGCCGACCTGTTCGGGGCGAGACTCAAGGGCGCCGACCTGCGCGGGGCCGACCTGCGGGGCGCGTATCTGATCGCAGCCGACCTGCGCGGCGCCGACCTGCGGCTGGCCGATCTGATCGGCGCCGACCTGCGGGACACCGATCTGCGCGGCGCCGATCTGACCGGCAGCATCTTCCTCACGCAGAGCCAGGTGAACGCCGCGAAGGGCGACTCGGGCACCGCGATCCCGACGGCGCTGGTGCGCCCCGCGCACTGGTAGCGGCTCAGCGGTGGCCCGGTCTCCGCCGCGCCGCGCGGACGGTGAAGAGGGCGAGCCCCGCGAGAACCGCCGCGCCGATGACGGCCACCGGCATGAGGTACGAGGACCCGCCCGATCGCGCGGCGTTATCGGCCTCCCGGCCCCCGGGGCCCGCCGCCCCCGCGTCGGCCCGCACTTCGGGCCCGTGCGCCCCGCCCACCGCTCCGGACACCGGCTCGCCCACCACTCCGGACACGGTCCCGGCCTTCCCGGCCCGATGGACGCGCTCCCTCCGCAGGATCCGGTCGGTCTCCTCCGCACCACTCCGCGCCCCGCCCCGTACCGGCTTCCCGGCCGGGCGGCCCGGCGGAGTCACCGGATCGGCCGGCGCGGGACGCAGCGAGCCCACGGGGGTGACCTGCCCCTCGGCGGCGAAGCCCCAGTCCAGCAGCGACCTGGCCTCCTCGTAGACCGCCTGTGACGCGCCCGACTGCGGGTTCATCACCGTCACCAGCAGCGTCCGGTCGCCGCGCCGGGCGGCGGCGACGAGCGTGTTGCCGGCCCGCGAGGTGTAACCGTTCTTGACCCCGATCAGCCCCGGGTAACGCTCCACCCCGCCCGCCCCGCTGAGCAGCCGGTTGGTGTTCTGGATGCCGTACGTGCCCTTGTCACCGGGGAACTGCGCCTCGGCGGTCGAGCTGTACCGTACGAACTCCGGCGAGGCCAGGCCCGTACGGCCGAACACGGCCAGGTCGTACGCCGAGGACACCTGGCCCGGCTCGTCGTAGCCGTCCGGGGACACGACATGGGTGTCGCGCGCGCCCAGCATCCGTGCCTTCTCCCGCATCTGAGCCACCGTCGAGTCCCAGCCGCCGTTCATCGCCGCGAGGACCCGCACCGCGTCGTTGCCGGAGCTGAGGAAAACCCCGCGCCACAGGTCGGCCACCTTGTAGGACCGCCCGGGGATCACCCCCACCAGGCTGCTCCCCTCGCCGATCCCGGCCAGGTCGTCCTCGGTGACCGTGTGCCGGGCGTGCTCGGACAGGTGGGGCAGGGCGGTGACGGCGAAGAGGGTCTTGAGGGTGCTCGCGGGCGGCAGCCGGCGGTGGGCGTTGCGGGCGGCGAGGACGTCACCTGTCACAACGTCGGCGACCAGCCACGACAGGGCGGAGACGTCACTGGGGGGCGAGGGCGCGCCGGCGGCGGGGCGTACCCGCGTGCCCGGTTCGTACAGCAGCGCGCGATCGGCGGTGCGGGTGGAACCGGCGGCCGGCGGGAGGGGTTCGGTCCTGGTGTGGGCGGCGGCCGGGGAGGACGCCGGCAGGAGGACCAGCAGGCCGGTGGCGAGGGCCACCGTCCCGGAGAGCGCGGAGCGCGTCGCGGATCTGATGATCATTCAGCCACGGTAGGAACGGTGGGCGCTCCCCGCACGCCACCTGCGCCGTCCGGACGTACGGGCGTCCGCCACCCGTACATCCGTACATCCAGAGTGAGGGAGGTGACCGCGCACCCGATCGGGTGACGTACGCGGGTCAGCGGTCAGTGGTCAGTGCCTGGCGGTCAGTGGTCAGTGGTCAGCGGGATCGGGAGTGGAGGCGGTGGCCGGGGCCGGGGAGGCCGCAGGCGCCGACAGGGTCGGATCCGGGACCAGGAAAGGGTCGGCCTCCGCCATCCGCTCGGGCACGATGACGTCCAGCAGCTTGAGCCGGTCGGCCTCCGGCGTGCCGGGCGCGGCCGAGCAGGTGACGATCCGCAGGTCGTTGCCCGGCGTGACGAACGTGTCGTAGTCCACGGTCACCGGTCCGACATCCGGGTGATGGACGGTCTTGGTGTCGCTGTCGTGGAACCCGGCGATACGGGAGTTCCACAGCTGCCCGAACCGGCCGCTGACGCGGCGCAGGTCGCCGATGAGGAACCGCAGGTGCTCGTCGGTGGGGTAGCGGACGGTCGCGGCGCGCAGGTCGGCGACGACGGCGGCCTCGAAGCGCGCCTCCTGCTCCAGCGTGTGGCTGATGCGGCTGGGCAGTCCGGCGAAGTGCTGCCACGCGGCATTGCGGCCGCGGCCCTGCTGCGCCGGCGGGTCTCCGAGGAGGGCGGCCCACAGCGGATTCCAGGTGATCAGGTTCCAGGCGGCGTCGTACACACCGCACGGCGTGCCGGTCAGCTGGTCGAGCAGGCGGCGCACGCTGGGCGGGACGTGGTCCGAGACGTGTCCGGTGGCGGGCGGGGACTGGCCGGCGAGGAGGAACAGGTGCCGGTGCTCACCGTCGGACAGCCGCAGACCACGCGCCAGCGTGGTGAGGACCTGGACGGACGGCGAGGTCGCCCGGCCCTGTTCCAGCCGGACGATGTACTCCACGGACAGTCCGGTCAGCTCGGCCAGCTCCTCCCGGCGCAGGCCGGGCGGTCGGCGGGACTCGTCGGCGGGCAGCCCGGCCTCGGCCGGGGTGATCCGGTCACGCCAGCGGTGCAGGGCCGTGCCCAGCTCTCCGTGTCGGCTCATGCGTCCAGTATCAGGCGGTATGGGCAACCCCGCCCGGCGCCGGAGGCCGACGGCGCCGGGACGCGCGCGGACCGGTAGTCGCAATCGATCGCTCGTTCGATAACCGTACCTCTGTGGTCACTCTTCGTGCCGTCGCGGACGCACAGCGTGCAAACGCGCGAGTCTATGCCCGCCGGGCCGGGCCGTGCAGGAGGTTGAACGATTATGCCGATGTGGTGATTCGGGCGGGCTAAGCTCTCGCGGAGCGTGCCGAGTTGAGATGAAATCAGGCATTTGTTCGCAGCTGTCTGAATCATTCGAATGATCCGACTGAATCGACCGCCAGAGGGCTTACATGGTTCGTGTTGAAGCACCCCCGACTGATCAAGCGCCCCCCGTCGTCCGCACCCTGGCGCTCCCCGCCGCCCTGATGGCCGCGGCCACGGCGGCCACCGTGGCCGTCGTCGCCGACGCCGCCCGGATACCGATCGTGCTGTACGGCGCGGTCGCGACCGTCGTGGTCACTTGGTACGCGGCCGAACTGGCCCGGCGCGGCAGGGCGGTCCGCACGCTCCACGAGCGGTACGCCCACCGCGTCGCGCTGTTGGAGCGGTATCTCGCCCAGCACGACGAGGAGACCGTACGGCTCGGCAAGGAGCTGATGCCCGCCGCGATCCACCGGCTGCGCCAGGGCGAATCGCCCCTGGAGGTGATCCGCGTTGTGGTGGACGGCGACGAGAACTACCGCGAACTCCCCCCGGCGCAGCGCACCTTGCTGCGCTCGGTGCTGGACATCGTCGACAACGAGGAAGCCATGCGCGAGTCCGCGCAGCGCTCCTTCGTGAACATCGCCCGCCGCGTGCAGGCCATCGTGCACCAACAGGCCAGCGAACTGAGGGAGATGGAGGAGCACCACGGCCGCAACCCCGAGGTCTTCGACGACCTCCTGCGGATCGACCACGGCACCGCGCTGATCGGCCGCCTCGCCGACAGCATCGCGGTGCTCGGCAAGGCCCGCCCCGGCCGCCAGTGGCCCAAGCCCGTCCCGCTGTTCAGCGTGCTGCGCGGCGCGATGTCCCGGATCCTGGAGTACCAGCGGGTCGACCTGCACTCGATCGCCAAGGTCGCGATCATCGGCACCGCCGTCGAACCGCTCATCCACGCCTGCGCCGAACTCCTCGACAACGCCACCCGCTACTCGCCGCCGCAGACCCGCGTCCACGTCACGGCGGTCGAGGTGCAGACCGGCATCGCGATCGAGATCGAGGACGGCGGGGTCAGCCTCAGCGAGGAGGCCAGGACCAGGGCCGAGCGCATGCTCGCGCAGGCCCAGGCCGGTATCGACCTCAACGACCTCGGCGAGACCCCGCGCCTCGGTATGGCCGTCGTCGGCCGGCTCTGCCAGATGTACAACCTCCAGGTGTCGCTGCGGCAGTCCGCGTACGGCGGTGTCCGCGCCGTCCTCGTCGTACCGCGCGATGTCATCACCACCGGCCCCGCGCCCGGTATCGCGCACGGCATCGGCGCCTCGGCGCTGCCCCGGGGCAGCGGCACGGAACTGCCCATGGCCGACGCGCTGCGGCCCGGCGACCGGGTGCGCCCCGGTGAGCAGGCGGGCCCCGGGGCGCAGGTGCCCCGGCCGGTCACAGGACCGCAGCGGTCCGCCCCCGTCGCCGCCGCCCTGGGGGACGACGCGCCCGTCGTCACGGAGTGGACGGAGAACGGACTCCCGCAGCGGCGCAGCCGTGGCCGCGCCCCCCTCGGTTCGCACAACCTCGGCCGCCGCGCCACCGTGGGGGCGCAGGCCCCCGAGCACCGGGGCGGCCCCGTCGGCGCGCCCGGCAACGGCCGGAGCAACGGCAACGGCAACGGTCATGGCAATGCCCATGGCAAGGGCAACGCGCACGGCAACGGGCACGGCACCGCCGCCGGATCCGCCGCCGCGACCGACAGCGGTCCCGGCGGCGCGCCCGCGCAGAAACCGGGGCCCGGCATCTGGCTCGAAGCGTTCACCAAGGCGGTCAACGGCACCGCGCGGGAGCCGTCCGCCGACGCGGGGGAGACGCCGGCCCAGCCCGGCGACCGGGACGAATCAGACGACGCGTGGGGCAAGGGAGACCTGAAGTGATCCAGCAGAGGGCGAACATGGACTGGATGCTCAAGGAACTGGCCGACGGCGTACCGCAGATCCAGCAGATCGTGGTCCTCTCGGCGGACGGTCTCCGGATCGCCCGGCACGGCGGCGACCCCGACGTCGCCGACCGGCTCGCGGCGGCCTGCGCCGGACTCCAGAGCCTGGCCGCCGCCGTCGCGTCGGAGATCCCCCTCAGCGACGGCCGGATGCGGCTCGTCGTCATCGAGGTCGGGGGCGGCTTCTTCTACCTGATGGAGGCCGGGACCGGCGCGTACCTCGCGGTCCTCGCCGACGAGACGGTCGACGCAGGCCTGGTGGGCGCCAGGATGCGGGACATGGTCGTCCGTATCGGCGCCCATCTGACCAGCCCGCCGCGCCACGACGGGCTGGCCGGATGACTCCTCCCCAACGAGAACGCCGTCGTCCCGAGGCGGACGTGGGGGATCCGGAACGGCTGTACGTGATCACCGGCGGTCCCGATGGCGCCGAGCGCGCCGAACTCGACCTGGTGACCATGATCGTGGCACGTGACGAACCGTCACCGACGGTTCAGCCGGAGCAGGCGGCCATCCTCCGGCTGTGCCGGGCGCCCCTGTCCGTCGCGGAGCTGTCCGCGTACCTGACTCTCCCGTTCAGCGTGGTGACCGCCCTGCTGACCGAACTCCTCGCGACCGAACTGGTCGAATCGCGCGCGCCCGTCGTCCGCGCGGCACTCCCCGACCGGTCCCTCCTCGAAGCGGTGATGCATGGACTTCAGAAGCTCTGACACGGTCGCGGGCACGCCCGCGGGCGGCGTCGCCGGTCCGCGTACCGAAGACGTCCTGCCCACCACGGCCACCTCCGCGGTGAAGGTCGTGATCGTGGGCGGATTCGGTGTCGGCAAGACGACGATGGTGGGCTCGGTCAGCGAGATCAGACCCCTCACCACCGAAGAGACCATGACCCAGGCCGGGGTGGGGGTCGACGACAACAAGGGGGTGGAGAGCAAGACCGCCACCACCGTCGCCATGGACTTCGGCCGCATCAGCATCACGGAACACCTGGTGCTGTACCTCTTCGGCACGCCGGGCCAGGAGCGCTTCTGGTTCCTGTGGAACGGACTCTTCGAAGGGGCCCTCGGGGCGGTCGTCCTGGTCGACACCCGGCGCCTCGAAGTCAGCTTCGACGTGATCGGACGGCTGGAGGAGCGCGGGGTGCCGTTCGTCGTCGCGATCAACACCTTCCCCGACGCGCCGCACCACCCCGTCGAGGTGCTGCGCACCGCCCTCGACCTCCCCGACGAGGTGCCGATGGTCGACTGCGACGCGCGGCTGCGGGCGTCGAGCCGCGATGTGCTGCTGACGCTGATGCGTTATCTGCACGCGCTGGCGCTCCCGCCCGGCTGACCGGCGCCTTCCCCCCTGTTCCTCTTCCTCCTCCACTTCCTTGCCCCGCACCCCACCCCGCGCATCCCGTCTCCGCGCATCCCCTCGACCTTCCGGACCTTCCGGCCCGATTCCTGGAGTGACCGTGACCACCCCCTTTTCCGACCGACCCGGGACGGACGACCACGGGGCACCGCCCCCCGGCTGCCCCGCCCACGGCCTGACCTTCACCCCGGACAGCCTCACCCCCAACGGACTGCGACGGCTGTACGGCCCCGAGGCCGAGAACGACCCCATGGGCCTGTACGAGAAGCTGCGCGCCGAACACGGCACCGTGGCGCCCGTGTTGCTCCAGGGCGACGTGCCGGCCTGGCTGGTCCTCGGCCACAGCGAGAACCTCCACATGACCCGTACCCCGTCGCAGTTCTCCCGCGACGCCCGGCGCTGGCGCGCCCTGCACGACGGCTCCGTGGCCCCCGACCACCCGCTCGCCCCGGTCTTCACCTGGCAGCCCATCTGCGTCTTCGCCGACGGTGCCGACCACGAACGGCTGCGCGGCGCGGTCACCGACTCCATCGCCCGGATCGACCACCGGGGAGTCAGGCGCTACATCAACCGGTACAGCAACCGCCTGGTGAACGACTTCTGCCAGGAAGGCAGGGCCGACCTCGTCAGCCGGTTCGCCGAGCACCTGCCGATGATGGTGATGGCACAGATCATCGGCATGCCGGAGGAGTACAACGACCGGCTGGTCGAGGCCGCCCGCGACATGATCAAGGGCACCGAGACCGCCATCGAGTCCAACGCGTACGTGATGGCCGCCCTGAACAGGCTGGTGGCGCGCCGCCGTATCGCACCCGAGGAGGACTTCGCGACCTGGCTCACCGAGCACCCGGCGGGTCTCACCGACGACGAGGTCGGCCAGCACCTGCGGCTGGTGCTGATCGCGGCGTACGAGACCACCGCGAATCTCATCGCCAACGTCCTGCGCATGGTGCTCACCGATCCCCGGTTCCGGGCCCAGTTGAGCGGCGGGCACATGACCCTGCCCGAGGCGGTCGAGCAAACGCTGTGGGACGAGCCGCCGTTCACCACGATCTTCGGCCGCTGGGCCGTCGGTGACACCGAGTTGGGAGGTCAGCGCATCAAGGCGGGCGACGCGCTGGTGGTCGGGATCGCCGCCGCAAACGTCGATCCGGTCGTACGGCCCAATCTCAACGCCTCGATGCAGGGCAACCGTTCGCATCTCGCGTTCAGTGGCGGCCCCCACGAATGTCCGGGGCAGGACATCGGCCGGGCCATCGCCGACACCGGCATCGACGCGCTGCTGCTGCGGCTGCCGGACATTCAACTCGCCGTTGAGGAGCATGAGTTGCGGTGGACGGCTGCCCTGATGTCCCGTCAGTTGCAGGAGCTGCCGGTGACGTTCGCGCCCCGGCCGCCGCAGGACGTCACCGGACCGCCGAGCGCGTCGCCGCACGTGACACGCCCGCAGTGGCAGGTGGAGTCGCCGAGGCCGGCCGCCGTACCGCGCCAGATGCCTCCGGCCTTCCCGGCCGGGCGTCCTGAGGCCTTGGTGGGAGCCGCGGCGGCGGCCCCCGCGCACGAGGCCGTCCCGGACCCGGGTGCCGGACCCGCGCCGCTGGCGGGGATGATCCCCGCGCAGCGCGAGGGGTCGGCGCCCCGGCGGGCGTGGCGGGCCGTGGCCCGCTGGTGGCGCGGGTACTGAGCCGCTGAGTACGGCCCGGGCCCGGCGGCCGGTGTCAGTGGGGCGGCCGGGGTCCCGCGTCGGTGTGAGTGGGCCGGGACCTGAGCGGTGTCGGTGTCAGTGGGCCGGCTCCAACTGGTCCCACCACCAGGCGATGCCCGGGATGGGGAGCGGCTCCGCGCTGTCGTCGGCGGGGTGCTGCTTCCACCACCCGCCGGGGGTCGCGCCGGGGCCCGACGGCACACGGTAGCGCGGGCACGCCGACGCCCAGTCGAGGTGACCGCGCACGAACTGGGCGAGCCCCTCCACGTACCGGCGCAGCGGGGTGTGTGCCTCCTTGGTCACCTGATCCGACAGCCGTTCGAAGAGCACCATGACGCGGTCCCGCATCGCCACCGCCCGCACCAGTGCGCGAGAGGGATCGCAGTCGTGTTCGCGGCACAGGACGTCGATCAGGTTGAGGTTGTCGTCCGCCCGCTGGAGTTCCTTGTTGCGGGAGTACAGGTCGTTGTCCCAGCTCACCAGGGTCCAGGTGATCTCCGTCAGGGCGCGGACACGCGGATCCTCCATGTCCCGGTCCGGTACCGAGAAACCGCCGACGATCTCGATCATCGCGGTGGACGGCGCCATGCCGATGGACCGCATCCAGAGCGTGACGTAGTCGTCCAGCGTGGGCAGTTCGGGACTCCTGCGCCAGGAGGCCTCCCACACCACGCCCGAGGTGTACACCCGCATCGCGTCCGTCCAGCGCCGTACCTGCTTGGGTGAGGCGAGGCGTTCCAGATCCGTGCGCAGCGCGCGCAGGGCGGAGGTGTGCGGCGAGTCGCCGGGGGAGCGGGAGGCCGGGGCCTCAAGGGCGCGCATGATGCGCGAGGTCTCCTGGGCGAGCAGATCGGCGGTGGCACCGGACTCGTCACACACACTGTCGTCCAGTGAGAACAGCACCGCGTGGAACTTGGACATGAGCGTCAGTGGTTCCACCTGCCCGTACGGCATCGTCGACGCGGTGAGACCGCCGAAGTCGCACACGGCCAGCCGCTCGATCTGGTGCTCGTCGGTGTCGAGCCGCTGCTGGAGCATCCACTCCACGGTCACCTGGTTGAACGTGTCGACGGCGGGGTGCCTGACGGGCGGGAAGGGACAGTAGAACGGCACAGCGGGCAGCTGTTGGGCCGAGGTCTGTTCCGAGACACGGGTCATGATCGGCCTCCTGTATGCGACGAGAGGGGCGGTATGTGCCGGTTGTGTGCCGGGGGTGCGCCAGGTGGTGCGCCGGAGCGCTGCCTTGCTGTGGGAGTGACTGATGGAGCGTATATGCCGGGGTCGGATCGTCAACTGCATATCAATTGGCCAGCGCTTGGCCGAAATTGACTGATCGTGAGCGTGTGGATGTCACTGCGGAACGCGCGCTGACCGGGCTCCGGCGGCTTCTTCCGTCCGTCCGCCGCCACGCGTGTGGGGGAGGGCGATCGCTTCCGGAGTGTTCATGGCTGACCTGTATCGGTCGGGACAACGTCCGGATCACTACGGAATACGTCTTTGACCGGTCGTGTCGAGAGACGGATGCACGCGGTCCGCCTACCTCTCCGGATGACCGGACCGGTACGTGTCAACAAGGAAGAACCGCAGGCCAACCCGCCTGGCATATGCCACAACGCTGTTTCTCGTGGGGGCGTTCAGGGGGCCGTGGCGGGGGTCGTGGTGTGCGCGCCGGTGTGTCTGCTGAGGTGCTCGAGCACTCGTGGTGTGTGTGCTGGTCGTGTGTTCGCCGTGTTCGCCGTGTGTTCGGCCCCGCACGCCGGTGGCCCCTCCCGGGGGAGGGGCCACCGGCCCGAGGCGCGCCGCCCCCGTCCCCACGGTGCGGCGCGGGTGGACCGTTGTCATCCGCTCTCGGACGACGGTCCACCGGTCATGAGGGCCGGGCGACTCCGGCCAGAACGCCCTCGCGGGCGGTCCGTGTGACGCTCTCGCGGGGCGCCTTCGTGGCGCACGGGCCCGCCCGCAGTCCGAGCGCCGGGAAGATCGCGGCCTCCAGGAAGCGCGCGAGGTAATCCTCGTCCGCGTGCCGGCCCTCCAGCATCGGCCGGGCCCGTACGACCCCGATCAGCTGGGCCGCCACGAACTCCGCCGCCGGGTTGTCGGCGGCGATCTCGCCGCGCGCCACGGCGCGGCGGATCATCGCGTCGATCGCGGCGATCTCCGGCTCGATCAGCGCCTCGCGCAACGCCCGCAGCAGCTCCGGGTTCTGGAGGGCGGCGTGGCTGAGCGCGTGCATCAGCGTCGTGTCACGCCCCGAACCCGCCCCCGCCGTACAGGCCGCCGCGCGCAGGTCGCCCTCCAGGGTGCCGGTGTCGACACTCGCCAGCGCGAGGCAGCGGGTGCCGCGCAGCGCCGCCGCCACGAGCTGCGGCTTCGTACGCCACTGGCGGTAGAGCGTGGACTTCCCGCAGCGCGTGCGCGCGGCGACGCCCTCCATGGTCAGCGCGTCGTACCCGCCTTCTCTGAGCAGGTCGAGAGCGGCCTCGTAGAACTCCAGCTCCCGTTCCGGCGTGATCTTGGAGCGGCGCTGCTGCGGCGTCATCGTCTCTCCTTCTGGATGCCGGATCAGATATCGATCCGGGCGTCGATACGGCAGTGTACCGATACGCCACTGTACCGATACGGATCCGTATCGGTACAGTGGCGTATCGATAGGGCGTGGCACGACCGCGTCACCGCTTCAACGCGCCGTGAGCACCACGCCGTGTCGTCCACGCAAAGGGGTCGGGTGAATGAACGCCCGAATTGGGCCCGCCGAACGGAAGCAGGTACCTTCCGCCCGACCGCCCCTCGTCCGCGAGCTGTTGCTCGTCGTCGGACTCTTCCTCGTCTACAAGCTCGGCAGGCAGGTCGCCGACGGCCGTACGGGGGACGCGTTCAGCAACGCCCACGACGTCTGGAACTTCGAGCGCGCCGTCCGTCTGCCGAGTGAGAGCGCGGTGCAGGGTGCCCTGCTGCACAGCGACACGCTCGTCCACGTCGTGAACACGTACTACGCGACGGTGCACTTCCCGGCCACGGTGCTCTTTCTCGCCTGGCTGTACTGGCGCCGGCCCGTCCATTACGTCTGGTCCCGCCGGGTCCTCACCGCGTTGACCGGGGCCGCGCTCGTCCTGCACCTGCTGGTGCCGCTGGCTCCGCCGCGGATGCTGGCCTCGACGGGCCTGATCGACACCGGGCAGGTGTTCGGCCCGACGGTGTACGGGGCGAGCCCGGAGAGCGACCAGCTGTCGAACCAGTTCGCCGCGATGCCGTCGCTGCACGTCGGGTGGGCGCTGATGGTGGCGGTCGGCCTCATCGCGGCGACCCGTTCGCGGTGGCGCTGGCTGTGGCTGCTGCATCCGCTGATGACGCTGTTCGTGGTGGTGTCCACGGCCAATCACTACTGGCTCGACGCGATCGTGGCGGTGGCGCTGCTGGGGGTGGCGCTGGCGTTCATCCGGCTGCCGAGGCGGGGGTCGCTGATCGTGCGGTCGTCGAAGGACAGGGTTTCCGAGCCGGCGGGGGCGTCCGGCTCGACCCCGGACGGGCGACGCGCGTCCGACGCACCCATCGCACCCGACGTGCCGGTCGCACCCGACGTACCCGACGTGCCGGTCGTACCCGACGTGCCGCACGCACCCCACGCATCCGAAGTACCCGACACATCCGAGGCGCCGGCCTCGACCGGGCCGGACCGGGCCGTTCCACTCGTCTCGTCAGGGGGCACACGATGAACGGCGGAACGCTCGTCGCCGTGGCGCTGTCACTCGTCTCCGCCGTCGCGTACGCCTCCGCGGCCGTGGCCCAGGAGCGGCTGGCCGCGCGTACGGAACCCGGCACCGGACTGCTCACCCTGCTGCGGCGCAGCACGTGGTGGTCGTCGGTCGGACTGAACGCCACCGGCGCGCTGTTGCACGTCGCGGCCCTGACGTACGGGTCGCTCACCGTGGTCCAGCCGCTGGGCGCGCTCACGCTGGTCGCGGCGGTGCCGCTCGGCGCGCGCCGGGCGGGCCGGCAGGTCAGCAGGGGCGAGTGGCGCGGTACGGCGTTCACGCTGGTCGGCCTCGCGATCATCCTGACGACGGCGGCGGGGACCACGCCGGACGAGACGCTGACCCTGCCGCAGGCGCTGGCCGTCGCGGCGGTCGCGATGGCGCTGGTGGCCCTGCTTACCAGGCAGGCGGGCGCACAGCCCGGCCTGCGGAACGCGGCGGCGTCGGGGGTCACGTCGGGCGTCGCCTCGGCCCTGACCCAGACGGTGACGGTGGCCGCGGCGGCACGCAGCTCGAACGCGCTGCCGTTGTGGCAGGCGGCGGGGGTGGCCCTGCTGGTCGCGGCGTTCGCCTCCGGCGGCCTGCTGCTGTCCCAGAAGGCCTACCGCGGCGGCCTCGGCGCCCCGCTCGCGGTCCTCACCCTGGCGAACCCGGTGGCGGCGGCCCTCATAGGCCTGACCCTCCTGGGCGAACGCCTCCAGGGCGGCGCGCTTGGAGTGGTGGCGGCGGCGGTGGGCGCGGTGGTGGCGGCGAGGGGCGTGGTCCTGTTGACACGCACGGCGCCGGGCGCGCCGGAGCCCGCGGCTGCCGGTGTTCCGGACGCGCGGGTGGGCTCGGGCGCGACTGTCGTCCGGGAGACGCTGGAGCCCGTGGGTGTGCCGGATGCGGGGACGGTCCGGGAGATCTCGGGCGCTGTGGATGGCCCGGACGTGCGGTCGGCGGTGGGGATGCCCCGCGTGCCGGATGCGCGGGCGGGCTTGGGCGCGCGTGTCGTCTCGGAGACGCTGGAGCCGGTGGGGGTGTCGGAGGGTCGGGAGGTTCGCGTGCCGGATGCGCGGGCGGGCTCGGGCGCCCGGGTTGGCCCGGAGACGTCGGAGCCCTTGGCTGCCCCGGACTCCGTGGAGGCGCCGGTGGGTCGCGAGGCGCGCGTACCGGATCTGTTCCTGCCCGGCGTACCCGCGCCTGCCGCGCGGAGGGACGGTACGCCGTCCGCCGCCCGAACCACCGGGACGGGGTCGTCGCCGGCGCCCCGGCTCCCGGTTCGAACCACCGTGCGTCGGCTGTCCGCCCCGACGGCCGACGCACGGATGGCCGCACGGCCCGAGGCGGCTTCCGGGCCGCCCGGTCCCGGTTCCATGTCCGCGCCTTCGTCTGCCGGGCGGATGACCGTGGTGCCGCTGAGGCTCCTGCACGCGGGAATCCGTGACGTACCGGCGGCGGCCGGCCGGCCCGAGCCCGCGAACACCGACAAGCGGTCGATACCGTCCCCGTCACCCGCCCACGCCCCTGCGGGGCAGACGCCGGCCGGGCCGCCGGAGGACGCCTCCGAGGCGTCCGTCCGTACGGCTGCCGCGCGGTCCACGGATACCACGGCCCCGCCCGTCAGGTCCGCGCGGATGTGGGTGGTGCCGCTGCGACGACTTCACGCGGTCGCTCCGGACGGCCCGCACGCCCAGGCGGCGGTGCGGGTACCGCACGTACCCCTGCGACCCGCAGAGGCGGCCCCGCCCGCCGACCTCCCGGAGGCACGGCGGACGCCGGTGTCGGCGTCCGGCGCCACGGCGCCCGACGCACCGTCGGATTCTGCTGCGTCGCGCGCCGTCACGGTGCGGGAGGCCGAGACGGCGCCGACTCCCGCCAACCGGGCGCCGGACGCACCCGGGTCGCCCCGCCCGGCAGCGGCGGTCGGTGGCCCGCCGCCCGGCGCGGTCGTCGCGCCGGGCAGCATGGACGACCGCCGGGAGGAGGGGCTTGCGGCTCGTACCCCCGAGGCGGTGGATCGGTCGGACGTGGGTGGGCGGCCCTGGGGCCGTAAGCGTGCCTCTCGGCGGGGCGCGGGCAGGCGCGTCGCCCGGTTCGCCGTTGCCGGGCTCGCTGTGTGGGCCGTGCCCATGCCCGTACCGCTGATGCCCGGTGAGTTCGGTTCCGTCGAGTGGCCCGGGCAGGGGCACCCCACCGCGGCGCCCGGCGAAAGCGCGCGGCGGCGGAAGCGGTGTCGCGCCGGGGCGTGAAGGTGCGCTGTTGGGCCGGTTAAGAAATCCTCGATGGACTGGAGGAGCCGCGCTCGGCAGATTGGGGGCGTGAGCGCCGACCAGCGATCACGGATCAGCTCAGCACCACCCTCACCCCCGGGAGCCACCCCCATGAAGGCACTTGTGAAACAGAAGGCCGAGCCGGGGCTGTGGCTCATGGACGTGCCGGAGCCGGTCACCGGCCCCGGAGACGTACTGATCAAGGTGCTCCGTACCGGTATCTGCGGTACCGACCTGCACATCCGCTCCTGGGACGGCTGGGCCCAGCACGCCGTCACCACCCCCCGCGTCCTCGGCCACGAGTTCGTCGGCGAGGTGGCCGCCCTCGGCTCCGACGTCCAGGACGTCGCCGTCGGCGACCTCGTCAGCGGCGAGGGGCACCTCGTCTGCGGCCGGTGCCGCAACTGTCTCGCCGGCCGCCGCCACCTCTGCCGCAGCACCGTCGGCCTGGGCGTCGGCCGCGACGGCGCGTTCGCCGAGTACGTCGCCCTGCCCGCCTCCAACGTCTGGGTGCACCGCGCCCCCGTCGATCTTGACGTCGCCGCGATCTTCGACCCGTTCGGCAACGCCGTGCACACCGCGCTCTCCTTCCCGCTCGTCGGCGAGGACGTCCTGATCACCGGCGCCGGCCCCATCGGGATCATGGCGGCCGCCGTCGCCCGGCACGCCGGCGCGCGCAACGTAGTGATCACCGACGTCAGCCCGGCCCGCCTCGAACTCGCCCGCAAGGTGGGCGCCACCCTCGCCCTGGACGTCACGCACCACGGCATCGCCGAGGCGCAGCGCCTGCTCGGCCTCAAGGAGGGCTTCGACATCGGCCTGGAGATGTCGGGACGCCCCGAGGCCATGCGGGACATGGTCGACAACATGACCCACGGCGGCCGGATCGCGATGCTGGGCCTGCCCGCCGACGAGTTCGCCGTCGACTGGTCGAAGATCGTCACGTCCATGATCACGATCAAGGGCATCTACGGCCGTGAGATGTACGAGACGTGGTACGCGATGACCGTCCTCCTCGAAGGCGGCCTGGACCTGAGCCCCGTCATCACCGGCAGCTACGGCTACCAGGACTTCGACGCGGCCTTCGACGAGGCCGCGACCGCCCGCAGCGGCAAGATCATTCTCGACTGGACCGTCTGACGGCTGTCCGCACCGTCACGTCCTTCCGCCGGTCCGCCCCGCCCCGCCTCCTTGGAGTCAGTATGTTCACGTCCGTACGGGACGACCTCCGCGCCACTCTCGACGAGATCCGCGACGCCGGTCTCTTCAAGCCCGAGCGGGTGATCTCCACCCCCCAGAACGCCTCCGTCGCCGTCACGGCCGGTGGCGGGCCCGCCGGCGGAGACGTCCTCAACTTCTGCGCCAACAACTACCTCGGCCTCGCCGACCACCCCGAGGTCGTCGCCGCCGCCAAGGACGCGCTCGACCGGTGGGGCTACGGGATGGCGTCCGTGCGCTTCATCTGCGGCACCCAGGAGATCCACAAGGAGCTGGAACAGCGCCTCTCCTCCTTCCTGGGCCAGGAGGACACGATCCTCTACTCCTCCTGCTTCGACGCCAACGGCGGAGTCTTCGAAACCCTCCTCGGCGCCGAGGACGCGGTCATCTCCGACGCGCTCAACCACGCCAGCATCATCGACGGCATCCGGCTCTCCAAGGCGCGCCGCCTGCGCTACGCCAACCGCGACCTCGCCGAGCTGGAGACCCGGCTCAAGGAGTCGCAGGACGCGCGGCGGCGGCTGATCGTCACGGACGGCGTGTTCTCGATGGACGGGTACGTCGCCCCGCTCGCCGAGATCTGCGACCTGGCCGACCGCTACGACGCGATGGTCATGGTGGACGACTCGCACGCGGTCGGCTTCGTCGGCCCCAACGGCCGCGGCACCCCCGAACTGCACGGCGTGATGGACCGCGTCGACATCCTCACCGGCACGCTGGGCAAGGCGCTCGGCGGTGCGTCCGGCGGGTACGTGGCGGCGCGCGCGGAGATCGTCGCGCTGCTGCGCCAGCGGTCCCGCCCGTACCTCTTCTCCAACTCGCTCGCGCCGGTCATCGCCGCCGCGTCCATCAAGGTCCTCGATCTGCTGGAGAGCGCGGGGGAGCTGCGGGACCGGCTCAACGCGAACACCGCGCTCTTCCGTACGAAGATGACCGAAGCCGGCTTCGACGTGCTGCCCGGCGAGCACGCGATCGCGCCCGTCATGATCGGGGACGCGGCGGAGGCGGGGCGGATGGCGGAGCTGCTGCTGGAGCGGGGGGTGTACGTGATCGGGTTCTCGTACCCGGTGGTGCCGATGGGGGCGGCGCGGATTCGGGTGCAGTTGTCCGCGGCGCATTCCACGGGTGACGTGTTGGAAGCGGTCTCGGCGTTCGTTGCGGCGAGGGCGTCGCTTTAAGCTCGCGCCGGTGTCCGTTGCGGTTCGTGTTGTCCTCATTCGCCGGACGCGCTTGATTGTGCGTTTGCCCGGTGCGCGGGCGCGGCTTACCGATGTCCTCAATCGCCGGACGGGCTTGATTTTGCCCGCTGCGGCCCGGTGGCCAGGGTGCGGGTCGGTTGCCGGGGGCCGGGCAGGGGTCGTGTCCTGCACTGCATGTTTTACGTCGCGTTCAGCACCTTGTTTTAGCAACGGTCGCCATGCGACACAAAACACGCTCTACGTTCCGGACACGACCCCTGCCCGTCCCCCTTCCAGGCCCGCGCCAAGACACACATCCAGCCCTCCGGCGATTGAGGACATCGGTAAGCCGCGCCCACCACCGGGCGGCAGAGGCGCCGGGGCGGGCGGGGTCGTTCGCTGTCCCCGGCGGCGTGAGGGGGGTGGGGTCGGAGGAGGTGCGTGTGTCCGGACGTAGAGCGTGTTTTGTGTCGCATGGCGACCGTTGCTAATTGGACCGGTTGAACGCGACGTAAAACATGCAGTCCGGACATACGCGCCTCCGGAGGCCCCGCCCCCCGTCACCACGGCACACCCAAGCCCGTCCGGCGATTGAGGACATCGGTAACCGCAACCACACGCCGGGCGAAACGCAGACGCCCGTCCGGCACCAGGACACCGCGGCCGTAACCTGGACCCCGTGATCGACCCCCGGCGGCTGCGGATTCTGCGGGCCGTGGCGGACCACCGTACGGTGACCGCCGCGGGTGCCGCGCTGTACCTCACCCCCTCCGCCGTCTCGCAGCAGCTCGCCGCCCTGGAGCAGGAGACCGGGCACACGCTCCTCACCCGCAGCGGCCGGGGCGTACGGCTGACCGCCGCCGGCGAGATCCTGCTCGCGCACGCGCACGCCGTCCTCGCCCAGCTGGAGCGCGCCGAGGCCGAGCTCGCGGCGTACGCCGGTGGGGCCGCCGGGGAGGTGACCGTCGCCGCGTTCGCGACCGGGATCGCCGAGGTGCTGGCCCCGGCGCTCCGGGAGCTGGCCGGGCTGCACCCGGACATACGGGTACGGGTCCGGGACGCCGAGGGCGACGAGAGCCTGCCGATGGTGCTGGACGGCCAGGCGGATCTCGCGGTCGCCGTCGAGTACCGGGGCGCCCCCCGCGAGGACGACCTGCGGCTGTCCCGCGTGCCGCTGTACGCGGAGCCGTTCGACGCGGTCCTGCCCGCCGCGCATCCGCTCGGTCTCGGCGCGCGTGTGGTCCTCGCCGAGCTGGCAGACAGCGACTGGATCGGCCCCTACCCGGGCAACCCCTGTCACGACGTGATGCAGCTGGCCTGCGAGCTGGCCGGGTTCCAGCCGCGCCTCGTGCACTCCTCGGACGACTTCCACGCCGTCGTCGCGCTCGCGGGCGCCGGCGCCGGGGTCGCGCTGGTGCCGCGGTCCGCGCTGCGCGGCATGGACCTGAAGGGCACGGTCGTCCGCCCGGTGGCGGGTCCCGCCGCCACGCGCCGGGTCTTCGCCGCGGTCCGGCGCGGGGCCGAGGACCATCCCCTGATCCGTCCCGTACTGGATTCCCTGGTCCGGGCGGCCGCCGGCCTCACCACCGGTTGATCCCGGTTGATATCCTTTTGGTGTGAATGTGACTTTTGTCACCTGTGAAATGTGACCTATCGGGCCTGTACTCCACGTTTACCTCTATATGGCCAAACCAGTCGCGAGCGACGAGATCCACGGACCGGCGATCTTCGGCCTGCGCCCGGCCGATGAGCTGGTGCGGAAGTACCGGGCGGACGGCGTCTGGCGTGACGTCGGCCCGCTGGACGACCTGCGCCGCTGGCGGGAGCTGATCCCCGACGCGCCCGCGGTGATCGCCTACCGCTCGGGCGCCGGGATGCGCAGGCTGACGTACAGCGAGTACGCGCGCTACGTCGAGCGCTTCGCCGGAGCCCTGCACGAGCTGGGCGTGCGGCCGGGTCACGTCGTCGCGATCCAGCTGCCCAACTGGTGGCAGCTGAGCGCGCTGATGCTGGCCTGCGTCCGGGTGGGCGCGGTGATGGCGCCGGTCATGCCGACCATCGGCGCGCGCGAGCTGGAGCGGACCCTCGCCCGGGTGGGCGCGAGTGTCTGTGTGACGGCCGATCGCTGGGCGGGGACCGAGCACGCGGAGGCGCTGTCGAAGATGGCCCCCCGCCTGCCGCGGCTGCGCCACCGCGTGGTGCTGGGCGAGAGCGCCCCGGGGAGCGAGGTGGACTTCGTCCGCCATTTCGAGGAGACGCCGTGGGAGCGCCGCCACCCGATGGTGGTGAGCGAGTCGAACGAGGACCCCGACCGGGGCGCCGTCGTCCTCTTCACCTCGGGCAACTCCGGAGAGCCCAAGGGAGTGCTGCACAGCTTCAACACACTGCACGCGGGCGCGTTCCCCGTGGTCGAGGCGGAGGGGATCGACTCGCACGACCGGATCTTCACCCCGCAGGCGCAGCCGCACGTCTTCGGGATGATCTACGGAGTGCTCGTCCCGCTGCTGGCGGGCGGCGCGTCCGTCGTGTCCGACGTGTGGAGGCCGCACGACATCCCGGAGATGCTCATCGACAGCGAGGCCACGGTCTTCGCCGGCGCGCCGTCCTACCTGGCGGCCCTGGTCACCGCGACCGAGAACGCGCGGGAGAAGGCTCCGCTGCGGCTCCTGTTCAGCGGCGCGACCAGCGTCCCGGGCCAGCTGGTGTCGGCGGTGCCCCGGATCTGGGGCGTGCCGCTGCGGACACTGTGGGGGATGACGGAAGTACCGGGCCACACCTGGACACGGGCGGACGACCCGCCGCTCTGGGGCGCGCACAGCGACGGCAGCCCGGGGCCGGGGCTCGAAATGGACTTCAGACGGAACGATCCCGAGGAGGGGGCCGGGGGCGCGAGTGTGCCGGACGGGGGTGCGCCCGACGGACCGTGGAGCGCCGAGCGGCCCGCGCGGCTGTTCGTACGGGGCGGTGGGGTCGCGCTCGCCACGCTGGGCCGTGACAGCGGACGGCTCCGGGTCGTGGCCGAGCACGACGACGGCTGGTACGACACCGGGGACCTGGCCATCCCCGACGGGCGGGGCGGACTGCGCATCATCAGCCGTGAGGTGGACCGTATCGGCGGTACGTTCATGATTCCGGTCAACGACGTCGAGACCGAGCTGCTGGACCACCCCGGGGTCGCCGAGGTGGCCCTCATCGGCTACCCGGACGGCGAGGGCGGCGAGCTGGCCTGCGCGGTGGTCGTCCCGAAATCGCCGGCGCTGACCCTGGGCGAACTGCGGGAGTTCCTCACGGACCGGGGCATGACCGAGTGGTACCAGCCGAGCCGCCTGGAACTCATCAAGGCCCTGCCGCGCAACTCCATCGGCAAGGTCCTCAAGGCTCCGCTGCGCGGCTGGCTCTACGGCGGAGGGCACGGCGGAGGCCCGCACCCGGAGGCTCCCGGCGCTCAAGAGTGACCGGAGGCCCGCTCAATCCGGCCGTCGCCGGCGAAACTGATCTAACCATTCCGCAACGAAGATTCGTGTGGCTGATGCTCCGTCAAGTCGGCGCGCAGGAAGGCTCGTAGGCATTCCGGGAGACGTCGGCAGCCACCTCGCAAAGCGCCGCTGCGCTGGGCAGGCATGATTTCGGGCGGGCGGCTCCGGTCATTCCGATTAGCCTCCGGGACCGCCGCCCTCCGGGTCTGGGCGACCGGTTTTCGCCGTGCGCGCTCCGGGTGGGACATGCGTTTCCCGGTCGTGCAGGCGTTCGTTGCCACGGGCTACGGCCTAGGATCAGGCCGCGCCGCTGGGGCCCCCTCCGCCCCATCCGTAACGATGGACCAGCGTCCTCACCGACCCCCCGCCACCACCCGTTAAACAGGTATCTGCATGTTATTGATACTCAGCACCGGTTCCGGCGACGGAGCCGCACAGTGAAAATCAATCGGCGTCTCGCCCTGCTCGTCACCGCGCCTCTCACCGTGGCCGTCGCCTTCTCGGGACTGGCTCTCGCACCCGCGACCAACCAGGCGCTCCAGGCCGACCGGTTGACCAAGATGGTCGATGTCGCTGCCGACGCGGGAGAGTTGACCCACCAGTTGCAGCGTGAGCGGGCGGCGGCCACCGCGCTGGTCTCCGCACAGGGAGACGCGGAGGCGTTCCAGAACAGTTCCCAGGCGACCGACAGAAGTGTCGCCGCGTTCCGCGAGCAGACCGGCCGCCTGTCCGAGGTGCCCGGCAACGCACAGGCCGCGCTGGACCGGATCCAGCGCTTCATCGACGACCTTCCCTCGCTGCGCGCCCAGGTGCGCTCCGGCGGCAGCACCATCTCGGCCCTCGCCTTCGGGTACCGGACCGTGATCGCCGACCTCAACAGCTACCGCGACGGCATCGCGCAGGCGGACGGTGTCGACGCCGACATCGCCGACCGGATCCGCGCCGCGGCCGCCCTGTCCGAGGCGGCCGAGTACTCGGCCCAGCGGCAGGTCACGGTGATGAGGGCGCAGGCCGCGGGCGGCTTCACCACCGCCTCGCAGCGGACCTTCGAGGCCGGCGGCCTCGGTTACACCGAGTCGATCGGTGTGCTCTTCGACCTCGGCCCCGGCCAGTGGCGGACCTGGCTGGAGCGCACCCTCTCCGGCGCCAAGGCGTTCGAAGCCCGGCGGCTTGAGGACGAGATCGGCCGTACGGGGACCAGCGCGGCCATCGGGGTCACCCCGGCCGAGTGGCAGAAGGCCTCCAACGACCGTCTGAAACTGCTGCGTTCGGTGGAGGAGCGGATCGACGGGTCCGTCCTCGCGACGGTCTCCGACGCGCGCACCACGCTCGTCCGGACAGCCGGGGCCGAGATCGCCCTGGTGTTGCTGACCCTGGTCGGCGCCGTCATCGTGGCCGTCCGCCTGGGCCGTGTCATGATCCGGCGGCTGAGCGACCTGCGCAACGCCGCGCACGAGGTCGCCCACACCGGGCTCCCCGCTGTGATGAGCGAACTGTCCCGGCCCGGCGCGCTGAGCGGCGCGACACCCGAGGAGGTCGCCCTGCGGAGCGGCAACCCGGTGCGGACCACGGGCGCGGACGAGATCGGCGAGGTCGGTGAGGCGTTCAACGCCGTGCACCACGAAGCTGTCCGTCTGGCGGCCCAACAGGCGCATATCCACGAGCAGTTCGCGGAGACTCTGGTCGGTGTCGCGCGGAGGGGCGCGCAGTTGACCACCGTCATGGTGTCCGAGCTGGACACGGTGCAGCGCGACGAGGCCGATCCCGAGCGGATGAAGGTCCTCTTCGCCCTCGACCACCTCGCCATCCGCATGGAACGCAACACCAACAGCCTTCTGGTGCTGGGTGGTTACGGACACGCCCGGGTGCGGTCGCAGGACATCGACTGCGCCAGTGTCATCATGGCCGCCGCCCAGCAGATCGAGCGCTTCGACCGGGTGTCGCTCGGGGTGGTCGACGCGGAGATCGGCATCGCCGCCCGCGCCGTGCACGACGTGGCACACATCCTGGCCGAACTCCTCGACAACGCGACCCGGTTCTCGCCTCCGGACAAGCCCGTCGGGGTCGCCGTGTGGCGGCTGTGGGACCGGGCCGTCGTACAGATCGTCGACGAGGGAGTGGGCATCACCGCGGAGCGCCGCGCGCGCTTCAACGCCGCGCTGCGCGAGCCGCGGTCGGGCATCGGAGACGTACGGTCCATGGGGCTGCACGTGGTGGCACGGCTCGCCGCGCGCCATGGCATCGTTGTCGAATTGTGCGACTCGTCCGGCCCCGGCACCATCGCCGAGGTCGCCCTCCCCATCAACGTGCTGGCCCCGGTCCCTCAGAAGACCGCGCCGCCGCGGAGCACGCCCGTCAGGGACCGTACCGACGGCGGCCGTACCAACGGGGCGCGGTACGAGGCGCCCCGTCCGGTCGCCCGGCCCGCCGCCGGAGGCAACGGGGCCCGCGGTGGCACCTCGGGCGCCGGCGTCCGCGAGCCCGTCACCACACGGGCCCGGTCTTCGATACGCGACGAGCCGGTGTCGCGCATCGCCGGGGTCAGCCCCTCGGGGCTGCCCCTGCGGGAGCGCAACACGCCGCAGCAGTGGCCCACCCTGGGCAGACGGGACGGCGCCGAACAGCGTCCCGGCGCCGCCTCGCCCCGGCCCGCGCCCCGCCGCCGCGACTCCCGGCACGTCTCCGACGTCCTGGCGGCCTACGCCCAGGGGATCAACAGGAGCACCAACCAGCGCGGGCGTTCCTCCGCCGACGACACCACCGAACGGAGCAAGGGAAAATGACCTCACCGGCCGACCTGAGCTGGATCCTGAGCAGTTTCGCCGGACGGATCCCGGAGGTCACCCAGGTGATAGCCGTGTCCGTGGACGGACTGGCACTGGCCTTCACCGGTGTGGACCGGGACGACGCCGACCGGCTGGCCGCCATCGCCTCCGGAGTGGTCAACCTGCTGTCAGCGGCTGCCGAGTTGACGAACACCTATCCCGTCGAGCACAGCCTGACGGCGATGGAGGGCGGCTACATGTTCTCGATGGCCGTCTCCAGTGGCGCCTCGCTGCTGGTCACCACGACCAGGGACGCGGACATCGGTGAGGTCAGCTACATGATGTCCGAGCTGATCAACCAGGTCGGCGACTCGCTGTCCCCGCAGGTCCGCGACCCGAACCCGGAGCTTTCGCGCTGATCGCCGGGCCGTTCCGCCCTTCCTGGCCGTCCTGAGCCTTCTGACCGCCCTGACCTTCCTGCCCGTCCTGACAGTCCTGCCCGTTCTAATGAGTGAGAGTCCTTATGTTCTTCGACCTGTCCCCCTCGCGCCGCCGCAGACTCCGGCCGGCGGGCGCCGCCGCCCTCGCCCTCGGCCTGGCGGCTGTCACCGGGTGCAGCAGCGAAAGCGGCGCCGGTGACACCACCGTGAAGGTCGGCCTGGTGGCCTCGCTGTCCGGTACGTACAAGGCGGTCGGCACCGACCTGCGGGCCGGCTTCGAGCTGTACCTGAACACCCACGACGGCAAGCTGGGCGGCCGGAAGGTCGAGCTCATCGTGGCGGACGAGGGCGACGGCCCGCCGACCGCCGTTCCCGCCGCCACCAAGCTGGTCAAGAAGGACAAGGTCGACGCGCTCACCGGCCTCGTCAGCGGTGGCTCGGTCAACGCGGTGCTGCCGCTGATCAGCCAGGCCAAGATCCCGTTCCTCGGGTCGAACGGCCGGCCGCCCGTGAAGGACCTCGAGTACGTGTGGACGACGAGCTTCCTTTCCGACGAGCCGGGCAAGGCCATCGCCCCGTACGTCAAGGAGAAGGTCGACGGCCCGGTCTACGCGATCGGCCCCGACTACCAGGGCGGCTACGACGAACTCCGCGGCTTCACCGAGGAGTTCAAGCGCGTCAAGGGCGAACTCGCCAACCCCGACGGCAAGACGGCCTGGACGCCGTTCCCGAAGACCACCAACTTCATGCCGTACTTCGCGGAGATCGCCAAGACGGACGCCAAAGCGGTGTATTGCTTCTACGCCGGCAAGGCCGCGATCGACTTCGCCAAGCAGTACGCGCAGTCCGACATCGCCGATCTCCCGCTGTACACGGCCTTCGTCACCGAGGGCAGTGTGCTCCAGGCCCAGGGCGACGCGGCGAAGGACATCTACTCCGTCCTGAACTACGCGCCCGACCTCGACAACGCGGCCAACCGCAAGTTCGCCGCCGACTGGACGGCCGAGCACGACACGCAGCCCACCACGTACGCGATGGCGTCCTACGACGCGGCCGCCGTACTGGACAAGGCGATCGCCGACGCCGCGAAGGCCGGGGACGTGACGCCGGGGACCATCAACAAGGCCATCGCGGACCTGGGCCAGATCGACAGCCCGCGCGGGGCCTGGGAGTTCAGCGACAAGGCGCACGCGCCGGTGCAGACCTGGTACCTGCGTCAGGTACGGCCGGACGGCAACCAGCTCGCGAACGTCATGGTCCAGGACCTGGCCACGCTCGGCGGCTGACATGGAACTGCTCGATGCCCACCTCATACCGGCGGTGGACGGCGTGGCCTACGGGCTGCTGCTGTTCGTGGTCGCCGCCGGCCTGAGCCTCGCCTTCGGCACCGCGGGCGTGCTGAACCTGTCCCACGGCACGCTGTACGCGATCGGCGCCTACACGGGGGCCGAGTTGAGCGACGGGACCTGGGGCGGACTCGCCCTCGGGCTGGTGGCCGGCACCGCGGCGGCGTGCGCCGCCGGGGCCGGGCTGTCGGCCGCGACGGCCCCGCTCGCCCGGCGTGGGCATCTCGCACAGGCACTGCTGACGTTCGGGCTCGCCCTGATCGGCGGTGATCTGCTCATCCAGCTCTTCGGGGCGGACGAGCTCCCGGTGCGTGTCCCCGAGGCGCTCGACTCCTCGGTGACCCTGCTGGGCCACCGGTACCCCGCGTACCGGCTCTGCTTCATCGTGATGGCCGTACTGCTCGCCGCTCTCGGTACGTGGGTGCTGACCCGGACCCGGGTGGGCGCGGCGGTACGGGCCGCCGCCGACGATCCGCAGATGCTCGCGGCCACCGGCCACAACCCCCGGGCGGTGCACACCGGCGTCCTCGCGGCGGCGGGCGCGCTGGCCGGCGCGGCGGGCGTGCTCGGGGCGCCGATCATCGGCCCGGGGCCCGGCACGTCCGAGAACGTGCTGATGCTGTCCCTCGTGGTGGTCGTGCTCGGCGGGCTGCGCTCGCTGTGGGCGACGTTCTTCGCGGCGATCGCGGTCGGGGAGGTGCAGACGCTGGGCGTCTCGGTGGCGCCGGACCTGGCGCCGTACCTGCTCTTCGCCGCGATGGCGGCGGTCCTGGTGCTCCGCTCCCGCTTCGCGGAGCCGGCGACCGCGCACGGCCCACAGGGACCGTCCGCCGACCCGGTGGCCCGGCTCCGCCGCCACCTCGCCGCGCGGCTGCGCCCGCGCGGGGGGTCGCCGGCGGGGGCGGTCCCGCCCGGTCCGGAGCCCGCATCCGAGCCGGCCGTGGGACCGACGGACAGTCAGGACGGCACGACGTCCGGCACGGCGTACGGCCGTTCGGCCGGTCCGGTGGCCGCGCCCGGCAGGAGCGCCGGCGCGTTCACAGCGGTCGGACGGCTTGCGCGCGGGGCCGCGTGGCGGCGGGCCGTCCCGCCGCTCGTCCTGCTCGCGGTGCTGTTCACGCTGCCGGGGATCCTGGACCCGTACAGCATCTCGCTGGCCGGGTCCGCGCTGGCCCTGGGGCTGCTCGCCGTCAGTGTCACCGTCCTCACCGGCTACGCCGGTCTGCCCACCCTCGGGCAGACCGCGCCGTTCGCCGTGGGCGCGTACACCACCGCGAACCTCGCGCTCGCCGGATGGACCATGGGCCCCGTGCAGATCGTCCTCTCGGCACTCGCCGCTGCGGTCTTCTCCGCCGTGACGGGGCCCGCCGTGATCCGGGCCCGTGGCACCACCGTGCTGATGATCACGCTGGCCATCGGCGAACTGACCGGCGCGGTCATCAACCAGTTCAAGTCCGTCACCGGCGGCGCCGACGGGCTCGTCGGCTTCCCGGCCACCCAGGCGCTGTGGGGCGGCGAGGGGATGACCGGGGAGAGCGACGTCTACCGCTACGCGCTGGTCGTCGCCGCCGTCGCCGTCGCCGTCACCCTGCTCGTGCTGCGCTCCCCGGCCGGGAAACTGCTGACCGGCACTCGGGGCGCCGAGGCCCGGATGCGCGCCTCCGGGCACCCGGTGGGGCGCTACCTGCTGGTCGCGTACATCTGCGCCGGGGCGCTGGCCGGGGTCGGCGGCTCGCTGATGGTCACCGTGCAGCAGTACCTCTCTCCCGCCGACGCGGGCTTCGAGATCGCCGCGTTCGCCCTGCTGGCGGCCGTCATCGGCGGTGGTACGTCGGTGATCGGCGCTCTGGCGGGCGCCGGGCTCATCGTCATCACCCGTGATCTGGTGGCCAGTTCGTGGCCCGGGCACGGGCCGCTGCTGCTCGGTGTCCTGTTCGTCGCCGCCGTATACCTGCTGCCGCGCGGGCTGGCCGGCCTGTTCGGCGGACCCGGCGGACCCGGCGGGGCCCGGCGCGGACCCGGCGGTCCCGCGCCCCGCGAGCGGCCCGCCGCCACCGCCACCCCCGCCCCGTCCCCCGCCGGGAAGGCCGCCCCATGACGCCCACACCGACCGCCGCACCGGCATCCCCGCTGCTGGACCTCACCGGTCTCACCCGCAGGTACGGCAGCCTCACCGCCGTCGACGACGTCAGCCTGCGGCTGCCCGCCGGAGCCCGGCACGCCGTCATCGGCCCCAACGGCGCCGGCAAGACCACCCTGCTCAACCTCATCGCGGGTACCGACAGGCCCGACCGGGGCACCATCGTCCTGGACGGCGCGGACATCACCCGTACCGCCACCGTCCGGCGCAGCCGCCTCGGGGTCGCCCGCAGCTTCCAGCAGCCATCTGTGATGGCCGAGTTGACCGTCCTGGACAACGTCGTACTGGCGGGCTGGCCACACCACCCCGCCCGCCGCGGCGCCTGGCGCAGCCCGTCCCGCCTCCGGCGGCACACCGAGTCGGCGGGCCGCCATCTGGAGGCCGTGGGTCTCGCGGACCTCGCCCACCGGCCGGCCTCCGTCCTCTCCCACGGACAGCGCCGCATGCTCGACCTTGCCGCGGCGCTGGCGGGTGACCCCCGCCTGCTGCTCCTGGACGAGCCGGCGGCCGGGCTGACGGACGGCGACATCGGCCGGCTGCTCGGTGTCCTCGGGGGGCTGCCGGAGAGCGTCGCGATCATCCTGGTCGAGCACCATGTGGAGGTCGTCGCCCAACTCGCCACTACCGTCACCGTCCTGGCGGCCGGGCGGGTGCTCGTCACCGGTCCGGTCCAGGAGGCGCTCGCCCACCCCGAGGTCCGCGAGGCGTACCACAGCACCGGCGCGAAAGGATGACCGACCTCCGATGCTCGAACTCACCGGCCTGACCGCCGGCTACGACGGCGGCACCGTCCTGCACGGTCTCGACCTGTCGGTGCCCGCCGGCACGGTCCACGCCGTCGTCGGCCACAACGGGGCGGGCAAGACGACTCTCGTCCACACCGTCGCCGGACTGATGCGGCCCAGCGCCGGCACCGTACGGCTCGGCGGCCGGGACATGACGGGGCAGCCCGCACACCGGATGGCCCGCGCCGGGATCGGTCTCGTACCGCAGGGCCGCCGGGTGTTCGCGGGGCTCACCGTCGCCGAGCACCTGCGGCTGTCCTACCGGCCGCCCCGCCGTGGCGACACCACCCGCCCCAGTGTGTGGACACCCGCGCGCGTCCTGGAACTGCTGCCCCGGCTGGGCGAGCGCCGGGGCAACCGGGGGGCGGACCTGTCCGGGGGCGAGCAGCAGATGCTGGCCCTGGCCCGCGCCCTGCTCGGCTCGCCCGGCGTGCTGCTGCTCGACGAGCCGACGGAGGGCCTCGCGCCCCAACTCGTCCGGCAGGTGCACTCGTTGATCGCCACACTCGCGGACGAGGGCCTCGCCGTCCTGCTGGTGTCCCCCAGCCCGGCGCAGGCCGCCGAGTGCGCCCGTACGCTCACGGTCCTCACCTCGGGGCGCACGACGCTGCGGCTGGACGGCGCGGACGCCCGGGCCGACGCCACCGCGCTGCACGCGGCACTCGAACTCGCGCCGACGGCGAACTGAGCCGCCGGGGGCGGGGCCACCCGCCCCCGGCGCGCTCCGGGCCTTGCCCGGCCCCTGCCCTACCGGGGCTTGATGCTGTGGCCGCCGAAGCCACTGCGCCGGTCGGAGCCCTTGTTCTGGTCCTGCCACCACGAGTCGAACTCCGGCTGTCCCATGGCGGACCAGTCCGGTGTGTTCTCGACCTGCGCGGCGCCCATCCTGCGGGCGAGGGCGACCATCGCCGGCCCGACCCCGCCGCGCTCGGCGTCGTACCTCTCCAGGACCTCTTTCCAACTGCTCCCGCCCGCCCAGGCGGCCTCCAGCGCGTTGGCGTCCTGGAGCGCCTTCACACTGCCGGCGCCGATGTGCGGCCGGGTGACGCTGGCGGCGTCGCCGACGAGCGCCATCCGTCCGGAGGTGTAGTGCGGCACCTCCACGTCGTAGATGGGCTGGATGAAGGTGGACCCGACGGGGGTACGGAGCAGCTTGGCCGCCCAGTACGGCGGGAAGTGCTCGGTCACCAGGGCGTGCAGGTGCGCGGCGAGTTCCGGGCCCAGCCGCCCCGGCGGTACGGAGCCGGTGGCGTCGCGGTCCGCGGTGTACGGGTCCGGGGTGAGGCCGTCGGCCGGCGGGGGCGTGGTGTAGAGAATCCAGTTGAGCCGGTGGCCGCCGGCGACGTCCGGGATCCGGTAGGCCATGCAGTGGCCGCCGGGAAAGACGATGTTGTGCGCGTCGTACCCGTCCGAGGGAAGGTCGGCGACGTCCGACGACGTACCGCGCCAGCCGATGTACCCGGCGTACGCCGCGCGGACACCGGGGAACATGGCCTCGCGGATCACCGAGCGGTACCCGTCGGCCCCGATCACCACGTCGAAGTGCTCCTCGTACCCGTCCGCGAGCCGTAACGTCACCCCGTCGGCGTCCGGCTCGACCGCGGTGACCGTCGCGCCGGACCGGTAGGACACGTCGTCGGGCACCCGGCGGCGCAGCTCGCTCCACAGGGATCCCCAGTTGTACGCGCGGAAGGGGAACGGCTGCTCCCCGACCACCCGGCCGTGGTCCGCCTCGCCGACGCGCGTGCTCCACACCCGGCGGGTCAGTGGTGCCCAGGGAATCTCGGGGGCCAGATAACCGGCGTTCCGCAGCTCCTCGTACCGGTCGTCGTGCAGCCCGATCCCCACCCCCCTGTCACGCAGCCGGTCGTCGGCCCGCTCGAAGACGGTGATCCTCCCGGCCCCGCCGCGCGACGCGGCCAAGGCCGCGGCACACCCCGCTATGCTGCCGCCGACCACGGCGACGCTGCCTCCACGCATGACTGGCCTTTCCTCACTCGGTCACTCGATGTTCCGGTCACCGTTCCGCGCGCTGCCGCGTCGGCGTGACAGGACGTAACTCCGCCTAGAGCAAGGCGTGTTGACCCGGCCAAGCGCGGCCGGGCCCCGTGGCGGGATCCTATCGAGGAGCGACGGGCCGGGGGCGGCACGATACGGGTCGGTGGCGGCATGATCGACAAGACCTACCCTAGGACAGCAGCCCCGGCGCCGCCCGGTCCAGGACCGAGCCCACGCGCTCCCACGTCTCCACGTCCCGCTCCACCGCCTCCAGCTCCGGCCCCGCGCCCGTGCCCCAGGACGACGCGATCGCCACCGGGTCGTCGCCCGTCGCGGCGCTCGCCGCCAGCGCCGCGGCGCCCAGGGCGACCAGTTCGCCGGTCTCGGGGACGATCAGCGCGCGTCCCGACAGGCGCCGTACGGTCTCCACCCAGGTCCGCCCCTGCGCCCCGCCCCCGATGAGCCGCAGCGGGCGCGCCGCCACCTCGGGATCGGCCGGGTCCAGGCCGCCGGCCCGCAGCACCTCGTCCAGCGCCCGCAAGACCGTGACCGCCGCGCCCTCGTAGGCGGCGCCCAGCAGCTGCTGCGGTGTGGTGTCGTGGCGCAGACCGGTCAGCAGGCCCGAGGCGGCCGGCAGGTCCGGGGTCCGCTCGCCGTCGAGGTACGGCAGGAGGACGGCCTCGCCGCCGGGCGCCGCGTCCTCGCGGTCGAGCCGCAGCAGGTCCGCGACCTTGTCCACGGCGAGCGTGCAGTTGAGCGTGCAGGCCAGCGGGAGGTACGTACCGTCGGCCGCCGCGAACCCGGCGAGGGCGGCGGAGGCCGGACGGGTGCGGGTCGCGGCGAACACCGTGCCCGAGGTGCCGAGGCTGAGTACCGGGTGGTCCAGGAGCCCGGCGCCGCCGAAGCCCAGGCCCACGGCCGCGCTCATGTTGTCACCGGTGCCCGCCGCGACGGCGATGCCGGCCGGCAGGCCCAGTTCGGCCGCGGAACCGGCGGTGAGCGACCCGATCCGGGTCGCCCCGGTCTCGGCGACGGGCGGCAGCAGCGACTCGTCCAGGCCGAGGAGCGCGAGCAGCTCGGGGTCGTACGCGCCGGTGGCGGTCGAGTACCAGCACGTGCCCGACGCGTCCCCCGGATCCGTGGCCGCCGTGCCCGCGAGGCGTTCGGTGAGGAAGTCGTGGGGGAGCCTGACCGCGGCCGTGGCGTCCGCCAGGGCGGGGTCGTTCTCGCGCAGCCACCGCCACTTCGTCGCGGTCATGGACGCGACCGGTACGGACCCGGTGCGCGCCGTCCAGGCGTCGGGGCCGCCCAGCTCCTCGGTCAGCGCGACGGCCTGCGGCGCGGACCGGGTGTCGTTCCACAGCAGCGCCGGGCGCAGCGGCCGGCCCCTGCGGTCCAGGACCACCAGTCCGTGCTGCTGGCCCGCGACCGCGATGCCGATGACGGCGGAGGGTTCGACGCCGGACTCCTTGAGGCCCGCGGCGACAGCGTCGCGCAGCGCGTTCCACCACACCTCGGGGTCGCTCTCGCGGGCGCCGCCCTCACCGGTCACCCGGTGCGGGGCGCGGCCCACGGCGAGCAGCCGCCCGGTGGTGGCGTCCGTGAAAGCCGCCTTCGTGGACTGGGTGGAGCTGTCCACGCCGATGACGACCGGGCTCTGCGGCATGCGCGTACCTCTTCCCTGGACCGGTCGGTGCGGCCGTCCGGCGCGGTTTTGAACGTCGGAGGAACAAATTACGCGATCGCGCGGCCGACGGGAACGGCCGGTGGGATCATCCTGTCCGAACACCGCGCGCTCGTGCGTCTTCGAAGCCTCGGAAGAAGGCGGACACGGATGAGCGGAGCCAAGGGCTTTTGCGCACCGGCAGCGGCGTGCTTTATTAGTCATGTCAGGAAACAAAAAGGTCGGCACGTGCCGGACCTGAGGTATCGAAGGCGGCCAGAGAATGACGGAACGCTACACGCCCACCCCCGAGGACAAGTTCAGCTTCGGTCTCTGGACGGTGGGCTGGCAGGGCAGGGACCCGTTCGGTGACGCGACCCGCCGGGCCCTGGACCCCGCCGAGTCCGTACAGCGCCTCGCGGAGCTGGGCGCGTACGCCGTGACGTTCCACGACGACGACCTCATCCCCTTCGGCTCGTCCGACGCGGAGCGCGAGTCGCACATCAAGCGGTTCCGGCAGGCGCTGGACACCACCGGGCTCGTGGTCGAGATGGCCACCACCAACCTCTTCACCCACCCCGTCTTCAAGGACGGCGGCTTCACCGCGAACGACCGCGACGTCCGCCGGTACGCGCTCCGCAAGACCATCCGCAACATCGACCTCGCGGTCGAGCTGGGCGCCAAGGTCTATGTGGCGTGGGGCGGCCGTGAGGGCGCCGAGTCGGGCGCCGCGAAGGACGTGCGGCTCGCGCTGGACCGGATGAAGGAAGCCTTCGACCTGCTCGGCGACTACGTCACCGAGAAGGGCTACGACCTCAAGTTCGCCATCGAGCCCAAGCCGAACGAGCCGCGCGGCGACATCCTGCTGCCCACCGTCGGCCACGCCCTCGCGTTCATCGAGCGCCTGGACCGGCCCGAGCTGTTCGGCGTCAACCCGGAGGTCGGCCACGAGCAGATGGCCGGGCTGAACTTCCCGCACGCCATCGCCCAGGCCCTGTGGTCCGGCAAGCTCTTCCACATCGACCTCAACGGCCAGAACGGCATCAAGTACGACCAGGACCTGCGCTTCGGCGCCGGCGACCTGCGCGCCGCCTTCTGGCTCGTCGACCTCCTGGAGACCGCGGGCTGGGACGGCGCGCGGCACTTCGACTTCAAGCCGCCGCGCACCGAGGACTTCCACGGCGTGTGGGCCTCGGCGGCCGGCTGCATGCGCAACTACCTGATCCTCAAGGAGCGCGCCGCCGCGTTCCGCGCGGACCCGCAGGTCCAGGAGGCGCTGCGCGCCGCGCGCCTGGACGAGCTGGCGCTGCCCACGGCCGCCGACGGCCTGGCCGGGCTGCTCGGTGACGCGGGTGCGTACGAGGAGTTCGACGTCGAGGCGGCCGCCGCGCGCGGCATGGCGTTCGAGTACCTCGACCAGCTCGCCATGGACCACCTCCTCGGCGCCCGCTGACCTCAGGGCCCGCTGATCTCCGGGCCGCCGTCCGGCGGCGGGCCGGACCGGGGCGTCGTACGGAACACCCGGGAACCCCGTACGGAGGGACGCCGTACGGAACGCGCGCGGGGCGGGCTGTTGTCAGCCCGCCCCGCGCTGTACGTCCGCCACCTGTCGGTGCGTCGTGCCCGGTACGTCCGCCGCCCGTCAGTGCCTCGTGCGCTGTACGTACGCCCGCCCGGTCAGTGCCTCGTCCGCTGTACGTACGCCACCGGGTCGGCCAGCACCGCCCGGACCACCAGGGCCGCCGCGCCGCGCGCCGCGTCCCCCGCCGACGAGGACCCCCGCAGCCGTCCGCTGTCCCGCGGCCACAGGCCCGACACCACCCGGGCGGTCAGCTCCCGGTCGGCGGACGGGGACAGCCAGGGCATCAGCTCCCGGTAGATCCCGCCCAGCACCACCGCGTCCGGGTCGAAGAGGTTCACCGCGCCCGACAGCACCCGGCCCAGCATCACCCCGGCCTGCTCGACGGCGGCCACCGCCCGCGCGTCACCGCCGCGCGCCCGGCGCTCCAGCTCCGCGACCCCCAGCACCCCCGCGTTCTCGTCGATCCCGGCCGACCGCAGCAGCGCGGACTGCCCCGCGTACTGCTCCAGGCAGCCCCGGGACCCGCACCGGCACAGCGGGCCCTCCGCGTCGACCACCACATGGCCGATCTCGCCGGCGAACCCGTGCGCCCCGCGCAGCAGTTCGCCGTCCAGCACCAGCGCGCCGCCCACGCCGATCTCACCGGTCAGGTAGAGGAACGTACGCAACGGGCCCAGGCCGCCGAACCACAGCTCGGCCAGCGCCGCGAGGTTGGCCTCGTTCTCCGAGCTCACCGGCAGCGCGGGCAGGTCGGGTTGCAGCTCGGCCAGGGCTTTCGCGAACAGGTCCTCGGCCGGGACGCGGTTCCACCCCAGGTTCGGCGCCTGGCGGACCGTGCCGCCCGACACCAGTCCCGGCAGCGCGAGTTGGACACCGACCGGCAGCAGATCCTGCTCGGCCGCGGACTCCAGGGTGCGGGCGGCGATCCGGGCGCCACGGGCCAGCACCTCGGCGGGCAGCGCGCCCCGGTTGTCGATGTGTTCGGTGAGCCGGACGCGGTCGGTGCCCGAGAGGTCCACGACGCACACCGACACGTAGTCGATGTTGATCTCGACACCGATGCCGGCGGGACCCGAACGGGTCACCTTGAGGACCGTGCCGGGGCGTCCGGCCTGCCCGCTGAAGGTCTTGCCCGACTCGGAGAGGAAGCCGCTGTCCAGCAACTGTTCGACCAGCGAGGACACGGCCGCCCGGGTCAGACCGACCCGCGCCGCCACTCCGGCCCTGGTCGCTTCCCCCTCGTCCCGCACCGCGCGCAGCACCAGGCTCAGATTGTGCCGGCGCACCGTCTCCTTGTCGGCCTTGGGGCCGAGGGAAGTGTGATTGCTGTTCATCTCGCGGACGAGCCTATGTGATCGGCGGGCTCCCGCCGCTCGCCGTCTTGTTTAAGTTAATTAGTAATAAACGTTGACAGCGTTCGGGTGCGCGGCCACAGTCTTCGTCGTGGCGCCGCCGCCGCGATCCCGGGGGAACTCTCCGGTGGGCGGGGCGCCGACGATTCCCCAACTCTCGGGAGACACAGTGACTTCGCATCGTGCAGGGATGGTGCGCGCCCGGCGGGCCGCGGCGGCCCTGGGGGCCGCCACGCTGGTAGGGGTGTCCGTGCCGGGGGCGCACGCCGCCGACTCGGCCACGCCCGGCACCACCGACCAGGGCGCACCGCGCTACTACAACAGCGGTCTGGCCCCGACGCCCTACATGGGCTGGAACACGTACTACGGCCTGGGCGCCCCGACGGAGAGCGCGGTCAAGTCCGTCGCCGACCACCTCGTCAGCAGCGGCCTCAGGGACAGCGGCTACGACATCGTCTGGCTGGACGGCGGCTGGCAGGCCGACAACCCGCGCGACAGCCAGGGACGGCTGACCGCCAACGCCACCCGCTTCCCGTCCGGGCTGCCGTCGCTGGTGACGTACCTCCACCAGCGCGGCCTCAAGGCCGGGATCTACACGGACGCGGGTACCTACGACGGCGGCAAGAGCTGCGGGCTCGGCAGCCGGGGGTACTACGAGCAGGACGCCAAGCAGTTCGCGCGGTGGAAGTTCGACGCGGTGAAGATCGACTTCCTGTGCGGGATCTCCGCGAAGCTCGATCCGGGCCCGGCGTTCAAGGAGTTCAGCGACGCCCTCGCCAAGGCGGGGCGGCCCATGCTGCTGAACCTCTGCAACCCGCTCACCGACGACTGGGGCCTGCCGCACACCCCGGCCCAGGACGCGCACAACGCGTACACCTACGGCCCGACGACGGGTGACTCCTGGCGTACGGGCACCGACCTCGCGTTCGGTACGCCGTACCCGGGGAACTGGCCCAACATCCTGCGCAGCGCGGACGCCAACGCGGCGCACCCCGAGGCCCAGGGTCCCGGGCACTACAACGACCCGGACTACCTGCTGCCCATGCGGAAGACCGCGGACGGCTCGTACGAGCTGAACGAGGAGGAGTCCACCTCGCAGCTGGTCCTCTGGTCGGTCATGGGCGCCCCGCTGGTCATCGGCTCCGACCCGCGCACCCTGCCCCAGTCGATGATCGACACCCTGCGCAACCCCGAGATCCTCGCCGTGGACCAGGACCCGCTGGCCATCCAGGGCGTACGGGTCGCCTCCGACGCCACGGGCGATGTCTACAGCAAGGTGCTCCAGGGCACGGGCGAGCGCGCGGTCGCGCTGCTCAACCGCTCGGACCGGCCGGCGCAGCGCACGGTGACCTTCGCCGACGCCGGGCTGACCGGGAACATCACGGTCCGCGACCTGCGGGCGCGCCAGGACCGGGGGACGCACACGGGGTCGTACACCGTCACGGTCCCCGCGCACGGCACGGCCTTTTTCAAGCTGTCGGGCACGGACGCCGCTCCGGGTGCCTCTCTCGGTACGAAGTCCTCGGCCAGTCCCGCGCTGGTGGCGGACGGCGACAGGCTGACGGCGTTCACCCGCGCCACCGACGGCGCGCTGGTCCAGAAGACCGGCCGTGACGGGGCGTGGACCGGGGACTCCGTCCGCCTGGGCGGTCCCACCCACGGCCGGATCCTCGGCCAGCCGGCCGCGTACGGCTCGGCGGGCGGCAGGATCGACGTGTTCGTACGGGGCACGGACGACGCCACGTACCGCAGGACCTTCAGCGGTGGTGCCCACGGCACGTGGGGCGCCTGGCGCGGTCTCGGCGGCCGGATCACGGACGCGCCGGGAGTCGCCTTCCGGGGGCCGGACGACTGGACGCTCTTCGCGCGCGGCGCGGACGGCCTCATCACCTCGCGCGGTCCGTCCGGCGGATGGACCTCGGTGGGCGCGCCCGGTGACGCGCCGGTGTACGGGCGGCCCTCGGCCGTCACCGACTCGGCGGGCCGTACCCACGTCGCCGTACGGGCGGCGGACGACTCGGTCTGGGAGCGCGTGCGCGCGGCCTCCGGTACCTGGTCGGAGTGGACGTCCCTCGGCGGTACGGTCAGCGGCAGCCCGACGCTGGTGGCCGCCGGCAGCAGTGTCTACCTCTTCGTCCGGGCCAGTGACTACACGCTCTGGCAGCGGAATTACTCCGCGGACGGGGACGCCGGCGGGGACGGTGCCTGGGGCGGCTGGTTCCCCCGGTCGCAGTTCGTGAGCGGCGTGTTCGACGGGGCGCTCGGCGGGGTCGCGGCAGCCGACAACACCGTACTGATCGCCTATCGCGGGGTGGCCGGAGCCGTCCACCAGAGCCGGCTCTGACCTTTCGAGGTGCGGGCCGGGGGGCCCTCCGGGATCTCCTGGGGGGATCTTCCGGCCCGTCAGGAATAAATTAGTAATTAATCTTGACGCCGGCATCCGCGCCACGTCAATCTGTACCCGCGAACGAGGGCCCGGCCGTCAGGGGGCCCGGCCCCGTTCCGCGGGCTTAGCCAGGGAGTTCCTCCATGATCAACTCAGTACCCAGCCGCAGGCGGTTCCTCGCGGGCACCGGCGCCGTCGGCGCCGCCGCGCTGATGAGCGGATGCGTCACCTCGGGCCCGAGCACCAAGACCTCCTCCGGCGGCGGGCCCGTCACCCTCCAGTCGAACCTCTCCTCGCCGCAGGCGAAGAAGGCGATGGAAGACCTCGTCGCCGGCTTCAACAAGCGCGGCGGCGCCAAGGCCACGCTCAACACCGTCGCCTCGGAGACGTTCCGCACCCAGCTGCCGACGTACCTGACCTCCTCCCAGCCGCCGGACCTGCTCACCTGGTACCCCGGCTCGGTCGCCGACTCGTACGCGAAGAAGGGCCTCCTGCTCGACGTCAGCGACATCTGGACGAAGCCCGAACTGTCCGGCTACAGCGAGGCGTTGAAGAAGCTCTGCACCTCGTCCGACGGCAAGAAGGTGTTCGTCCCCGCCACGTACTACTGGTGGGGCTGCTTCTACCGGAAGTCGAACTTCGCCAAGTGGGGCGTCCAGGAGCCCACGACCTGGGACGAGTTCCTCGACCTGTGCGACAAGCTCAAGAAGAAGGGCGTCGCCCCGATCGGGATAGGCGCCGGCGGAAACACCGCCTGGGTGGCGTCCTCCTGGTTCGACTACCTCAACATCCGGATCAACGGCGCCCAGTACCACCGCGACCTCCTCGCCGGGAAGCACCGCTTCGACGACCCCGAGGTCCACAAGGTCTTCGACCGGTGGAGCGAGGCCCTGCCGTACTTCGACCCCAACGGCACGGCGCTCGCCTTCCAGGACGCCACCACCTCCCTGCTCCAGGGCCGTACGGGAATGATGCTGATCGGCACCTTCTTCGCCGACTCCGCCCCCAAGGACATGCTCGACGACATCGACTTCTTCCGCTTCCCGGTCATCGACCCGAAGGTCCCGCTCGCCGAAGAGGGCCCCACCGACGGCTACTTCGCCAGCGCCCACACCGGCCGTAAGGACGAGGTCAAGGAACTGATGACCTACATGGCCACCGTCGAGGCCCAGGAGATCTACCTCAAGGGCTCCTCCGGCACCGCGCTGCCCACGAACCCCAAGGGCAAGGACACCGGCACCCCGCTGGTGAAGAAGGGCCGCGCGCTGATCGAGGGCGCGGCGGACGTCACCCAGTTCTTCAACCGCGACTCCAGCGACGCCCTCCAGCCGTCGGCGGACACCGCGCTCACCCGCTTCCTCGCCAAGCCCAAGGAGATCAACTCCATCCTCACCACCTGGCAGCGGGACGCCCAGAAGATCTGGGGCCAGTGACATGGCGGTGCTGACCGCGGCACGGCGGCGAAGGCGGGGAGCGACCCGGGTCCCGCCCGTGGTCCTCGCCTTCGTCCTCGTACCACTCCTGGCCGAGGCCTTCTGGGTGTTCTGGCCCGCCGTCCAGGGTTTCTACCTCTCCCTCACGAACTGGGACGGCGTCTCGGCGCCGAAGTTCGTCGGACTGGCCAACTACCGCGAGATGTTCGGCGACAGCGTCTTCCGGACCGCGCTGCTCGACACCGTCCTGTGGCTGCTGCTCTTCGGGGGACTGTCCGCGCTCCTCGGCCTCGGCGCCGCCCTGCTCCTCCAGCAGGAGCGCCGCGGGGTCGGCTTCTACCGGGCCGCGCTCTTCCTGCCCGTGGTCTTCTCGCTGACCGCCACCGCCCTGGTGTGGCAGGCGATGTACCAGCCCGACGGCCTCATCAACAACACACTGGAGTTCTTCGGGCTCGGCAGCCTCCAGCACGCCTGGCTCGCCGACCAGGACACCGCCCTGTATGCCGTGATCGTGCCCGCGCTCTGGCGCCAGATCGGCTACGTGATGGTGCTCTACCTCGCCGGGCTCAAGGGCATCGACCCGGTGCTGTACGAAGCCGCGAAGGTCGACGGCGCCACCAAGTGGCAGCAGTTCCGGCACATCACCATCCCGCAGCTGCGCGGTGTCAACGCGGTGGTCCTGTCGGTCATCGTCATCGACTCCCTCCGCTCGTTCGACGTCGTCTGGGCGCTCACCCGTGGCGGCCCGTACCACTCCTCCGAACTGCTCTCCACCTACATGTACTCCACCGCCTTCCAGTCCCTGCGGCTGGGATACGGCTCCGCCCTCGCGGTCGTGATCTTCGTGCTGGCCTTCGGGGTCATCGTGTCCTATCTCGTCCGCGCCTTCCGGGAGGCCGACTGATGACCGCCATGAACCGGCGGGCCAGGCGCCGCGCGTGGGCCACCGTGAGCTTCCACGCCGGAGCCGGCGCGCTGTCCCTCCTGTGGCTGGTGCCGATCGCACTCGTCCTGGTCACCAGCGTCCGCTCCTTCGACGACATCGCCGCCAACGGCCTCGGCAGCCTGCCGCACTCCTTCACCCTCGGCGGCTTCAGCCAGGCATGGGTGGACGGCGGCCAGGGCCGCGCCCTCCTCAACAGCCTCCTGGTGTCGATCCCGACCGTGCTCCTCTCCCTCGCGCTGGCCTCCATGGCCGCCTTCGGACTGGCCCGCTACGACCTGCCGTTCCGGCGCACCCTGCTCCTGCTGATGCTCGGCGGCAACCTCCTGCCGCCGCAGATCCTGCTCATCCCCGTCTCCAAGATCAGCGAGGCGCTGGGACTGTACGACTCGCTGTACGCGCTCATCGGCGTCCAGGTCGGCTTCGGTGTCGGCTTCTACGTCTTCGTGCTGCACGGCTTCATGCGGTCCATCCCGCCCGAGATCCAGCAGGCCGCCGTCATCGACGGTGCCGGTCCCTGGCAGATCTACCGGCGCATCATCATGCCGCTGACCACCCCCGCCCTCGCCGCGCTCGGCGCGCTCTCCTTCACCTGGATCTTCAACGACCTGCTGTGGGCGATCACCGTGCTGCGGACGGACACCAAGATGCCCATCACCGCGTCCCTGATCGGACTCCAGGGTCAGTTCGTGTCGATGTGGAACGTCATCGCGGCCGGCTCGGTCATCGCCGCCGCCCCGACCGTCGTCGTATTCCTGCGGTTCCAGCGCCACTTCGTGGCCGGACTCAATCTGGGAGCAGTCAAGTGACCCCGCACGACAAGACGGTGACCGCGGTGACAGCGGTGACAGCGGCGGGTGTGCCGGACGACCGGTGGCTGCTGCGCACCGAGAACACCACCTACGCGGTCGCCCTCGCCGGTGACGGCCGGTGGGCCGAGCTGACCGCGTGGGGACCGCACGGCGTGGAGACCGGACCCTCGGCGCTGGACTGGTCGCGCCGCACCCACTTCATCACCCCCGCCGACGCGGCCCCCGCCGAGTACATCCCGTACGGGCTGCGGCCGTTCACCGGCGCGGACCTGGTCGCCCAGCGGCCCGGCGAGGAGCGTGGGGTGTGGTGGCGGTTCACCGAGGCCGCCCAGGACGGGGACCGTACGCTCCGGCTGGTCTTCGCCGACGACACCCTCGGCCTGACGGCGGCCCTCCACTACGAGGCCGTCCCCGGCACCGACGTGATCCTCCGCTGGACCGAGCTGACCTGCACCGGTGACACCGAACTGCGCCTGGAGCGCTTCGACTCCGCCGCCGTGAACATCCCCGTGGCGGGCGGCGCCCGGCTCACGTACCTCACCGGCCAGTGGTCGCAGGAGTTCCAGCGCACCCAACTCGACCTCACACGCGGCCGTTTCGAGATGGCCTCCACCCAAGGCGTGCCGGGACACGCGTACGCGCCCTGGCTCGCCGTCCAGGATCTCTCGTCGCCCGCCGAAGGAGCCACCCCCACCTACGGGGTGGCCCTGGAGTGGTCCGGCAACTGGCACCTCACCACCGACGCCGAGCCGGGCGGGGCCGTCCGTGTCCGCGCCGGACGCGTGCCCCACGAGGGCGCCGTCCGGCTCGCCCCCGGCGCCACCCTCACCACCCCCCGGCTCGCCTGCGCGTTCAGCCCCGAAGGACTGGACGGCCTCGCCCGGGTCTGGCACCGCTACGAACGCCGGCTGACCGGCGCCCGGATGGACCGCCCCCGCCAGGTCCTCTACAACTCCTGGGAGGCGACCGGCTTCGACGTGGACGCCGCGACCCAGCTCGAACTGGCCCGGATCGCCGCCGGGATGGGCGCCGAACTGTTCGTGGTCGACGACGGATGGTTCCCCGGCCGGGACGACGACACCGGCGGCCTCGGCGACTGGACCCCCGAACCGGCCTCGTTCCCCGACGGGTTCGACCACTTCATCGGCGAAGTCCGCGCCCTGGGCCTGGACTTCGGGCTCTGGGTCGAACCGGAAGCCATCAGCCCCAGGTCCGCGCTGTACGCGGCCCACCCCGAGTGGGTCTACCGGATCGACGGCCGCCCCGCCACCCTCGTACGCAACCAGCTCCTCCTCGACCTCGGCCGCGAGGACGTCCAGGACTTCGTCCTGGCCACCTTCGACCGGCTCCTCGGCGACCACGCCGTCAGCTACCTCAAGTGGGACATGAACCGCCCGCCGACCGAACGCGGCAGGCCGGGCGGCGGCCCCGTCGAGGAGCAGGACCTCGACGCCGCGCACGTCGCCGGCTATCTGCGGGTCCTCGACCACCTCCGTACCCGCCACCCGCACGTCACCGTCGAGGGCTGCGCGGGCGGCGGCGCCCGGATCGAGCACGCCACCCTCGCCCGTACGGACGTCGTGTGGCCCAGCGACAACACCGCGCCGCTCGACCGGCTCTCCATCCAGTACGGCTACCTCCACGCCCACGCGCCGCACACCATGAGCTCGTGGGTCACCGACTCACCCGGCGTCTTCGACCCGCGCCCGCGCTCACTCGCCTTCCGCTTCGTCAACTCCATGGCGGGCGTCCTCGGCATCGGCGCCGACATCCGCACGTGGTCGCCGGAGCGGCGTACCGAGGCGGCGGGGTGGATCGCCCGTTACAAGGATGTGCGTGATGTCGTCCATCACGGAGAGGTCCACCTGCTGAACACCCCGGCCGACGCGACCTGCGGGATCCAGTACGAGGAACCGGGCGGCGGACGGGTTGTCGTCACCGCGTGGAACACCGGCCGCCTCGACGGCGCGCCGCTGGTCCCCGGGCGCGCGGCCCGGCTGCGGCTGCGCGGACTCGAACCGACGGCCCGTTACCTCGACACGGCGTCAGGCATCACCTACAGCGGCGCCCATCTGGTCCATTCCGGCGTCCCGTTCGCGTGGACGGAGCGGTACGACGCGGAGCTGGTCGTACTCACCCGGGAGTGACCGGGCCGGAGTGATCCGGCCGGAGTGACCGGTCCGGGACCGTCGGTCACTAAAGTCTTCACGTCGCCCCCAGGCCCCGTACCGCCGCACAGCCGTCCCACCGTCCCACCGCAGAACAGCCCCCCGCATCCCAAGGAGTCGACCCGCCCCATGAACGGAACCGCCCGCTTCACCGACCGCGTCGCCGTGGTCACCGGAGCCGCCTCGGGCATCGGCGCCGCCACCGCGGAACGGCTTGCCGCCGAAGGCGCGGCCGTGGTCCTCGCCGATGTCGCCACCGAGCGCGGGGAGGCCGTCGCGGCCGGTGTCCGCGCGGCCGGCGGACGCGCCGTGTTCGTCACGGCCGACGTCTCCGACGAGGGCGACTGGGACCGGATCGTGGCCGCCGCGCACACCTACGGCCCGGTCGGCGTGCTCGTCAGCAACGCCTACACCGTGGACGTCGCGCCCGCCCACACGATGACCCTCGCCTCCTGGGAACGACAGCTCGCCGTCAATCTCACCGGCGGGTTCCTCGGCTTCCGCGCCGTCCTGCCCGATCTGCGCGAGCGGCGCGGCGCGGTGGTCCTGACCTCGTCCGTCCACGCCCACAAGGGCATCCCCGGCCACCCCGCGTACGCCGCCTCCAAGGGCGCGCTGCTCTCGCTGTGCGGACAGCTCGCCGTGGAGTACGGCCCCGAGGTACGGGTCAACGCGGTCCTGCCGGGACCGATCCTCACCGCCGCCTGGGACCGGGTGCCGGCGGAGGACCGGGAGCGCAGCGTCGCCGAGACCGCCGCCCGCCGCTTCGGCAGACCGGAGGAGGTCGCCGCCGCGATCGCCTTCCTGGCCGCGGAGGAAGCCTCGTACATCACCGGATCGAGCCTGCTCGTGGACGGCGGCTGGAGTGTGGTGAAGGCGTCGGCCTGACCGCCGGCGCCCGCAGGGCCCTGTCCGGCGGATCGGACAGGCCCCAGGGCACCACCCCACCGCCGGACCCGACCGACCAGCAGAAAGGCATAACGACATGACGCCATACGCGCGCCGCGGAGTGCACGGCCAGACCGTGGAGACTCTTGCGCGCCGGGTGCTCAGCGGGGAGATTCCCGAGGGGGCGACACTCGATCTCGTGGCGTTGCAGAGCGAGTTGGACGTCAGTCTGACCGCCCTGCGCGAATCGCTGAAGGTGCTCGCCGCCAAGGGGATGGTCGACGCTCGCCAGAAACGGGGGACGTTCGTCCGGGCCCGCGCCGACTGGAACCTGCTCGACGCGGACGTGCTGCGCTGGCAGTTCGCGGGCGGCACCAGCTCGGACGCCGACCTCGGCCTGCTGCGCAACCTCGGCGAGGTGCGCGGGATCGTCGAGCCGGCCGCCGTACGGCTGGCGGCCCGGCGCCGCACCGACGCCGACCTCGCGGAGCTGGAGGCGGCCCTGGCCGCGATGGGCGACGGCGGGGGCGAGGCCGCCCACGCGGTCGAGGCCGACCTCGCCTTCCACCGCGCGCTGCTCGCCGCCACCCACAACGAGCTGCTCGAACGGATGGAGATGGTCATCGAGTCCGGGCTGGCCCACCGCGACCAGATCGTGCACAGCTCCCCGCACGGCGAGGACCCCGTGCCCAGCCACCGCGCCGTCCTCGACGCGGTACGGGCGGGGGACCAGGACGCGGCGGAGACGGCCATGCGCGCCCTGCTCGACCAGGCCGTACGCGACCTGGACAAGGTCCACGGGACGCCGGGGGACAGCGACGCGCGGGACACCGGGGCCCGGGGCGGCGACGCGCGGGGCACCACCACCGACACGAAAGGCGCCGAGGCGAAGTGAAGATCGTTCGCGTCGAAACGTTCCTCGTCCCGCCCCGCTGGCTGTTCTGCCGCGTCGAGACCGACGAAGGTGTGGTCGGCTGGGGCGAGCCGGTGGTCGAGGGCCGCGCCGAGGTCGTACGGGCCGCGGTGGACGTCCTCGCCGAGTACCTGGTCGGCCAGGACCCCCTGCGGATCGAGGACCACTGGCAGGTCCTCAGCAAGGCCGGCTTCTACCGGGGCGGCCCGGTGCTCTCCAGCGCCGTCGCCGGCATCGACCAGGCGCTGTGGGACATCGCGGGCAAGACGTACGGCGCCCCCGTGCACGCCCTGCTCGGCGGTCCCGTACGGGACTCCGTCCGGGTGTACGCGTGGGTCGGCGGCGACGAACCCGCCCGGCTCACCGAGGAGATAACCGAGCAGGTCGAGGCCGGTTTCACCGCCGTGAAGATGAACGCGGCCGGCCGCACCTCCTCCCTCACCACCCCGGCCGAGACGGCGGCGGTGGTGGACCGGGTGGCCGCCGCCCGCGCCGTCCTCGGCCCGCACCGCGACGTCGCCGTGGACTTCCACGGCCGGTTCAGCCCGGCGAGCGCCCGCCGCGTCCTGCACGAAATCGGCCCGCTGCACCCGCTGTTCGCCGAGGAACCGCTGCTGCCCGAGCACGGTCACCTGCTGCCGGCCCTGGTGGCCGCCAGCCAGGTGCCGATCGCCACCGGTGAACGGCTGTACGGGCGGGCCGAGTTCCTGCCCGCGCTCGCGGCGGGCATCGCCGTGGCCCAGCCGGACCTCTCGCACGCGGGCGGCATCTCGGAGGTGCACCGGATCGCCTCCCTCGCGGACGCGTACGGCGCGCAGCTCGCCCCGCACTGCCCGCTGGGGCCGATCGCGCTCGCCGCCAGCCTCCAAATTGCCTTCTGCACACCGAACTTCCTCATCCAGGAACAGAGCAGGGGCATCCACTACAACAAGGACGCCGACCTGCTGTCGTACGTGGTCGACCCGGAGCCGTTCCGTTTTGTCGGCGGCCAGGCCCGGCGCACGGAGCTGCCCGGCCTCGGGATCACGGTGGACGAGGCGGCGGTACGGGCCGCCGACCGGACGGGGCACGCCTGGCGCAATCCGGTGTGGCGGCACGCGGACGGCTCGTTCGCGGAATGGTGAGCGCCGTGCCCGCGTCCGTACCGGACGAACCGCCCGCGCCCCGCATCGTCACCGACCCTGCCCACGGCGGCCGTTGGACCTCGCTCACCGCCGGTGGCCGGGAGTGGCTCTGGCACCGCGACGAGCCCCGCAGGGCGGTCGTCCTGCCCGGGGATCCCTTCGCCGACGCCGGAGGCCTGGAGGAGTGTGTCCCCACGGTCCGCGGGACCCCCGACCACGGCGACGCCTGGTCGCGGCCCTGGCGGCGCGACAGCTACGACGAGTCCGAGTCGGTCGACTGCCCCGACTTCCGCCTCACCCGGCGCGTCTCCGCCGGGGCGGGCAGGACCGTGGTCGACTACCGGCTGACCGCCGCCCCCGGCTACCGCTTCCTCTGGGCCGCGCACGCGCTGCTGGAGGTCTCCGGGCGGGCCCGCGCCGTGATGACCGGGGGAGCGGCGGTCCGGCTCTACCCCGACGGGGGCGCCCGGTGGGTCCCGGGCAGTTGGCCGGAGGTGGCGGGGGTACGGCTCGACCGTCTCGGACCCGACGACGGCACGGCGCTCGGCGCGGTGGTCGACGCGCGTGAGGTGTCCGTACGGGACGGCGCCGACGCGCTCCATTTCGCCCTGGAGGCCGGGGACCAGCCGGTCTCCGTGGCCCTGTGGCGCAATCTTGGCGGCTTCCCCGAGGACACGCCGTACCGCTCCATCGGTGTCGAGCCGATGCTCGGCCGGGTCTTCGACCTGGCCGGGGCCGGTGCGGCGGACGCGGCCCGGGTCGGGCCGTCCGGCGAGGTCCGCTGGCGGCTGACCGTGACGGCGACCCGCCACCGCTGACGAGCACGCGGTCATCGTGCCTGCCTGCCTGCCTGCCCGTCCGCTCCGAACCTGAACGAGAGAGGAACCACTCCGTGGATCTGCTGAGCGCCCTGCGCGCCCACCGCCTGGTCGCCATCGTGCGCGGCCAGGACCCCGAGGCCGCGCTGCGGACCGTACTGACCCTGGTCGCGGAAGGCGTCGAACTGGTGGAGGTCTCGCTCTCCGGCCGGGACGCCCTCCGCGTCCTCGCCGGCGCCCGGGCGGCGCTGGGCCCCGACGCGCCGCTCGGCGCGGGCACCGTCCTCACCCCCGAGGACGCGTGGGCCGCGCACGAGGCGGGAGCGGACTTCGTCGTCACCCCGGCGCTCGGCGACGGCGTCACCGCCGCCAAGGAACTGGGCCTGCCGGTCCTCGCCGGGGTGATGACCCCGACGGACGTCGTGGCCGCCCTGCGCCTCGGCGCCGACGCGCTCAAGATCTTCCCGGCCGCGCAGGCGGGCGGCCCCGACTACCTGAAGGCACTGCGCGGCCCCTTCCCCCACCTCCCGTTCGTGCCGGTCGGAGGCGTGGACGCGGCGGCGGCCCGCGCCTACCTGGCGCACGGCGCGACGGCGGTGGGCGTCGGCTCACCGCTGATCGGGGACGCGGCGGACGGCGGGAGCCAGGACGCGCTGCGCGAGCGGGCGCGCGCGTTCCTCGCGGTGGTACGGGACGCGGGGGACGGCACCCGATGAACACGGGCACAGGCATGGACACTCCGGCGTACGCCCCCGTCCCCTGCTGGTCCGACCGCCTCGAACTGGGCGAGGGGATCCGCTGGGTCGACGGGCGGATCGTCCTGACCGACATCCTCACCGGCCGGCTGCTCACCGCCCCGCCCGGCGACCCCGGCCGTACGGGCCCGCTGGATGTCCTGGCCCAGCTGCCGGTGCCCCTCGGCGCGGTCGCCCCCGTCGGGGGCCGCCCCGGCAGCTGGATCGCGGCGGCCGGCACCGGTGTCTGCCTGCTCGAAGCGGACGGGACGACCCGGTGGCGGGGCAGGCCGGAGGACGGCGCGTCCCCGGCGGCCCGGATGAACGACGGGGTCGCCGACCCGCAGGGCCGCTTCTGGGCGGGCAGCATGGCGTACGACGCCGTGGACGGCGCGGGATCGCTGTACCGCCTCGACCGCGACGGCACGCTCACCCGGGTCCTGACCGGCATCACCGTCCCGAACGGCCCCGCGTTCTCCGCCGACGGGACGGTCCTCTTCCTCGCGGACAGCGCGCGTGGCGTCATCAGGACGTACCCCGTCGACCCGGCCACCGGCGGCCTGGGCGAGCCGTCCGTCTTCACCACGCTCGACGCGGGCAGCCCCGACGGCCTGGCCGTCGACCGGGAGGGCGGGCTGTGGACCGCCGTCTGGGGCCGGGGCGTGGTCCACCGCTACCGCGCGGACGGCACGCTCGACCGCGTCGTACCCCTGCCCGCCGTACAGCCCGCCGGGGTGTGCCTGGGCGGGGACGACGGCCGGACGCTGTACATCACCAGCGCACGGACGGGACTCGCGCGCCCCGGCCCGCTCGACGGCGCGGTGTTCGCGGTACGGGTCGAGGTCCCGGGCCCGCCGACGGCGTACTACCGCCCGGTGAGCGCCTCATGAGCGCGTACCCCGTCAACCCGAGCGCCCCCGCCGCCGACCGCGCGCCGGCTCCCGCCGACCGGGCGCCGGCTCCCCGGGGCGGGACGCCCGCTCTCGACCCGAGCGCCCCCGCCGCCGACCGCGCGTCGGCCACCGGCGACCGCGTCTCGGCTTCCCGCAGCGGGACGCCCGCTCTCGACCCGAGCGCTTCCGCCCCCGACCGCGCGCCGGCTCCCGGCACCCGCCCACCCGCTCCCCGTGAACTCACGCCCCCTCCCCGCCCGTTCGGGCCAGGCCCGGTCGTGTGTGTCGGCGAGACGATGGCCGCCCTGGCGCCCGAACCGGTCGCCCCGCTCGACAGCGCCGACCTCCTGCGCCTCGACATCGCGGGCGCCGAGTCGAACGTCGCGATGTACCTGGCCGACCACGGCGTGCCCGCCCGCTGGGTGTCGGCGGTCGGTGACGATCCCTTCGGGCGGCGGATACGGCGACGGATCGCGGCCTTCGGCGTGGACGTCTCCGGGGTACGGACCGACCCGGCGCGCCCCACGGGTCTCCTGGTCAAGAACCCGGGAACGGACGGGACCCGCGTCCACTACTACCGGCGCGGCTCGGCCGCCGCCGCGCTCGGCCCCGAGGTGCTGCGCTCAACGGCCCTGCGCGGAGCGGGACTTGTCCACCTCAGCGGCATCACCCCCGCCCTGTCGGCCAGTTGCCTCGCCCTGGTGGAGGCGGCGCTCGCGCCGGACCGGCCGTACCCCGTCAGCTTCGACGTCAACCACCGCCCCGCGCTGTGGAACGACCGGTCCGCGCCGGAGACTCTGCTCGCGCTCGCCGACCGCGCGGACCTCGTCCTCGTCGGCCTGGACGAGGCCCAGGCGCTGTGGGGTCCCGCCGTCACGGACGCGTCGGCGGTACGCGCGCTGCTGCCGGGCCCGTACACCCTGGTGGTCAAGGACGGTTCCCGTGGGGCGACGGCCTTCCTCGGCCCCGTGCCGTACACCGTGCCGGCCCTGACGGTCGAGGTCGTCGAGCCGGTCGGTGCGGGGGACGCCTTCGCGGCGGGCTTCCTGGCGGGGCTGCGGGACTCGGGTGATCCGGTACGGGCCCTGCGCCTGGGCCACCTCACCGCGGCGTCCGCGCTGCGCGTCTCCTCGGACCACGGACCTCTGCCGTCCGCCGCCCGGATCCACCACTTGCTGGGGGCGGACGACGGGACGTGGGCGACGGCGATGACGTAGCGGCCGCGTGTCCCACGGCCGCGTGCCCCACGGCCGCGTGTCCCTACTGTGCCGCGACCGTCCCCGTGTCCTGCGCCCGCGCCTCGGACCCCCACGCGGGAGTGGTGCCGGCCAGCTGGCACACCATCAGGTAGAACGGGATCGGCGGGGTGTAGGGCGAGGGTGAGTCCGGCCAGTGGATCAGCCGGGGATGCTCCGCCGGTACGTTCGTCCCCACCACGTACCGCGCCGGGGCGGGCCACTTCAGATCGAGGTCGGAGCCGGCCGGCACGATCCACCACCACCAGTCGGTGTCGGCGAAGACGCAGCCCGTCCTGGGCAGCCGGGCCAGCAGCCGGAAGCCGTGCCGCGCCGGGACGCCCACCGCGTCACAGCCCAGCGAGGCGGGCAGCGTGGCCGGCAGGGCCAGCTCCACGCGGCCGGTGTATTCGGGATGGTCGCCGCGCAGCCCACGGGAGAGCCGGTGCAGCGCCGTCCTCAGCACACCGGCTCCGACGCGTGGCCGGGCCAGGCCGGCCGTACCTGCCGTGTCACTCCGTGCGGCAACTCGGCCCAGACGACCCGCCCGGGACCGTATCCCGACGTGTCGTGGGCCCCCCAGCCCGTACACAGGGAATCGATCAGGAAGAGTCCGCGGCCGCCCTCGTCGTCCGAGTGGGGGTGCATCTGGGGCCCGGTCGGGCCGTACCCCTGGTCCTCCACCGCTATGCGCAGGTGGCCCTCGCCCTCCCGTATCTCACAGACGACGTGGTCCCCGGCGGCGTGCACGACCGCGTTGGTCACCAGCTCGGACACGACAAGGATCGCGGTCTGGCAGGTGTCGTCGTCCATTCCCCACCGGGCGAGCCGCTCGGCGGTCAGTTTCCTGGCCCGGCCGACCGACTCCGCGCGGGCCGGCAATTCGAATCCGTAACGCCGGACAACGTTGCCAGGACGCTGGGTGATGAGCTGGGGGGTGGGCGCGTTACCAGGTGCCACGACCGATTCCTAACGGTGGGGAGCCGGCAGACGCGCACAAAACCTCTCCCGTGGCAAGGCGCGGCGACCGTGTGAACTGGTTCACGCCACCACTCTCCACCCGCCGGAGACACTTGGCAAGTAGCACTCTGAATTTTCCAGAGTGCCGTGTTCTTCGTGCTCCGGGCATGGCAGACTGCTGGCATCCGTGCATGGGGAGGTCCCAAAAGTGAGTGAACCGCGGTCAGCCCCGACCGTGGGTCAGGTCGTCCTCGGCAGACGTCTCCAGGACCTGCGTGAGCGTTCCGGGCTCAAACGCGAGGAAGCCGCCAAGCTTCTGCGCGTGGCCCCGGCGACGGTACGCAGGATGGAGACCGCCGAGGTCACTCTCAAGATTCCCTATGTACAGCTGCTGCTCAAGGCTTACGGAATCAACGAGGCGGAGGCCGAGGCCTTCGTCGAGCTCACGGAGGAGGCGAACAAGCCCGGCTGGTGGCAGCGGTTCCACGACATCCTGCCGGACTGGTTCAGCATGTACGTCAGCCTGGAGGGCGCCGCTGCCCTCCTGAGGACGTACGAGCCGCACTTTGTCCCCGGACTGCTCCAGACCGAGGACTACGCACGATCCGTCATGCGGGCAGGCGCCGTGGGACAGGCCAGGCCCGAGGACATCGAGCGCCACGTGGCGCTCCGTATGGAACGCCAGTCGCTGCTCACCCGTCCCGACGCGCCCAGATTCTGGGTCATCATGGACGAGACGGTGCTGCGGCGCCCGGTGGGCGACAGTCCGGAGATCATGCGGGAGCAGATCGACCGGTTGCTCGACACGTCCGCCCTGCCCAACGTGACCCTCCAGATCGCGGAGTTCTCGAGCGGGCACCATCCCGGTACGTACGGGCCGTTCGTGATCTTCCGCTTCGCCGTACCGGAGCTGCCCGACATGGTCTACAGCGAGTACCTGACCGGCGCCGTCTACCTCGACGCGCGACCGGAGGTGGCCACTCACCTGGAGGTCATGGACCGGATGGCGGCCCAGGCCGCCACTGCACCACGCACGAAGGAGATCCTCCGGGATGTCCGCAAGGAGCTGTGAATGGATCCCATATACAACGGCATGCCCGCCGCCGACCTCGGCGCCGAAGGCTGGCACAAGCCGTGGAGCGGCGGCAACGGCGGCAACTGCATCGAGGCCATGAAGCTGGCCGACGGCAGGGTCGCGGTACGCCAGTCCGCCGACCCTGACGGCCCCGCACTGATCTACACCACCGGAGAGATCGCCGCTTTCATCCAGGGCGCCAAGTCGGGCCAGGCGGACTTCCTGCTCACCTGAACCGGGTCCGTTCACCGTTCCCGTCCCACCCGTCCGAAGTTCCCGCTCACAAGTTCCCGCTCACAGACCGCAGTTCCCGCTCACAGACCCTGAGACTCATGGAGCGCACATGACCGGGCACGACGCCATCGACACCACCAGGCCCCACCCGGCCCGGGTGTACGACTGGCTTCTCGGCGGCAAGGACAACTATCCGGTCGACGAGCAGATGGCGCAGCAGTTGCTCGCGCTGGACGCCAGAGCCCCGGAGATGGCCCGCGTCAACCGGGCCTTCATGCACCGCGCCACCCGCTGGCTCGGCATGACGGGCGGGGTGCGGCAGTACCTCGACATCGGTACGGGCATCCCGACGGCGCCCAATCTCCACCAGATCGCCCAGGAGGTCGCCCCCGACTCCCGGATCGTCTACACGGACAACGACCCGATCGTCCTCCGGCACGCGGAAGCCCTGCTCCGCAGTACCCCGGAGGGTGTGACGGAGTACGTCCAGGCCGACGCGCGGGAGCCGGGCGCCATCATCGAGGCGGCCGGCAAGAGCCTCGACCTGAGCAAGCCGGTGGCGCTCTCGCTGATCGCGCTGCTCCACTTCATCTCGGACGAGGACGGCGCGCACGATCTGGTGCGCGCCCTCCTCGCCCCCCTGGCACCCGGCAGTTATCTGGTCCTGTCCCATGTCACCGGCGACTTCGCGCCGGAGACGTCGGACCGGGCGCGCGAGCTGTACAAGCAGCGGGGCCTCACGTTGGTCCCGCGCACGCGCGACGAGTTCGCGGCCTTCTTCGAAGGACTCGAACTGGTCGGGCCGGGTGTTTCCCTTGCCACGCACTGGCGTCCCGAGCTGGGTGAGGTCATCCCTCTCTCCGGCGACGGGCCCATCCCCGGATACGCGGGCGTGGCACGCAAACCGTAAGTGGGTGGGGTACGGGCGGGTGGCGCCGCAGCACTTTTCAGGTGCGCTGCGGCGCCTCGCGCGTCCCCTCCCATCCGCAGGGGACTGGCGCCGGTCTTGGGGGACCGGCGTCAGTCCCGTCAGTTCTTTCCGCCCTGTTCTTTCGGTCCCGTTCTTCTGGCCCGTCAGCTCCGCAGGTACGCCAGCCCGGGGTGGACGTCCGTGTAGGCGTCGAGCAGCCGCCGGGCCACGGCGACCGAGTCGACCAGCGGATGCAGCGCGAACGCGCGTACCGCGTCCTCGCGTGAACCACTCTCCGCCGCCGCGAGCACTGCCCGTTCCACCGCCTTGACCGCCGTCACCAGACCCACCGCGTGGTACGGCAGGGGGTCGACCGACACCGGATGCGCGCCGTTCGCGTCGACCAGGCAGGGCACTTCGATGACGGCGTCCGCGTCCAGCACCGACAGGGTGGTGCGGTTGCGGACGTTGAGGATCAGGGTCGCGCTCTCGTTGCGCGCGACGGCCCGCATCAGGGCCAGCGCGACCTGTTCGTACCCGCCCGATCCCAGGTCCTCGTCGTCCCGTTCACCCACCCCGGCGGCGTCACGGTTGGCCGCCATGTAGGTCGCCTCACGGTCGGCGAGGGTACGGTGCCACGCGCCGAGCGCCGAGCCGTCACCCCCGACAGTGCCGCCGTGGTCCGCCAACTCCGCGTAGAAACCGGCCTGCTGGTCCCGCAGATACGCGCCGCGCGTCCGCTCGGCGCCCCGATAGGCCCGTACGGCCTCGCGGTTGAAGTAGTAGTAGTGCAGATACTCGTTGGGGATGGCCCCGACCGACCGCAGCCACTCCGGACCGAAGAGCTTGCCCTCCTCGAAGGAGCCCAGCAGCTCCGGATCGGCGAGCAGCCGGGGCAGCTGGTCACGCCCCGCCACCCACAGCCCGCGCAGCCAGCCCAGATGGTTCAGCCCCACGTAGTCGATCCACGCCCGGTCCGGGTCCACCCCGAGCACCCGGGCGACCCGCCGCCCCAGGCCGACGGGGGAGTCGCAGATACCGATGACCCGGTCGCCGAGCACCCGGGACATCGCCTCCGTCACCAGCCCGGCCGGATTGGTGAAGTTGATGACCCAGGCGTCCGGGGCCAGCGCCGCCACCCGCCGCGCGATGTCCACCGCGACCGGGACGGTCCGCAGCCCGTACGCGATCCCGCCCGCCCCCACGGTCTCCTGACCGAGCACCCCCTCCGCCAGCGCGACCCGCTCGTCGGCCGCGCGCCCCTCCAGACCGCCCACCCGGATCGCGGAGAACACGAAGTCCGTGCCGCGCAGCGCGTCGTCCAGGTCGGTGGTGACGGTGACCTCCGGCGCGTCCGCCACCCCGTCGGCCTGCTCGGCCAGGACCCGCGCGACGGCCCCGAGCCGGGCCGCGTCCACGTCGTACAGGGTGACGCGGTCGACCCGGCCCTCCGCACGGTCGCGGAGCAGCGCCCCGTACACCAGCGGGACCCGGAAACCGCCCCCGCCCAGAATCGTCAGCCTCATACCCGGTCCGCCTCCACCTCGGTCGCCTGCATGGACCGATCATCCACGAAACGACCGTTGAAGCCGCGGCGAGCCCCGCCCGTCAGGCACCCACCCTGCGTTTGTTCCAGACGTCGAACCCGACGGCGGCGAGCAGCACCAGGCCCTTGATGACCTGCTGGTAGTCCGTGCCGATGCCCACCAGCGACATGCCGTTGTTGAGCACCCCCAGCACCAGCCCGCCGATGATCGCGCCGAACACCGTGCCGACCCCGCCGCTCATCGAGGCCCCGCCGATGAAGGCGGCGGCGATGGCCTCCAGTTCGAAGTTCACCCCGGCCTGCGGCACCCCCGCGTTGAGGCGCGCCGCGTAGACGATGCCGGCCAGGGCGGCGAGCACGCCCATGGTGACGAAGACGAGGAAGGTGACACGCCGGTCCTTCACCCCGGAGAGCTTCGCCGCCGCCTGGTTGCCGCCCAGCGCGTACACGTGACGGCCGACCACCGCGTTGCGCATCACGAAGCCGAAGCCGAGGAGCAGCGCCGCGAGCAGGAGCAGCACGACCGGCACGCCCCGGTAGCTGGCCAGCGTCAGGGTGAAGGCGGCCACGGCCGCCGCCAGCGCCACGCACTTGATCAGGAAAAGATTGCGGGGGAGCACCTCCAGGTCGTACGTCTGCTGCCGCCGCCGGTCCCTGACCTCCTGGAACAGCGCGAAGGCGAGCAGTGCCAGCCCCAGCAGCAGGGTCAGGTTGTGGTAGTTGGTGGACGGCCCGACCTCGGGGAGGTAGCCCGTGGAGATCTTCTGGAAGCCCTCGGGGAACGGGCCGAGCGAGCGGGAGCCCAGGAAGATTTGAGTGGCGCCGCGGAAGAGCAGCATGCCGGCGAGGGTGACGATGAACGACGGGATGCCGACGTACGCGATCCAGAAGCCCTGCCAGGCCCCCGCCACCGCCCCGATGAGCAGGCCGAGGACCAGGGCGAGCACCCAGGGCATCTTGTGCTCGACCATCATCACCGCGCAGGCGGCGGAGACGAACGCGGCCAGCGAGCCCACCGACAGGTCGATGTGGCCGGCGATGATGACGATCATCATCCCGATGGCGAGGACCAGGATGTAGCTGTTCTGGAGCACCAGGTTGGTGACGTTGTTCGGCTTGAGCAGCACCCCGTCGGTCCATATCTGGAACAGCACGACGATCAGGGCGAGCGCGATGAGCATCCCGTACTGCCGCATGTTGCGCCGCGCGGCGTCCAGCAGCAGCGCACCGGTCGTGGTGCGCCCGGAGCCGGACGACGCGGGGCGCGTGCCCTTCGGCGGCGTGCCGCTCGGTGTGTCGGTGGTGACCGGACCCATGTCGACTACCTCGTGTTCTTGGTCATGTGGCGCATCAGGACTTCCTGGGTCGCCTCCGCCCGGGGGATCTCCCCGGTGAGCCGGCCGGCCGCCATCGTGTAGATGCGGTCGCACATGCCCAGCAGCTCGGGGAGTTCGGAGGAGATGAAGACAACGGCCTTGCCCTCGGCGGCGAGCCGGTCGATGACGGTGTAGATCTCGTACTTCGCCCCGACGTCGATCCCGCGCGTCGGCTCGTCCAGGATCAGCACGTCGGGACCGGCGAAGATCCATTTGCTGAGGACGACCTTCTGCTGGTTGCCGCCGGAGAGCCGGCCGGCCTGCTCGAAGACGGTCGGCGCCTTGATGTTCATGCTGGTGCGGTACGACTCGGCGACGCGGGTCTCCTCGTGCTCGTCCACGATGCCGTGGCGGGCGACCTTGGACAGCGCGCCCAGGGTGATGTTCCTGCCGATCGTGTCGATGAGGTTGAGGCCGTACTTCTTGCGGTCCTCGGTGACGTACGCGATGCCGTGCGCGACCGCCTCGGGCACCGTCCGCGTCCGGATCTCCCGGCCGTCCTTGAGGACCGTCCCGCTGATGTCGCGGCCGTAACTGCGCCCGAACACACTCATCGCCAGCTCGGTGCGCCCCGCGCCCATCAGCCCCGCGATGCCGACGATCTCGCCCCTGCGGACCCGTACCGAGACGCCGTCGACCACCTTGCGCTGCTGGTCGATGGGGTGGTGCACGGTCCAGTCCCGTACCTCCAGCGCCGGCTGGGCCGCCGGATCGCCGGCGTACGGGGTGCGTTCGGGGAAGCGGTGGTCGAGGTCGCGGCCGACCATGCCCCGGATGATCCGGTCCTCGGTGAACGACTCCGCCCGCACGTCGAGCGTCTCGATGGTCCTGCCGTCCCGCAGGACGGTCACGGAGTCGGCCACCTCCGCGATCTCGTTCAGCTTGTGCGAGATGATGATCGACGTGATGCCCTGCGCCTTCAACTCCCCGATCAGACGGAGGAGATGGGCGCTGTCGCCGTCGTTGAGCGCGGCGGTCGGCTCGTCCAGGATCAGCAGCTTCACCTTCTTCGCGAGCGCCTTCGCGATCTCCACGAGCTGCTGTTTGCCGACCCCGATGTCCGCGACCCGGGTCTGCGGATGCTCGGCCAGGCCCACCCGCCGCAGCAGGGAGGTGGCGTGCAGGAGCGTCCTGTTCCAGTCGATGACACCCCGGGTGGCGTGTTCGTTGCCGAGGAAGAGGTTCTCCGCGATCGACAGGTACGGGATCAGGGCCAGTTCCTGATGGATGATCACAATGCCCCGGGACTCGCTGGCGCTGATGTCCCTGAAGGCGCAGGGCGATCCCTCGAAGAGGATCTCGCCCTCGTAACTCCCGTGCGGGTGAACGCCGCTGAGCACCTTCATCAGGGTGGACTTGCCCGCGCCGTTCTCCCCGCAGATGGCGTGCACCTCCCCGGGGGCGACCGTGAGGCTGACGTCGGAGAGCGCCCTGACCCCGGGGAAGGTCTTCACGATGGAGCGCATCTCCAGTACGGGGGAGGTCACTTCAGGTCACTCGCCTTGATGTAACCGGAGTCGACCAGCTCGGCCTGGTAGTTGGACTTGTCGACGCTCACCGGGTCCAGCAGGAAGGCCGGGACGACCTTCTTCTCGTTGTTGTAGGTCTTCTCGTCGTTGACCTCGGGCTTCTTGCCGTTGAGTACGGCGTCGGCCATCTGCACGGCCTGCCCGGCCAGCGCCCTGGTGTCCTTGTAGACGGTCATCGTCTGCTGGCCCGCGATGATTGACTTCACCGACGCCACCTCGGCGTCCTGCCCGGTGACCAGCGGATACGGCTTCGCGGACGTCCCGTACCCGTCGGACTTCAGGGCGGACAGGATGCCGATCGAGATGCCGTCGTACGGCGAGAGCACCGCGTCCACATCCTCGGTGCCGTACGCCTTGGTCAGCAGGTCGTCCATCCGCTTCTGGGCCGTGCCGCCGTCCCAGCGCAGGGTGGTGACCTGGTCCAGCGCGGTCTGGTTGCTCCTGACGACCAACTGCTTGGAGTCGAGGTACGGCTTGAGGGTCTTCCACGCGCCCTGGAAGAAGTAGCGGGTGTTGTTGTCGTCGGGCGATCCCGCGAACAGCTCGATGGAGAACGGCCCCTTCCCGCTTCCGTCCTTGAGCCCGAGCTTGTCGACGAGGTAGGAGGCCTGGAGGACGCCGACCTTCTCGTTGTCGAAGGACGCGTAGTAGTCCACGTGGGGGCTGCCGAGGATCAGCCGGTCGTAGGAGATCACCTTGATGTCCTGGTCGGCGGCCTGCTGGAGGACGTCACTGAGCGCCCGGCCGTCGATGGCCGCGATCACCAGCACGTCGACGCCCTTGGTGATCATGTTCTCGACCTGGGACACCTGCTGGTCGACGTCGTCCTCGCCGTACTGGAGGTCGGTCTTGTACCCCAGCTTCTTGAACTGGGCGACCATGTTGTCGCCGTCGGCGATCCAGCGCTCCGACGACTTCGTGGGCATCGCGATGCCGATGGTGGACCCTTCGCCGCCCTTCCTCTTCTCCTTGCCGCCGCCGTCGCCGCTCTGCCCGCAGGCGGCGAGGGAGAGGACGAGGGACGCGGCGGTGACGGTCAGTGCGGCTCGGCGGATACGCATGGGGGCATCAGTCCTTGTCATGGGTGACGGGGAAGCGGGTGAGCGGACCCGGCAGGCGGGAGCCGAGCGGCGACATCGCGCCGTCGGCGCCGTGCCGGCCGAGCAGATCGAGGACGAGCCGTCCGCGGCGCACCCGTTCACGGGCGCCGCTGAGGGCGGTGTCGCGCAGGTGCGCGCCGTACGGGTAGATGGACGGGAACTTCGAGAGGCCGAACTTGAGGTAGAGCGGCGCGCCGCGCCGGATCAACTCCGCCGTCTCGTACATCCGCACATAGCCGCCGAGGTCGTCGGGGGCCTCGATGTAGAGGTCCATGGGGGCGCGGCTGACGCGGCGGATCTCGGTGAGATGGGCGAGCGAGAGGTCGGACGGGACGTTGACGGAGTCCGCGCCCAGACCCTCGAACACCGCGTAGGAGGCCGGGTTGACCGGGCCGATGAGGGCCGAGACCTTGAACGTGGTGTCGGCGGGCAGCACCCCCTGGGCGCGCAGCCGGTGCAGCGACCACAGGACGCCCTCGTCGGCCACGAGCAGGCAGCGGACGCCGAGTTCGGTGGCGCGCAGGGCGTCCTCGACGCAGCCGGCCACCCCGTCGTGGCCGCGGGCCCGCAGTCCGGCCCCGCCCGATCCCGTACGGGTGGAGCCGCCGATGTCCCAGGTGCCGCGCGGTCCGGTGAACAGGCACAGCTCGACGTTCCCGGCCGCGCAGGCGTCCACCATCTCGGTGATGTCGGCGTCCGAGAGCATCCAGACGCCGCTGCCCTGGCTGACGCGGTGGACCGGCACGTCGAGGCGGGACGCCTCCTTGAAGACCTCGGCGAGCGCCTCGGGGCCTTCGACGGACGGGATCTCGGTGCGCCACAGGCCGCCGTCGGGGAAGGAGTGGCGGGAGGCGTCCCCGGGGTGGTCGGGGGGCGCGCCCAGGCCGAGCGCGGCGAGCGCCCGGTCGCCGGGGCGGCGGGGGCCCGGGGGCCGCGGGCCGGGGGGTGGGGCGTCGATCACGGACACGTCCTTACGTTGTTGTTCGGTATGTCGAACGTAGTTCGACATGAGGAGCGGGGGCCGGGCCGGCCGGTGGCGGACCGGCTTTCCGCCGGGTGGCGGACCGGCCGTCAGGGGCGCAGCAGCACCTTTCCGGTGGCGGGATCACCGCCACCGACGCAGGCGATCGCCTCGGCGTACCGCTCCAGCGGGTATTCGTGGCTGATCAGCGGGCCCGGATCCAGCAGCCCGGTGGTGAAGGCCCGGACCGCGAAGGTCCAGGCGCTCGACGGCGCGCCGAACACACTGCGGACCGTCAGCTGGCTCAGCGAGAGGTGCACGGGGTCGATCCCGGCGGCGCCGGCCGCGAACATGCCGGTCAGCACCACCCGGCCGCCGCGCCGGGCGAGCAGGCACGACGAAGCCGCGGTGGTGGGCGCCCCGGCGGTCTCCAGGACGACGTCGAAGTGACCGAAGAGTTTGTCCGCCTCCTCCGGGTGGCGCACCCAGGTCGCGCCGAAGTCCGTGGCCAGGGAGGCCCGTTCGGTGCGGGGGTCGATGACCGTCAGCTCGCCGGGGGAGTGGGCGGCGAGCAACTGGACGGCGAGCAGGCCCAGTGTCCCGGCTCCCACCACCGCGACGCGCATGCCCGGCTCCGGCGCGCCGGCCCGGACAGCGGCGGCGACCACCGCGGCCGGCTCCAACAGCGCGGCGGCCCGCAGGTCGGCGTCGTCGGGGAGCGGATGCAACAGCCGTACGGGGACGACCACATGGTCCGCGAAGCCGCCCGGACGGGTGAAGCCCGTCTCGTCGTACCCGGCCGAGCACAACGACGTCTCGCCGGACCGGCACCGTACGCACACCCCGCAGGCCCGGAAGCCCTCCGCCACGGTCCGGCGGCCGACCAGCTCCGTCCCGACGCCCTCGCCCACCGCCTCGACGGTCCCCGACCACTCGTGGCCCGGGGTGAGGGGGTAGCGGACGTACGCCGCGTCGCGCCGGCCGTCGTACACCTCGCGGTCGCTCAGGCAGACACCGGCGGCGGCGACCCGCACCCGCACCTCGCCCGGCCCCGGCTCCGGTGCGGCCCCGCTCACCAGACGGTGGACGCGGGGCCGGTCGACGACGATCGCGCGGCTGCCCGTCGCGGGAGGTGTCCCCGTGGGCGCGGTCGTCGCGGGCGGGGTCATCGCGGAGCCTTGGGGGCGCGCTTCTCCCACCCCTCGGCCCACAGGTCGAACCGCGCCTGCTGCTGGGGGAATTCGGCCGCCGCGTCCACGTCGAACTCCACGCCGAGCCCCGGCGCGTGGGACACCGGGAAGCACCCGTCCACGGGATCGACCTGGGGCGCCCCCTTCACCACCTTCTTGATCTCCGCGTCGGCGAAGTCGTTGAAGTGTTCGAGGATCTTGAAGTTCGGTGTGCAGGCGGCCAGTTGGAGGCTCGCGGCGGTGAGCACCGAGCCGCCGACGTTGTGCGGGGCGACCAGTACGTAGTGTGTCTCGGCGGTGGCGGCCAGCTTCCTGGCCTCCAGGATGCCGCCGATGTGCCCCACGTCCGGCTGGATGATGTCGGCGGCCCGCGACGCGAACAACTCACGGAACTCGATGCGGTCGTGGACCCGTTCGCCGGTCGCGATGGGCATGTCCACCTTCTCCGCGACCGTGCGCAGCGCCTCGAAGTTCTCCGGCGGTACGGGCTCCTCCAGCCAGGCCGGGTCGTACGGGGCGAGTTCACGCGCGAGCCGTACGGCGGTGGCCGGGCTGAACCGCCCGTGCATCTCCAGCATCAGCTCGGTGTCGGGCCCGATCGCGTCCCTGACCGCCTCGATCAGCGCCACCGCGTCACGGGTCGCGGGCCGGTCCAGCTCGAAGTGCCCGGTGCCGAACGGGTCGATCTTCAGGGCCCGGTAGCCGCGGTCGACAACCGCCCGCGCCGCCTTGTGGTAGGCGTCCGGGGTGCGCTCGGTGGTGTACCAGCCGTTCGCGTACGCCTTCACCCGGTCGGTGACCTTGCCACCGAGCAGCTGCCACACCGGCACGCCGAGCGCCTTGCCCTTGATGTCCCAACAGGCCATCTCCACCACCGCGATGCCCGACATCACGATCTCGCCGGCCCGCCCGAAGTCGCCGTACTTCATGCGCCGTACGAGATCCTCCACGGCGAACGGGTCGGAGCCGGCGACATGGTTGGCCTCGGCCTCGCGCAGATAGCCGATCAGCGCGTCCGTCCTGCCGAGCATCCGGGTCTCACCGACCCCCGTCAGGCCCTCGTCGGTGTGGACGAGGACGTAGGTGAGGTTGCGCCAGGGAGTGCCGACGACATGGGTGCTGATTCCCGTGATGCGCACAGCGGTTACCCCTCGGTCTGTTCGATATTTCGTCACTCGTTCGAAATCGTGGCGTGACCGTATTCAGGGCGCACGAGGGTGTCAATGGGTCGCGCGGCGGTTAACCTGTGTTCGTCATTCCGGTCCATGGCCGGGATACCGAACAGCCGGTGGTCGAAGTACCGATGAGAAGGGGTGGGTGGTCGGTCATGGGACGCTTGGTCCCCGCGGTCACGCGGGCCCTGGACGTGCTCGAACTGTTCCTGGAGAGCGAGGGCCCGCTCTCCGCGCCGGACGTGATCCGCAGGCTCCAACTCCCGCGCACGACCGTGCATGAGCTGCTCACCACCCTGGCCGCCCGCTCCTACCTGGACCCTCTCCCCGGCCAGCCCGGCCGCTACCGCCTCGGGGTCCGTACGTACCAACTGGGCAGCCGGTACGCCGAGCAGCTCGACCTCGCGGCCGAGGGGCAGCAGGTCGCGCGCGAGGTCGCGGAGACGTGCGACGAGACCGTGCACGTGGCCGTCCTCGAAGACACCGACGTCATCTACATCGCGAAGGTGGACTCCACGCACGCCGTCCGGATGGTCTCCGCGGCCGGCCGCCGGCTGCCCGCCCACTGCACGTCGGTCGGCAAGATGCTCCTCGCGTCCCTCACCGAGGACGAGTTGGAGCGGCGCTTCTCGGACGACGCCTCGACGGCGATGTCGGCGGCCACGACGTTGACGCTGACGGCGATGACCCCGGACAGCATCACGGACCCCGAGGTGCTGCGGGCGGAGCTGGCGAGGACCAGGGAGCGCGGGGTGGCCGTCGAGCACCGCGAGTCCAACCCGGACGTGAGCTGTGTGGCGGCGCCGGTACGGGACAGCGCGGGCCGGGTGGTCGCGGCCCTGTCCATCTCCGTGCCGATGATCCGCTGGAGCGACCGACGCGAGGAGGAACTGGCCCGGCTGGCGGTCGAGGGGGCGGACGCGCTCTCCGTACGCCTCGGCCACCGGGGCCGGCGGTGACGGCGCGCGCGACGGGCCCCGTGCACCGGCGCGCGCGGGTCGACGTCGCCGTACGGGAGCGTGCGGTGCTGGGCGAGGGCCCCACCTGGGACCCGGCGACCGGCCGCCTGATCTGGGTCGACATCCTCGGCTCCCGCGTCCACACCCACACCCCGGCCGACGGCAGCCGTACGGTCATGGCCACCGGGCAGCACGTCGGGGCCGCGGCACCGCGCGCCGGCGGGGGACTGGTGGTCAACCTCAGGGACGGCGTGGGGCTGTACGGTCCGGACGGCACGTTCTCCTGGCTGGTCCACGACCCCGTGCCGGGCCGCAGGGGCAACGACGCGGCGGTCGCCCCCGACGGCTCGCTCTGGGCGGGGAGCATGCGCTACGACGAGGCGCCGGGCGGCGGCAGGCTGACCCGGGTGGCGCCGGACGGCACGGCGACCGGACAGCTCACGGTCGGGGTCGGCAACGGCACGGGGTGGAGCCCGGACGGCAGGACGATGTTCTACATCGACAGCCTCACCCGCCGGATCGACACCTACCGCGTCGAGGGCGACGCGGACCACCCCCGCGTCACCGGCCGCCGCACGCTGGCCGTGATCGAGGACGGGGCCGGCTTCCCCGACGGGCTGACCGTCGACGCGGACGGCTGCGTCTGGGTCGCGCTCTGGGACGGCGGGCAGATCCGCCGCTACACCCCGCGCGGCGCACTCGACCGTGTCCTCGAACTCCCCGTACGCCGCCCGACGTCGTGCGCCTTCGGCGGTCCCGGCCTGCGCGACCTCTACCTCACCTCGGCCCGCGTGGGCCTCGCACGCCCGCACCCCCTGTCGGGATCCCTGCTGGTCCTCCCCGACGCGGGGCAGGGGTTGCCGGCCACCCCGTTCGCGGGCTGAGACCGCGCGGCGCGCCCACGCCGGCCCTCAGCCCGCGTACGGATCCGGCACCTCCCCCTCCCGGGACAGGAAGTCGAAGTCGCAGCCCGTGTCGGCCTGGGTGATGTGCTCGTTGTAGAGCGCGCCGTACCCCCGGCCGTATCGCGGCGGCGGCGCGACCCACTCCGCGCGCCGCCGTGCCAGCTCCTCGTCGGACACCTCCAGCCGCAGCGAGCGGGCCGCCACGTCGAGTGTGATCAGGTCGCCGGTACGGACGAGCGCGAGCGGGCCGCCGACGTACGACTCCGGCGCGACATGCAGCACACACGCGCCGTAACTCGTGCCGCTCATCCGGGCGTCGGAGATCCGCACCATGTCCCGCACCCCCTGCTTGAGCAGATGGTCCGGGATCGGCAGCATGCCGTACTCGGGCATCCCGGGGCCGCCCTTCGGGCCCGCGCCGCGCAACACCAGCACATGCCCGGCCGTGATGCCGAGCGCCGGATCGTCGATGGTGCGCTGCATCGTGCGGTAGTCGTCGAAGACGATCGCGGGACCGGTGTGGCGCAGCAGCGCGGGATCGGCGGCGATGTGCTTGATCACGGCCCCGTCGGGGCAGAGGTTGCCGCGCAGCACCGCCACTCCGCCCTCGTCCGCGAGGGGACGGTCACGCGGCCGGATCACCTCCGGGTTGTGGACCACCGCCCCCGCCAACTGCGCGCGCAGGGTGGGGTGTCCCACCGTCGGCCGGTCCAGGTGCAGCAGATCCGTCAACCGCCCCAGGAACGCGGGGAGTCCGCCCGCGAAGTGGAAGTCCTCCATCAAGTACCGCCCGCCGGGCCGCAGATCGGCCAGCACGGGGACCGTACGGGCGATCCGGTCGAAGTCGTCCAGCGTGAGCCGTACCCCGCTGCGCCCGGCCATGGCGATCAGATGGATGACGGCGTTGGTCGAACCGCCCAGCGCCAGCACGGTGGTGACGGCGTCCTCGTACGCCTCCCGCGTCAGCACCCGCGACAGCGTGAGGTCCCGCCCGACGAGGTCCACGATCAGCCGCCCCGACGCGGCGGCCATCCGCTCGTGACCGGAGTCCACGGCCGGTACGGACGACGCGCCGGGCACGGTCACGCCCAGCGCCTCGGCCGCCGCCGTCAGGGTGGAGGCGGTGCCCATCGTCATGCAGTGGCCGGGGGAGCGCGCCAACCCGCTCTCCAGCTCGGCCAGTTCACGGTCCCCGATCAGACCGGCCCGCCGGTCGTCCCAGTACTTCCACATGTCCGTCCCGGAGCCCAGCACCTGGTCGCGCCAGTGACCCGGCAGCATCGGCCCGGCGGGCACGAACACGGTCGGCAGATCCACACTCGCCGCGCCCATCAGCAGGGCGGGGGTGGTCTTGTCGCAGCCGCCCATCAGGACCGCGCCGTCCACGGGGTACGAGCGCAGCAACTCCTCGGTCTCCAGGGCGAGAAGGTTGCGATAGAGCATGGGCGTCGGCTTCTGGAACGTCTCCGACAGGGTGGAGACGGGGAACTCCAGCGGGAAGCCGCCGGCCTGCCACACCCCCCGCTTCACCGCCTGCGCGCGCTCGCGCAGATGGACGTGGCAGGGGTTGATGTCGCTCCAGGTGTTGAGGATCGCGACGACGGGCTTGCCGAGGTGCTCCTCGGGGAGGTAGCCGAGCTGGCGGGTGCGGGCGCGGTGGCTGAACGACCGCAGCCCGGCGGTGCCGTACCACTGGTGGCTGCGCAGTTCGTGCGGGGCCTTCACACGCCCCACGCCCTGACGAGCGCCGCGACCTCGGCCCGGGTCCCGGCGGGCAGGGGACTGCTCGGCGGGCGTACGTCACGGCGGCAGAGGCCGAGCACGGCGAGGGCCTCCTTGACGACGGACACGTTGTCGGCGGAGTGCCGGGCGGCGCGCAGCTCCTCGAACGGGCGGATCCGCTCCCAGACCGCCCGCGCGGCCGGGACGTCCCCGGCGCGCAGGGCGGAGAGCAGGGCGAGGGAGAGTTCCGGCGCCACATTGACCAGTCCGGAGGTGAAGCCGGTGGCGCCGCCGGCCCAGTAGGCGGGCGCGTACAGCTCGGCGAGGCCGGCGATCCATACGAAGCGGTCGGGGCCGGTCCCGGCGGTCCCGCCGACTTCGCCGACCCCGCCGGTCCGGACGTCCCCGCCGGTCTCGCCGGTCCCGCCGGTCGCGTCCCGTCCGGCGTCCTGGGCGAAGGCCGCGAAGCGGGTCGCGTCGGGGACCGCGTACTTCACCCCCACGACGTTGGGGCACAGCGCCCCGAGCCGGGCCAGCGCCCCGGCCGTGATCAGTGGGTCGCGGAGGTACGGGACAACCCCGAGGCCGGGGACCGCGTCGGCGACGGTCCGCTGGTACGCGACCCACCCCTCCTGCGACACGTACGGGTGCACGGGCTGATGCACCATGATCATCGACGCCCCGGTGTCCCTGGCGTGCCGGGCGGCGGCGACCGCCGTGACCAGGTCGTGGCCCACCCCGACGACCACCTCGGCGCGGCCGCCCACCTCCGCCACGGTCAACTCCGTGACGAGGAGGCGTTCTTCGGGGGAGAGGGCGTAGAACTCGCCGGTGTTCCCGTTGGGGGTGACGGTCCGTACACCCGCGTCCAGCAAGCGGCGCAGCAGCGCGCGGTACGCGGCGGTGTCGATGGTTCCGTCGGCGGCGAAGGGGGTCACGGGGATGGCCACGACGCCGGCGAGAGCGGCCCGCACCCGGGAGAGGTCAGTCATGCTTTCCCCTCCGACGCCGAGGGCACTTCCTCCGCCCCCGCCGGGAACGCTCCCCGGACGAAGCGGTCGATGTGGCCGTGGAGCGCCCGCGCCGCGCCGTCCGCGTCGCCCGCGCGCGCCAGCCGCAGGATGTCGCGGTGCTCGGCCGCCTCGCGCTCCCAGGTGGCGTCGGCGGACCAGGCGACCGTGGCCACCAGCGCGGCCTGGTCGCTGACCTCGTCCAGCATCCGCACCAGCAGCGGATTGCCGCACGCGACATGCAGCGCACGGTGGAAGTCCCGGTTGGCGAGGGACCGTTCGGCCGCGTCGTCGGCGGCCCCGGCCCGTACCAGCGCGTCCGCCGCCGCGTCGAACGGGTCCGCCGCGACCACCGAGCGCCGCAGCGCCTCCGGCTCCAGCAGCAGCCGTACGTCGTACACCTCACGCGCCATCGCCGCGTCGACCGTACGGACAGTGACGCCCTTGTACTGGCTCATCACGACCAGGCCGCTGCCCGCGAGCGTCTTCAGCGCCTCGCGCACCGGGGTCTTGGAGACGCCGAACCGCGCGGCCAGGTCCGCCTCGACCAGCGGCTGCCCCGGTGGCAGCCCGCCGGTCAGGATGTGGTGTCTGACGGCCTCCAGCACAAACTGCGTACGGGAGGGGATCGGGACCGGCGTGAAGACCATGGGCGCTCCTCGCTCATCTCACAGATCGTGACTCATATATGACGTATGAAGTACGACGGAGAGGGAGGCTAGGCCCAGGACGCGGCGGCGTCAATGGCACACGGATCGTCAGAGGGCGTGCCCCACGGTCACGTCCACCTGGTCCGGCACCTCCTCGTGCCGGTCGCCCACCGACAGCGTGCCGCTCGGCTCAAATAGGAGGATCGACGCGCCCCGCGCCGAGGACGGCTTGTGCCAGGTGCCGCGCGGGACGACGAACACCGATCCGCGGGCGAGGGTGACGGTCCGCTCGGCGCCGTCCTCGCGCAGGGCGATGAGCAGCTCCCCGTCGAGGACCTGGAAGAACTCGTCGGTGTTCTCGTGTACGTGCCAGACGTGCTCGCCCGCGACCTTCGCGACGCGCACGTCGTAGTCGTTGACGCGCGTGACGATGCGCGGGCTCCAGAGGGCGTCGAAGGAGTCGAGGGCGGTGCTCAGCGCGAGCGGTTCGGCGGATTCGCGGGGTTCGGTGGTCATGTGTCCATGGTCGTTCTGGCGACGGATGAGCGAAAGTGCTAGGAATCGCACATGGCGCAAGATTTCTCGCACCGGGTGGTCATGATCGTCGCTGAGGGCTCGAACCCCTTCGAGATGGGCGTGGCGACGGAGCTGTTCGGCCTGGCCCGACCCGAGCTCGACACGTCCTGGTACGACTTCGAGCTGTGCGCGGAGAGCCCGTCGGTCACGATGCACGCCGGGTTCTTCCAGCTCTCCGGGGTGTCCGGCCTTGAGGCGGTCGACCGGGCGGACACCGTGATCGTCCCGAACCGCCCGGACCCCGGGAACGACCCCTCGCCGGCGGTCCTGGACGCGGTACGCCGGGCGGCGGCGCGCGGCGCCCGGCTGGCGAGCTTCTGCACGGGTTCCTTCGTCCTGGCGGCGGCGGGGGTGCTGGACGGGCGGCGGGCGACGACGCACTGGCGGTGGGCGGACCTGTTCGCGGCGCGGTTCCCCGCCGTACGGCTCGACCCGGACGTCCTCTTCGTGGACGAGGGGGACATCGTCACGGCGGCGGGCAGCGCGGCCGCGCTCGACGCGTGCCTCCAGCTGATCAGGAACGACCACGGGGCGCGGACGGCTGTCGCGGTGAGCCGCCGGCTGGTCTTCGCGCTGCACCGCGACGGGGGCCAGCAGCAGTTCGTGGAACAGCCACTCCCCGAGGTCCCCGACACCTCCCTCTCCCCCCTGCTGACCTGGGCGGCGGCCCGTCTGGCGGCCCCGCTCACCACGGCGGACCTGGCAGCCCACGCCACGATCAGCCAGGCCACCCTGCACCGCCGCTTCCGCACCCAACTGGGCACCACTCCACTGGCGTGGCTCACCACCCAGCGGGTGGCGCTGGCCTGCCGCCTGATGGAGGAGGGAGAGGTACGCCTGGACAGGGTGGCCCGCCTGAGCGGCCTGGGCACGGCGACAAACCTGAGGTCCCAGCTCAAACGCCGCACGGGACTGCCCCCGACGGCCTACCGCGACCGCTTCGCCCCCACGTGACACGGGCACTGACGGCGTCGCTCCCGCCCGTTCCAGCGCCGGGCGGTCGGCGCGCGTCCCGGGCCTCCACGTCCGCGAGGCAGAATGGGGACATGGCCCGACGCCCCCACCGCCAGGCGCGCCCCGCGCGCACCACGCCCGCCTCCTCCCCGGTCTCGCCCTCGACCGCCTCACCCTGTCCCTGCGGTAGGCCCGCGTCGTACGGAGAGTGCTGCGGGCGCTACCACGTCGGCCCCGCCACCGCGCCCACGGCCGAGGCGCTGATGCGTTCCCGCTACAGCGCGTTTGTCGTGCTGGACGCGTCGTACCTGCTCAGGACGTGGGATCCGGCCACCCGCCCCAACGGCCTCGAACTGGACCCCACCACCCGCTGGACCGGACTGGACATCCTGGAGACCACGGACGGCACCCCGTTCCACACCACGGGCACGGTCACCTTCCGCGCCTCGTACACCCAGCAGGGCCATCCGGGCGCCCTCCACGAACGCAGCCGCTTCACCCGCCACGACGGCGCCTGGGTCTACGTGGACGGCACGTACCTGGACTAGAGGGACGGCACGTACCGGGACCAATGGCTGTCCGGGCGGATCGTGCCTGCGAGGCGCCTCCGGCCGGACCTCGCACGATCGTCGTCGCCGCGCGCTCAGCTCCGCGTGGTCGCCGCCGTTGCCGGCACGTCGCGCATTTCCATGGTGTGCCCGAGCGCGCTCCACGCCGTTGCGAGGATGTGAGGCCGGACCTGTACGGGCGTGGCCGCGGGGGCGTAGTCCGGCGTGGCGACGGCGAGTGCGCGGTGACCGCGTCCGACTTGGCCCGCGGTCAGCCATGCCTTCGACCGCAGGGAGCACCATGTCCCATGACACACCGCCGACCTTCCGCGTCTTGATCGTCGGAGCCGGAGCGATGGGCATCGTGTCCGGGTATCACCTGCGACTGGCCGGCGCCGAGGTGACGTTCCTGGTGCGCCCCGAGCGCGTGGAGAAGCTGTCTCGGCCCCAGGTGCTGTACTCCTACGACGACACGGACTTGAAGTACCTCTCCGGCTACCGGGTCCTCTCCGATGTCACGGACGCCGGCGACCGGACCTACGACTACGTCGTCGTGACCCTCGACGGCGCTTCCACGCGATCGGCCGAGGGTACGGCCCTGCTGAACAGCCTCGGGAACGCCGTACGCGGCACTGCCGCCGTCGTCGTCATCGGGGGCATCGGCCTCGGTCTGCGCCAGTACTGTCGTGCCGCGCTCGGCCTCGACGAGGAGCGCGTCATCAGTGGAACGCTCGGCGTCCTGGCCCACCAGGTCGCCTTCACGGACCTTCCGGTCCGCCCGCCCACCCATCCTGACGTCCTGGCGCGGGCCGACGTGGCCTTCCGTCACTGCGGCGGGGGCGGCTTCGCGGTCGAGGACAGATTCCCCGCCGTCGCCGAACGCTTCAAGGCGCTCTACGACGGCTGCGGTGTTTCGTACTGCGACGTCATCGACCACAACCAGTTCCCGCCCCAAGTAGCCCTGGTGTTCCCGATCTTCGCAGCGTCCGAGCTGATGGGCTGGCCCCCGGCCGCACAGTTCACCGATCACAAGGACACCTGGGCACTCGCCGTCGAGGCGGCCCGGGAGGTCGCCTCCGTCGACGAGTACGGCGCCGCGGGCCGGACGGCTGCCGCGCGGTTGAGCGGCGAGAGTCTGACGCGGATGCTGTCGGACTACGAGGAGAAATCCCTGCCGCTGGACTGGAACGCGTTCAACGCCTTCCACCACGGCGGCAAAGTCGCACAGCAGGATCTCGAACTGTTGCGGGACCACGTCACAGCCGGCGAGCGGCAGGGGAGGCCCACGGTGGCGCTGAAACAACTGATCGCCGAATTGACGGCCTTCCGCCGGCGGGAAACCGTCTGACGACCTGCCCGCGCGGCGGGTTCTGGGCACATTCCAGGCGGTCCTTCGGATCGCGCCGCCGCCGGAAGGACGATTCCCCAGGTCCGAATGTGCGGGTTCCGTGTCCCTGTGGGACTGGCCGGCGGGGAGAGGTCGGGTGGAACGTTGTAGAAAGGGGTCGGGCGCCAGGTCGGCCTGGGCCGCCGACGCCGTGCCGGAGCTTGCCGATGGGGGAGAGGTGCTGTGCCGCACATGAGTACGCGCCTCGCCGCCCCGGACCCGGCGCAGCGGTCCAGGAAGCGTGGCGCCCCGGGCCGGGGCACCGGCGCCGCGTCGTCTCCCCGTACGGCTCCGCACGCGGTCGGGATCCTGCTGTACGACGAGATGACCCTCCTGGACGTCGCCGGCCCGCTCGACGTGTTCACCACCGCCAACACCCGCGGCGCCCGTTACGAGATCCGCCTGCTCTCCCTGGACGGCGGACCTGTCACCACGTCGTCGGGCGCGCGCATGCTCGCCGACCTGACCGTGGACGAGGCCGCGGAGTACGACACGCTCATCGTCCCCGGCGCCTGCGCGCTGCCGCCCGCCGGCGCCGATCTGCTGGCAGCCGTCCGGACCCTCCACCGCGGCGCCGCCCGCACGGCGGGCGTGTGCACCGCCGCCTTCCTGCTGGCCCACGAGGGAATCCTCACCGGGCGGGCCGCCACTACTCACTGGCAGTACGCCGAACTCCTCCAGCGCAGCTACCCCGCCGTAAAGGTCGATCCGGACGCCATCTACGTCCAGGACGGCCCTGTCATCACCTCGGCCGGAGTCACCGCCGGCATCGACCTCGCTCTCGCGCTCGTACGGGAGGACCACGGCGCGGCCCTGGCGCGCGACGTCGCCCGCGAACTGGTCGTATTCCTCCAACGCCCCGGCGGACAGTCGCAGTTCACCACCCTGTCCCGGGTCCCCGCCGCCACCAGCGATGCCGTGCGACGCGTCGTCGACGACGTCCTGGCCGCACCCCAGCTCGCCCATACCACCGGCACCATGGCCCGGCTCGCCGGTCTGAGCACGCGCCACCTCACCCGTACACTGCACGCCGAACTCGGCATGACACCGGCCACCTTCGTCGAGGCCGCCCGGCTGGAACTCGCCAAGACGCTTCTCCTGTCCGGCGAGTCCATCACGGCCACCGCGCGGGCGGCGGGCTTCGGCAGCGACGACACACTGCGCCGCAGCTTCACCCGGCACCTCGGCATCACCCCGAGCGACTACCGCCACCGCTTCTCCGCACCCCTCTGACAGCGGGGCCGGCTCCTCTGTCCCGCCCTGATGTCAGCCGTTGATGACGAAGAGCTTCTTGAACGACTTGACGACCGTCCACGTTGTCACCGTGTCCTTGGTGAACGACGCGATGTCGCCCGGAACCATGGTCAGCGTCTCGCCGTCGGGGTACTCGATCAGAAGCTCACCGTCCAGGACGATGACGGTCTCATCGGCGGCGAAGGGGTAGGCGAACGTCCGCGGCTCCGACCGCCACAACCCGGTGAGCAGGGTCCGCTCGCTGTCCGCCGCGGTCGTGCGCAGCCAGTGCACTTCACCGGTGGCCTTGCCGCCTACGACGAACGGTTCCCAGACGGTGGTGTCCGTCGTGGAACGGACGTAGGCAGGGGTGGCCACGGGGGCTTCGGACATGGTGATCCTTCTTCCGTACATTGCTTCTGGCGTGGAACTCGGTCTGAGAAGAGGCGCTCACGCGTTTTTCCTCCCCTCCAGTCTCGAAGCAACGCCGGTACCCGGCCATGGCTGAACGGCCATGGAACACGCACATTCGGACATGCCCCAGATCAGCCCGCGAGCCGTCGGCCATACGCCCGCCTGGCGGGCGGCGTCCTCCAGCGATTAGCCTTCTGGAGGGGGGTCCAGGGCGAGAGGACGCCGCGAGTCGAATGGAGGACAGGCCCGTGTCACGCACACCCTTCGGCCGGGGGTCGACCGCTGACGAGGCCATCACCGGGATCCGGCTCGACGGCGTCCGCGCCGCTCGACCTCGCGGATCCCGCATCCGTGGCCACCTTCACCGATGCGTGGACCGGCCCGCTGCACCTGCTCGTCAACAACGCGGGCGTCATGGCGCTGCCTGAACGACGGCTCAGCCCCACGGGGTGGGAGATGCAGTTCGCCACCAACCACCTCGGACACTTCGCTCTGGCCACCGGTCTGCACGACGCACTGGCGGCCGCGGGAGGCGCGCGCATCGTGTCGCTGAGTTCCCGTGGACATCTGCGGGCCCCCGTCGACTTCGACGATGTGAACTTCGCGACCCGCGCGTACGACCCCCTCGTCGCCTATGGGCAGTCCAAGACCGCGAATGTGCTGTTCGCCGTCGAGGCGGCCAGGCGGTGGGCCGAGGACGGGATCATCGCGAACACGGTGCACCCCGGGGCGGACATGGGGACAAACCTGTCCCGGCACATGCCCGACGAAGTTCTCGACCACACCAGAACCACCAGCCACCAGGCATTCAAAACCCTCGGCCAGGGCGCGGCGACGACCGTCGTGGTCGCGACCTCGCCCCTGCTCGCCCACGTGACGGGGCAGTACTTCGAGGACTGCGACCAAGCAGAAGTGATCGGCCCCGAAGACACCGACATCCCGTCCCACGCCCGCAGTGTTGTCGTACCGGCCGGCCTTCCCCAGGCCTACGCTCCCGGGAACGCCATGGGCTGGTCGAGGATGACGCGGTGGTGGGAGATCTTCCACACCCCGTCCGTGCGGCGCAGTGTGGGGCGGTAGTACCCGCTCTCGATCGGTGTGATCGTGCCCTGTGCGCCGACCGCGCCCGGCGGCCAGCCACCTTCGGGCCGCTCGTCGCCGACGGTGTTGTACACCACGAACTGCGCGTCGATGGTGGCACTGTCCCGGTCCACCTCGATGAGGTGGTCGTGAGTCGTGTGGTGGCTCCAGCCGCGCGGCGGGTGCGGTGTCATCAGCCCAGCGATCGCACCACCGATCGCCTCGGCCCCGACCAGCTCGGTGATCTTCTCCGGGGTGCCGGCGCGGTTGTAGAAGATCTCCGCGGTGGCAGCGGTCTCGAACAGCGCGGACATGGCCGCCCCGTCGCGATGGTCGGCGGCACGCACATAACGGGCGAGGACCTGCTGTACCTGGCGTTCGTCGCTCATGGTGTCTCTCTCCTGAAAGGCTCGGCGGAGACGGGCGGCTCACACCGCCTCCGCTGTCGATATCACCACCTCCGGGCCCGGAGAGCCATGATCATTCAGGCATGAACCGGTACCCTGAAGGTATGGATCGGCTGGAGACGCGGGAACTGGGCTATTTCGTCGCCGTGGCGCGCGAGCTGCACTTCGGCCGTGCGGCGGCGACCCTGGGCATCTCCCAGCCCCCGCTGTCCCGGGCGATCAGCCAACTGGAGCGCCGGATGGGGGTGCCGTTGTTCGAGCGGACGAGCCGGCGGGTGACGCTCACCCCGGCCGGGGAGGTCTTCCTCGTGGAGGCGTACGGGATCCTCGACGCCATGGACCGGGCGGTGGCACGCGCGCGGCACGCCTGCCGCTCGGGACCTCTGCTGATCGCCACCAACCCCGGCACGGGCTCCGGCCTGCTACGGGATCTGGTCGCGGCCCACTCCGGCCTGCCCGGCGGCGGTCCGGTGAAGATGGTGTTCACCCGCGACCAGGCCGCCGCGCTGCGCGCCGGAGACGCCGACGTCGGGATCCTGTGCGCCGGCGACGACCTCAGCGGTCTGGACCGTACGGAGCTGGCCACCGAGCGGACCGTCGCCCTGCTGCCGGCGGGACACCGCCTCGCGAAACGTGCCGCCGTGACGCTGGCGGACCTGCGGGCCGAGGACACCTACCGTCCCGAGCCGCCTGTCGCGGCGGTGGACGAACTGGTCGACCTGGTCTCCGTCGGACAGCTGATCGTGGTGGTGGGGGAGAGCGCCGCCGACCGGTCCGGCCGCGCCGTCGTTCCCGTACCCGTGGCCGATCTCCCGGACACACTCCTGCTGCTGGCCTGGCGCGACGGCGGGCTCACCGAACCGATCGGCGCCTTCCTGCGGGCGGCGCGAGAGGTGACGGCTTCCCCGAGCCGCTGAGGCCGTGGGGCCGGCGGGGCGGGTACGCCCCGAGGTCCCCGAGGCCCAGGCGCGCGGCGCCGCCCACGCGGTCTTCGGCCTGCTGAATGCCACCCCGCACCGCGGGTCAGGCGGGTTCAGGTCTCATGCCGTGCCGCATGGCCACGTACCGGAGCCACCCCACTCCGCATCGCCGGAGGGCGAGATGCCCGCCTGGACGCACACGGCGTCTCGCCCGGCGAGCAGAGCGAGTTGAAGGAGCCCCACCGGACCACGGTGGATCTGGAGGGGCGGACAGCGGTCGTCCGTATGCCTCACGCCGGTCGACAGGCAGGACGGACCGTTACCGGATCCGCCTCCTGACGCAGCGTCACAAACCGCCGCCCCTCCGCCGTCCACTGCTCGGCCGGGACCCAGCCGGTGGTACGGGCCCGGCGCACCAGGGCCCGCGCCCCGACGCGGGACCAGTAGAACGCCTCTCCGGGCGCGCCGTTGCCGTTGTCCACCCGCACCCGCACCCGCTCGTCGAGATCCGGGTCGACCCCGGTGGCCGCGGTCTCGACGATCAGCGAGCCGCCCGGTCCGACGATCCCGGCGAGCCGCCGCAGCAACGCCGACGGGTCGCCGTCGATGCCGATGTTGCCGTCGATCAGCAGCGCCGTGTCCCAATCCCCCTCGCGCGGCAGCGGATCGAACACCGACCTGAGCAGCGCGCTGCCGCCCCCGCGCACGGTGTGTGCCACCGCCGCCGGGCTGATGTCGATGCCGAGCGCGGTACGGCCCCGCGCGGCGAGCGCCGCGACCAGCCGGCCGGGGCCGCAGCCGATGTCGAGGACGGTGCCCCGGCACCGCTCCAGCACCGTCAGATCGGCGCTGTCCGGACCGCCGCACCACCGCTCCACCTCCAGCGGCAGCAGCCACCCGTCGGACCGGCGCAGGAAGAGCGGACCGCGTCCGGCGCGCAGGGCGTCCGTGTACGGGTCGGCGTGCCAGGGCGTGTCGGGAGTACGGCGCCGGCGCGGCGGAACGGCCGACCGGGGCACCGCGGCGGACGTCGTACGGATCTTGGCAAGGCCCATGGTCAACGCACCCCGGCCCGGGATGCCCGGGCGGCCGACCCGGCACCGGTCTCGGTCGCAGCCTGGCCGCGCGCCCCCGTGAACCGCCCCAGCACCGCCGCGAACCGGCTGGCCGGCGCCTCGGCCGCCACCAGCTCCGCGTCCTGCGCGGTGTCGACGTCCCGCAGGACCGGCAGGTCCCGTACCGCGAGCCCCGCCCCGGTCAGCCGCGCCCGCTGCACCGCCCCCGTCTCGGGCACGGACATCGGTACGCCCAGCAGCAGCGAGGGATCCGGTACGGCGAGCCCGAGCGCCCAGAACCCCCCGTCGACCGCCGGTCCGAACCACGCGTCGCACCCCAGCCAGGCGTCCGGCGCGAGCGCCGGTTCCAGCAGCTCGGGGGTGACCTGGGGGGTGTCCATGCCGATGAGCACGGCGGGGCCGCCACAGCCCGCGAACGCGGCGGCGAGCCGCTCGTCCAGCCCGCCCGCCACCTGCGCGACGACCTCGACCCCGTCCGGCAGCCACGCGCCCGGCGCCCCGTCGAGGACAAGCACCCGGTGCCGAACGGGCGCGGCCAGGACGGCGGCCAGCGTGTCGCACAACGCGGCCTCGGCCAGCGCGGCGGCCTCCTCGGCCCGGAAGGGCGGAGTGAGCCGCGTCTTGACCCGCCCGGGCACGGGGGCCTTGGCCATCACCAGGATCGTGGTCACCGCACACCCGCCCGCTCGTCACGAACGTCCCCGGAGAGACCAGCCGCAGCCCCGCTCCCACCGGCCCCGGCCCCCGCCACCGGCTCCTGCGCCAGCACCGCGCGCATGTCGTGGACCGCCTGCCACGTCCCGCGCCACGTGCCCGTCACCTTCGACCTGCCCGTACGCGGCAGATACGGCACGTCCCGCTCCGTCACCCGCCAGCCCGCGTCCGCCGCGCGGACGACCATCTGGAGCGGATAGCCGCTGCGCCGGTCCGTCAGCGACAGGTCCAGCAGCGCCTCCCGGCGGGCCGCCCGCATCGGGCCCAGGTCGTGCAGGCGCAGGCCCGTCCTGCGGCGCAGCATCCGGGACAGCGCGAAATTCCCCGCCCTGGCGTGCGCCGGCCACGCCCCGCGTGTCTGTGGCCTGCGGCGGCCCAGCACCAGATCCGCCCGGCCGGCCGCCACCTCCGCCACAAACGCGGGCAGCAGCCCCGGATCGAGCGACGCGTCGCAGTCGCAGAAGCAGACGAACTCCGCCTCGGCGGCGAGCAGTCCGGCGTGGCACGCGGCACCGAAGCCGCGCCGCGGTTCGTGCACGACGGTCGCGCCGAGCCCGGCGGCGATCTCCGCCGAGCCGTCGGCCGAGCCGTTGTCGACGACGATCGCCCGCCAGCCCGCGGGCAGCCGGTCCAGCACCCAGGGCAGCGCCCGGGCCTCGTCGAGACAGGGAAGTACGACGTCAACCGTCGTGGGGATCGAGTACGTCACGTCCATCACCGTATGAATTCTGAAACCGAGAACAGGGATGCGAGGCCTTACGAAACAGGGACAGCGCCGAGGGCGCGAGCCGCTCCGCCCGTTCGGCCCAAAAACGGGACGAAGCGCTACGGAACGGACTCCGGGGCGGGCCCCGTCTGAGCGGGGGAAGCCCCCGCTCACGGCACCGCCGCCGCCCGCTGCCCCGACCGCGCGAACTCCGCCATGCCCGCCGCGAACCCGACCTCGGGCCGCCACCCCAGCTCCGCCCGCAGCCGCCGCGACGAGGCGGTGATGTGCCGTACGTCGCCCAGCCGGTACTCCCCGGTGACCACCGGATCGGGCCCCCCGTGCGCCGCCGCCAGCGCCCCGGCCATCTCGCCGACGGTGTGCGGCTCGCCGCTGCCGGTGTTGTACGCGCCCAGCGTGCCGGGCTCCCTCGTCCGTACGAACGCCAGCGCCAGCGCGTTCGCCGTCGCCACGTCCCGTACATGCACGAAGTCCCGCCGCTGCCCGCCGTCCTCGAACACCTGCGGCGCCTCGCCCCTGGCCAGCGAGGAGCGGAAGAACGACGCGACCCCCGCGTACGGGGTGTCGCGGGGCATCCCCGGCCCGTACACGTTGTGGTAGCGCAACGAGAGCGCCCGGCCGCCCGTGGCCCTGGCCCACGACGCCGCGAGGTGCTCCTGGGCCAGCTTGGTCACCGCGTACACGTTGCGCGGGTCGGTGCGCGCGTCCTCGTCGATCAGACCCGGCGTCAACTCCGCCCCGCACAGCGGGCATCCGGGCTCGAAGCGGCCCGCCACCAGATCCTCCTCCGCGCGGGGTCCCGGCGCGACGCGGCCGTGCGCGGGGCAGTCGTAGCGGCCTTCCCCGTACACGACCATCGACCCGGCGAGCGTCAGATCCCGTACCCCCGCATCCGCCATGGCGGCCAGCAGGGTGGCGGTCCCCAGGTCGTTGCAGCTCACGTAGTCCGGGGCGTCCGCGAAGTCCTTGCCGAGGCCGACCATCGCCGCCTGGTGGCAGACCGCCTCCACCCCGCGCAGCGCACGGTCGAGGGCCGCCCGGTCCCGTACGTCGGCGTGGATCCACTCCACCTCCGGCGGACGCGCGGGCGGCACGGGATGCGCCGACGACAGCAGGGCGTCCAGGACGACGGCCTCGTGGCCGAGCGCCGTGAGGGCCGTGACGATGTGTGAGCCGATGAAGCCGGCTCCTCCGGTGACAAGTACACGCATGCCGGTGACGCTATGCGCCGGACGGCCCCGCCGCGCCGACGCACGCCGGTGCGTCACCGGTCCGTAAGATCGCGGTCCGCGGCATCGGGGGCGTGCCGGACCGGCGCCCCGCGGGCCGCGCACGCCCGCTCACGAACACCCGCACGCCCGCTCACGAACACCCGCACGCCCGCTCACGAACACCCGCGCGTTTTCCCGCGACGCCCCGCGCCGGGCGCGCTACGCCAGCCCGCTCAGCACCGACGCCAGGTCGTACCCCACCGGCTCCTCCAGTTGCGCGTACGTGCAGCTCTCCGGCGTCCTGTCCGGACGCCACCTCCGGAACTGCGCCGTGTGCCGGAAGCGGTCGCCCTCCATGTGGTCGTACGCCACCTCGCACACCAGCTCGGGCCGCAGCGCGATCCACGACAGGTCCTTCGTGCCGGACCAGCGGCTCGGACCGCCCGGCAGCCGCGCCCCCTCGTGCGCCGCCTCCTCGGCCCACGCGCCCCACGGATGGCCCTCCGCCGTCTCCATCCGCAGCGGCGCCAGCTCCTCGACCAGCTCCGCCCTGCGCCGCATCGAGAACGCCGCGCACACCCCCACGTGCTGGAGCACGCCCCGTGCGTCGTGCAGGCCGAGCAGCAGCGAGCCCACCACGGGACCGCTCTTGTGCAGGCGGTACCCGGCGACCACCGCGTCCGCCGTCCGCTCGTGCTTGATCTTGTACATCGCCCGGAAGTCCGGCCGGTACGGCAGGTCCAGCGGCTTGGCGATCACCCCGTCGAGCCCGGCGCCCTCGTACTGCTCGAACCACTCCCGCGCCCGCTCGATGTCCGTGGTGGCGGGCGCGAGATACACCGGCGGCTCTACGCCGATCAGGGCCGCCTCCAGCGCCTCCCTCCGCTGCGCCTGCTCGATGTCGATCAGCGTGCCGTCCCCGAGGGCCAGCAGGTCGAAGGCGACAAAACTCGCCGGCGTGCGCTCGGCCAGCATGTCCACGCGCGACTTCGCGGGGTGGATGCGCTCCGTGAGCTTGTCGAAGTCCAGCCGCCCGTCGTGGACGATCACGATCTCCCCGTCGAACACGCACCGCTCCGGCAGCCGGTCCCGTACCGCCGTCACCAGTTCGGGGAAGTAGCGGGTCAGCGGCTTGCCGGTCCTGCTGCCGATCACCACCTCGTCGCCGTCGCGATGGATGATCGCCCGGAAGCCGTCCCACTTGGCCTCGTACTGCATCCCGGGCGGGATCGCGGCCACGGACTTGGCGAGCATCGGTTTCACGGGAGGCATCACCGGCAGATCCATGCCCCGATTGTGTCCGGGAACGGTCCGCTCCGCCCGATATGCGCTCCCGGGCCGCCCGGCCTACGGTGGCGCTCATGGGTGCAGCGGGTGCGGCGGTGGAGCTGGAGGCGGGCGGCAGAGCGGTACGGCTGTCCAGCCCGGCCAAGATCTATTTTCCGGAGCGCGGCTTCACGAAGCTCGACGTCGCGCGCTACTACCTGGCCGTGGGCCCCGGGATCCTCCGGGCCCTGCGGGACCGGCCGACAACGCTGGAGCGGTACCCGGAGGGCGTCGAGGGTGAGTTCTTCTACCAGAAGCGGGCCCCGAAGAACCTGCCCGACTGGATCCCCACCGCCCGGATCGAGTTCCCCAGCGGCCGTTCGGCCGACGAGATCTGCCCGACCGAGGTGGCTGCCGTCATCTGGGCGGCGAACCTCGGCGCCCTCACCTTCCACCCGTGGCCGGTACGGCGCGGGCGCACCGATCACCCGGACGAGCTGCGGATCGACCTCGACCCCCAGCCCGGCACGGACTTCAAGGACGCCGTCAGGACCGCGCACGAGCTGCACGGCTTCCTCGACGAGCTGGGGATGCGCGGCTGGCCCAAGACGTCCGGCGGGCGCGGCCTCCACGTGTTCGTACCGATCGAGCCGCGCTGGACGTTCACCGAGGTGCGGCGGGCCGCCATCACGATCGGCCGCCACCTGGAGCGCAGGAACCCGGGGCGGGTGACCACCGCGTGGTGGAAGGAGGAGCGCGGCGAGAAGATCTTCGTCGACTACAACCAGACCGCGCGGGACCGCACGATCGCCTGCGCCTACTCCGTACGGCCCCGTCCGCACGCCCCGGTCTCCGCGCCGCTGCGCTGGGAGGAGCTGGACGACGTGGCCCCGCAGGACTTCGACATCGCGACCATGCCGGTGCGCTACGCCGAACTGGGGGATGTGCACGCGGACATGGAGGAGCACGCGTACAGCCTGGAAGGGCTGCTGGAACTGGCGGACCGGCACGAGCGGGACCAGGGCCTCGGCGACCTCCCGTACCCGCCGGACTACCCGAAGATGCCGGGGGAGCCGAAGCGGGTCCAGCCGAGCCGGGCGCGGCCGGAGGACGAGGACGGCTGACCGGGACGCCGGCGCGCGGCGGTACGGCGAAGGCCCCCACCGCCGGGTGCGGTGAGGGCCTCGGTGTGAAGCCGTGTGCGAAGTGCGGTGTGTCTACAGCTCCTTGATACGGATGTTGCGGTACGAGATCACGTCCGTCGTGCTGTGCACCTGGAGGCCGACGTAACCGGTGGCGTACCGCCGTCCGTCCGTCCCCGGGTCACCGGCGCGCGGCGGCGTGAAGGCCTGTCCGCCGACGTTGTCGAACTCGTTGATCACCACACCGTTGCGCAGGATCGTGAAGTGCTGACCCTCCGCGCGGATCTCGTAGTCGTTCCAGCTGCCCTTCGGGGTGACCCCCGCGCCGCCCAGGCCCACCCGGTCGAAGCCGTACACCGAGCCGGTCTTGTACATGTCGCCGACGGGGTTGTCGAGGATCTGCATCTCGTGCCCGTAGTTGATGGCGACCCACTCGGGCCGGGACTCCTCGGGGTGGTTGTGGACGTTCGGGAAGCGCACGAACACACCGCCGTTGGCGTTGCCCGTGCCCGGGGCGTCGTCGCGGAACTGGAGCTTGAGCGAGAAGTCGCCGTACTTGCGCTCCGGGAACCACAACATGCCCATGCCGTTCACCGTCGTACTGCTGGTGATGGCACCCTCGCCGGACAGCGCGAACTTGCCGCCACCGACCTGCTCCCACTGCGCCAGGGACGCCGCGGTGCCGTCGAAGAGGTCGCGGTAGCCCTCGGTCTGGCCGGGCTTGCCGATCTTCGACTGCTTGGCCGCCTTGGTGATCTTGTTGAACTCGCGCTGGTCGATGACGTTGTCGGCCAGCAGCTTGTCGAGGACGCCGTCCACGTGCTTGAGGAACAGCGCCGCCGAGGACCAGTCCTTCTCGTCCTCGATCAGCTCGTTGATCGTGCACCGGCTACGGGTGAGCCGGTTCGGCACACCGGTGTCGACCGCGCCCACGATGACCGTCAACCGCTCGTCGAACTCAGGGCAGTTGGGCGCCGGGACGCCACCGCCCTGCGCGATGGTGAAGGACACCTGTTTGGCCGCGGACGTGTTGCCGGCCTTGTCCGTCGCCCGGTGCGCCAGCGTGTGGTAGCCGAGCGCGTCGACGATGACGGGGGTGGTGTACGCGAGGTAGGGACCGCCGTCCAGCGAGTACTCGGTCCTGTCCACCCCGGACCCGCCGGCGTCGGTCGCCGAGAGGGTGACCTTGGCGCTGGTGACGTAGGCACCGCTGGAGTTCAGGGTGCCGCTGACGGCGGCCGTGGTCACCGGCGCGGTCGTGTCCTGCGCGGGCGGCGCCACGACGGTGAAGGCGACGGACTTCTCGGCCGTCACGTTCCCCGCCTTGTCGGTCGCCCGGTAGCGGACGGTGTGCGAGCCGACCTGGTGGACCATCACCGGCGCGGTGTACGGCTGCCACGCCGCGCCCGCCCCGAGCGCGTACTCGATGGTGTTGACCCCCGAGCCGGTGTCCGAGGCGGTGACGGTGACCGTGGCCATCGTCAGGTAGTTGCCCGCCGGGTCCTTGTCGCCGCTCACCGTCGCCGAGGTCTCCGGCGCGGTGGAGTCACCGCTCGGTGGCGCCACCACGGCGAAGGAGACGGACTTCTCGGCCGCCGCGTTGCCGGCCTGGTCGGTCGCTCGGTACCGCACGGTGTGCGAGCCGACGGTGTTGACCACCACGGGTGCGGTGTACGGCTGCCACGCGCCGTCCGCGCCGAGCGCGAACTCCGTCGACGCCACCCCGGAGCCCTCGTCGGTGGCCGACACGGCGACCGTGGCGGAGCCGACGTACGCGCCGTCCGTGTTCTGCTGGCCCGTCACGGCGGCCGAGGTGGTGGGGGCGGTGGTGTCCTCACCGCCGCCCGCCTCGGTCACGGTCAGGATGCCCTGCATCTGGCCGTGGCCCGGAATGGTGCAGAAGAAGCGGTAACGGCCCGGGGTCAGGTTGACCTCGACGGTGTACTTGCCGCCGTTGTCGTCACTGGGATTGGCCAGGATGTTGAGCGGTACGTCGTTGTTGTACTCGGGGTCCGACACGTCGAAGGTCAGCGTGTGCGGCATCCCGATGTCATTGCCGGTGGCCACGCTGTTCTCGAAGACGATGGTCGTCGCGCCCGCCACCGCGGTGGTCGGGAAGGTGAGGTACCGGTCGGTACGGCCGCTCGTCGTCCAGTTGAGCACCTGGGCCGCCGCCGTACTGTCGGCCGTACGGTCGCCGGTCCGCCCGTAGGCGGCCGTCGACGTCAGCCCCAGCACCATCAGCAACGCGCCCAGGAGGGCCGTCCACAGGCGTAGAGGCCGGTGTCTCACTGATGGGTGTCTCACTGAGTCGCCTTCCTGGCCAGATCCGCGGCGGCGGGCGTCGCCTCGCCGCCCTTGTACGTCACACGCCACAGCGCGGACTGGGAGTCGGAGGTGAAGAACCCGCGCCCGTAGTCCAGGACGTAGAGCGAGCCGTCCGGCGCGAACTTCCAGTCCATGAGGTTGCGGATGCCGCCGTTGCCGACCGGGATGATCTTCTTCAACGACTCGGCGGTGATGGGCAGTCCGCCCTTGCCGACCGTCTTGGGATCGGTCAGCACCGCGTGGCGCGGATTGTCGGCGTCGTAGAAGTCACCGACGAACCACTTGCCGTCCCAGTACTCCGGCCACGCGTCGGCCGTCGCGGTCGCCGCGTTGTAGCGGTAGAGCGGGCCGTCCATGGTGGCCTGGCCGCCGCCCTTGAGCCACGGCAGCAGGAAGGTGCCTTCCTCGGCCTTGTAGCTGGGTACGCCGTTGGCGTCCCGGGGGAAGTCGGGGCCGCCGCCCTGCGGGGAGTACCAGATGGTATTGCCCGTGATGGGAGGCAGGTTCACCAGGCCGTCGTTGTTGGGGGACTCGTTCTTCGGAGCGTCGCAGTTGTACCAGCCCAGCGGCTTGGTCGGGTCGGGGAGGTTGCGGTCCCGGTACGGCTGCTTGTTGCCCATGCAGAACGGCCAGCCGTGATTGCCCGCCTTGGTGATCGCCGCGAACGTGTCGTACTTCGCGGGACCCCACGTTGTGCTCGGGGCGCCCGCGTCGGGGCCGACCCAGCCCGCGTAGAGGATGTCGGTCTTCTGGTCGACCGAGATGCGTGCCGGGTTGCGCACGCCCATCACATAGATCTCGCCCCGGGTCTTGTCGCCGCCCTCGTCCTGCTCCTCACCTGTGAAGAGGTTCCCGGCCGGCAGGGTGTACGTCCCGTCGGGCTGCGGGTGGATGCGCAGGATCTTGCCGTTGAGGTTGTTCGTGTTGCCCGCGGTCCTGCGGGCGTCCGCGAACGACAGGCCCTTGTAGTTGGGCTGCGGGTTGTTGCCCGAGTAACCGTCGCTGAAACCGGACGAGTTGTTGTCGCCGGTCGCGATGTAGAGGTTGCCCTTCGAGTCCCAGGCCATCCCGCCGCCGGCGTGGCAGCAGCTGTTGACCTGTACGGGCCACTTGAGCAGGACCTTCTCGGACGCCAGGTCCAGCTTGTTCGTCGCCGGGTCCAGTGTGAAGCGCGAGACGCGCCGTTCGGCGATCCGCTTGTCACGGTCGAGCCCGGAGTGCGGGGTGTAGTGCAGGTAGACCCAGCCGTTGGTCGCGAAGGCGGGGTCCAGCTCGATGCCGAGCAACCCCTCCTCGACCTTGATGAGTTCGTCGCCGCCGCCCTTGTTGCCGAAGACGGTCAGCGCGCCCGCGAGCGTGACCTTCTTGGTCACGGGGTCGTAGATGTGGACCTGGCCGAGGCCCTTGCCCATCTCCGGGTTGTTCCAGTCGGTGACGACGGGAGCGCCGTTCGCCCCGCCGCCGCGGCCGATGTACAGCACGCGCCCGTCGGGTGCGACGACCAGGCCGTGCGGCTCGCCGATCTGGTCCTGCTGGCCCGCCTGGTTGGGCTGGGTCACCTTCGCCGCCGTGTAGTTGGCGTCGATGGTCGCCTTGCAGTCGGCGCGCGAGAGGCGCGTGGTCCACTGGAGGGCGCCGCGCAGGTGCTCGCGGAAGTCGGTCTCGGCGTACGACTCGGCCGTACCGCCCATCCCGGTGTAGAAGGACCGGCCGCCGTCGTAGTCACGGCACCAGGAGACCGGGTGGTCGACGCCGTTGGCGCCCGCACCCGGCCGGTAACTGCTCTCCCTGACCTTGGCGACGGTGTGCACCTTGCCGGTCGGGTTGGTCGCCCAGTTGATCCACTTGTCGGGCCGCTTCCACTCCACGGGAAGGCTCTTCGTGGCCGGATTCACCCGGTCGGCGACCTCGACGGTCGCGCGCTGCACGGTGGCCGGGCTGGTGGCCGCGGGCCGCGCGCCGATCAGGCCGGTGAACCAGTCGGAGTACGGCTCGGTACGGGCCGCGTCATGGATGCCGAGGAAGCCGCCGCCGGCCTCCACGTACGACTCAAGACCGGCCTCCTGCTCCGGTTCGAGCACGTCGCCGCCGCCGGTGAGGAAGACGACCGCGTTGTACTTGCCGAGCTTCTTCTCGTTGGTGAAGACCGAACCGTCGTCCGTGGCCTCGGTCTTGAAGCGCCCGGCCGCCGGTCCCGCGAGGCCGATGGCCTCGATGGCCTCGATCCCGGCGTTGACGAGCGGTGACTCCTCGGTGGCCGAGGCGTGGAACACGAGGACCTTGACGTTCTGGCCGCCCGGCGGCGACGGAAGGGCCAAGGCTGTCGGTGGCGGCTCAGGGAACGGTCTCGCCGTGGCGGCGGTGCCGCCCAGCAGGGACGCCGCCATGGTGCCGGCGACCAGGAAAGCGGCCGCCCCGCGCCTGGATCTTGACCGGTGATGTGGTGCGCGCTGCATTGTTCACCCACCCAACTTTGGTCACAGCAACAGCGCTTGAAGCTAGACGTCTTTCGGCGGTCAGCCAATAGCTATGGACGGAATCCCACCAACTTTGTCCTGAGTGTGGATAAACGAAGATCACTGCTCTACCGTGTGGCCGTCCCCGGGGACTCCTGCGCCCCGTCCATCTCCTTACGGCACAGGGGAGTTCGTTATGGCCATGGACAGAAGGAGCTTCAGCCGGCGCCTGTTGGCGGGCGGTGCGGTCGCCGCCACCGGAGCGGCCTCGTTGTCGGTGGCGTCCGCGCCCGCCGCGAGTTCGGCGGAGGCGCCGCCTCCCACCGCGCCCGCCGGGGGCCAGGTGCGCCATCTCAAGCTGTACGCCGAGAAGCTGGCGGACGGTCAGCTGGGCTACGGCTTCGAGAAGGGCGCGGCGACCGTCCCGGGTCCGCTGATCGAGCTGACCGAGGGCGACACCCTCCACATCGAGTTCGAGAACACGACGGACGTGGCGGCGAGCCTCCACGTCCACGGCGTGGACTACGACGTCGCCAGCGACGGCACCCGGATGAACCGGAGCCACGTGGAGCCCGGCGCGACCCGGACGTACACCTGGCGCACGCACACGCCGGGCAAGCGCCCAGACGGCACCTGGCGGCCGGGCAGCGCGGGGTACTGGCACTACCACGACCACGTCGTGGGCACGGACCACGGCACCGGCGGCATCCGCAAGGGTCTGTACGGCCCCGTCGTCGTGCGCCGGAAGGGCGACATCCTGCCCGACAAGCAGTTCACGATCGTCTTCAACGACATGACGATCAACAACAAGACCGGCGCCGCCACGCCCAACTTCGAGGCCACGGTGGGGGATCGTGTCGAGGTCATCATGATCACGCACGGCGAGTACTACCACACGTTCCACATCCACGGTCACCGCTGGGCGGACAACAGGACGGGCCTGCTCACCGGACCCGACGACCCGAGCCGCGTGGTCGACAACAAGATCACAGGGCCGGCCGACTCGTTCGGCTTCCAGATCATCGCGGGCGAACACGTCGGCGCGGGCGCGTGGATGTACCACTGCCACGTCCAGAGCCACTCGGACATGGGGATGGCGGGACTCTTCCTGGTCGCCAAACCGGACGGCACCATCCCGGGCTACGAACCGCACCACCCCGGAACCCCGGCGGACGGGGATCACACGGGCCACTGAGGGGCGCGTGTCAGCGGGTTTCCGGTTCGGGGCGGCCCTTCTCCGGTGGACGTCCTTCCCCGTCCTCCCGGACGGAGCCGGCCGCGGGGGCCCGGACGGTCTCAGCCGCCCGGGCGGGCACGGTCGGGTCGGTCGTGACGACCACCACGTGGTCCCCGGCACCCCACTCACGTCGTTCCCCCTTGCGTGGGTTGAGCCGGATCCCGTAGTCGGGCGCCGACGTCCGCCGGTCGTGACGGCGGTAGCCGATGGCGCATTCGCCGCGGTCGCGGGCGGCGGCCACGACCGTGGCGAAGGTCGCCTCGCACCCCACGCGCACGTACGTCCCCGCCGGACGCAGGCAGAGCAGGCTGCCCTCGGCGGAGAACAACTCGTCGAACACGGGGGCCAGATGGTGGTTCTGCGCGATCTGCGCCATGAGCAGTCCGGTCAGTTCGCCGCTGACGATGACGTCGGAGCCGGGGTTGACGGGTGCGAGGGGGCGGTTGCGGTCGTCGGTGAGCTCGCTGACAACCCGTAACTCCCGCCCTCCGGCCCGTTCCTCCAGCAGTCGCAGCGCCAGCAGGGCGACCAGCGTCCAGTCGTCGGGCCGGTCCGGTCCGTCGCCGGGGTCGGGGCCGAGGACAACCAGACCGTCGTACGGGGCGAGGTCGAGCCCGAGCAGGGTCTCGGGCCGCGACAGGGTGGCGGACCGGAACCGAACGGCCAGCCGGTCCACGCCCTGCGCCGCCTCCGCGTCCGCCCCCGCAGCCGTCGCCGCTACCGCCTCCGGCTCCCGTGGCCCCGGCAGGGCCCGGTCCGTCACGATGTCCAGGACGGAACCGGGCCTGGCCGTGTGCCGGAGCTGCTCCACGACCAGGGGAGCCCGGCGATTCCAGCCGAGCATCAGCAGGTGCGCGGGATTCTCCGGCGGTGGCCGGTCCCCGGCGATCGCCGACGTGTCGACGAGGTGCCGGCAGTCCTCCGGCCCCGCGCCGGCCTCGTCGCGGGCCAGGACGATCAGCCGGCTCCCCGGTGTGACCGTCGTGTCGGCGGGCGGGTTCAGCAGGGTACGGCCCTGCGGGGTGAGCAGCCCGATCACGCAGGAGTCGGCGTGGCCCAGCAGTGCCGTACCGAAAGGAGCGCCGGAGAACGCGGCGGCGTCGGTGAGGTGGAACTCGTCACCGGCGAAGTCGAGGAGGTCGCGCAGGACGAGGGAGAGACCGGGGCGGCCGACACACTGCGCGACGAGCCGGGCCGTGACCGCGTCCGTCTCCAGGATCGTGGCGCGTGGCCCCCCGGCCAGCCGGGCCGCCGCGCGGTAACGGTCGTCCCGTACCGCCGCCAGCACCGGTGGGCCGTCCGGCCCCTCGCCGGCGACCGCGCGCAGCGCGAGCAGGACCCGCAAAACCTCGGGGTCGGACGCAGGCCCGCCCGGGGGCAGCACCAGCACGGTGCTCGCCGTCCGCGGGCTGACCAGTGCCAGTACGGCGGGGTCGCTCGGCGGACCGCTGCGGCAGATGAGCCGGGCGCGGCCGGCCCGGGCGGCCAGTGCCCGCTCCATCCCGGTCTTGTCCCGGTCGGCGAGCAGGACGATGGCCCGGGACCGGTGGGAGGCCTGTGCCGCGACCAACTCTGCTACAACAGTGGCTACTTGGTCGGACCAGCCGAGTACCACCACATGGCCGTGCTCCAGAACCGTCGACCGCCCGCGGCTCAACTCCGCCATCCGTTCGGCCAGGCTGTTGGTGATCACTCCGATCAGGGTCGACACGCACAGCAGGGCGACCAGTCCGAGCAGCGCCGACAGGACCATGCGCAGCGGCGTTCCGGAGATCGCGCCCAGCCGCAGCGTCTCCGCGCTGGTCCGCCACGCCGCCGTCAGCCGGCCCGACAGCGAGTGCGGCGCATCGGGGTCCGTCCACACCAGCAGTGCGCTCACCGGCACGACGACGGCCAGGCAGGTGAGCATCAGCCAGCCCATCAGTGTGCCGGTGCTGCGGGCCAGCGTGCGGTCGAACCGGTAGCGCGCCCGGTCCCGCAGCGAGACCGGGCCCCTCCCCTGGGTGCGTGCCACTCCCACCCCTTCCCCTGTGCCGGTGCCGGTGCGGCGGGTGTGGAGCTGGTCGCCCGCCCCTGCACAGTGCTGCCTCCGGCGGCCGAACACGCCGTGTCCGGGGACCGGTTCACTCTTTCGTGCGGGGGCGCCCACCGCGTACCGGTCTCGGCCACCGGCCGGATCACGCCGTCTCCGGCACCCCGATCTCCCCGGGCCCCTCCGGCAGCGCCCCGGGATCGGTCGCCACCCCGCGCAGCCGGTGCAGGATGCCCTGGCCCGCGCGCTCGTACGCGATCGTCTCGCCGTGCAGCACCGACCGCGCGTTGGCCGCCTCCATCAACGCGACGATCTCGAAGGCCACTTGCGGCACGTCCGTGCCCGCCACGAGGCCGCCCGCCCGCCGCGCCGCGTCCAGGGTGCGTTCGACGTAACTCACCCAGTCCGCACGAGCCTTGGCGATCGCGTCGTGCACCGGGCCGCCGCGCGCGTCGAACTCCGCCGAGACACCGTAGAAGAAGCAGCCGCCGCGGAAGACGCGGTTCGCGGAGTACAGCAGCCAGTTGCGGCACAGCGCCCACACCCGCTCCGCCCCCGGCGCCAGCTCACGCGCGGGCCGTACGACATGCGCGACGTAGACGTCCACGGCCGCCCGTACCGTCGCCAGCTGGAGCTCCTCCTTGGAGCCGAAGAGGGCGAACACCCCGCTCTTGCTCAGCGACAGCTCGGTCGCGATACGGCCCAGGGAGAGGCCTTCGAGCCCCTCCACCGACGCCACGTCCATCGTGCGGTCGAGCACCAGCCGGCGTGTCCGGTTCCCGCGCTCGACGCGCCCGTCCCTGTGTCCGGCCCGCCCGGCGCCGCCCCCGGCCGCCGTTCCGTCCGTCCGTGTGCCGCTCATCCGTCCAGTCTACTGAACGCACGGTCGTGCGGTCATCGTGCGCGGGCGCGGTGCGGTCGCCCGGCATCGGGAGGAGACTCGGAAAACAGGCACCAGGGACCCGAGGGACCCCATGAAGGAGCGCGCGCCATGCTCACCACCCCGTTTGTCACAGGCTCCCCCAACTGGACCGATCTCGCCACACCCGACCTGGAGGGGGCGATCGGCTTCTACCGGGGCGTCTTCGGCTGGGAGTACGTGTCGGCGGGGTCCGACACGGGCGGCTACGGCATGTTCCAGCTGGGCGGGGGGACCGTCGCCGGTGTGATGCCGGTTCCGGAGGGGCAGGCGCCGCCGGCCTGGTCGCTGTACTTCCAGACGCCCGACGCCGAGGCCGCGGCGAAGGCCGTCGAGGAGGGCGGCGGGTCCGTCGTGTACGGGCCGATGGACGTCATGGACCTCGGCAGGATGGCGGTCTTCACCGACCGGGCGGGCGCGGGCTTCGCGGTCTGGCAGCCCGGCGGGAACAAGGGTCTCGACCTGGTCAACGTGCCGGGCGCTCTCACGTGGGGCGAGCTGTACACCCCGGACGAGGACGCCGCGTTCAGCTTCTACAGCGCGGTCTTCGGCTGGGAGGCGATCAGCATGCCGATCCCGGGCGGCAAAGGCACGTACCGGATGGTCAATCCCGCGGGCCAGGGTTCGGACGCCATGTTCGGAGGCTTCGTACCGCTCGGCTCCGACCCGACCGAGGCGGACAGTGACCCGCACTGGCTTCTTTACTTCGCGGTCACGGACTGCGACGCTACAGTCACGAGGGCACGGACACTCGGCGGTACGGTCCGGACGCCACCGGTCGATCTGGAGGGCGTGGGCCGGTTCGCGAAGCTCACGGATCCGTACGGGGCGTCCTTCGCGGTCATGCAGGGCGTCACGCCGGTGATCTGACGGAGCCGGCGATCTTTCGTCCATCAGATGTTTATCGCCGTACGGCAGCCTGTGGCGCATGTCGATCAACACCACGGGGACCAGTACCACCACGAACGGCGTCATCAGCCTGGAACGTGAACTCTCCTGGCAGGAGAGCGCGTTGTGCGCCCAGACCGGGGCGGACTTCTTCTTTCCCGCCCCCGGCTCCTCCACCCGCGAGGCCAAACAGCTCTGTGGCGCGTGCGAGGGCCGCGAGGCATGCCTGTCGTACGCGCTCGACAACGACGAGCGGTTCGGCGTGTGGGGCGGACTCTCCGAGAAGGAGCGCCAGCGCCTGCGCAGGAACCGCGCGTGACACCGGACCCTGCCACCGCCCCCTTACCCGCCTTACAGCGCGACCACCCCGCCGGCCGGGCGTGACAGCACGCCCGGCCGGCAGAAGTGACAGGTGAACGGCTCCGGATCAGCCGGCCGCGCGCGCCGCCATCCGTGCCTTGCGGGCCGCGAGCTTCTCGTCGAACTTGCTGGCCTCTGTGTCCAGCCCGCCCATGTACAACCCCAGCTCCTCCTGCGCCTTGAGACCCTCGGCGCCGAGCCCGTCGATGTCCAAAACCTTGAGGTAGCGCAGCACCGGCTGGAGCACGTCGTCGTGGTGGATCCGCATGTTGTAGATCTCACCTATGGCCATCTGCGCGGCCGCGCGCTCGAAGCCCGGCATGCCGTGTCCCGGCATCCGGAAGTCCACGACCACGTCACGCACGGCCTGCATGGTCATGTCGGGGGCGATCTCGAAGGCCGCGCCCAGCAGGTTCCGGTAGAAGACCATGTGCAGGTTCTCGTCCGTGGCGATGCGGGCCAGCATCCGGTCGCAGACCGGATCGCCCGACTGGTGGCCGGTGTTGCGGTGCGAGACGCGGGTCGCCAGCTCCTGGAACGCCACGTACGCCACCGAGTGCAGCATCGAGTGGCGGTTGTCGGACGTGAAGCCCTCCGACATGTGCGTCATCCGGAACTGCTCCAGCTTGTCCGGGTCGACGGCCCGCGACGTGAGCAGGTAGTCGCGCATCACGATGCCGTGCCGGCCCTCCTCCGCGGTCCAGCGGTGCACCCAGGTGCCCCACGCTCCGTCGCGGCCGAAGAGGGAGGCGATCTCGTGGTGGTAGCTGGGGAGGTTGTCCTCGGTGAGGAGGTTGACCACAAGCGCGATCTTGCCGATGTCGGTGACCTTGGACTGAGCGGGGTCCCAGGCTTCACCGTCCTCGAAGATCCCGGTGAAGTTGCGGCCGTCCGAGAAGGGGACGTACTCGTGCGGCATCCAGTCTTTTGCCACCTTGAGATGACGGTTGAGTTCCTTCTCCACGACCTCTTCCAGCGCGTACAGCAGTCGCGCGTCGGTCCACGCGTCCGAACTGCCGAGGTGGGGAGAGGTGATCGTCACGGGTGCTCCTGGGGACGGGAGGTATTACCTACGGATTCGTAGGTTACGAGACCGTAGGTTAAAGGCACGGTAAGCCGCAGGCCAAGCCTCGGGAACCACGGACCGTCCCGGAGGTGCTGACCTGCGGGGATGAACCGGCGAACAAATACGGATCTACCGGGTGAATGTGCCTCTGTTCCGCCGTTCCGGGCCTGCCCGCCGCTCTCAGGGAGTGACCGACGCCGCGTGAGGTGCGGACGCCGATTCAGGTGTCTTCAGGTGTAGAGGTCCCGCAGCCGCACCGACAGACAGGTCACGCACCCTTCGAGCTTCTCGAACTCGCTGATGTCCACCGGCACCGGCTCGTAGCCGAGATCGGTGAACAGCTCCGCCGTCCTGGGCGCGCTCGCCGCCAGCAGCAGCTTCCCGCCGCCGAGCAGCACCACGTGCCCGCCGGCCTCCTCGGGGACGGGCAGGAAGCGCGGATAGACGGAGTGCACGTCCACCAGTGGCTCGTACCCGATGACCGTGGAGTCGGGCAGCGCCGTCACCGCGGACTTGAGGTGCAGCACCTTGCTCACCGGTACGGCCACGACGCGCGCGCCCAGCGGCTCGAACACCGCACGCAGCTGCTGCACACCGGCCGCGTTCGTCCGGCCGCCCTGCCCCACGTAGATCGTGTCGCCGATCTTGAGGACGTCACCGCCCTCCAGTGTGCCCGGCTCCCACACCCAGTTCACCGAGCAGCCGAGCCGCCCCAGCTCCTCCTCCACCGCGCTGGTCTCGGGCCTGCGGGAGGCGGCGCCCGGCCGGGCTATCAGCGCCACGTTCCGGAACATCACGACGGTGTCCTCGACGAACACCGCGTCCGGGCAGTCGTCGGCCGGTGCCACCTCGACCGTCTCCCAGTCGTGCTCGCGCAGTGTCTCGACGTACCGCTCCCACTGCCGCAGGGCCAGCTCGGTGTCGACGGGAGTGCGTTCGAGATGGGTGACCAGGCCCTCGGCGAGGAGCGGTCCTGGGCGGCGGATCAAGGCTTTCCTGCTGGGCACGGGCGATTCTCCAGGTCCGTGAAGGGTCCGGTTCGTGAAGGGCCCGGTGTGTGACGGGGCCGGTCGCGCCCATCATGACCCGGCGTACCACCGCGATGGAATGCCCCACGGTGCTACGGATGTGCCAGATCCTTCCGGAGGTGGGTGGCGGGCGTGCCGCCCGACGCGTGACCGTGGGGCCGCGTCCGGTACGGCGGTCGAAGCCGTCAGGCCGTTTCGAGCCCCGTGAGTACGCGGCGCAGCAGCGCGACATCCGGCCCCGCGTCCGGCCCCGCGTCCGGCCCCGCGTCCGGCCCCGCGTCCGGGCCGGCGTCCGGCCCGGCGGCAGGCCGCGCCGATGACCGCCGTCGCGGTAGCGGCGCCGAGTGTGGCGGACGAACGGCCAGCTCGGCCCAGACCACCTTGCCGCCTTCGGCGGGGCAGGAACCCCAGCGCTCGGCGAGCCGCTGTACGAGCAGAAGCCCGCGCCCGTGGTCGGCGTCGTCGTCGGCCCGCTTGAGCACGGGTGGTGCGTCCGACGCGTCCCACACCTCGATGACGACGCTGTCCCGCAGGCCGATGAGGCGGACCGTGACGAGAGGGGACTTCTCCCGCCGGTCCCACCCCGGGTTCTTCGTCAGTGTTCCGGTGGCCGCGATGGCGTTGGTGACCAGTTCCGAGGCGATCAGCAGAGCGTCGTCCTCGATGAAGACCGACTCCCACTTGGGCAGGGAGAGCCGGAGGAAGTGACGCGATGTCGAGACAGCCGACCGCACTGCGGACAGGGACAGTTGGTCGAGGAAGTGCACGCTCTGGGTCCGGTACGGCGGTTCCTGGATCGTCATGAGCACTCGTCCAGGCTGATGACCTCTGCGCCGGTGACGTAGGACAGGTGCGTCAGCATGGCGTCCTGGAGCGACCTGTTGAGTGCTAACTCCCGGTAGGAGGGCACGAGTACGTGTTTCGCCTCGGCGTGCCCGACCGCCGCGACCAACTCCGTGAACGCCGAATGTGCTCCCGGCACGTACTCGTAGAACACGGTCGCCAGTTGGAAGCCGTTGGCTTCGGCGTAAGTGTTCAGCTCGTCCTGTTTCTGCTTCGCCTCCTCGTCGCTCATGTCGTCGGGCACACGCATGTAGCCAAAGATCAGCGGATCCATCGCGCTTCGGTCTCCCTTGCCGTGCCTGCGGTCACGCAGTGTGTTCGCAGGGGTTCTGTGGGGTTACCGAGTGAAGCATTGGATTACTCGAATCTGCAACACTCCAGATTGGAAATCTGGAAACAGAATCATCGAACATGCGTCTCCCATTCCACAATGGATATGTGTGTGCTTCCATTTCGGATGTAAGATTGACTCCAGATCAGAGGTAGGCCAAGTGGTGGAAGTGGCAAGCGGTTCGACCGTGCCCCGCCGTCAACTGGGGCGACACCTGCGTGAGCTGCGCAATCGCGCGCGGTTGACCGTACGTGCGGCGGCGACGGCTCTCGAGTGGTCGGATCAGAAGATCTGGCGCATTGAGACCGGGCAAACGTCCATGCGCAGCCTGGATGTTGAGGCCATGTGTCGTGTGTACGGCGCTGACGCCGAGTTGACCAAGGGGCTGATGGGTCTGGCCAAGGAGACAAAGAACCGGGGCTGGTGGCACGCCTACGGCGATGTGATCCCGGAAGGCTTTGACCTCTTCATCGGGCTGGAAGGGGCGGCTGCGAGCCTGCGTCAGTACATCAAGGACCTGGTGCCGGGTCTTGTTCAGACGGAGGACTACGCCCGATCGTTGATCCAGAAGGACAACCCTCGCGTTGACCATGACGAGATCGAACGGCGCGTGCACGTCCGCTTGGCGCGACAGGAACTGCTGACCAGGGTGACCGCGCCGCCTACCTTGGAACTGGCGCTCGGTGAAGCGGTGCTCCGGCAACCGGTCGGCGGAGGTGAGGTAATGGCTCGCCAGTTGCATCGCCTGGCGGAGACGATGGAACTGCCGAACGTTTCACTGCGGATCGTGCCGTTCGCAGCGGGCTTGCACCATGGACTCATGTCCGGGCCATTCACCATCTTGCGATTTCCTGTCAACGGCGACGGCCACCCGATGGAGCCACCCACCGTCTACATGGAGGGCTTCACCGGCGATCTGTACCTCGACAAGCCGCAAGAGATCGAGCGGTACGACCAGGCGTTCACGTCGATCTGGGACGCGGCTCTGAACGCCAAGGACACGCAGAACATGCTTCTACAAGCGGCAAAGGAGTTTGCGCAATGATGAGTTCAGAGCTCACGGGCGCGGTGTGGCGTAAGTCCAGCCGATCCCAGAACAACGGCCAATGCGTCGAAGTCGCCTTTCTTGACGATGGTCGCGTGGCCATGCGCGACACCAAGGACAGCGGAAACGGCCCGGCGCTCGTCTTCACCCCCGGAGAGTGGGCCGCCTTTGAAAGCGGGGTGGTGGACGGCGAGTTCAGGCGGCGTTAGCCGCGGCCGGCCGTGCGCGGCCCAAGGGCGCCCGATCAGCCACTTCGGTCGGGCGCTTCCTGGTGTCCGGCGACGACCCTTCGCGACCGCGCCTCAGCAGGCGTCGCGCAGCAGCACCTTGAGGTCGTGGTCCAGGTCCAGATAGAGGTGCTCGCGGCCGACGGGCACCAGCCCCTGCGTACGTTCCAGGAAGCGGCGCAGCTCCGACGTCCGCAGGTGGACCATCGCCGTCCCCTCCGGGGCGTGGAACTCCACGACCGTCCTGCCGTACCCGAAGGGGCGCACGCGCACGTCCCCCACCCCGCACGGTTCTGTCATCCCGAGCGCCAGCAGCTCACGGGAGAACTCCCAGGTGACGTCAGTGCCTTCCAGCGTCGCCGGGGGTGGGAACGCCATCCGCACCGCGAAGGGGTCCCCCTGGTCGTAGTGCAGCGTCGCGGGGACGGTCTCCATGCGGGGCACGGACGCGACCAGCCGGGCCTGCACGGCCTGTTCGATGACGGGTGACACGGCGTGCTCCCCTTCGACGGATCTGACATGGACCGCGAACGGTCGACTGCTACTTGGAAGACGGCCGGGAGCCCCGATCCGTGCTCGAAATCGAGAGTGACCTGCGTCACCTCTTCGACGGCGCCGCCCGTCGCGGCCGGGACGGCCCGCTCTGGACGGCGCCGGGCGGGTGGGCTAGCTTCCAGCGCCATGAGACCCATGGGGAAGTTGCGGCGAACGGTGCTGGCGGGACTGGCAGTCGGGGTGAGCGGTACGGCACTCGCGGCCGCGCTCGCCGTACCGGCCCAGGCGGACGGCGCGTCACGGCCGGACGCACGGCCGGACGGTACGTCACGCGCCGACCGCGCGGGCGGGGCGCCGGAGGGCCCGGAGCGGACCGGCGGCGGGGCGCTCGACTGGCGGCTGACCGACACCGGCACCGACGCGCGGTTCCGCGGCCTGGCCGCCGTCAGCCGTACGAGCGCCTGGGTCGCCGGCTCGAAGGGCACCGTGCTGCGCACCTCCGACGGAGGCCGCACCTGGCGTGACGTGTCGCCCGCGGGCGCGGCGGAGGCGGAGCTGGAGTTCCGGGACATCGAGGCGTTCGACGGGCGGCGCGCGGTGGCGCTGGCGATCGGGGAGGGCGAGGCGTCCCGCATCTTCCGTACGGAGGACGGCGGCAAGAGCTGGACCGAGTCCTTCCGGAACACCGACGCCCGCGCCTTCTACGACTGCGTCACGTTCTTCGACAGCCGGCACGGGCTCGCCATGAGCGATCCGGTCGACGGCAAGTTCCGCATCCTGTCCACCCAGGACGGCGGTGCGTCCTGGAAGGTCCTGCCGGACGCGGGCATGCCGGCCGCCCTGCCGGGCGAGGCCGGGTTCGCGGCGAGCGGCCAGTGCCTGGTCGCGTCGGGGCCGAAGGACGTCTGGCTGGCGACGGGCGGCGCCGCGACGGCGCGGGTGCTGCACTCCGCCGACCGGGGTCTGCACTGGACGGTCACCGACTCCACCATCCCGGCCGGCGATCCGGCGCGGGGTGTCTTCGGCCTCGCCTTCCGCGACCGGAAGCACGGTCTGGCGGTCGGCGGCGACTACCGCGCCGACCAGGCGTCACCGCGCGCCGCGTCGGTCACCGGGGACGGCGGCCGCACCTGGCGGCAGGCCACGACCCCGCCGCCCGCCTACCGTTCGGGCGTGGCGTGGCTCCCGTACAGCCGCTCCGCGGCCCTGGCGGTCGGTCCGACGGGGACGGACCTGACGACGGACGGCGGCCGCACCTGGCGCACGGTCGACACCGGTTCGTACGACACCGTCGACTGCACCCCGGACCTGGGCTGCTGGGCGGCGGGGGAGAAGGGGCGGGTGGCCCGGCTGGCACCGGCGAAACGCTGAGGACGGGGGCGGCCGGCGACGGAGATTCGGCCCGGCCGCACTACCCGGGCAGCTCCTCGCGGTACGAGGCGAGCGCGGGGGCGGCCTTCGTCGCGGCGAACTCCGTGATCCGGTAGGCGCACACCCCGCCGGTCACGAACGGATCCGTCGCGGCGAGCCGCTCGATCTCCGCGCGGTCGCCGCCCACCGCCAGGATCACGCCGCCGTCGCGGGGGTTCTTGCGGCCGGAGACGAGGAAGACCCCGGAGTCGTACAGGGCGTCGAGCCACGACACATGGGCGGTCAGCAGGGCGTCCACCCGCTCGACGGGCGCGGTGTAGGTCAATTCGAGTACGAACATGATCACCAGACTAACCAACCGCCTCCGGACCACGCCCTGGAATGGCGGATCCCTAAAATGACGGATCATGACACCGTTCGAGATGCCCGCCGACGAGACGGCGGCCCGCGCCGTCCAGGACGAACTGCGCGGGCTGGTCGTCCTGGACGAGCCGGGACCGGAGCCCGGCACCGGCCTGGTGACCGGCGTCGACGTGGCGTACGACGACGAACGGGACGTCGTCGTGGCGGCGGCCGTGGTCCTGGACGCCGCGACCCTCACCGTGGTCGACGAGGCCACCGCGGTCGGCCGCGTCACCTTCCCGTACGTGCCGGGGCTGTTGGCGTTCCGCGAGATCCCGACCGTCCTGGCCGCCCTCGCGGCGCTCACCTCGCCGCCCGGCCTGGTGGTCTGCGACGGCTACGGCCGCGCCCACCCCCGCCGCTTCGGCCTCGCCAGCCACCTCGGCGTGGTCACGGGGCTGCCGGTGATCGGGGTCGCGAAGAACCCGTTCCTGTTCACGTACGACGAACCGGGCGTCGAGCGCGGCGACTCCACCCCGCTCTTGGCGGACGACACCGAAGAGGTAGGCCGTGCGCTGCGCACCCAGAAGGCCGTCAAACCGGTCTTCGTCTCGGTGGGCCACCGCGTCACCCTCCCCACAGCCTGCGCCCACACTCTCTGGCTCGCTGCCGACTACCGCCTCCCGGAAACCACCCGCCGAGCCGACGCCCTCTGCCGCCGAGCGCTGCGCGAGGCGACCGCCTAACGTTCGGCGGACACGGGCGGGGGTCAGCTGCCCGGGTGGGGTCGGCGTCGAAGCGGCGGAGATGGACCTGCCAGCAGCGGTCGACGTCCTGCATGCCGGCGCCGGTCTTGGAGGACCACAGCCATACCGGCGGTGCTTCGCGGTCCTTGGAGAGGTGCTCGACCTTCAGCCGCATCAACGTGCCCTCGACCAGGGGAAGTTCACCGTCGTGGTCGAGCCATGAGGAGCGGTGGGTGAGCCGGGGGTGGACCCGGTCCCATGCCTGGGTCTCAGCCTTGCCGTAGTTGGTGGTGGCGGTGACCGTGGTGATCGCGGGCTCGGGCCAGGTCTCCGGCTGGGTGAACCGGAATTCCGGTCCGTGCCTGGGCGGCCGGCCGCTGACGCCGGGCATCCGCGTCGGCTTCGGCAGCCGCATCACCCGGTCGGAGCGGACCCTGCCGACCAGCTCGACCGGCAGGTCGCGCAGAACCCGGGCCAGGCGGGTGACGTCGTAGCCAGCATCGCTGACAATCACGATAGGCGGGTCCCCCACCTGCCACTGGCCGGCGGAGACGAGCCGTTCAACGACCCCTCGGAGCTGGGCGGCGGTGACCGCGGTCGCGTCGTCTGCCGGGCCGAGCCGGACCGCGTCCAGGAGCGCGGTCCAGGACGTGGCGCCCGGCTCCAGCGCGGCCACGAAGGAGTAGGGCCAGCCGGGGACGAACTGCGAGGCGGTCTTCGCCCGGCCGTAGACGTGGCAGAACAGGCGCTCTGCCGAACACGGTGCATCCGAGCGAAGCCATGGCGACACGTCGACTGCCAAGACCAGGCGTCCGCCGTCGAAACGCGGCAGCGGCGGGCCGGCCAGCACCGTCCGCAGCCGGCCGACGTCGATCCGGCCGTGGTTCAGGCCGCCGTACATCGCTCCGTGCCCACGACGGTGCTCGGGCAGCAGTGTCAAGTCCACCGGGGACTTCACCGCGCCGTCCGCGCACAGCACCGCGTCCGCCCAGTTCGAACAACTCATCGCGCCGAGCGGTCAGACACTCGTAGAACTCGCCCCGGAAGCGTGACGCCTCCGCGAACGCTTCCCTCCGACCAGCATCAGGCAGCAGACTCACTCTCACGGCCTTCGTCTCGTTCACGTGCACCTTGGTCGGAGCACATGATCAGACGAAGGCCGCCCCCACGTCAGCTGAACCGCATAGCCAGAGATCAAGTTCGAGCGGCGTTCGGACGCCTTTTGTGCAGCTCAGGCGGCAACCAGCGAGGCATGGATCCGGCTGACGGCACGCAGGACCTCGTCCCGGTTCTTCGCGCGCTTGATCCATACCGGGAGGCGGGCGGCCAAAGTCATCTTCTGTCCGGTGTCGTACCAGGGCGCTCGTTCGCGCAGCGACGCTTGGACGAAGCGGCGGATCAGGTCGAGATGTTCGAGGTTGTAGGCCCACAACCACCCATGCCGGGTCTCAATCTGGAGCCACAGCGGCATACCGAAATACGGATCCGTCGCGGGTTGAGCGGTGCCACGGGAGAGCGTGACATGACGACCGCTCCACACCCGTGACAGTCCGCAGCTACCACAGACCAGACGTCGCGGCCTGAACAGCATCCGCCCGCTGGGATCGCAGTCTTCGGGCGCTGGAACGACCCGAGCGGCCTTCGCGCAACTGGGGCATCGCACAATGATCGAGCTGATGAAGTCGTACTCGGTACTGCGCGGATCGCGGAACCGACCGGAGAACAAGGCCATCTGGTGAGTATGCAACTGCACCGCAGACCAGCGCATCCCGATTCGACTGGTCACTCCCGGGGCCGCCGGCCACCCCGCCAGGAGCCGGACGAAGGTTGAAGAACAAGCTGAGTATCTGTACGGATATCGCACCGCGCCACCGCCAGGCAGCCTGGGTGCATGACTAACGAGCAGTTCTGCGCCGGACCGGTGGAACCCAGCAAGGCCGAGCGCGCTCTCACCGTCGTGACGGTCGTCGCGGGCGTCCTGATGCTGGTGGGCACGATCGCGGCGATATCCGTCGTGGCTCTCCTCTCCTACGGCCTGGACTAGTCCTGCCACCGCGGGGGATTGAGAGGCGCGAGTCGGACCGTGGCTCGTCCCTGTACGGGCGAGTCCTGGACGCGAACCGGGGCCGCACCGACCTGACGCCCGCCCCGCTCACCAGCGGGCCCGAGGACTGCCTCGAAGAGCTGTTCCGGGGCTTCGGCTGATCATCCCCGCCCGTCGGCGACCGGGAAACCCGAGGATCCGAAGCGGTTTCCGAGCCGCGGACCTCGGCCGAATCCACGCCGACCCGGGAGCCGGGGACCGGATCGGCGGCGTATCCCTCGTACTATCGGGAATCAGGGCTGAGCGCTTGCTCTGGCCGGAAGGCTTGTGCGGCGTGGTGCCCGTTCCTGCCCTCACGGCTGTTCCAGCGGCTGTGCCCCAGTGTTGAGGAGAGCCCCCATGGCCCACGCGGCAGCGACGGGAATCGGTCCGCTGGCGGGTGTACGTGTGGTCGAGCTGGCCGGCATCGGGCCCGGGCCGTTCGCCGCCATGACGCTCGCCGACCTCGGTGCCGATGTCGTACGGGTGGACCGTCCCGGCGGCACCGGCCTCGGCATCGACCCCGCCGCCGACCTCACCAACCGGAACAAGCGCTCCGTACTGATCGACCTCAAGTCGCCCGACGGCGCCGCCCGTGTCCTCGACCTGGTCGAGCGGGCGGACCTGCTGATCGAGGGGAACAGGCCCGGGGTCGCCGAACGGCTCGGCATCGGCCCCGAGGAGTGCCTCGCCCGCAACCCCCGCCTGGTGTACGGCCGGATGACCGGCTGGGGCCAGGACGGCCCGCTCGCCCAGAGCGCCGGGCACGACATCGGCTACATCGCCCTCTCCGGCGCGCTCTCCATGATCGGCAAGGCCGACGAGCCTCCCGCGCTCCCCGCCAACGTCCTCGGTGACTACGCGGGCGGCGCGCTCTACCTCGTCATCGGGCTGCTCGCCGCCCTCCAGCACGCCAGGACCCCGGACGGCGCGGGCCAGGTGGTCGACGCGGCCGTCGTCGACGGCACCGCCCACCTCACCACCATGATCCACGCCATGATGTCCGCCGGCGGCTGGCAGGACCGGCGCGGCGGCAACCTGCTGGACGGCGGCGCCCCCTTCTACGGCTCGTACGAGACCGCCGACGGCGCGTACATGGCGGTCGGCGCGCTGGAGACCCGGTTCTACGACCTGTTCATCGAGCTGCTCGGCATCAAGGACGACGTCCCCGCCCGCAAGGACTTCGGGCGCTGGGACGAGCTGCGCGCCGCCGTCGCCGCCCGCTTCAAGGAGAGGACACGCGCGGAGTGGACGGCGGTCTTCGAGGGGACGGACGCGTGTGTCACCCCCGTACTGACCCTGCGTGAGGCCCCCGCGCACCCGCATCTCGCCACTCGCGCCACCTTCACCGAGCACGCGGGCGTCACCCAGCCCGCGCCCGCGCCGCGCTTCTCCGCCACGCCGGGATCCGTACGCAGATCGCCCGCCCTGCCCGGCGCCGACACCGCCGAGGTGGCCCGGGACTGGGACCTGCCCACCCGGTGAACCACCCGGTGAACCACCCGCTGAACCACCCGGTGGACCCCCGCCGAGCCACTTGCTGAACCACCCGCCGGACCACCTGCCCCCGCCCCTGTGACCGTCTCCGGAAAGGCAGTTGCCGTGAGTACCGAAGCGTATGTCTACGACGCGATCCGCACCCCGCGCGGCCGCGGCAAGGCCAACGGCGCCCTGCACGGCACCAAGCCGATCGACCTCGTCGTGGGCCTCATCCACGAGATGCGGGCCCGCTTCCCCGGCCTCGACCCGGCCGCGATCGACGACATCGTGCTCGGCGTCGTGAGCCCGCTCGGCGACCAGGGCTCCGACATCGCCCGGATCGCCGCCATCGCCGCCGGACTCCCCGACACCGTGGCCGGGGTGCAGGAGAACCGCTTCTGTGCCTCCGGGCTCGAAGCCGTCAACCTCGCCGCCGCCAAGGTCCGTTCCGGCTGGGAGGACCTGATCCTCGCCGGCGGGGTCGAATCCATGTCCCGCGTCCCGATGGGCTCCGACGGCGGCGCGTGGGCGATGGACCCGATGACCAACCTCGCCACCGGCTTCGCCCCGCAGGGCATCGGCGCGGACCTGATCGCCACCCTCGGCGGCTTCACGCGCCGCGACGTGGACGAATTCGCCGCGCTGTCCCAGGAACGGGCCGCCACCGCCTGGAAGGAAGGGCGCTTCCAGCGCTCCGTCGTGCCGGTCCTGGACCGCAACGGACTCACCGTCCTCGACCACGACGAGCACCTCCGCCCCGGCACCACCGCAGACACCCTGGCCGCGCTCAAGCCCTCGTTCGCCGGGATCGGCGAGGCGGGCGGGTTCGACGCCGTCGTCCTCCAGAAGTACCACTGGGTCGAGGCGATCGACCACGTCCACCACGCGGGCAACTCCTCCGGCATCGTGGACGGCGCCGCCCTCGTCGCGATCGGTTCCCGGGAGATCGGGGAGCGGTACGGGCTCACGCCCCGCGCCCGGATCGTCTCCGCCGCCGTCTCCGGATCCGAGCCCACCATCATGCTCACCGGCCCCGCCCCCGCCAGCCGCAAGGCCCTCGCCAAGGCCGGGCTGACCATCGGCGACATCGACCTCGTGGAGATCAACGAGGCCTTCGCGGCGGTCGTCCTGCGATTCGTCGGGGAGATGGGGATCTCGCTCGACAAGGTCAACGTCAACGGCGGGGCCATCGCCCTCGGCCACCCCCTCGGCGCGACCGGCGCAATGCTCGTCGGCACGCTCGTGGACGAACTGGAACGCCAGGACAAGCGGTACGGCCTCGCCACCCTCTGCGTGGGCGGCGGCATGGGAGTGGCCACCGTGGTGGAACGCCTCTGAGCCGCAGGTCCCGCCCCGCGCCCCACGTCCTCACCCCCCTTCTTTCCGTCCGGCCCGTCCCGACCCCTACGGAGCAACGGAGCAGCAGCATGAACGAGTCCGCGTCCCCCACCATCCGCTGGGAGCAGGACAACACCGGCGTGGTCACCCTCGTCCTGGACGACCCGAGCCAGTCCACCAACACGATGAACGAGGCGTTCCGCCGGTCCCTCGTCGCGACCGCCGACCGCGCCGAGGCCGAGAAGGACAGCGTCCGCGGCTTCATCGTCACCTCCGCCAAGAAGACCTTCTTCGCCGGCGGCGACCTCAAGGACATGATCAAGGCGGGCCCCGGTGACGCCCGGCGGATCTTCGAGGGCGGCCTCGCCATGAAGCGCGCCCTGCGGCGCCTGGAGACCCTCGGCAAGCCCGTCGTCGGCGCCCTCAACGGCGCGGCCCTGGGCGGCGGTTACGAGATCGCCCTCGCCTGCCACCACCGCATCGCCCTCGACGCGCCGGGCTCCCGGATCGGCCTGCCCGAGGTCACGCTCGGACTGCTGCCCGGAGGCGGTGGGGTCACCCGTGCGGTACGGCTCCTGGGCATCACGGACGCCCTGCTCAAGGTGCTGCTCCAGGGCACGCAGTACTCCCCGCGCCGCGCCCTCGACAACGGTCTCGTCCATGAGGTCGCCGCCACCCGAGAGGAGATGCTGGACCGGGCGCGCGCGTTCATCGACGCCCACCCCGAGTCCCGGCAGCCGTGGGACGAGAAGGGCTACCGCATCCCCGGCGGCACCCCGTCCAGCCCGCGCTTCGCCGCCAACCTCCCCGCGTTCCCGGCCAGTCTGAGCAAGCAGCTCGCCGGGGCCCCCTTCCCCGCCCCGCGCAACATCCTCGCGGCGGCCGTCGAGGGCTCGCAGGTCGACTTCGAGACGGCGCAGACCGTGGAGTCCCGCTACTTCACCGAGCTGGTCACGGGACAGACCGCGAAGAACATGATCCAGGCGTTCTTCTTCGACCTCAGGGCCGTCAACTCCGGCGGCAGCCGCCCGCGCGGGGTCCCGCCGCGCGAGGCCCGCAAGGTCGCGGTCCTCGGCGCCGGGATGATGGGCGCGGGCATCGCGTACGCGTGCGCACGCGCCGGGCTCGACGTGCTGCTGAAGGACGTCACCCAGGACGCGGCGGAACGGGGCAAGGCGCACGCGGCGAAGGTCCTCGCGAAGGCGGTCTCCCGGGGCCGTACGACCGGGGCCGAACGGGACCGGGTGCTCGCCCGCATCACCCCGACCGCCGACCCCGCCGACCTGGCGGACTGTGACACGGTGATCGAGGCGGTCTTCGAGGACCCGGCGCTCAAGCACAAGGTGTTCCAGGAGATCCAGGAGATCGTCGCGCCGGACGCGCTGCTCTGTTCCAACACCTCCACGCTGCCCATCACGGCGCTCGCCGAAGGGGTGGCGCGCCCGGCCGACTTCATCGGGCTGCACTTCTTCTCACCCGTCGACAAGATGCCCCTGGTCGAGATCATCAGGGGCGAGCGGACCGGTGACGAGGCCCTGGCGCGCGCGTTCGACCTGGTCCGCCGGATCAAGAAGACCCCGATCGTCGTGAACGACGCGCGCGGCTTTTTCACCTCGCGGGTGATCGGGCAGTTCATCAACGAGGGTGTCGCCATGGTCGGTGAGGGCATCGAGCCCGCGTCGGTCGAACAGGCCGCCGCGCAGGCCGGCTACCCGGCCAAGGTGCTCGCCCTGATGGACGAACTGACCCTGACCCTGGCGCGCAGGATCCGCGGGGAGTCGCGCCGCGCGGTCGAGGAGGCCGGCGGTACGTGGACCGGGCACCCGGCGGACGCCGTGATCGACCGGATGGTGGACGAGTTCGGCCGCCCGGGACGCGGCGGCGGGGCCGGCTTCTACGAGTACGCGGAGGACGGCACCCGTACCCGCCTCTGGCCGGGCCTGCGCGAGCACTTCGCCTCGGCGGCGGGCGCCGAGGTCCCCTTCCCGGACCTCCAGGAACGGATGCTGTTCTCCGAGGCACTGGACGCCGTCCGCTGCCTGGAGGAGAACGTCCTGACGTCCGTGGCCGACGCCAACATCGGCTCGATCATGGGCATCGGCTTCCCGGCGTGGACGGGCGGGGTGCTCCAGTACATCAACGGCTACGAAGGCGGCCCGGCCGGATTTGCCACCAGGGCACGGCAGCTGGCGGAACGCTACGGCGAACGCTTCACCCCGCCCGCCCTGCTGGTCGAAAAGGCGACGAAGGGCGAGAGGTTCACGGACGGGTAGGGAGCGTCCGGGGGGACGCCGCAGGGGGTGGGTGTCAGGGGATCCGGATGGGATCGGTCATGACTCACAACTTCCTTGTGTGTCAGCTGTATTGACACTTCCATTTCAAGAGTTTTACGTTCCTTGTACCTGAGAGAGCGCTCTCCGACGACCCTTCCCCCCATGTCTTCGAGGTGCCGTCCATGTCCTTCTCCCGTGCCCGGCCCGTGTCCGCGCTGGTTCTTGTCACCGCGCTCGCCGCCGTCGGGCTGGTCCCCACGGCCACGCCCGCCGCGGCGGCCACCGTGCCCGTGGGCTCCGGCAGTTACACCGACACGCGTCCCGCGGGGACCTCCGGGCCCACCACCGGGACCGGGACCCCGGTCACCCCCAAGGTGACCCCGGCCGCGCGGGCCAAGCCGCTGCCCACCAATGACTGGTGGTCCTCGCTGGCCTTCCAGCGCTACGCCGACAACCCCTGGTCCACGCCGATGTACGGTCATCCGCTCACGTACCAGGCGGTGGCCGGCGGTCTGGAGGTCGGGTATCCGACCGCGCCGACCGTCAGCGGTGACGGCCGGCAGTACGAGTACGCGCACAAGCGCGACCTCACCCTCGGGCTGACCGGGCTCAACTCCGCCGACACCAAGGCCGACGCGTGGTCCGACTGGACCGTCACGCCCTACTGGTCCGACGGCGCCCGCACCCTGCGCGCGACCATCGGCCACGGCCTGCCTTTCGTATACGCCAAGGGCACCGGCGGCGACGCCCGGATCACCACCGCCGCCGCCCCCGCCGTCTTCGCCGACCAGGGCAACGTCCTCGGCATCACCGTCGCGGGCCACCACTACGCGCTGTTCGCGCCGACCGGCGCCGACTGGACGGTCTCCGGCTCCACCGTCACGGCCGGGCTCGGCGCCAAGGACTACTTCTCGGTCGCCGTCCTGCCCTCCACCGATGCCCTGGCCACATACCGGAAGTACGCGTACAGCTTCGTGACCGGTTCCAAGGTGACCTGGAGCAACACGGGCGGCACGGTCAGAGCCACCTACAGCCTCACCACCGCGCCCCAGGAAGGCACCGAGACGGGCACGCTCCAGGCCCTCTACCGCCACCAGTGGCTGTACACCACCGACGCGTTGACGCCGTACACCTACGTCTCGCCGCGCGGCACGATGAAGGTCAGGGAAGCGGCCTCGTTCACCACGAGCCAGCAGGGCTCCGGGGTGCTGCCCACGCTGCCCGCCTCGACCGGCGTCGACCGGGCCCGCCTCAGGGGCTACCTGAACGAGGTCGCGAACGCGGCCGACCCGTTCTCCGGCGCGCGGGACACGTACTGGACGGGCAAGGCACTCGGCAAGCTCGCCCAACTCGTGCCCATGGCCGACCAGATCGGCGAGACCGCCACCCGCGACAAGCTCCTCGGACTCCTCAAGGGCAGGCTCCAGGAGTGGTTCACGGCGGGCGGCGCGAGTGAGTTCTCGTACGACCGGACGTGGAAGACGCTGATCGGCTACCCGGCCTCGTACGGCAGCGACACCGAGCTGAACGACCATCACTTCCACTACAGCTACTACGTGTACGCGGCGGCGATCGTCGCGCAGTACGACCAGGCGTGGGCCGCCGACCCGGCCTGGGGCGGCATGGTCAAGACGCTGATACGGGACGCGGCCAACCCGAGCCGTACCGACGCCGACTTCCCGTTCCTGCGCGGCTTCGACATCTACGCGGGCCACAGCTGGGCCTCGGGCCACCAGGGCTTCGCCGCGGGCAACAACCAGGAGTCGTCGTCGGAGTCCACCAACCTCAGCGCCGCGCTGGTGCTGTGGGGCTCGGCCACCGGCAACAACGAGCTGCGCGACCTGGGCAGTTATCTGCTGACGACGGAGTCCGAGGCGATCGCCCAGTACTGGTTCGACGCCGACCAGCAGGTCTTCCCGGCTTCCTTCGGCCATGACACGGTCGGCATGGTGTGGGGCAGCGGCGGCGCGTACTCCACCTGGTGGACCGCCAACCCGGAGGAGATCCACGGCATCAACGTCCTCCCGGTGACGGGCGGTTCGCTCCACCTGGCCCGCAGGAAGGACGCGATCAACCGCAACCTGGCCGAGCTGCAACGGGAGAACGGCGGCCCGGCCGTCGAATGGCGCGACATCCTCTGGGAGTTCGAGGCGCTCTCCACCCCCGCCACCGCGAAGACCAAGTGGGACGCGGGCAACGCCGGTTACGGCCCCGAGGCGGGCGAGTCCAAGGCGCACACGTACCACTGGATCAACACCCTGGCCGCGGTCGGCGCCCCGGACGCCACGGTCACCGGATCGATCCCGACGTCCGCCGTCTTCTCGAAGGGCGGGGTACGGACCTACGCGGCGCACAACTTCGAGTCGGTGGCGAGGACCGTCACCTTCTCGGACGGGGCGACACTGACGGTCCCGGCCCGCTCGACGGCGAGCAGGTAGCGACCAGCTAGCGAACAGGCACGACATCCAGCGGCGGGTCCCGGCCGGGCGCAACGCCCTACGCCGAGGCCCGCCGTACCAGCGTCGTCGGGGTGATCACCGGATCCGGGGCCGGGGCCCCCGCCCGCTCGTGGTCCAGGCCCCGCAGCAGCAGCCGGGCCATCAGCCGGCCCTGGCCCTCGATGTCCTGCTGGACGGTGGTCAGCGGCGGATCCGTGCCCTCCGCGATCGAGTCCATGTCGTCGAAGCCCACCAGCGCCACCTCCCCGGGCACCGCCCGCCCGCGCTCCTTGAGCACCCGCAGGGCGCCCGACGCCATCAGGTCGTTGGCCGCGAACACCGCGTCCAGGTCGGGGCACCGCTCCAGCAGCTCCGCCATCGCCCGCTCCCCGCTCGCGGCCGTGAACTCCCCCTCGGCGATCAGCGCCGGGTCCCCGGCGGGCAGCACGTCGCGGTAGCCGTCGAGGCGGTCGGTGGCCGACGTCTGGTCCAGCGGCCCCCCGATGTGCGCGATCCGCCGCCGCCCCAGGTCCCACAGATACCGGACGGCCGCCCGCGCGCCCCCGCGGTTGTCCGCGTCGACGTACGGCACGGTCTGGTGCTCGGAGGGCACGCTCCAGTTGGGCCGCCCGCCGTACACCGTCGGGATCCCGGCACGCCGGGTGATCGCGGGGATCGGGTCGTCGGTGTGCAGCGAGAAGGCGAGCGCGCCGTCCACATGGCCGCCCGCCAGATACCGCGCGATCCGGTCGTAGTCACCGGGCCCTTCGAGCAGCAGCAGCACCAACTGCGTGTCGTGCGCGGTCAGTTCCTTGCTGATGCCACGGATCTGCTGGGAGAAGAACGGGTCGGAGAAGATGCGGATCTCCGGCTCGGCGATGATCACCGCGACCGCGCCGGTCCGCCGGGTGACCAGGGTGCGCGCCGCGTGGTTCGGTACGTATCCCAGCTCCTCGACGGCCCTGGTCACCTTCTCCACCAGGGGCTGCCGCACCCCCGCGCCACCGTTGACCACCCGCGAGGCCGTGGCCCGCGAGACACCGGCTCGGGCGGCGACGGCTTCCAGGGTGGGCCGGGCCCCTGCGAGCGACTCGGGCAAGGTGTGCTCCTCGTCGGCGGACATGGTGGGTACGACCCACCACCGTACGAGGACAGGGTATCCGGCCCGCCCGCGCGGGAGAGCGCTTTCTCCCCGCCCCCGCAGGTCGGGGGCGGGGAGAAGCCGTGGTCGTCAGCCGCCGTGGACCGAGTGGGTCGCGGCGATCTGCTTCCAGGACTTGGGCGGTGCCGGGACCGCGGCGGTCCTGGCACCCCGCGCGGCGGAGGAGGCGGCCGGGGAAGCCGACGCCGCCGACCCCGCCGCCGACCCCGCCGCCGGCTTCGACGGCTGGAAGAGCCACGTGTCGAACAGGGCGTCGAGCTGCTCGCCGGAGACCCGCTCCGCGTACGCCACGAAGTCGCCCACCGACGCGTTCCCGTACGCCCGCTCCGCCGGCCAGCCCTTGAGGATCGCGAAGAAGTCCTCGTCACCGATCCTGTTCCGCAGCGCCTGGAGTGCCAGCGCGCCCCGGTCGTACACCGCGCCCGCGAACTGGTTCTCCGGCCCCGGGTCGGCCGGCTTCACCGTCCAGAACGGGTCGTCGGCGGGGTACAACGCGTACACGTAGTCGGCCAGTTGCTGCGCCGTGCCCTCGCCCTCCTTCTCCGACCAGAGCCACTGGCTGTAGCTGGCGAAGCCCTCGTTGAGCCAGATGTCCTTCCAGCCCTTGACCGACACGCTGTCGCCGTACCACTGGTGTGCCAGCTCGTGCACGACGACGGAGACGTTCGAGCCCTTCGCGAACTGCCGGGGGCTGTAGAAGACCCGGGTCTGCGTCTCCAGGGCGAAGCCGCTGGGCACGTTGGGCACGTACCCGCCCACCGCGTTGAAGGGGTACGGGCCGAAGACGCCGCTCAGCCAGTCCACGACCTCGCCGGTGCGCTCCACGCTCGCCCGCGCCGCGCCCGCGTTGTCGCCCAGGTCCTTGCTGTACGCGTTGACGATCGGCAGCCCGTTCGCCGTCGTGTCCGTCGTGATGTCGAACTTGCCGACCGCGAGGGTGGTCAGGTACGTCGCCTGCGGCTTGTTGGAGCGCCAGCTGTAGCGGGTCCAGCCCAGCTTCGAGGTCTGCGACTGGAGCACGCCGTTGCTGATCGCCTGGGTGCCGTCCGGCACCGAGACCGAGACGTCGTACGTCGCCTTGTCCAGCGGGTGGTCGTTGGACGGGAACCACCACGCGGCCGAGTCCGGCTCCTGCGCCGCGACCCCGCCGTCCGGGGTGCGCTGCCACGCCGTGTAGCCGCCGATCGAGAACGCGGAGGGCTTGCCCGCGTACCGCACGACCACCGTGGCCGACTGGCCCTGCTTCAGCGGGGCCGCCGGGGTGATCTCCAGCTCCTGGTCGCCGCTCTTCACGAACGCCGCCTTCTTCCCGTTCACCAGCACCTCGTCGACCGTGAGGCCGAAGTCGAGGTTGAACCGCGAGAGGTTCTGCGTCGCGGTGGTGAGCAGGGTCGCCGTGCCCTGGAGCAGGTCCGTGGCGGGCTGGTAGGTGAGCCGGAGGTCGTAGTGGGACACGTCGTACCCGCCGTTGCCGCTGGCCGGGTAATAGGGGTCGCCGATGCCCGGTGCGCCCGGTGTGAAGCCCGCGGCCGACGCCGGGACCGCCAGCAGGAGGGAGGCCGCCAGGACGCCAGGGACGATGAGTCTGCGGTGCACGAAGAGCTCCAAGGTGTGGGGGTCGAAGATCCCTTCGACTGTATGCAGCGCCCCGTGTGTGGTCATGCTCATGGCTCCCTCCGTCACATGATTGCCATCCGGTGGACACGGCCCCGTACTTCACGTGCGCGCGGCCCCTCACTTCACGGCCGTCCCCAAACGGGACTTCACTCCGCGCGCCCCCGACTGCCCCCTGTTGCACGGGAGTTGACCGGGGTACCTTTCCGCCCCATGGAGATCCGTGCGCGGGGAGCCCGCTGGTCGTACAGAACGCTGGTGGCGGCGGCCGCCGCCGCGCTGCTGGGGGTCCTGCTCACCCCGGCGGGAGCACAGGGCGCACCACAGACGCCCCACGGCGCGGTGAAGGTGAGTCAGCCCGTCTATTCGTACGCGGACGCCGTCCGCGAGTCCGTCTGGGTGGACACCGGGCTCGACGGCGACGCCGACGGCGCGTCCGACCGCGTCGCGGTCGACATCGTACGGCCGGCCGAACCGGCGCGGCAGGGCCGGAAGATCCCGGTGATCATGGACGCCAGTCCGTACTACTCCTGCTGCGGACGCGGCAACGAGAGCCAGAAGAAGACGTACGACGCCGACGGCAACCCGCTCTCCTTCCCCCTCCACTACGACAACTACTTCGTCCCGCGCGGCTACGCCTTCGTCGCCGTCGACCTCGCCGGCACCAACCGCTCCGACGGCTGCGCCGACGTCGGCGGACAGTCCGACGTGCAGTCGGCCAAGGCCGTCGTGGACTGGCTGAACGGCCGCGCCCGCGCGTACACCACCCTCACCGGGACCACACGCGCCAAGGCCGGGTGGACCAACGGCAGGACCGGCATGATCGGGAAGAGTTACGACGGCACGATCGCCAACGGCGTCGCCGCCACCGGCGTCCGCGGCCTGGAGACCATCGTCCCGATCAGCGCCATCAGCTCGTGGTACGACTACTACTTCCAGCAGGGCGCGGCCCTCCAGGGCTCCGGCCCCGACTGGCTGTCCAACTACGTGGAGAGCCCGGCCGCCCGCGCCCGCTGCCAGGCCGTTCAGCAGCGCCTGGTGGACGAGGCTCCGCGTACGGGCGACCTCACCTCGCTGTGGGCCGCGCGCGACTACGTGAAGAACGCCGACCGCGTCACCGCCAGTGTCTTCGCCGTCCATGGCGCGCAGGACCTCAACGTCCGTACGAAACACCTCGGCCAGTGGTGGGACGCGCTCGCCGACGCGGGCGTCGAGCGCAAGATCTGGCTCTCCCGGACCGGCCACGTCGACCCCTTCGACTTCCGCCGCGCCGAGTGGGTCGACACCCTCCACCGGTGGTTCGACCACTACCTGCTCGGCTACGACAACGGCATCGAGCGCGCGCCGATGGCGGACATCGAGCGCGCCCCCGGCCAGTGGACCACCGACCGGGTGTGGCCGCCGCGCGGCACGGACACCACGACCCTGCGCCCCGCCCAGGGTCCGGCCGCCGGGGTCGGCAGCCTCGGGCGCACCGCCGCGAGGCCCGGCACGACCGCGACGTTCACCGACAACCCCCGCCTCGACGAGGACGACTGGGCGGAGGCCGTCGACCTGAACACCCCCGAGAAGTCAGGCTTCGTGACCCGCCCCCTCAGCCACGACCTGCGGCTCTCCGGCTCCTCCACCGTCACGGTCGCCGCCACCCCGTCCACCGCGACCGCCCACCTCTCGGCGGTCCTCGTGGACCTCGGCCCCGACACGATCCGCGACTACAACGCGGCGGGCGAGGGCATCACCACCCTCACCGAACGCACCTGCTGGGGCCCGAGCACCGCCACCGACAGCTCCTGCTACCGCGAGACCGCGCCCCGCACCGCCGACGTCACCCACACCGTCCTCAGCCGTGGCTGGGCCGACCTCGGCACCTACGCGTCCGCGTCCCACGGCCGGCCGCTCACCCCCGGCAAGCGCTACACGCTCACCATCGACCTCGCCGCGACCGACCACGTCGTCCCGGCCGGACACCGGCTCGCCCTGATCGTCGCCGGTACGGACCGGGGCCTCATCGACCCGCCGTCCACGACCCCCACCCTCACCCTCGACCTGGCCCGCACCTCCGCGCACCTCCCGCTCGTCGGCGGCGCGCGGGCGTTCACCCGGGCCACGACCGGCGCCGCCCCCACGGCCCCCGCCCCCCGCCGGTCCCGACCCGACGGCGTGTCCGAGCTGCGCCGTACACCCCCGATCCCCGGAAAGAGCGGCTGATGGTCCCCGGCTTCCGTACCCTCGTCCTCGCGGCCACCGCCGCGGCCCTGGTCATGCCCCTGACCGTGACCGTCCCCGCCCAGGCCGCCCACACCCCGCCGCGCACCGCGTTCGAGACCGGTGGCGGGGCCGACTGGACCGGCCAGGCCCAGGAGCAGGAGTTCCTCACCGCCGTCGACCGGGGGAGCGCCCGCACCACGCTCACCACGATCGGCACGACCACGCAGGGCCGCCCGCTCCAGCTCGTCCGGGTCGGCGCCGAACGCGCGCCCACCACCGTGCTGCTGGTGTGCAGCCAGCACGGCGACGAACCGTCGGGCCGCGAGGCGTGCCTCACCGAGATCCGCGACCTCGCCTACGCCGAGGACCGGGACACCCGGCGCTTCCTCGACCGTACGACCGTGCTCGTCGTCCCCACCGCCAACCCCGACGGCCGGGCCGCCGACACCCGGGGGAACTCCGCCGGGGTCGACATCAACCGCGACCACATCGCGCTCAGGACGGCCGAGGCCCGCGCGCTGGCCGCCGTCGTCCGCGACCGGCGTCCCGACGTGATCTACGACCTGCACGAGTACGGCGCCACCCCGCCGTACTACGACAAGGACCTCTTCGACCTCTGGCCGCGCAACCTCAATACCGACCCCCGCGTCCACGACGAGTCGAAGACCCTCTCGGAGACGTACGTCCGCCCCGCCGCGCGGGCCGGGGGCTTCTCCATCGGTACGTACGGCATCTGGACCGACCCCGTCACCGACGAGCCGATCCGCCAGACGGCGGGCGACGGCCAGGAACGCATCCTGCGCAACGCGGCCGGGATCAAGCACGCCGTCGGCCTGCTCATCGAGAGCCGCACCGACCCGGTGACCGACGCCGAGAAGGCCGACCCCGCGCTGAACAACCGCCGACGGGTACGGAGCCAACTCGACGCCCTGACCGGCCTGTTCGACTTCGCCGACCGGCGCAGGGCCCGCATCGTGGCCGCCACGGCCACGGCCAGGGCCGCCGGTCTCGCCGACCGGGGACCCGTGTACCTCGGCGGCGCCGACAACGAGCCCGCGGCCCCCGAGGCGATCCTCCAGGACCCGCCCTGCGGCTACCGGCTGGACGCGGCGCAGTACGACGACGTCAAGGACGAACTGGCCCTGCACGGCGTACGGGTGGTGCCGGACCGCTCCGGGGCGTTCGTACCGCTGAGGCAGTCGCAGCGCGACCTGGTCCCGCTGCTGCTGGACGGCCGGGCGACCTACCACCTCACGGCCGCGCGACCGGTGGAGGACTGCTGATGAACAGGCACTAACCGATCGCGAGCCGCGCCGCGTCCTCCGCGCACCCCCACGCCACCGTGACGCCCGCGCCACCGTGCCCGTAGTTGTGCACCAGCCGCCCGCCGCCCGGCAGCGGGTCCGCCTCCAGGCGGACCCGTGGCCGGGCCGGGCGCAGCCCCACCCGGTGCTCCAGCACCCGCGCCCCCGCCAGGGCGGGCCAGATCCGCGCGCAGCGCGCGACGACGGCCGCCGCGTCGGCCGGATCGGGGGCCAGGTCCCAGTCGTTCTCCGTCGACGTACCGCCGAGGAGCACCCCGTACGGCTGCGGCATGATGTACGTCATGTCCGGGGAGCCGGCGACGGCCGACACGAACCACTCGTCGACGCCCGGGTTCTCCACCACCACCAACTGGCCGCGCACCGGCCGGACGGACGCGTCCGCCGCCAGCTCCCGGGCCCCCAGACCGGTGCAGTTGACCACCACCGGCGCTTCGGCCGCCGGTTCGGCCAACCCCGCCGTCGCCCGCAGCTCGACGGTGCCGCCCGCCGCCCTCAACCGCCCCTTCAGATACCGCAGATGAGCCGGCATGTCGATCAGCGGAACGGCGGCCCGCAACCCCTGCCGGAAGCCCTCGGGCAGCTCGTCAGGACGGGCCTCGCGCAGCTCCCCGAGCCGTGCCGCCCAGGCGCCGAGGCCGTCCGGCGAGGTGTCCGTCATCAGCCCCGCGACCACCCGGACCCCCGTCTCGTCCGGCCGCCGCGCCATCTCCTCGTACCGGGTCAGCGAGCGCTCCAGCCACGTGCCCACCAGCTCGGCGGGCTCTATCCGGTACGGCCAGAACAGCGCGCCGGCCACCGCGGAGGTGGTCCGCGCGACCGGATCACGGGTCCACACCCTGACCCGGTGGCCGCTCTCCGCGAGCACCAGCGCGGTGGTCAGTCCGATGACCCCGCCCCCGACCACGATCACATCGCCGCTCATGCCGGGACCGTAGCCGAATTCCGGCCGGGGGTCGCACACGGCGGCCGTTGTGGACGCCCTCCCTTACCACCCCGTTAGGATCGGCGGTCTGATGACTGCCACGCTCGTAGCCAAGGAACTCGCCGCCGGACACGGCGACCGCTCGCTCTTCTCCGGACTCGACCTCGTGGTCGCGCCCGGAGACGTGATCGGGCTCGTCGGTGCCAACGGCGCCGGGAAGTCGACCCTGCTCCGGCTGCTCGCCGGACTCGACACCCCCGAGGAGGGAGAGCTGCGGCTCTCCCCGCCGACCGCCGCCGTCGGCCACCTCCCGCAGGAGCCGGAACGGCGCGCGGGCGAGACCGTACGGGCCTTCCTCGGCCGCCGCACCGGTGTCGCCGCCGCGCAGACCGCGCTGGACGAAGCCACCCAGGCGCTGGTGGACGGTTCTCCCGGCGCGGACGACGCGTACGCCACGGGGCTGGACCGCTGGCTCGGGCTCGGCGGCGCCGACCTGGACGAACGCGCGGAGGACGTCGCCGCCTCCCTCGGCCTCACCGTCGATCTCGACCAGCCGATGACCACCCTCTCCGGCGGCCAGGCGGCCCGCGCCGGCCTCGCGTCCCTGCTGCTCTCCCGCTACGACGTCTTCCTCCTGGACGAGCCCACCAACGACCTCGACCTCGACGGGCTCGAACGCCTCGAATCCTTCGTCTCCGGGCTGCGCGCCGGCGTCGTGGTGGTGAGTCACGACCGCGAGTTCCTCGTCCGTACGGTCACGAAGATCCTCGAACTCGACCTCGTCCAGCAGAAGATCACCCTCTTCGGCGGCGGGTACGAGGCGTATCTGGAGGAGCGGGAGACCGCGCGGCGGCACGCCCGCGAAGAGTTCGAGGAGTACGCGGACAAGAAGTCGTCCCTGGAGTCCCGCGCCCACACCCAGCGGTCCTGGATGGAGAAGGGCGTCAAGAACGCCCGGCGCAAGGCCACGGACAACGACAAGATCGGCCGTAACCTCCGGACCGAGTCCACTGAGAAGCAGGCCGCGAAGGCCCGCCAGACCCAGCGCATGATCGAGCGCCTCGACGTGGTCGAGGAGCCCCGCAAGGAGTGGGAACTCCGGATGGAGATCGCCTCCGCGGACCGCTCGGGCGCGGTGGTGGCGACCCTCAACTCGGCGGAGGTCGCGCGGGGCGACTTCCGCTTCGGGCCCGTCACGCTCCAGGTCGACCGGGGGGACCGGGTCGCCATCACCGGGGTCAACGGCTCCGGCAAGTCCACGCTCCTGGCCGCGCTGCTGGGCCGCCTGCCCCTGGACGCGGGGCACGCGACGCTCGGCTCCGGTGTGGTGGTGGGCGAGGTCGACCAGGCCCGCGCGCTGTTCCACGGGCCTGACACCCTGCTGGACGCGTTCCGGGGGGCCGTACCCGACACGGAACCGGCCGAGATCCGCACGCTCCTCGCGAAATTCGGCCTCAAGTCGCATCACCTGACCCGGCCGGCGACGACGCTCTCGCCGGGCGAGCGGACCCGCTCGGCGCTCGCCCTTCTCCAGGGCAGGGGAGTGAACCTCCTCGTCCTGGACGAACCGACGAACCACCTCGATCTCCCGGCGATCGAACAGCTGGAGTCCGCGATGGAGTCGTACGACGGCACGCTCCTGCTCGTCACCCACGACCGCCGCATGCTGAACGCGGTCCGCACGACCCGCCGCCTGAATGTGGCCGGGGGCCGGGTAACGGAATCCTGACGGCACAAGGAATGCGGGCCCGAATGCGGGCCCGAACCCTGGCCGGAATGCGGACCCGACACCCAGCGGATAAGATCATCGGCATGGCATGACACCCGCCACAGCCCTACCCGGTCGCCGGTTTATCCCGGCGGCCGGATCGCTGAGGGAGGTCCGATGCTCAGAGCGAGTGTTGTCGTTCCGGTGTACAACGCGGGAGAACACCTCGACCGGTGTGCCGCGTCCCTGACCACCCAGAGTCTGTCGCCCGACAGCTACGAAATCCTTTTCGTGAATGACGGGTCGACCGACGATTCGGCGGACCGGCTGCACAGGATCGCCTCGATGCACGCGCACGTACGGGTGCACCACCAGGAGAATTCCGGCTGGCCCGGCAAGCCGCGCAACGTGGGCGTCGAGCTGGCCAGGGGTGCGTACGTGCAGTTTGTCGACCAGGACGACGAACTGGCCCCGGAATCCCTCGAACGCCTTCTCGCGCTCGCGGAGCGCAATGGGTCGGACATCGTGCTGGGCAAGGTATTCGGCACCATGGCGGGACCGAGCAATGTGTTCAAACGGACAGTGGAACGCTGCACCGTCAAGGACGCCCCGCTGATGGAAAGCCTCACCCCGCACAAAATGTTCCGCAGGTCCTTTCTGCTGGAACACGGCATCAAATTCCCCGAAGGCCGCGTGCGGCTGGAGGACCAGCTGTTCATGGCGCGTGCTTATGTACGGGCCAAGACGGTGTCCATTCTCGGGGATTACCCGGCCTACCAATGGGTGCGCCGGGAGGACGGGGGGAACAACAGCGGCGGCGCCACGACCGCCACGGAGTACTACGGCCACCTGCGCGGTGTCGTGGAGGCGATCCACGAGGGCACGGAGCCCGGCGAGCTGCGTGATCACCTGCTGCGGCGCTCGTACCGGGTGGAACTGCTGCGGCCGGTGACCGAGCCGCGCGTCCTCCAGCGCAAGGGGAAGCAGCTGGCGGAGTACTTCGACGTCGTCCGCCGCATGGCCCTGGAGTGCTACCCCCCGGGCGTCCGGAACGGCCTGCCGGCCGTCACCGGCCTGCGCGCGGCCCTGCTGGAGGAGGGCCGCCTCGACTCACTGGTCGAGCTGGCCACCAGGACGCGCCGGATCAAGCCCCGGGTCGCGGTCGACCCGCCGGTCTGGCGGGACGGCAAGCTGGTGGTACGGGTGGTCGTCCACCATGTGCGCGGCGACGGCGAACCGCTGTGCCTCGTGCGCCGCGACGGCGACTGGTATCTGGACCCGGAGCTGGTACGCGGGATCGAGGGCGCGGAGGACTGGAAGGTCGACGACCCGTTCGCGTACGCGGCCGGTGAACTGCTCCTCCAGGACACCGGGACCGGGCACTGGTGGTTCCCGGACGCCGAACTCACCCCGGAGCTCCGGGGGCTGGGCGCCGGGCGCTACCAGGTGGTGATGGCGGGGGAGACCCTGATCGACCCGGCGGTGGTGTCGGGCGGCGAGGCGCTTACGCGTGGCGTGCATGAGGTGTGGCTGAACTCCCAGATGCTGGGCGTGGGCCGCCGGGCCCGGGTGGCGTCTCCTCTGCGCCCCCACGTGGCGCCGGGGGCGGTGGGCCGACAGGTGATCGCGCCGCGGTGGGCGGGGCCGCATGCGCAGCTCCGCCTGGTGGCGGGGGGCCACGGGGCGCGTCTGGCGCCGAGGCTGCGGCGCGCCCTTGCGGCGACGGCGTCGCACCCGGGGGGCCGGCGGTGGGCCCGTCGCTTGCCGAAGGGTCTGCGCCGGAGGGCCCGCTCCCTGGCGTCCCGCACGCATAGCTGGTGCCTGTTGTAGTGGCGGTCTGGGGCCGGGGGGCCGCGCGTTCTCGGTGACCGGGTTGCGGTTCGTGTTGTCCTCAATCGCCGGACGGGCTTGATTTTGCCCGCTGCGGGCCGGCTTTTAAGCCCGTCCGGCGATTGAGGACGCAGTGAGCCGCGCCAAAATCAAGCCCGTCCGGCGTTTGAGGACAACTGTCCGGCCGCCAGGCCGGGCGCATCGCCCGCCGGGCAGACGCTAGCCCTCGCTCAGGCCCGCCCGCCTCAGCGCGTCAGCCATCGCGCTGTTCCCCGGGGGCGGCCCAGACGCAGAGCCACCCTGACGCCCGCGCGCCGCAGGCGAAGGCGTGCTGGAACGGCCCCCACGCTGACGCGGCGCAGACGCGGACGCAGACGTCCGCTCCGGCTTCGTCGTGGTCGGCGCCGCGTCGTCCAGGCGCAGCGTCAACGAGATCCGCTTACGCGGAAGGTCCACCTCCTGGACCTTCACCCGCACCACGTCCCCCGGCTTCACCACATCCCGTGGATCCTTCACGAACGTCCGCGACATCGCGGACACATGCACCAGCCCGTCCTGATGCACGCCCACATCCACAAACGCCCCGAACGCCGCGACGTTTGTCACGACGCCCTCCAGGATCATGCCCGGCTCCAGGTCGGCGAGCTTCTCCACGCCGTCCTTGAACGTGGCCGTCTTGAACGCCGGACGCGGGTCCCGCCCCGGCTTCTCCAGCTCGCGCAGGATGTCCGTCACGGTCGGCAGCCCGAAGGAGTCGTTCACGAAGTCCGCCGGCTTCAGCGACCGCAGCACCGGCGTGTTGCCGATGAGCGACGAGACCTCGCTGCCCGCCGACTTCACCATGGCGCGGACCACCGGGTACGCCTCCGGGTGGACCGACGACGCGTCGAGCGGATCGTCGCCGTCGCGGATCCGCAGGAAGCCCGCGCACTGCTCGTACGCCTTGGGGCCGAGCCTGGCGACGTCCTTGAGCGCCCGCCGGGACCGGAAGGGCCCGTGCGCGTCGCGGTGGGCCACGATGTTCTCCGCGAGGCCCGCGCTGATGCCGGAGACCCGGGAGAGCAGCGGCGTGGACGCGGTGTTGACGTCGACCCCCACCCCGTTCACACAGTCCTCGACCACCGTGTCGAGGGAGCGGGACAGCTTCACCTCGGAGAGGTCGTGCTGGTACTGGCCGACGCCGATGGACTTGGGGTCGATCTTCACCAGCTCGGCGAGCGGGTCCTGGAGCCGCCGCGCGATCGAGACGGCGCCCCGGATCGACACGTCCAGGTCGGGCAGCTCCTGCGAGGCGAACGCCGACGCGGAGTACACGGAGGCGCCCGCCTCCGAGACCATCACCTTCGTGAGCTTCAGCTCCGGATGCGCCGCGCACAGCTCGGTCGCCAGCTTGTCGGTCTCGCGGGACGCCGTGCCGTTGCCGATGGCGATCAGGTCGACCGCGTGTTCCTTCGCGAGCCGCGCGAGCTTCGCCAGGGACTCGTCCCACTTGTTGGCCGGCACGTGCGGGTAGATCGTGTCGATGGCGACGACCTTGCCCGTCGCGTCCACGACGGCGACCTTCACCCCCGTACGGAACCCGGGGTCCAGGCCGAGCGTCGCGCGTGTCCCCGCCGGGGCCGCGAGGAGCAGGTCGCGCAGGTTCGACGCGAAGATCCGGACCGCCTCGTCCTCGGCCGCCGTCCGCAGCCGGAGCCGCAGGTCGATCCCGAGGTGCACGAGGATCCGGGTGCGCCAGGCCCATCGCACGGTGTCCGCGAGCCACTTGTCACCGGGGCGGCCCCGGTCGGCGACACCGAAGCGCCGCGCGATCATGTTCTCGTACATCGTCGGGCCGGGCAGGTCCGAGGGCTCCTCGGGCTCCAGGGACAGGTCGAGGATGTCCTCCTTCTCGCCCCGGAGCATCGCCAGCACACGGTGCGAGGGCAGCGCGGTGAACGGCTCGGCGAAGTCGAAGTAGTCGGCGAACTTCGCGCCGGCCTCCTCCTTGCCCGCCCGCACCTTCGCGGTCAGCCGCCCCTTGGTCCACATCCGCTCGCGCGCCTCGCCGATGAGGTCGGCGTCCTCGGAGAACCGCTCGGTGAGGATCGAGCGTGCCCCCTCCAGCGCGGCGGCCGGATCGGCGACGCCCTTGTCCGCGTCCACGAACGCCGCTGCCGCCGCCAGGGGGTCGGCCGAAGGGTCCGTCAACAGCGCCTCGGCGAGCGGCCCGAGACCGGCCTCGCGGGCGATCTGCGCCTTCGTGCGCCGCTTGGGCTTGAACGGCAGGTAGATGTCCTCCAGCCGCGCCTTGGTGTCGGCGCCCCGGATCTGCGCCTCCAGGGCCGCATCCAGCTTCCCCTGGTCCCGTACGGACTCCAGGATCGCCGTCCGCCGCTCCTCCAGCTCGCGCAGATAGCGCAGCCGCTCCTCCAGGGTGCGCAGCTGCGTGTCGTCGAGCATCTCGGTCGCTTCCTTGCGGTAGCGAGCGATGAACGGCACGGTCGACCCGCCGTCGAGCAGCTCGACGGCCGCCCTCACCTGTCGCTCCCGTACGCCGATTTCCTCGGCGATCCTGCCTTCGATGGACGTCGTCACGATCACGCTCCGCTGTTCTGTGGTCCGCCGTCTGCATTGTGGCAGGTGGCTGTGACAGCGAGGGGCGCGACCGGGGGTCAGGACAGCCGCCGGCCCGGTCCCGAGAGCGGATCGGGACCGGGCCGGCGAATCCGGGGGCGGGTCAGGCGTGCCCGCGGGAAGCGCCGCCGAAGAGCCGCGCGAGCGCGCGGAAGGGCAGCGTCACCACGGAGGCGATCGTCGATCCGATCGCGCGGAGTACGTCGGCGATGGCACGGAACACGGGGGCCTCCTGGTGTCGGTCGTCGGGCCGCCGACCACGGGGACTTGGCTGAACGCGGTCGGTCACTGTCTTCTCGGGTGTCCTCCTTCGCGCGTCGTAAACGGCCGCTCGGCCGGTCAGTGCTTGCCGATGAGGTCCGCCGGGAACGCCCCGGCCGTCAGCGCGGTGCCCGTGAAGCCGCCGGCCAGCTCGGTGAGGCGGGCCACCCCCGCCGCGCCCAGCCGTTCGTAGGGCGCCACGTCCAGCCGGTTCGTCTCCTCCTCCAGGGCCTTGCGCAGCTCCGCACCGGCCTCGGTCAACTCCCCGTCGGCCGCCAGCAGACCGCGCTCGCGCAGCCGCTCCCGGGCCGCCTCCCAATCCCCGGCGGTCCAGCCACGGCTGGAGATGGCCCACTTCGGCGACATGCCCCGGCCGCTCGCGGTGTGACTGACGAGTGCCTCCACGGGGTCCAGCCCCGAGGCCAGCAGAGCCGCCAGGTGGCCGTCGCCGCGGTGTTCCCGCAGCAGGGTGGCGGCGTGCCAGTACGCCAGGTGCGGCGCGTCCGGTACGGGCAGGTCGGCGTTGGCCGCGTACAGCGGGCGGGCGTGGCGGGTGCACCCCTCGGCGGCCCGCAGCGCCAGTTCCGCCGCCTCGGCCATCTCCTTGGACGCGACGGTCTCCTCGCCGAGGAGCCGGCGCAGCAGCGAGTCGACGGCCCGCAGCCGGGCGTCGAGGGCGGCCTGCGGGGAGAGGGTGTCCCAGACGGCGGGCACGTGCCGGGCGATCAGCTCGTGGTTGAAGTTGTAGAAGGTAGCGGCGACCACACCCGCGCCGACCCGGCCGAGGGGTGCCGCCCGGGCGGCGAAGTAGACGGCGTCGGAGTCCCGGACACCTTCCTCGGTGAACTCGCGCCCGAGGTCGGGGGAGAAGTACAGGGTCGAGTGGATCGGGTTCATGGCGGCGTAACAGCGTCGGGCGGCCCGCTCGGGCAGAGTGGTCATGCCCATATATTACTGACCGGTCGGTACGGAGTGGGGCGGGCGGCGAGGATGGCAGGAAAGGAGGGGTACTCGTCATTGCGGCCATCTCCGCGGGGCGAAAGGATGCCAGGCATGACAGAGCGATCCGTGCTGGTCGTCCTCTTCGACGACGTGCAGAGCCTCGATGTGACGGGCCCGGTGGAGGTGTTCGCCGGCGCCGCGCGCTTCACCGGTGACCCCGGCGCGTACCGCATCCGTACGGCCTCGCTCGACGGCGCTCCCGTCCGTACGTCCAGCGGGCTGACGATCGTCCCCGACGCCACGCTCGACGCGGCCGCCATGCCGTACACCCTGCTGGTGCCGGGCGGCTCCGGCACCCGCACGCCCGATCCACGGCTCATCGCGTGGTTACGGGAGAACGCGCCGCGCGCCCGGCGGCTGGTGTCGGTCTGTACCGGCGCGCTGCTCCTCGCGGAGGCGGGGCTGCTCGACGGGCGCCGGGCGACCACCCACTGGGTGGCGACCGACCTGCTGTCCCGGAAGTATCCGGCCGTGGACGTGGACCCGGACCCGATCTTCGTACGGGACGGACGGGTCTCCACCTCCGCCGGGGTGACGTCGGGCATCGATCTGGCGCTGGCCCTGGTCGAGGAGGACCTCGGCCGCGACGCGGCGCTGACGGTCGCCCGTCATCTGGTGGTGTTCCTGCGACGGCCGGGCAACCAGGCGCAGTTCAGTGCCCGGCTCGCGGCCCAGACAGCCCAGCGCGGCCCGCTGCGTGACGTGCAGGCGTGGATCGGGGAACACCCGGGCGGCGATCTGTCCGTCGAGTCGCTGGCCGAGCGCGCGCGGCTCTCACCCCGCCACTTCGCCCGCGCCTTCCGCGCGGAGACGGGCACCACCCCGGGCCGGTACGTGGACCGTGTCCGGCTCGAACACGCGCGGATGCTGCTGGAGGACAGCGCCGACGGGGTCGAGGAGATCTCCCGGGCGAGCGGCTACGGCACCCCGGAAGCGATGCGCCGGGCCTTCGTGAAGTCCCTGGGCACCTCCCCGGCGGAGTACCGCCGCCGCTTCCAACCCCATCCGGCCTCGCCCTAACCCCGACCCACCACCGAAAGGCCCCCATGCAGATCGCGATCCTGCTCTTCGACCGGTTCACCGCCCTCGACGCCGTCGGGCCCTACGAGATCCTCGGCCGGACCCCCGGCGCCCGCACCGTGTTCGTCGCCGAGCACGCCGGACCGGTGGCCAACGACCAGGGCAGCCTTTCGCTCGTCGCGGAGCGGACACTCGCCGAGGTGACCCGCCCCGACGTCGTCGTGGTGCCCGGCGGGCCCGGCCAGGGCGCGCAGATGGAGAACGAGGCCGTCCTCGGCTGGCTGCGGGCCGTCGACGCCACCACCACCTGGACCACCTCCGTCTGCACCGGCTCCCTCCTGCTCGCCGCCGCCGGGCTGCTCACGGGGCGGCGCGCCACCACGCACTGGCTCTCGCTCGACCGGCTCGCGGGCCTCGGGGCCGAACCGACCGGCGAGCGGGTCGTCTTCGACGGCAAGTACGTCACCGCCGCCGGCGTCTCGTCCGGCATCGACATGGGCCTCGGCCTGCTCGGGCGGATCGCGGGCGACCGGGTCGCCCAGTCCGTACAGCTGATGACCGAGTACGACCCCCAGCCGCCCTACGCCGCGGGGTCGCCAGAGAAGGCGCCCGCCGACCTCGTCGCGGAGTTCCGGGCGGAGTGGCGGCCCCCCGTCACGACGCCGTCCAGCTGAACCGCGGCTCACGCCGTTCCAGGAAGGCGGCGACCCCCTCCGCGGTGTCGCCGCTGCCGCGTGCCTGCTCCGTCCAGTACGCGTCACGCTCGTCCAGGCCGGCGGCGAACTCCTTCGCCGCCGCCTGGGTCAGCTGCGAGCGCGAGACCAGCACCCGCGCGAACCGCGCCACGCGCGCCTCCAGTTCGCCCGCCGGCAGCACCTCGTCCACCAGACCGGTGCGCAGCGCCCGTTCCGTATCGATCAACTCGGCGGAGAACAGCAGGTACTTGGCGGTCGCGGGACCCACCAGCGACGCCAACCGCCGTGTGGAGGAGGCCGCGTACACGATCCCGAGCCGCGCCGGCGTCACCCCGAACCGCGCCCCCTCCTCCGCGAACCGCAGATCGCACGCGGCGGCCAACTGGCAGCCCCCGCCCACGCACGACCCGCGTACGGCGGCCAGCGTCGGCTTGGGGAAGGCCGCCAGCGCGTCCTCCGCCGCCACCGCGAGCGACCGCGTGTCCTCACCGGGCTCCCCCAGCGTGGAGATGTCCGCGCCCGCGCAGAAGTGCGCGCCCTCGCCGGTCAGCACCAGCGCCCGTACGGCGGGGTCCGGGGCGAGCCGCCCGAGCAGCGGCGGCAGGTCCCGCCACATCCGGGCCGTCATCGCGTTGCGCTTCGCCGGATGGTGGATGACGACGGTCGCGATGCCGTCCGCGACGCTGTGCAGCAACTGGGGCTCCATGCGCCGGATGGTATCCGGGGCGCCGGACCGGCCCCACGGACAGGCCTCACCGAACGGACGAAGGACGACACCGGACGATCAGAGGCGGTCAGGTGTCCGAGGTGTCCGTAACGAGGTGGTCGGACACCATCAATAACGGCTGACTTCTGTTCAGTGGCCCGGGCGGGACCCGCCCGTTCCCAAGACTCGGTGTCCGATGGACGTCGCCGGCGGAAACAGCCGGTCAAGCCGAGGGTGGGTGCCGCAGGATGGTGGAGAGCCGCGGAAGTGTTCCGGCCCGGCCGCTGTCGTACGAAGGGGTGTGGCGATTCACCGCTCCCACCGTCGACGTCTCCGTACCGCAGGCCAGGCATGCCGTGCGGGATCTGCTGAAACGCCAGGGGGTGCCGGTCAGGGACGACGTCGTCCAAGGGGTGCTGCTGATCGTCTCCGAGCTGGTCACCAACGCCGTGCGGCACGCGGCCCTGCTCTCGCCCGAGGTCGCCGTCGAGGTGGCCATCGAGGCGGAGTGGATCCGGGTGGCGGTGGAGGACAACCACCCGTACCGCCCCAAGGCGCTGGAGACCGACTACGCGCAGACCGGCGGGCGCGGGCTGCTTCTCGTACGGGAGATCGTCCGCGAGGCGGGCGGCGGCTTCGACGTGGAACAGACCGCCGGTGGCGGGAAGATCATCTGGGCGGCGCTTCCCCTCAGGTCACCGCTCGACGATCCCCCGCTCCGGGAAGGGGTCACCAGCCCCCGGCCGGCCCTGTGAGCTCTCTGATCGCCGGGCGCGCCGCGTCCAGCACGCTCATGAACCACGCGGAGAAGCGCGCTTCGTCGTGACGTTTCGTCAGCTCCGCGGGGGTGACGAACACCGTCTCGCCGACCTCTTCCGGGTCGGGCAGCGGCGGCGCCTGCGCCATGCCGACGAAGAGGTGGTTGTACTCCTGCTCCACCAGTCCGGAGTCCGGGTCCGGGTGGTTGTAGCGCACCGTGCCGGCCTCGGCGAGCAGCGACGGCGAGATGCCCAGCTCCTCGTAGGTCCGCCGGGCGGCGGCGGCGAACGGCGCCTCGCCCGGGTACGGGTGCCCGCAGCAGGTGTTCGACCAGACGCCGGGGGAGTGGTACTTGCCGAGCGCGCGGCGCTGGATGAGCAGCCGGCCCTGCTCGTCGAAGAGGAAGACGGAGAACGCCCGGTGCAGCTTCCCGGGCGGCTGGTGGGCGGAGAGCTTCTCGGCGGTGCCGACGGTGTTGCCGAGCTCGTCGACCAGCTCCAGCAGGATTGGCTCTGGCACCCCGTTCGACGAGTCCGGTACCCCGTTCGGCGAGCTGCTCGCCTCAGTGACTGGTGTGGTCGGCATAACCATCCTTCGCTTCGGGCCTCGAGCCCCAAGTCTGCCGTACAAAAGCCCCGTGTCCGCACTTCGAACGTGTGGGCATGTCTGTTCGCCCGGCCGGTCGGCCGAGCGCCTCAGTGGCAGAGTTTCGCCTCGTGCTCGGCGTGTCCCCGGGGTTCCAGCTGGAACGTGCAGTGCTCCACGTCGAAGTGGGTCCCGAGGCATCCCTGGAGGTCGTGCAGCATCTTCTCGTGCCCCACCGCGTCCAGCGCGTCCTGGTTCACCACCACGTGCGCGGAGAGCACCGGCATGCCCGAGGTGATCGTCCAGGCGTGCAGGTCGTGGACGTCGGCCACCCCGGGCAGCGCGAGCATGTGGGCCCGTACCTCCGCCATGTCGACATCCTTGGGCGCCGCCTCCAGCAGCACGTTGAGCGTCTCTCTGAGGAGCTTCACCGTACGCGGGACGATCATCACACCGATCAGCAGGCCCGCGATCGGGTCGGCCGTCTGCCACCCCGTGGTCAGGATGATCACGGACGACACGAGCACGGTGAATGAGCCGAGCGTGTCGGCGAGGACCTCCAGATAGGCCCCGCGCACGTTGAGGCTCTCCTTCTGCCCGCGCATCAGCAGGAAGAGGGAGACCATGTTGGCGGCCATGCCGATCAGCGCGAAGACGATCGCCAGTCCGCCCCGCGTGTCCGGCGGCACGATGAACCGCTCGATCGCCTCGTACAGCAGATAGCCGCCGACCCCCAGCAGCAGGAGGCAGTTGGCCAGCGCGGCGAGGATCTCGGCCCGCGCGTAGCCGAAGGTGCGGCTGGTGTCGGCGGGCCGGCCCGCGAAGTGGATCGCCAGCAGCGCCAGGCCGAGGCCGACCGCGTCGGTCGCCATGTGCGCGGCGTCGGCGACCAGGGCGAGCGAGTCGGCCGCGATGCCACCGATGATCTCCACGACCATCACGGACAGCGTGATGCCGAGGGCGATCCGCAGCCTTCCCCGGTACGCGGCGGCGGCCGTCCCGGTCGGCGGTGGCCCTCCGTGTGTGTGGCCGTGGTCGTGCCCTGCCCCCATGGGGACGCCTCCCGGTCGTCTTGTGAAGTGCCGACCACGTCAGTGAACTACGGACGGGGGGTATCCGACAACACGGGACTGAACACCGTTGTCATATGCTCTGACCTGCGGAAACGGCCACGGAGTGGTTCGTTGGGGTGATCCGCCGGAAGGACGGGAAAGCCCGCAGGTCAGAGCCCTGACAAGATCATCCGACCGGCGCGGGGCGGTGGTGCGCCTGCCAGCCCTCCCACGCCGACGCGACCATCTCCCGTACGTCACGGGTGGCCGTCCAGCCCAGCTCGCGCGCGATCAGCTCCACCGACGCCACGGCCTTCGCCGCGTCCCCGGGGCGCCGGGCCTCGATCACCGGAGGCGTCCGGTGACCGGTGACCTCCGCGACCAGGTCGGCGAGTTCCCGGACGGAGACGCCGACCCCGCGTCCGATGTTCAGGGTCAGATCACCCGGTCCCGGCCGCTCGGCCAGCCGCCGGGCCGCCGCCAGATGCGCGTCGGCGAGATCCGCCACATGGATGTAGTCCCGGACCCCCGTGCCGTCCGGCGTCGGGTAGTCGTCGCCGAAGATACGGGGAGCCTCGCCCCGGCTGACCCGGTCGAAGAACATCGGGATGATGTTGAACACCCCGGTGTCCGCCAGCTCGGGCCGCGCGGCGCCCGCCACGTTGAAGTAGCGCAGACAGCCGGTGGCGATCGCGTGCGCCTTCCCGGTCGCCCGCACCAGCCACTCGCCCGCGAGCTTCGTCTCGCCGTACGGGTTGATCGGAACGGCCGGCGTCTCCTCCGTGATCAACTCCACATCCGGTACGCCGTACACGGCGGCGGACGAGGAGAAGAGGAAGCGCCCGACCCCGGCCGCGACCACCGCGTCGAGCAGCACCGTCAGCCCGTGCAGGTTCTCCCGGTAGTACCGCAGCGGCTGCTCGACGGACTCGCCGACCTGCTTCTTCGCCGCCAGGTGCACCACACCGGTGACCTCGTGCCCGGCCAGGGCCTCGTCCACCGCGTCCCGGTCCAGCAGCGAGCCCCGTACCAGCGGAATCTCCGCGGGCAGCCGCTCGGCGACGCCCGTCGACAGATCGTCGAACACCACCACCCGCTCGCCCGCCCCGCTCATGGCCCGCGCCACGTGCGCCCCGATGTACCCCGCCCCACCTGTGATCAGCCACGTCATGCCGCCACCCTAAGGGCTGCCACCCGGCCGCCGAGGGCGGTACGGCGGCGGTCCCGGCCCGGCGGCGGTTTGTGGGCCGCGCGGTGATCGACAATGATGATCTCCGCCCGGGACCCTGTTCAGACCATGGCGTCCTTGGCGTAAACGCCCGGTGAACTCAGGCTTCCGTTCATCCGATAGCCTCTGCCGACGTGCCGCCGCCCGGAATCCCGGACAGGCCCTGGTTGCCGCGCACCCAACCCTGATCAGTGCCAAGGAGTGAGTTCGTCTGTCGACCGCCATCCTCACCGGTCTCCCGGTACCCGGATCGTCGCTCGCGCACGATCTGCGGTCGCTGGGATTCGACGTACGCACCGCCACCAGCACGGCCGAGACGGTCAGCCTGATCGCCGAGGTCCCGCCGGCCGAGCGTGTCGCCCTCGTCGACCCCCGCTTCGTCGGCCATCTCCACGCCCTGCGCCTCGCGCTGACCGACCCCCGCTTCCCGCTCGCCGCCGTGACCGGCGCGCTCACCGCCCAGCCCGAGGCCCGTACCGCGCTGGTACGCGCCGCGGGCGCCGTCGAGCGGAGCGCCACGCTGTCCCCGGCCGCCGCGGACCACCCGACGGGGACCGCCGGGACCACCCAGCTCTCCTCCGCGGTCCTGGCCGATGGCGGCTCCCTCGCCGACCGGGTCGCCGCCGCGCTCGACGCCGGGGGCACCCCCGTCCAGCGCCCCGAACTCGGTTCGCTCGTCGCCGCCGTCCCCCTCGACACCGCCTCCCACCAGGAGGCCGCCGCCGCCGTCGCGGCCGTCGACGACGAAGCCGTACGGCTGCGCTCCGCCGTGAAGGCCCGCGACGGCTTCTTCACGACCTACTGCATCAGCCCCTACTCCCGCTACCTCGCCCGCTGGTGCGCCCGCCGCGGCCTGACGCCCAACCAGGTCACCACCGCCTCCCTGGTCACCGCGCTCATCGCGGCGGCCTGCGCGGCCACCGGCACCCGGGGCGGCTACGTCGCCGCCGGAGTCCTGCTGCTCTTCTCCTTCGTGCTCGACTGCACCGACGGACAGCTCGCCCGCTACTCGCTCCAGTACTCCACGATGGGCGCCTGGCTGGACGCCACCTTCGACCGGGCCAAGGAGTACGCCTACTACGCGGGCCTCGCCCTCGGCGCCGCCAGGAACGGCGGAGGTGACGATGTATGGGCGCTCGCGCTCGGCGCGATGATCCTCCAGACCTGCCGCCACGTGGTCGACTTCTCCTTCAACGAGGCGAATGTCGACGCCACGGCCGCCACTTCCACCGGCAAGGCCGTCGTCGGGACCCCCACCGCCGCGCTCTCCAGCAAGCTCGACAGCGTCGGCTGGACCGTCTGGGTACGCCGGATGATCGTGCTCCCGATCGGCGAGCGCTGGGCGATGATCGCCGTCCTGACCGCCCTGACCACCCCGCGTGTCGTCTTCTACGCGCTGCTCATCGGCTGCGGATTCGCCGCCTGCTACACCAGCGCCGGCCGCGTACTGCGCTCGGTGACCCGCAAGGCCGTCCGCACCGAACGCGCCGCGCGGGCCCTCGCCGACCTCGCCGACTCCGGCCCGGTGGCCGAGACCGTCTCCCGGCTGCTGGCCCGCCTCAAGGCCCACCCGCCCTTCGGCCTGCGCCCGGTCGTCGCCTTCGTCGGCGGCGCCCTGCTGGTGGCCGCCGCCTGGTTCGAACCGTTCGGCAGCTCCTGGGTGGTCCTGGCCGCCGCGCTGTACGCCGTGCTCGCCGGCGCCGCCGTCACCCAGCCCCTCACCGGCGCGCTCGACTGGCTCGTCCCGCCGGTGCTCCGCGCCGCCGAGTACTCCACGATCCTCGTCCTCGCCGCGCGCTCCGAGGTGAACGGAGCGTTGCCCGCGGCCTTCGGGCTGGTGGCGGCCGTCGCCTACCATCACTACGACACGGTGTACCGCATCCGCGGAGGCACCGGCGCCCCGCCCCGCTGGCTGGTCAGGACCATAGGCGGACACGAGGGCCGCACGCTGGTGGTCACCGCCCTCGCCGCCGTCCTCGCGACGCGCGGCACGGACTTCCCCGTGGCCCTGACGGTGCTCGCGACCGTCGTGGCGCTGGTCGTGCTCTTCGAGTCCATCCGCTTCTGGGTGTCCTCCGGAGCCCCCGCCGTACATGACGAAGGAGAACCCGCATGATCGGCCTCGTACTGGCCGCCGGTGCCGGACGGCGTCTGCGCCCCTACACCGACACGCTCCCGAAGGCCCTCGTGCCCGTGGACCCGGCCGGGGAGGGGACCCTCACGGTCCTCGACCTCACCCTCGCCAACTTCGCCGAGGTCGGCCTGACCGAGGCGGCCGTCGTCGTCGGCTACCGCAAGGAGGCCGTGTACGCCCGCAAGGCCGCCCTGGAGGAGACGTACGGCATCCGGCTCACCCTCATCGACAACGACAAGGCCGAGGAGTGGAACAACGCCTACTCCCTCTGGTGCGCCCGTGACGTCCTGGCCAAGGGCGTGATTCTCGCCAACGGCGACACCGTCCACCCCGTCTCCGTCGAGAAGACCCTGCTCGCCGCGCGGGGCGAGGGCCGGCGGATCATCCTCGCCCTCGACACGGTCAAGCACCTCGCCGACGAGGAGATGAAGGTCATCACGGAGGGCACCAAGGGGGTGCGCCGCATCACCAAGCTGATGGACCCGGCCACCGCCACCGGTGAGTACATCGGCGTCACGCTGATCGAGGCCGAGGCCGCCGCGGACCTCGCCGACGCCCTGCGGACCACCTTCGAGCGCGACCCCGACCTCTACTACGAGGACGGCTACCAGGAACTGGTCGACCGCGGCTTCACGCTCGACGTGGCCCCCATCGGTGACGTCCCCTGGGTCGAGATCGACAACCACGCCGACCTCGCGAAGGGCCGTGAGATCGCGTGCCAGTACTGACCCGGCTGATCCCCTCCCCGGTCTCCGTCGACATCCGCCGCGGCGCGATGGACGACCTCGCCGGACTCCTCGCCGATCAGCGCATCTCCAGCTCGGGACGGCTCGCGTTCGCCATCAGCGGCGGATCGGGGGCGGCGCTGCGCGACAAGCTGGCGCCGGTCCTGCCCGACGCCGACTGGTTCGCCGTCGCCGACGGCACCATCGACTCCGCCGTCCGGCTCGCCGACGGCATCAAGGGCAAGCGGTACGACGCCGTCGTCGGCCTCGGCGGCGGCAAGATCATCGACGTGACGAAGTACGCGGCGGCCCGCCTCGGCCTGCCGATGGTGGCGGTCGCCACCAACCTGGCGCACGACGGCATCTGTTCACCCGTCGCCACCCTCGACAACGACAACGGCCGCGGCTCCTACGGCGTGCCGACCCCCATCGCCGTGGTCATCGACCTCGACGTCATCCGGGACGCGCCCGTCCGCTTCGTCCGCTCCGGCATCGGCGACGCCGTCTCCAACATCTCGGCCATCGCCGACTGGGAGTTGTCGCACCGGACCAACGGCGAACCCGTCGACGGCCTGGCCGCCGCCATGGCCCGCACGGCCGGCGAGGCGGTCCTGCGCCACCCCGGCGGCGTCGGTGACGACGAGTTCCTGACGGTCCTCGCCGAGGCGCTGGTCCTCACCGGCATCGCCATGTCGATCAGCGGGGACACCCGCCCCTCGTCCGGCGCCTGCCACGAGATCAGCCACGCCTTCGACCTGCTCCACCCCAAGCGCTCCGCGCTCCACGGCGAACAGGTCGGCCTCGGCGCCGCCTTCGCCATGCACCTGCGCGGTGCCCACGAGGAGTCGCGGCTGCTCGTCGAGGTTCTGCACCGGCACGGACTGCCCGTCCTGCCCGAGCAGATCGGCTTCACCGTCGACGAGTTCGTACGGGCCGTGGCCTACGCGCCGCAGACCCGCCCCGGCCGCTTCACGATCCTCGAACACCTCGACCTGTCCACCGATCAGATCAGGGACGCGTACGCCGACTATGCCAAGACCATCAGTAGCTGAACTCCGTCCGGTCGTCCACCCCGACGGAGTGAAGGACCGGCGCAGCGGGGAGCATTGGGCGGGGCGCATGTACATGCGGGAGATCTCGCTGCACATCGACCCGTACCTGGTGAACACCCGTGTCTCGCCCAACCAGCTCACGTACCTCATGGTGGTCGTGGGTGTCATAGGCGGCGCGACACTGCTCGTGCCCGGGCTCACCGGCGCGATCCTCGCGGTGGTCCTCTTCCAGGTCTACCTGCTCCTCGACTGCGTCGACGGCGAGGTGGCCCGCTGGCGCAAGCAGACCTCGATCACCGGCGTCTACCTCGACCGCGTGGGCCACTACCTGTGCGAGGCGGCCCTGCTGGTCGGCTTCGGGGTGCGCGGCGCGGACGTCTTCCACGACAACGGCGCGTCCACCAATTGGCTGTGGGCCTTCCTCGGCACACTCGCCGCGCTCGGCGCGATCCTGATCAAGGCCGAGACGGACCTGGTCGACGTGGCCCGCCAGCGCAGCGGCCTCCCGGCCGTCAAGGACGAGGCGTCCGTGCCCCGTTCGTCCGGTCTGGCGGTGGCCCGCCGCGCGGCGGCCATGCTCAAGTTCCACCGGCTCGTCGGCGGGATCGAGGCCAGCCTCTTCATCCTGGTCGTCGCCATCATCGACCAGGTGCGGGGCGATCTCTTCTTCACCCGCCTCGGCATCGCGGTCCTCGCAGGCATCGCCCTCGTCCAGACGCTGCTCCACCTGGTCTCCATCCTGGCGTCCAGCAGGCTGAAGTGAGCGACATGCGGCTCGGCGCGGTGATCATCACGATGGGTGAGCGCCCCGGCGAACTGCGTGCGCTCCTCGACTCGGTCGCCCGCCAGGAGGGCGACCCGGTCGACGTCGTCGTGGTCGGGAACGGCGCCCCGGTGGGGCCCGTTCCCGATGGGGTACGGACGGTCGAGCTGCCCGAGAACCTGGGCATCCCGGGCGGCCGCAACGTCGGCATCGAGGCCTTCGGCGCGGCCGGCTCGGAGGTCGACGCGCTGCTCTTCCTGGACGACGACGGCTCGCTGCCCCTCACGGACACGGCCCAGTTGGTACGGGAGGCCTTCGCGGCCGATCCCGTCCTCGGCATCGTGAGCTTCCGGATCGCCGACCCGGAGACGGGTCTGACGCAGCGCCGGCACGTCCCGCGCCTGCGCGCGTCCGACCCGCTGCGGTCCTCCCGGGTCACGACCTTCCTCGGGGGCGCCAACGCCGTACGCACGAAGGTCCTCGCGGAGGTCGGCCCGCTGCCGGACGACTTCTTCTACGCGCACGAGGAGACCGATCTCGCCTGGCGGGCGCTGGACGCCGGCTGGATGATCGACTACCGCGCGGACCTGGTGCTCCACCACCCGACGATGCCGCCGTCCCGGCACGCGGTCTACCACCGCATGGTGGCCCGCAATCGGGTCTGGCTGGCCCGCCGCAACCTCCCGGCCCCGGTCGTACCGGTCTATCTCGGGGTCTGGCTGCTGCTGACCCTGGTCAGGCGGCCGTCGGGACCGGCCCTCAAGGCCTGGTGGGGCGGCTTCAGGGAAGGCTGGTCCACCCCCTGCGGACCACGGAGGCCGATGAAATGGCGTACGGTCTGGCGACTGACCCGGCTGGGCCGTCCACCGGTCGTCTGAGATGCCCGGACTCTGAGAGCGTCCGGGGTCCGGGGGCGTCCGGGGTCTGCGAACATCTGGGGTCTGAGAACATCTCATCTCCTGTCCCTGAGGCCTGGCCGTCCGTGCCGGTGCCCGATCGTCTGCGCATCTTGAACACGAAAGTTTCAACTTGTGAGTGAGACAACCCATGACGGTGCGATCGCGATGAGCGCCCCGCCGTCTCCCGACGACCGTCTCTCCCCGGCGGAGGTCGCCGCCAAGTACGGCCTGGCGGTGAGCGGGGCGCGCCCCGGACTGGCCGAGTACGTGAGGCAGTTGTGGGGTCGCAGGCACTTCGTCCTGGCCTTCTCCAGCGCGAAGCTCACGGCCCAGTACAGCCAGGCCAAGCTCGGCCAGCTCTGGCAGGTGGCGACCCCGCTGCTCAACGCGGCCGTCTACTACCTGATCTTCGGCCTGATCCTCCAGAGCAGCCGGGGCATCCCGTCGGAGGTCTTCATCCCGTTCCTGGTGACGGGGGTGTTCGTCTTCACCTTCACGCAGAGTTCGGTGATGGCCGGGGTCCGTGCCATCTCGGGCAATCTGGGGCTGGTCAGGGCCCTGCACTTCCCCCGGGCCGCCCTGCCGGTCTCCTTCGCGCTCCAGCAGCTCCAGCAGCTGATGTACTCCATGATCGTGCTGCTGGTCGTGGCGGTGGCCTTCGGCAGCTATCCGTCACTGAGCTGGCTGCTGATCCTGCCCGCGCTGGTCCTCCAGTTCGTGTTCAACACCGGCCTGGCGCTGATCATGGCGAGGCTGGGCAGCAAGACCCCGGACCTCGCCCAGCTGATGCCGTTCGTGATGCGTACGTGGATGTACGCGTCGGGTGTGATGTTCTCCATCCCCGTGATGCTCAGGGACAAGCCCGCCTGGATCGGGGACGTCCTCCAGTACAACCCGGCCGCGATCTACATGGATCTGGTCAGGTTCGCGCTGATCGACGGCTACGGCTCGGAGAATCTGCCCGCGCACGTCTGGATGGTCGGTCTGCTCTGGGCCGTGGTCCTGGGCGCCGGGGGCTTCGTGTACTTCTGGAAAGCTGAGGAGCAGTACGGCCGTGGCTGACATCGAAAAGGGGCGCACCCCCACCGTCATCGCCGACGACGTGCACATCGTCTACCGGGTCAACGCCGGTGGCGGCGGCCGCGGCAGTGCCACCGCCGCGCTGAGCCGGATCGTCCGCCGGGAGAAGGAGAAGGGGGAGTCCCGCGGCGTCCGCAAGGTCCACGCCGTCCGGGGCGTCACCTTCACCGCCTACCGCGGCGAGGCGATCGGCCTGATCGGCACCAACGGCTCCGGCAAGTCGACCCTGCTGCGGGCCATCGCCGGGCTGCTGCCGACCGAGCGGGGGAAGGTCTACACCGACGGCCAGCCCTCGCTGCTCGGGGTCAACGCGGCGCTGATGAACGACCTGACCGGCGAACGCAACGTGATTCTCGGCGGTCTGGCCATGGGCATGTCGCGCGAGGAGGTCCGCGAGCGCTACCAGCAGATCGTCGACTTCTCCGGCATCAACGAGAAGGGCGACTTCATCACCCTTCCCATGCGGACGTACTCCTCCGGCATGGCGGCCCGGCTGCGGTTCTCCATCGCCGCCGCCAAGAACCACGACGTCCTGATGATCGACGAGGCGCTGGCCACCGGCGACCGCAAGTTCCAGATCCGCTCCGAGCAGCGGATCCGCGAGCTGCGCAAGGAGGCGGGCACGGTCTTCCTGGTGAGCCACAGCAACAAGTCGATCAGGGACACCTGTGACCGGGTGCTGTGGCTGGAGAAGGGCGAGCTGCTCATGGACGGCCCGACCGACGAGGTCATCAAGGCGTACGAGAAGGAGACGGGCAAGTAGTCCGTCCTCCCCGTGCCCCGTCAGCCCGACACGGCCCCCGCCGGAACACCGCGGCGGGGGCCGCGCCATGACGGCGGCCCGGCGCGCCCCCGGCGATCCCCGGCCGGCCGGGAGCATCATGGCGTACGGGGTTTCACCGGGGCGGGACCGGGCAGGCCGGGTGCGGCCACCGGCCATTTTCGTCAAACGTCGGTCAAGTCGGCCGGGTCGGGGGAAGGTTGACCGGCATTGCGATGTTCTTGTTATGCGCTCAACACCCCCGCGTGTTCCTCTGCGTTGTGCAACGTAAGCTGTGCGGGTGCTGATTCGTGGCATGTGGGGCGATTCCCCCGGGGCGTCCTGTCTGCCGGTGACCTCCGGGCAGGGGAGCGCCCAGGTGCGCGGGAGTGCGGAGGGACTGGGCCGAGCGGGCGGCGTGTCCGAAATGGGATGTATTGGGTCGGCAGTGTAGAACGGGAGATGTGACGGCAATGACGGAAAATCTCCAGATTCGCGAGGGTTTCGCCGTCCTTGCACCGGGAAGCTCGCGGTGACGGGCACCTCACAGGTGCGCCCCGACGCCACCTCGCGGACGACGCTGGACAAGGCCGCGGACGAGAACTTCCCCGTGGCGCCGTTCTTCCTGCCCCGCGCCTGGCGCGACGACCTGATGGCGGTCTACGGATTCGCCCGGCTCGTCGACGACATCGGCGACGGTGACCTCGCCCCCGGCGGCGGCGACGCGCGCCACCTCGGTGTCGATCCCGGGCAGGCCGGTGACCGGCTCGCGATGCTCGACGCGTTCGAGGCCGACCTGCGGCGCGTCTTCGACCCGGCCGGCCCCGCCCCCGGCCATCCGCTGCTGAGAGCGCTCGTCCCGACCGTACGGAACAGCTCGCTCACGCCCGAGCCGTTCCTCGGCCTGATCGGCGCCAACCGCCAGGACCAGCTGGTACGGCGCTACGAGACGTACGACGACCTCCTCGCGTACTGCGAACTGTCCGCGAACCCGGTCGGCCGGCTCGTCCTGGGCATCAGCGGCACCGCGACCCCGGAGCGCGTCCGCCTCTCCGACGCCGTCTGCACCGCGCTCCAGATCATCGAACATCTCCAGGACGTGACCGAGGACCTCGGGCGCGACCGGATCTACCTGCCCGCCGAGGACATGAAACGGTTCCGCGTCACCGAGGCGGACCTCGCCGTCCCCAGCGCGGGCGCCGCCGTGCGCCAGCTGGTGGCCTACGAGGCCGAACGGGCGGGGCAGCTGTTGAATGAAGGCACCCTGTTGGTGGGTAGCGTCCACGGCAGGCTCCGTCTGCTGCTCGCGGGATTTGTGGCCGGAGGGCGCGCCGCCCTCGCTTCGATCGCGGCCGCCGGGCACGATGTGCTCCCCGGACCGCCCAAACCCACCAAGCCGCGTCTGCTGCGCGAAGTGGGAGCCGTCTTGCGACGAGCGCACAGAGAGGGGTGAGCCGGAACGTGGAGGGACAGACGCCGATGTCCGCGCCGGTATTGGCGGCCTACAGCTACTGCGAGGCCGTCACGGGCCAGCAGGCCCGCAATTTCGCCTACGGCATCAGGCTGCTGCCGACCGACAAGCGGCAGGCCATGTCCGCGCTGTACGCCCTCTCCCGGCGGGTGGACGACATCGGCGACGGCACACTGGAGCCGGCGGCCAAGCAGGCCAGGCTGGAGGACACCCGTGTGCTCCTGGACCGGATCAGGGAAGGCGCCGTCGACGAGGACGACACCGACCCCGTCGCCGTGGCGCTCGCCGACGCGGCCCGCCGCTTCCCCATCCCCGTCGAAGGGCTCGACGAGCTGATCGACGGCGTCCTGATGGACGTCCGCGGCGAGACGTACGAGACCTGGGACGAGCTCAAGGTCTACTGCCGGTGTGTCGCGGGCGCCATCGGCCGCCTCTCGCTCGGCGTGTTCGGCACGTCCCCGGGCGCCCCGGGCGCCGAGCGCGCGTCCGAGTACGCCGACACGCTGGGCCTCGCCCTCCAGCTGACGAACATCCTCAGGGACGTACGCGAGGACGCGGGCAACGGGCGTACGTACCTGCCGTCCGACGACCTCGCCAAGTTCGGCTGCTCCGCCGGCTTCCACGGCAACACCCCCGCCCCCGGGGCCGACTTCGCCGGCCTGGTGCACTTCGAGGTCCGCCGCGCACGGGCCCTGTTCGCCGAGGGCTACCGGCTGCTGCCGCTGCTCGACCGGCGCAGCGGCGCCTGCGTCGCCGCCATGGCAGGCATCTACCGCAGGCTCCTCGACCGCATCGAGCGCGACCCCGGGGCCGTGCTGCGCGGGCGTGTCTCCCTGCCGGGACACGAGAAGGCGTACGTGGCGGTCCGCGGCCTCTCGGGTCTCGACGCCAGGAACGTCACCCGGCAGACGGTCAGGAGGCGCGCATGACGTGCCACAACACCCCGGCAGGACCCCGGGCCGGTACGAGCGGCACACCGGCGCCGCCGGCCGGGCCGGACCTGTCAACCATCCGCCGGCCTGACGCGTCCCTGACTGCGACACACCGAGGGGAGCAGGCATGACCACAGCCGACGGCACGCGGTCCCGGCACGCGGTCGTGGTCGGCGCGGGACTCGCCGGGACCACCGCCGCGCTCCAGCTCGCCGACGCCGGACTGGCCGTGACCCTGGTCGAGGGGCGGCCTCGCCTCGGCGGCCTCGCCTTCTCCTTCCGCCGCGGCGACCTCGACATCGACAACGGACAGCACGTGTACCTGCGCTGCTGCACCGCCTACCGCTGGTTCCTCGACCGGGTCGACGGCGCCGCGCTCGCCCCCCTCCAGGACCGCCTCGACGTGCCCGTGCTGGACGTCGGCACGCCGGGGAGGCCGCGCCTCGGCCGGATCCGCCGCAACGGCCTGCCCGTGCCGCTGCACCTCGCCGCGGGACTCGCGGCCTACCCGCACCTCTCCCTCGCCGAGCGCGCCTCCGTAGGACGCGCCGCGCTCGCCCTCAAGCGGCTCGACCTCGCCGACCCGGCGCTGGACGGGATCGACTTCGGCACCTGGCTCGGCCGACACGGCCAGTCGGCCCGGACGATCGAGGCGCTCTGGGACCTGGTGGGCGTCGCCACCCTCAACGCCACCGCGCCGAACGCCTCCCTCGGACTCGCCGCGATGGTCTTCAAGACCGGACTCCTCTCCGAGCCCGGCGCCGCCGACATCGGCTGGGCGCACGTCCCGCTCGGCGAGCTGCACGACACCCTCGCGCGCAAGGCCCTGGACTCCGCGGGCGTACGGACGCAGCTGCGCACCCGTGTCCACTCCGTCACCCGGGCGGAGAACGGCGGCTGGCACGTCGAGGTGGACGGCGAGCGCCTCGACGCGGACGCCGTCGTCCTCGCCGTACCCCAGCGCGAGGCACACGCGCTGCTGCCCGAGGGCGCCCTCGACGACCCGGACCGGCTGCTCGACATCGGCACCGCGCCGATCCTGAACATCCACGTCGTCTACGACCGGACGGTCCTGCGCCGGCCGTTCTTCGCCGCGCTCGGCAGCCCGGTCCAGTGGGTCTTCGACCGTACGGCCGCCTCAGGACTCCAGGAGGGCCAGTACCTGGCCCTCTCCCAGTCCGCGGCCGAGGACGAGATCGACACGCCCGTCTCCGCCCTGCGCACGCGCTACCTGCCCGAGCTGGAACGACTGCTTCCGGCGACCAGGGGCGCGGAGGTACGGGACTTCTTCGTCACCCGCGAGCGGACCGCCACCTTCGCCCCCACCCCGGGCGTGGGCCGGCTGCGTCCAGGGGCCCGTACGCACGCCCCCGGCCTCTACCTGGCCGGCGCGTGGACCGCCACCGGCTGGCCCGCGACCATGGAAAGCGCGGTCAGGAGCGGGTTCAGCGCCGCCGGCGCGGCCCTGGCCGGGCTGGGCGCCCGCCACGCACACCCGCTGGAGGAGGCGGCATGAGCCCGAGCACCGCCCCCACGAGTACTGGAACAAGAGGAGAGACCGTGCCGACCGTGCCCCCGGCGAACCCGGCTGTCGACACCGCCGACGTCTACGCACTGCTGGAGCGCGGACGGAGCATGTCGACCCCCGTGCTGCGCGCCGCGGTCGACCGGCTGGCCCCGCCCATGGACACCGTCGCCGCCTACCACTTCGGCTGGATCGACGCCGAGGGCAGGCCCGCCGACGGCGACGGCGGCAAGGCCGTGCGCCCGGCGCTCGCGCTGCTCTCCGCCGAGGCGGCCGGCGCCGACCCCCGCACGGGCGTCCCCGGCGCGGTCGCCGTGGAACTGGTCCACAACTTCTCGCTGCTGCACGACGACCTGATGGACGGCGACGAGCAGCGCCGCCACCGCGACACCGTCTGGAAGATGCACGGCCCCGCCCAGGCGATCCTCGTCGGCGACGCGCTCTTCGCGCTCGCCAACGAGGTGCTGCTGGAGCTCGGCACGGCCGAGGCGGGCCGGGCGACCCGCCGGCTGACCACCGCCAGCCGCAAACTGATCGACGGCCAGGCCCAGGACATCTCCTTCGAGCACCGCGAACGGGTCACCGTCGAGGAGTGTCTGGAGATGGAGGGCAACAAGACCGGCGCCCTGCTCGCCTGCGCCGCCTCCATCGGCGCGGTCCTCGGCGGCGCCGACGACCGGACGGCCGACACGCTGGAGGCGTACGGCCACCACCTCGGGCTCGCCTTCCAGGCCGTGGACGACCTGCTGGGCATCTGGGGCGACCCGGGGGCCACCGGCAAGCAGACCTGGAGCGACCTGCGCCAGCGGAAGAAGTCCCTGCCGGTCGTCGCCGCGCTCGCGGCGGGCGGTCCGGCGTCGGAACGGCTCGGCGAACTGCTCGCCGCCGATGCCAAGAGCAACGACTTCGAGCGTTTCTCGGAGGAGGAGTTCGCCACCAGGGCGGCACTGATCGAGGAGGCGGGCGGCCGGGAGTGGACCTCGCAGGAGGCCCGCAGGCAGCACACCGTCGCCATCGAGGCCCTGGACGGCGTGGACATGCCGGAACAGGTCAGGGCGCAGCTCACCGCGCTCGCCGACTTCGTCGTCGTACGAAAGAGATGATCATTATTCCCATATGCCTCGCAGTCGCCGTCCACGGCCCCTAGGGCGCAGCCCCAGGGGCAGCCCGACCGGGCATGGACGACGGAGACCCCAGCACAGCAGAAGCACCACTGCACGAAGGGGAAGCCATGACAGCGACGACCGACGGAAGCACCGGGGCCGTGGGACCCCGCGCAGCCGCGGCCAGTGAACCGACCGACACGACTACCGCCGCGGCGGGCGACCTCCTGGTGGCCGCCCGGCGGGCCACCGCACGATCCGTCGAGCACCTGCTCGGCCAACAGGACGCCCAGGGGTGGTGGAAGGGCGACCTGGAGACGAACGTCACCATGGACGCCGAGGACTTGTTGCTCCGTCAGTTCCTCGGGGTGCAGGACCCGCGTACCACCGAGGCCGCGGGCCTGTTCATCCGAGGCCAGCAACGCGCCGACGGCACGTGGGCCACCTTCTACGGCGGCCCCGGCGAACTCTCCGCCACCATCGAGGCGTACGTGGCCCTGCGGCTCGCCGGGGACAGCCCGGACGACCCGCACATGAAACGCGCCGCCACCTGGGTACGGGAGCAGGGCGGCATCGCCGCCGCCCGCGTCTTCACCCGGATCTGGCTGGCCCTCTTCGGCTGGTGGAAGTGGGACGACCTCCCCCAACTGCCCCCCGAACTGATCTTTTTCCCCAAGTGGTTCCCGCTCAACATCTACGACTTCGGCTGCTGGGCCCGGCAGACCATCGTGCCGCTCACCATCGTCTCGGCGAAGCGGCCCGTGCGGCCCGCCCCCTTCGCGCTCGACGAGCTGCACGCCGACCCCGGCACCCCCAACCCCGGCAAGCCGCTCGCGCCGGTGGCCAGTTGGGACGGCATGTTCCAGCGGCTCGACAAGGTCCTGCACGCCTACCACAAGGTGGCGCCGCGCCGCCTGCGCAGGACCGCGATGAACGCGGCCGCCCGCTGGATCATCGAGCGGCAGGAGAACGACGGCGCCTGGGGCGGGATCCAGCCGCCCGCCGTCTACTCCGTGATCGCCCTGCACCTCCTCGGCTACGACCTGGACCACCCGATCATGCGCGCGGGCCTCGAATCGCTCGACCGGTTCGCCGTGTGGCGCGAGGACGGCGCGCGGATGATCGAGGCCTGTCAGTCCCCGGTCTGGGACACCTGCCTGGCCACCATCGCCCTCGCCGACGCGGGCTTGAGCCCCGACCACCCGGCACTGGTCAAGGCCGCCGACTGGATGATCGCCGAGGAGATCTCCCGGCCGGGGGACTGGGCCGTGCGCAGACCCGAACTCGCCCCCGGCGGCTGGGCCTTCGAATTCCACAACGACAACTACCCGGACATCGACGACACCGCCGAGGTGATCCTCGCGCTGCGCCGGGTCAGGCACCCGGCGCCCGCGCGGCTCGACGCGGCCGTCGAGCGCGGTGCCCGGTGGACGCTGGGCATGCAGTCCAGGAACGGCGCGTGGGCGGCGTTCGACGCCGACAACACCAGCCCGTTCCCCAACCGGATGCCGTTCTGCGACTTCGGTGAGGTCATCGACCCGCCGTCCGCCGACGTCACCGCGCACGTCGTGGAGATGCTGGCGTACGAGGGCATGGCCCAACACCCCGACACCCGCCGGGGCATCGAGTGGCTCCTCGCCGAACAGGAAGCCTCCGGCGCCTGGTTCGGCCGCTGGGGCGTCAACTACGTCTACGGCACGGGCTCGGTGGTGCCCGCCCTGACCGCCGCCGGGCTGCCGGTCACCCACCCCGCGATCCGCCGGGCCGTCCGCTGGCTCGAATCCGTGCAGAACGACGACGGAGGCTGGGGCGAGGACCTGCGCTCGTACCGCGAGGAGAAGTGGATCGGGCACGGTGTCTCCACCGCCTCCCAGACCGCGTGGGCGCTGCTGGCGCTGCTCGCGGCCGGCGGGCGGGAGAGCGGGGCCGTCGAGCGGGGCGTCGCCTGGCTCGCCGAGACCCAGCGCGAGGACGGTTCGTGGGACGAGCCGTACTTCACCGGCACCGGCTTCCCGTGGGACTTCTCCATCAACTACCACCTCTACCGGCAGGTCTTCCCGCTCACGGCTCTCGGCCGGTACGTCAACGGGGAGCCCCTGGTCGGCGGCGCGATCAGCCGCAAGGGGAGCTGATGGAACAGTCCTCCGGTCTGCTGATCGCCTGCGCCCTGGGCATCGAGCGGTTCGCCCTGCGCAGCGGTGGACGCGCCGACGCGGCCGGTCCCGTGACCGTCCTGCGGACGGGCATGGGCCCCAAGAACGCCGAGCACGCGGTGGCACGCGCGCTCGGCGAGGCCAGGCACAGGGACGCGGCCGTCATCGCGTCCGGGTTCTGTGCCGGCCTCGCCCCGGGGATGAACCCCGGGGACCTGATCGTCGCCGACGAGACCCGGGGAGCCGGCGGCTCCACGCCCTGTACGGCCACCGAGCTGCTCGTCGAGGCGCTGACACGCGCAGTACCGGGACACGCGGTCCACACCGGACCGCTGACCGGCTCCGATCATGTGGTGCGCGGCGAGGAGCTGGTCGCGCTGCGCGCCACCGGGGCGGTCGCGGTGGACATGGAGTCCGCCACGACACTCCGTACCGCTCTGCGCGCCGGACCCCGTCCGGTTGCGGCCGTCCGGGTGGTCGTGGACGCTCCGGAGCACGAGCTCGTCCGGATCGGCACGGTGCGCGGTGGAATATCAGCTTTCCGTGTTCTTCGTGCCGTCCTTCCAGCTTTTTATGAATGGCACCGTTCTTTGCTGCTCCCCAGGAGGTGAGCTAGATGGCCATGCCGCTTCGCCAGACCATCAGGGTCGGGACTTATCTGGTCGAACAGAAGCTCAGAAAGCGGGAGAAGTTCCCGCTCATCGTGGAGCTCGAACCACTGTTCGCCTGCAATCTTGCCTGTGAGGGCTGCGGCAAGATCCAGCACCCGGCCGGCGTGCTCAAGCAGCGGATGCCCGTTGCCCAGGCGGTCGGCGCGGTGCTGGAGTCAGGGGCGCCGATGGTCTCCATCGCCGGCGGTGAGCCGCTGATGCACCCGCAGATCGACGAGATCGTCCGGCAGCTGGTCGCCAAGAAGAAGTACGTCTTCCTGTGCACCAACGCGATGCTGATGCGCAAGAAGCTCGACAAGTTCACCCCGTCGCCGTACTTCGCGTTCGCCGTGCACATCGACGGGCTGCGGGAGCGGCACGACGAGTCCGTCGCGAAGGAGGGGGTGTTCGACGAGGCGGTGGCGGCCATCAAGGCGGCCAAGGCGGCCGGTTTCCGGGTGACCACCAACTCGACCTTCTTCAACACCGACACCCCGCAGACCATCATCGAGGTGCTCAACTACCTCAATGACGACCTGAAGGTCGACGAGATGATGATCTCGCCCGCCTACGCCTACGAGAAGGCCCCCGACCAGGAGCACTTCCTGGGTGTCGAACAGACACGGGAGCTGTTCAAGAAGGCGTTCTCCGGCGGCAACCGCAGGCGCTGGCGTCTCAACCACTCACCGCTCTTCCTGGACTTCCTCGAAGGCAAGGCCGACTTCCCCTGCACGGCCTGGGCCATCCCGAACTACTCGCTCTTCGGCTGGCAGCGCCCCTGCTACCTGATGAGCGACGGGTACGTGCCGACGTACCGGGAGCTGATCGAGGAGACCGACTGGGACAAGTACGGGCGCGGCAAGGACCCCCGGTGCGCCAACTGCATGGCGCACTGCGGCTACGAGCCGACGGCCGTCCTCGCCACCATGGGATCCCTCAAAGAGTCCCTGCGGGCGGTCCGCGAAACGGTCGGCGGCACCCGCTGACCGTCGCGGGAGCGCACTGACGGAACGCTCCGCCCACCGCCGCCGGCCCGTCCGGCGGCGGTGGGCCGGGGCACCGCGTCGTGGTGAGCCGAGAAGCAGGGGAGAGGGGGCTCGATCGTGTCGATCTTGGAAGGGATCCGGGGGCCGCACGACCTCAAGGCGCGGACAGCGGGACAACTCGGCGAACTCGCCGGGGACATCAGGGAGTTCCTGGTCCGGGCGGTGGCCGGGACCGGTGGCCGTCCCGGCCCCACCCTCGGCGTGGTGGAACGCACCATCGCCCTGCACCGGGTCTTCGACTCGCCGGCCGACCGCGTCCTCTGGGGCACCGGCCACCGGAGCTACGTCCACACACTCCTGACCGGCCGGCAGGACTTCTCCAAACTGCGCGGCAAGGGCGGGCTCTCCGGCCACCGCGCGACCCTGCGCACCAGCGGCGGCTACGAGAGGTTCCTGAGCTGGGGCAGGGACGTCCTGCGGGGCACCCCCGTGGTCGACGGCCATGACATTGCCACCGTCGAGGCGGCGCCGTACAGCTCGCACCGCCGGCCGCCGCCCGCCGGCTCGTCGCGGTCGTCGAGGACAACAGCCGCAGCGGCGGCGTGGGCTGGGCCGTCGCCCAGGCGCTGCGCGACGCGGACGTCGGCGTACCCCTGCGGGCGTTCGGCATCCCGGAACAGTTCCTCCCCCACGCCAAGCGCAGTGAGGTGCTGGCCGACATCGGCCTCACACCGGTGGAGATCGCAGGACGGATCAGCGCCGCCCTGGCACACAAGGAGAACAGCGAATGACCAAGGGCTTCGACCTGACACGGCTGCTCGCGGAGCGCGGCGCCGAGCGGTACGACCTGCACACGAAGCACCTCAACCACCAACTCCCGCGCATGCTCCACACCATCGGCTTCGACCGCGTCTACGAACGGGCCGAGGGCGCCTACTTCTGGGACGCGGACGGCAACGACTACCTGGACATGCTCGCCGGGTTCGGTGTGATGGGGCTCGGGCGCCACCACCCCGTCGTACGGAAGGCGCTGCACGACGTCCTCGACGCCTCGCTCGCCGACCTCACCCGCTTCGACTGCCAGCCGCTGCCCGGGCTGCTCGCCGAGAAGCTGCTGGCCCACAGCCCGCACCTGGACCGGGTGTTCTTCGGCAACAGCGGTACGGAAGCGGTCGAGACGGCGCTGAAGTTCGCGCGGTACGCCACCGGCCGCCCCAGGATCCTGTACTGCTCCCACGCCTTCCACGGGCTGACCACCGGGTCGCTGTCCGTCAACGGCGAGGACGGCTTCCGGGACGGCTTCGCGCCGCTGCTGCCCGACACGGCGATCGAGATGGGCGACCTCGACGCGCTGGAGCGCGAGCTGAAGCGCGGTGACGTCGCCGGGTTCGTGATCGAACCGATCCAGGGCAAGGGCGTGTACGCGGCGCCGCCCGGCTTCCTGCGCGGCGCGCAGGAACTGCTGCGCCGCCACAAGAGCCTGCTCATCGTGGACGAGGTGCAGACCGGCCTCGGCAGGACCGGTGACTTCTACGCGTACCAGCACGAGGACGGTGTCGAGCCCGACCTCATCTGTGTCGCGAAGGCACTGTCCGGCGGCTATGTGCCCGTCGGCGCGACCCTCGGCCGGGACTGGATCTTCAAGAAGGTCTACTCGTCGATGGACCGGGTGCTGGTCCACTCGGCGAGTTTCGGCTCCAACGCGCAGGCGATGGCGGCTGGCCTGGCCGTCCTGTCGGTGATCGAGGACGAGCAGGTCGTCGCCAACGCGCGGGTCACCGGCGATCTGCTCAGGACACGGCTGGCGGCGCTCGTGGACCGCTACGAACTGCTGCACGACGTGCGCGGGCGCGGGCTGATGATCGGGATCGAGTTCGGCCGGCCGAACTCGATCAAGCTGCGGGGGCGCTGGACGATGCTCCAGGCCGCCCGCAAGGGGCTCTTCGCCCAGATGGTGGTCGTACCGCTGCTCCAGAAGCACCGGATCCTCACCCAGGTCTCCGGTGACCACCTGGAAGTGATCAAGCTGATCCCGCCGCTGACGATCGGCGAGCGGGAGGTCGAGCGCTTCGTGGACGCCTTCACGGCCGTGATGGACGACGCGCACGGCGGCGGCGGGCTGATGTGGGACTTCGGCAGGACGCTGGTGAAGCAGGCCGTCGCGAACCGGTAGCCGTCGGCCCGTCGTCGACGGCGGCCTCTGCTTTACCTCGGAGGCAAAAAAGTTGCCTCCGAGGTACGTTCCTGGCGCAATAGAGGCATGAACACGCCTGAGGGCGCGGCTCCGGGCCGGTCCGACGAGCTGCCGCACATCATGCCGGACACCTTGCCGGAAAAGCTCCCCGACGTCGCACCGCGCCTGCGCGAGCTGCGGCGCGACCGCCGGCTGACACTGGAGACCGTCGCCGCGCGGGCGGGTCTGTCACCCGCCCACCTCTCCCGGCTGGAGACCGGCCGGCGCCAGCCCTCGCTGCCGATGCTGCTGGCCCTGGCCCGCATCTACGGCACGACCGTCGCCGACCTGCTCGGCGAGGCGCCCGCCGAGCGCGATCCGGTCATCCGCGCCGGACGTCAGGAGCCGGTCGAGGCCGACGGCTGGACGTACCACCGCGCGGGCGGCTCGGGCCGGGCCATGCAGCCGCTGCGGGTCGTGGTGCCGTACGGGGCGCAGGGCGACCTCGTCCGCGTACACCCCGGGGAGGAGTGGCTCTACGTCCTCGGCGGGCGGCTGCGGCTCGGCCTCGGGGACGCGACGCACATCCTCGGGCCCGGGGACAGCGCGCACTTCGACTCGCTCACCCCCCACCGGCTCGCCGCCGCGGACGCCGGCGGGACCGAGCTGCTGTTCGTCCACACCCTGCTCCAGAGCCCCGCCGCCGATCTCCACTGACGGCTCCGCCGGTCTTCACCGACGGCCTTCGAGAAAGGTTCGACACCATGCCGGAGAACAAGAAGAACCGCACCCTGCCCCGGGGGCTCGTCATCCGCCTCTTCGCCTACCTGATCGCGGGCCACCTCTTCGCGGGCTTCCTCTACCTGCTGTTCAGCGTCGGCTCCTAGGGCAGCCTTCCGGGGTGCGTCCTAGGACGCGTCCAGCAGGCCCTCGCGCAGCCGTTCGCGGGTCTCCGGGGTGAGGCCGAGGCCCTCGGAGAGGTAGCGGTCGGTGGAGCCCCAGGTGGTCGTGATCGTGTCGAAGGCCGCTTCGAGGTACGCGGCGCGCGCGTCGAAGAGCGGGCCCAGCAGCTCCATCACCTCCGCGGACATCCCGGCGGGTGAGGTGTCGCTGCGGCGGACCTTGTAGCGGCGGCTCGGCTCGTTCGACTTGAGGTAGTCCTCCTCGATCGCGTCCCGCTCCACACCGACCGCGAGCAGCGACACCGCGACCGACAGGCCGGCGCGGTCCTTGCCCGCCGCGCAGTGCATGAGCGCGGGGACGTTGTTGTCGGCGAGGGCGTGCAGGACCCTGCTGTGCTCGGCGGTGCGGTCCCTGATGATCGTGCGGTACGAACCGATCATCCGGGCCACCGCCTTCCCGTCCGCGAGCAGCGACCGCAGCTGGCCGAGGTCGCCGTCCCGGACCATCCGCCAGAACTCGGCGCCGTCCGCCGGGTCCGTGAGCGGGATGTTCACGTTCCGTACGCCGGGCAGCTCGATGTCCTCCCCGTCGAGGCGCACGTCGGCCGCGTTGCGGAAGTCGAAGACCGTGTGCAGGCCCAGTGACGCGAGGTGAGCGGCGTCCGCCGGGGTGGCCCCCGCGAGGTGCCCGCTGCGGTAGAGCCGCCCGTACCGCACCTTCCTGCCGTCCGTGGTCGGCAGCCCGCCCACGTCGCGGAAGTTGCGTACCCCTGTCAGCTCCGGCTCGACCGGTGGCACGTGCGGCAGATTCTGGGTCACGGGCTGCTCCTCCGTGTCTGCCGTCGGCGCGGCTCGCCGACGATGTCGACTGAGACCCTACGACATGGGCGCCCGGGTAATTGGTGACATCTGTCCGTATTGAGGCATTACGCATAACCTGCCCCGATCGAGGGGGAGATGGCCCTCGACCCGTGAGCAGGATCATATCCGTGACGGTGCGTGGTGGTCACGGAAAACGGAATTGCGTCGTCAGAAGGAAAGCGAAGATCGCATATCCACGCAGGGTGACCGGAAAGGCCGGAAGATATCGGAGCGTGCACGAATGAGAGGAACCAGCGGCTTGTACCGGCCGTCCGCGTCGGTTTACGTTCACCCTCAATCCGAGCGGAACGCCTAATCCTGCCGCCGCCCGGAATTCGTACCCACCCACCATCCACGCGTGGCAGGAGCGGGGGACCCAGGTAGTACGCCGTTCCGTTTCCGCGGACGGCTTGGGGTGAAGTCGCGCGGCAACCGCGACCGGGCATCTCCAGCCCGAACCCGACAGCTCACCTCGTAGGCGCCGGAGAGGAATTCGCCATGCCCGCCAAGGGTAAGCACCGCCGTCCCAAGAGCAACCCGATCACCCGCGGATTTGTCCTGGCCGGAACGGGCGGAGCCGCAGTCGTGCTTCCGCTCATCGGCGCCACCGGGGCGCACGCCGCACCGGCCGCCGCCGCCGGATCCGTCACCGCGTCCGCCGCGTCCGCCGTCCACGCCGCTCCCGCGTCCGTGACGCGGGCCGCCGCCGCGAAGACCGCCGCGACCTACCGCGTGGTCTCCGGCGACTCCCTGTCGAAGATCGCCAAGAAGAAGAAGATCGCGGGCGGCTGGAAGAAGCTGTACGCGGACAACAAGCGCGTCATCGGCTCCGACCCGTCGCTGATCCACCCCGGCCAGAAGCTGACCCTCGGCGCCAAGGCCCCCGCGGCCGACCGCGCCAAGGCCCCCACCACGGCCTCCCGCTCCGCCGAGCGCACCGCGCCCAAGAAGGCCGCGCCGGTGAAGAAGGCCGCCCCGGCGGCCGAGACGGCCGTGAAGAAGGCCTCCGCCTTCACACTGCCGGTCTCCGGCATCGCCATCGGCACGCCGTACCACGCCTCGGGCAGCAACTGGTCGAGCGGCTACCACACCGGCGTGGACTTCCTGGCGCCCTCGGGCACCGTGGTGAAGGCCGTCGGCGCGGGCACCGTCGTGAGCGCCGGTGACGGCGGCTCGTACGGCAACCAGGTCGTCATCCGGCACGCGGACGGGATGTACTCGCAGTACGCCCACCTGTCCTCGATCGCCGTCTCCGCCGGACAGTCCGTCAGCGAGGGCCAGCAGCTGGGGCTCTCCGGCGCCACCGGCAACGTGACGGGACCGCACCTGCACTTCGAGATCCGTACCGGCCCCGACTACGGCTCGGACGTCGACCCGCTGGCCTTCCTGCGCCAGCAGGGCGTCGTCATCTGATCCCCTCCGGGCTCTCTTCGGCCCCGCTCCGGTGATTCCTTTTCACCGGAGCGGGGCTATTCCCGTTTGGGCCAAACTTGACCGATGGCATATCTCACCCTGCGTCAATCTCTTGTTACGGTCGCGTAGGTCACATCCCCGGGTGAATGATGTGCTGCTGTGGCAGACGATTCGAGAACGAGAAGACGTGGCACATTCGGGTCGTACGCAGCGCTCGGTGACAGTTTCACGGAGGGCGTGGGCGATCCGGGGCCTGACGGGACGTATGTGGGCTGGGCGGACCGGCTCGCCGTTCTGCTCGCCGACCAACTCCCCGTTCCCGGCGAGCCGGGAAAGGCCGCGGACACCGTCCACGGCGATTTCCGGTACGCGAATCTCGCGATACGGGGCCGGCTGCTCGACCACATCGTCGAGGAACAGATCCCGCGGGCCCGTGAACTCGCCCCGGACCTGGTGACCTTCTGCGCGGGCGGCAACGACATCATCCGGCCGGGCTCCGACCCCGACGACGTGGCCGAGCGCTTCGAGCGGGCCGTCGCCGACCTGTCCGGCGCGGTCGGAACGGTCATGGTGACGACCGGCTTCGACCCCAGGAACGTACCCGTGCTGCGGCATCTGCGCGGCAAGATCGCCACCTACACCGCGCACGTCCGGTCCATCGCCGACCGGTACGACTGCCCGGTCCTCGACCTGTGGTCGCTCAAGTCCGTCCAGGACCGGCGGGCCTGGGGCAGCGACCGCCTCCACCTGTCGCCCGAGGGCCACACCCGGGTCGCGCTGCGCGCCGGGCAGGTGCTCGGCCTCGACGTGCCCGCCGACCCGGACCAGCCGTGGCCGCCGCAGGTGCCGCGCGGCACGTTCGAGGTGCGGCGCGACGACATCCACTGGGCCAGGGAGCACCTGGTGCCCTGGATCGGCCGGCGGCTGCGCGGCGAGTCCTCCGGTGATCACGTGGCGGCCAAACGTCCCGACCTGCTGCCGCTCAAGTGCTGATGCGCCCCGCGAGGGACGGGGATATGGACAGGGACACCGGTACGGGGCCGGCCTGCGCGGCGGGCCCGGCCGGGACGCGCTCCAGCACCCCGCCCGCGAACACGTCGTACAACGGCAGCGTCTCCAGGTGCACATAGCCGATGTGGCAGTCGCACACGGCCAGCGGACAGCCCCGGGGACCGAGGGCCGCGCGGTACGAACCGTCGTACAGGTTGCCCAGCTCGGCGCGGACGAAGTGGCAGCGCCGTACCGTACCGTCGCCGTCCACGGAGATGACCGACTCGCCCGTGCGGCAGGGCAGCCCGGCCGAGCGGTGCGGATGGCGGCTGTACGGGAACAGCGGGTCGAGGTCCGTCCACCGGGCGGCCTCGTCGTCGCCGTACGTGTGCCCCTCGGCCGCGTTGATCCAGAGATAGACGTGCTCCGGCAGCTCCGCGCGGAGCCGGCGCGCGTGCTCCAGATGCTCGGGCAGGCCGACCACGCCGACGCTGAACCGCACCCCACGGGCCGCCAGGTCATGGCACTTGGCGAGGAAGCGGTCGTACGGCGTCTGTCCCGGGTGGTACGTGCACCAGAGGGCGAGGGTCTCCGGATCGGCGTCCGCCAGCCAGTCGGTACGGCAGCTCAGGTTCGTCTGGACGGCGACCCGGCGGATGTGCGGCAGATGCGACAACTCGGTGAGCGTGCGCCGGTACCAGGACCTGACCAGGCTCTCGCCCCAGGGGGTGAAGAGGACCGACAGCCGGTCGTCCGTGGGCTCCGAGGCCCAGCCGGCGAACCGGGCGAGGGCGGTCCGGTCGGCGCGCAGCTGCTCCCGGCTGTCCCGCCGCTTGGCGAACGGGCAGTAGGGGCAGTCGTAGTCGCAGGACGCGAGTGGACCGCGGTAGAGGATCGTCAGGTCCATCGCGGGTCTCATTTCAGCGCGTACGCGGCCATGGCGGCCCGTACGGCGGGGGAGAAGAGCGCGGGGCCCAGGGCGTCGGAGTGCGCGAGGCCTTCGGGGGAGAGCCGCAGCAGGCCGGGACCCGTACTCCCGTCGAGCCAGCCGTACGCCTCGAACCGGGCCAGTTCGCCGGGGAAGTCGTCGGCGGGACCGCTGCCGAACCGCGCGCGGTAGTCGGCCGTCTCCATGCCCTGGGCCTGGAGGAGCGACTGGAGCAGGTGGCGGCGGCGGGCCTCGTCGCCGTCGCCGTCCATGCGGTGACCCACCAGGGCGCGGGAGAAGTCCTGGGTCTCCGTGTAGGTGTCGATGATGGTCCGGATCTCACGCATCTCGACCGCGTAGTCGAAGGAGTAGTGCAGGCGCGAGGTGTACGAACGGGCGCCGCAGCCCAGGCCGATCATGCCGTCCGTCTGGCAGGCGTGGTCGTCGGGACCCTGCGCGGGGGATCCCGGGCGGCGGAACATCCGCATCGACACCTGCTCGTACCCCTCGGCGAGGAGATGGTCACGGCCCTGCCGGTAGAGGCGCAGCCGCCGCTCGTCCCAGGCGGTGTCGTCCTCCTCCCGGCCGCCGTCCCCGCCCGTTCTCCCGAGGCCGGTGAGCGGGCGTACGTACAGCGGATAGAGGTACAGCTCCTCGGGGCGCCAGGCGAGCGCGGCGTCCAGGGAATGGCGCCAGGAGCGCTCGGTCTGGCCGTCGATGCCGTAGATCAGGTCGATGTTGAGGACCGGGATCCGGGCGTCCCTGATCCGGCCGAGCGCCGCTTCGACCTCGGCGCGGCGCTGCGGGCGTACCGCCGCTCTCGCCTCCGCGTCGACGAAGCTCTGCACGCCGATGCTCAGCCGGGTGGCGCCCCGGTCGGCGAGGACGGCGAGCCGGTCGGCGGTGGCCGTCGAGGGGGACGTCTCGACCGAGAGCGGAACGGCCCGCAGATCGGCGCCCGTCCGCTTCTCGGCGATGTCGCACAGCCGCTCCAGCTCGCCCGCGTCGAGGAAGGTGGGGGTGCCGCCGCCGAACGCCGCGGCGGCGAACCGCAACGGCTCGCTGTCACCGAGCGCGTCCCGCACGGCGACCGCCTGCCGGTCCAGCGCGTCGAGGTAACGGGTGGTCAGTTCGTCCGGCGCGCCGATCCGGGTGAAGAGATTGCAGAAGCCGCACCGCACCTCGCAGAACGGGATGTGGAGATAGAGGGAGAGCGCGTCCTTGCGCTCGCCCGCCCACTCGTCGGCCAGCGCGGGAGGGTCGGGGAACTCGCGGTACGCCGTCTTGTGCGGGTAGGCGTAGACGTAACTCTCGTACGGACGGGGGCGGTGCCGGTCGGTCGGTCGGTGTTGGTCGGTCATGAGAGAGCCCCCGGTTCCAGGAAGAAATGGGCGTACGGCACGGTCCAGACGCTGTCGTGGCCCAGCCGGTGTCCGGTCCAGCCGTCGTCGCCGTACGCCGTGCCGTGGTCGGAACAGACGATCGTGAAGCACCGGCGACGGCTGCTCGCGGCGGCGAAGAGCCGTCCGATGTGGCGGTCGACGTATTCGAGGGCGGCCGCGTGGGTGGCGCGGGAGTCACCCGCCTCGTGGGTGGCGCCCGGCAGATGGAACCAGTTGGGCTGGTGCAGCGCCGCCACGTTCACGAACATGAACAGCCGCCGCTCGGCGGGCAGGGCGGCGACCACCTCCTCCGCCCGGGCGACCTGCGCCTCGAACGAGGTGGGGGAGGGCACGCCGAACTCCGGCTCCCAGTGGCTCTCCTGGAACAGTCCCGGCAGGACGGAACCGAGAGCGCCCTGTCTGTTGAAGAACCCGACCCCGCCCACGCACACCGTGCGGTAGCCGGCGGCGGCCAGGCCCGAGACCAGGTCCGGGGTGTCGAAGACGAAGGTCCGGCCCGCGGTGGACTCGCTGCCCGCGAAGCGCGCGGCGAACAGCCGCGGGTGCGGGCCCGGGGACGCGGGGGTGGGCAGGAAACCGGCGAACATCGCCTGGTGCGAGGCATAGGTGAAACTGCCCGGCGCGTGCCTCTTCTCCCAGCGTCCGGCGGGGAGGTGGCGTGCGAGGTGCGGGATCCGGCCCGCGGCGGCCAGCTCCCGCGCCACGTCGAAGCGCAGGGTGTCGAGGGTGACGAGGAGCAGGTCGTCCCGGCCCACGACGTCGTTCATGTCGGGCGCCATGTCGGGGCCCCTGCCGGAGTCCCTGCCGGAGTCCCTGCCGGGGTTCAGGTCAGGGTTCAGGTCAGGGTTCAGGTCGGAGTTCGGGTCAGGGGCCGACACGGTCCCGTCCTCTCCGTACTCCGGGGGCGTCCGCCAGGGCGGCGACCTGCGCCCCGTACGTGTCCAGGCCCTCGGCCCCGCTTCCCGGCAGTCCGGTCAGGCGTGGCAGGAGATCGCCGAAGGCGTTCACCTCGCCGACCGCGAAACGCCGCCAGCCGGCGAACGGCAGCAGGTCGACCCCGACGCAGTGGGTGCCGGGGAAGCAGGCGGCGGCCTGCTCGCAGATGGAGAGTGCTTCGTCGAAGCCGCTGCCCGCCGCGGCCATCGCGGCGCGGGCGGCGTCGAGATCGCCCCTGGTCCCGCCGAGATGCAGATTGGTCATGGGCGAGCGGCTGGTCCGTACGACCGCGTGAGTGGCGCGGCCCGCGACCACAACCACGCGCAGGTCGGCCGCCCGGCCGTGCTGGCCGGCCTTGGGGAGCCACCGCTCGATGTGCAGACCGTCGGGTGCGAGGGTGTCGATGATCGCCGCCACCTCGCGCTCGGTGGTGTAGGACCGGACCCGGAGCGAGTTGAACAGCCGCCCCTCGGGGTCGCGCTCGACCGAGGTGGTGGCACGGACCCGGCCCGGTCCTGCCGTCTCGACGGCCAGGACGCCGGACGCCGAGGAGCCGTGGGCCGGCTTGACGAAGGCGCGCCGCAGCCCGGCCTCCGCCATCAGGGCGCGCACGTCGGCCCAGCCGGACACGGCGGGGGCGGTGGGCACCGAGGTGGGTGCGGAGGTGCCCGAGGCGGGTCCGGAGGTGGGGGAGAGCGGGACGGGCACCCCGGCGCGGTCCAGCAGACCGTGGCAGAGCCGCTTGTCGAAGAGGACCGCCAGCTCACCGGGATCGTTGAGCACGGTGGCTCCGGCCGCGACCGCCTCCCGCGCCAGCGCGTGAGCGGCGGCCGTGAAGCGTCCGTACCAACGCGCCGTGCCCTCCACCCTGGTGGGGTCGCCCGCCCCGCGCAGCAGCAGTTCCACCTCCCGGTCCTCGCCCGGCGAATCGATCCGTACGGTCTCACCCGCCGCGAACCCGGCCCTCGCGGCGAAGCCTTCCCCGGCCACGCCGTCCGCGCGCAGCACGTCGCGCCAGGCCACCACCCGGGCGGGCGGCAGCCCGGCGGCCCGTACGGCGTCCTGGAACAGCGTGACGCGGCGGTTGGCCGGATTGCCGACCACCACAAGACGAGGGGGCGGGGTCGTCATCGTCACTCCGCGACCGCGGTGTAGCGGTCCTCGCGGTCCTCCTCGTCCTGATGGTCCGACAGGTCGATCTCCACCCCCGCCGCGCCGAGGGTGGCGCGCAACCGCTCACGCATCACCTCGCCCACGAAGTGGTGGTGCAGATCCAGCTTCTTGAGGTGGGTGAGCGGCTGTCCCGCGAGCAGCGCCGCCACGCCGTCGTCGCCGAGCGCGCCCATCGACAGGTCGAGCGTCTCCAGGCCCGCGACGACCGGAGCGCCCGCGAGGGCGGTGGCTATCTCGTCCTGGATCTGGCTGTTGCGCAGGGCCAGGTACCGCAGCTTGGGCAGCCGGGACCCGGCGAGGACCGGCGCGAGGTCGGCGATCTCCGCGTTCGCGCCGTACCACGACACACCGAGCCACAGGTCCAGGCGCTCCAGGGCGGGGAAGTCGCTCGCCGCCACGCCCCGTACCACTTCGGCGTCCAGGCCGCCGGTCTCGATGGTGAGGGAGCGCAACTGCTCGTGCCGGACGGCGGGGAACCGCAGGCCCTGCCCGCCGCGGACCCCGAACTCGTGGAGCGCGGGGAAGGCGTCGAGCAGCGGTGTCACCAGACCCTGGTTGATCCACGAGATCTCGCACTCGTCGAAAGTGATGTCACCGAGGAAGAGCGCGCGCAGCCCGGGAAGTTGGCGACTGATCGCCACCAGGGCGTTGACCACGTCCTCGGGGCCCGAGTCGTAGGGGTCGCTCCAGGAGCCGACCACCAGGGCCCTGACCTCGCCGAGGTCCACGGCCTTGGCGAAGCGGGCGAACGCCTCCTCCCACGTCTCCTCCGCGTCGTACGAGTCGACCGAGATACGCCAGGCCACGGACGCGGCGGCCGGGAGCCCGCCGGCCGGCTCCCCGCTCGTGTCCCCGGCGGGGAAGTCGAGGACGGGCAGGCCGTACAGCTCCTGCATGTGGTGGGAAATGGCCATGATGAAGGCTCCAGACACCGTGCGGCGTTGGTCGGTGGGCGTGTGCGAGAAGTTGTACCAACTCCCACTGACAACGCCCCTCGCGGGGGCGGGCGGAGTGCCGGCCTCCGCCATCGCCGGGGGCCGGTTGTCAGACCCTGCCTCTAGCGTCGTTCACAGGTCGGCGCACTCGGCGCCGCCGGCGGAGGGGATAGCCATGTTCCGGCAAGGAGACGTGCTCATCATGCCCGTGGCGGAGGAGTCGGTGCCGTCGGGCGCCGCGGACGCGGTGGGCGAACCGCGCGATGTGCGGGGCCGGTTGGTCCTGGCGCTCGGCGAGGTCACCGGCCACGCCCACGCCGTGACCGGCCGCGGCCGGCTGATCCGTGAACCGGGCTCGGCGGACGGGCCGATGCTGCTCCATCTCCCGGAAGGCGGGCGGGTGGTGCACGAGGAACACGCGGCGATACCACTGCCGCGCGGGTGGTTCCGCGTGGTGCGCCAGCGGGAGTACCTGCCGGGATCGGTGCGCGTCGTCGCGGACTGAGCACGGCGGGCAGGGCCGCGCGGGGCGGCGGGACAGCACGGGCACACGGGCACACGGGCACGTGGTCGGACAGGGACAACAGGCGAGACGGGGCAGCGGACATGAATGACGTGGACACATGGCGGGGCGTCGCGGCGGCGACGGGCGCGGCGGACCGGCCGGCGGCCGAGCGGGGCGTACGGCTGGCGTACCGCACGGCGGGCCTGGCGGAGCCCGAGCGGATCATCTGGGTGGAGTCACCCCTGGCCGGGGTCACGGCGGCCCGGTCACTCGACGGTCGGGGACGGTCGGTGCGCGACGCGGTGCGCACCGGGCCCTGGGCGGCCGAACGGCGGCGGATGCACGACGCGCTCGGCCCCGCGGGCTGGGCCGCGCACTGGAACACCACCGGCGCCCGGCTCTGGGACACCACGCGGGCGCTCGCCGAGCGGATACGGGGCGGGATCGTGGACACACTCGCCGGGAAGCCGGAGGAGGCGGAGGAGATCCGCCCGGTGCTGCTCGACGCCGTCCTCGGACAGCACGACGCCGCCTGGCTCGTCGCCTTCGACGGGTGCGGCGAGCGGCTCGAAGGGCTCGCCGAGGTGGCCAGGCACGCGGGCTGGTGGTGGCCGTACGAGAACGCCGTGGTGATCTGCGAACGTCCCGTCGCCCTGCACCGGGACGAGGCGGGCCGGCTCGACCGCTCCGACGGTCCCGCCCTCGCCTACCCGGACGGCTTCGCCCTGTACGCCTGGCGTGGCATGCCCGTTCCGGCGGAATTCCTCGACGAGCTGGCGTCCCTGACGCCCGAGCGGATCCGCGGCGAGAGCAACGCCGAGCTGCGCCGCGTCATGCTGGAGCACTACGGCTACGACCGGTTCCTCGCCGACTCGGGGGCGCAGCCGGTGCACCGCGACGAGACGGGCATCCTGTGGCGGATAGCCCTCGCCGACGACGAGGACGTAGTGACGGTCGAGGTGGTCAACTCCACGCCCGAGCCGGACGGCACGAGCCGTACGTACTGGCTGCGTGTCCCACCCGCCACCAGGACCGCCAAGGAGGGCGTCGCATGGACCTTCGGACTGTCGTCCGAGGCGTACGAACCGGTGCGGCAGACCTGAGCCGCCGCACCGGCGCGGCGCTGTCAGACCTTCGCCGCCAGCAGCTCGTCCAGTCCGATCAGGCCCGCGTCGCCCTGCCCCGTACAGGCGTAGGCACCCGCCACCGCCCCGAGGGCGGCGCAGGCTTCCAGGTCCCGCCCGGCCAGCCGGCCGTAGAGGAAACCGGAGAGGTACGCGTCCCCCGCACCGTTGGAGTCCACCACCGGCGCGGGCGGGGCGGTGGCCCGCACCGGGCGCGGGGTCCGGCTGCCCTCGCGGGTCATCAGGTACGAACCGCCCGCACCGGCCGTTGCGACGACGGCCTCGGCCCGGCCCTCGCGCAGGATCTCCCGCATCACGGAGGCTATGCGTTCGCGGGCCCCGGCGGCGCTGAGGAACACCAGGTCGGCGCGGAAGGCGAACTCCCGGTGGTAGTCGTCGAGACCGTTCCAGTCCTGGAGATCCGTCGACACCGGTATCCCGAGCGCCTCGATGTCGTCGAAGAGGAACCGGGTGAAGTGGCTGAGGGACAGGTGGACATGCCGGGCGCGCCGCAGATGCGGCAGGTAGAAGTCACGCGGCATCCGGAGGTCCTCCGGGTCCCTGGCGTCGAAGAACGACATCCGGCGGCCCGTCTTGTCGACCAGATTGACCGCACGCCGGGTGCCCGCGGGCGACGGGAGTGTCTCGAAGTCGACGTCCCCGCCGGTGAGCCGGGTGCGGACCTGTTCGCCGGGCCAGTCGTCCCCGAGGAAGTCGAGGAACTTCACCCCTAGTCCGAGGGTCCGGCAGCCGAGCGCCACATTGCCGCCGGTGTGCCCCGGCCATTCGTGGATCGGACCCACACCGACGGAGTCGGCGAGCGGGACGGGCAGCGAGTTGACGCGGACGACGGTGTCCACACCGCCGCCCCCGATGACCAGCACGTCGAGCGCGGGCGGTTCGGAGCGGTCCGGCTGATCCGCCCGATCCGCCTGATCCGCTCGGTTCACTTCCGCTTTCGCGGGTGCGGGCTGCGGGGGTTGATCGGACTGATCGGTCTGGTCGGTCTGCTCGGTCTGCTGTTGGGCCACCGTCTGCCTTTCCGGTTCCGGACGTCCGTTCGCCGTCACAGTACGGCCGTGGAGCCTCCGGCCACGCCCCGGGGCGTCCCGCTAGGTTCTCGGGTGGTCCAGCGCCGAGACCTCGATCCCCAACTCGCGGGCGAGCGCCTCGTCGGCGTACGCGAGAAGGGCGGCGGGTTCCGACGCGCCGCCCGCGTACGCGGTCATCTGCACGGCCAGGCCGTCCAGCAGCGCGGTGAGCCGCCAGGCCGCCGACACCGGGTCCGCGCAGTCGAATTCGCCCTTCGCCGCGCCCTCGGCGATGACCTCCGTCAGGGCCGCCTTCCACCGCTGGTCGAGGTCGCGCGCCACCTCCCGCAGCGCGGGCTCGCGCAGCGCCGCCGCCCACCCCTCGATCCAGAGCTTCCAGCCCTTGGCCGCCCCGGTCGGGGCGTACCAGCGGATGGCGTCGTGCAGTCGGCGCAGCGCGGGCGCCGGACGGCCGAGCAGGGTGTGCAGATGGGCCAGATCGGCCTGCGCGGCATGCGCGAACGCGGCCGCCACCAGCTTCTCCTTGGTGGAGAAGTGGTACAGCACCAGCGCGTTGCTGACCCCGAGCGCCCCGGCGACGTCGGAGATCCGCAGCGCCGCCACCCCTCGCGCCTCGATCTGCCCGACGGCGGCCGCCAGCAATTCCTCCCGCCGCTCAGCCACACCCAGCCGCACTCTCGCCATGCGGTCACCCTAGTCTTCTGAGTCAGGAATTCTGTTCAGATGTTTAGACTTGGCCTGTGGCACGTACTGGACGGCCGAAGGCCGAGTTGGTTCTGTCGGACGA